>JAFZOS010000027.1 GCA_017550535.1 Lachnospiraceae bacterium
CGCTTAACGATCTTGTATCATATGATTATAAGCATAACGAGGATAACGGCGAGGATAATAAGGACGGTACAGGATATAATTACAGCTGGAACTGCGGCGCCGAGGGCTTTACAAGGAAAAATGCCATCTTAAAGCTTAGGATGAGGCAGCTAAAAAATGCATTCTGCCTGCTGATGTTCAGTCAGGGAACGCCCATGATAATGGCCGGTGACGAGTTCATGAACAGTCAAAACGGCAATAACAATCCATACTGTCAGGATAATGAGGTGACATGGCTCAATTGGAAACGCAACAAACGTGCTGATGAGCTTTATGATTACGTCAGAAAACTTATTGCACTGAGGAAAGGCCATCCGGTCCTTCATATGGCAAAGGAGGCAACGCTTCTTGATCATAAGTCATGCGGATATCCTGATATCTCATATCATTCGGAAATGGCATGGTACCCTCAGATGGAAACGCATATAAGGTATATAGGAACCATGCTTTGCGGTATGTATGCCGGTAATGATCATGATGATTTCTTTTATATAGCAACAAATATGCATTGGGAGGATCATACTTTCGCCCTTCCCAAACTGCCCAGGGATCTTGAATGGAAGTACTGTATGGATACTGCGGGTGGCAGTAGTGAGGCATATCCGGTAGAACTTGATGATAACGGTAATAAACTGATACGGGTTCCGGCAAGGACTATAGCTGTAATGATAAGTAACAGAACAGTCAAAAATCGCAAGCTGTCAAGGAACAAAAAAGGAGAAGGAAAATGAAGTTAAAGAGGATCGTATACGCACTTTACAGAAGAAGGGAAAAAATACTCATCCTGCTCGTGGGGCTGTTTTTCGGAATGCTTCTGGGTATTTTCATCGCGCCTGTAAAGAACGGCGTCACAATCGGAAGCTACAACGGTAACTTTGACAAGAAGCATGAAGAGGATGAATTCAACGAAGATCTTGCTATGGAAATGGGAGAATTAAGGTAATATGGCCAAAGACAAATATGTTGCTTATGTATCTACATATACAGGTGAAAATGACTTCGGTATAAGGATATATGATGCCGACATCGAAGAGGGCAGGCTTACCGAAAGGGAGCATGTATCAATAACCAATTCATCATATCTTACGATATCTCATAACGGGCATTTTATCTACTCTATAACCGACATGGGAGTCGAATCGTTTAAGATACTTAAGGACGGCAAGCTTGAGCCTCTTAACAAAGCGACGATAAACGGTATGCGTGGATGCTATATCTCCACCGATTATTCCGACAGTTATCTGTTTGTAGCAGGATATCATGACGGTAAGATAACTGTTCTTAAATTAAATGATGACGGTTCGGTCGGTGAGATAACGGATGAAGTATTCCATAAGGGGCTGGGCAGCATAGCGGAGCGAAACTTCAGGCCGCATGTCAGCTGTGTTAAGATGACAAGGGATAATCATTATCTGTGCGCATGCGATCTTGGCCTTGATCATGTAAAGATATACAGGTTCGACGTCAATACCGGCAAGATCAAGCTTGCCGATATTGTAAGGTGTGAACAGGAATCCGCGCCAAGGTATATTAAATTCAGGCGTGACGGTAAATTCTGTTACATTATCCATGAGCTCAGCAATACCATAGAGGTATACTCATATGCCGAGGAAAACAACAATCCTGTATTCAACAAGCTTCAGAAAATAGAAACTGTAAATGACTATCATGCGGGTGATTCTGCGGCATGTGCAATGAAGCTTTCGCTTGACAATAAATACCTGTTTTGTTCAAATGCCGGAGATAACAGTGTCGGTGCATTTGCGATTGACGATGAAACGGGACTCCTTACAAAGAAGTTCGTACTCCCGATAAGCGGAGATTATCCTAAGGATATTGCGATCTTCCCTGATGATAAACACCTTGTTTCGTTGAATCATGAAACAGATACCATGACGTTTTTTGATGTGGATCTTGAAAAAAACACTCTTATAATGAACGGGCCGGAGCTTAAGGTTGACAAGGGGAACGGCATAGTCATTATGAAGGTAATGGACGAATAGTTTACCATGGGTATACTGTATGATGCGAGGAAATTGAAAGCTCTTGGATTTCTTAACGATCTTTGCGGATATGCCGGAAAGGATGAGGCATTTTCGGAAAAGCTGTGGAAGGAATTCTTAGATGACAGTGAGTTATACGACGAATTTGTTTTCTATGCGGATAATCATACATTCCTGGATGAACTGAAGGTGAGCGGTTATTCGATGTCCGATCTGTATGTATGGCAGATGGACAGATATAATATAGTTCGTGAGCTTGGGAAAAACCCGGCAGCGTGCAACAAGGAAACGCTTGTACTTAATGCATTCATGGAAATGTCAAAAATGAAGCGGGATCCGGCAACATACGTAAGCCGAATCGAGTCCGGCAAAGGTAATGACAGGCTGTAAAGGTATTTAAATGATTGAAAGCGATGCAAAACTCATAAAGTTCCCTCAGGATTCGGTCATCTTAAAAGAAGGTGAGTTAAATCCCGAAATGTATAAGATAGTTAAGGGAAATGCCGAGCTGTACACTGGCTATGGCACGGACAGGGAATTGCTTTTGGGAATAATCGGTCCTCAGGCCTGTTTCGGCGAGTTCGGTCTGCTGATGCAGGCTCCTTCAATATATACGGTAATAGCATATTCGGATATATATGCAATACGTGTGACCTCCGGCGATATAGGAGATTTTGTTAAGGAGAATCACAAGAATATCATTGATATAATGCGGAACATGGCACATACGATGACAGTCATGCAGAAGCAGTTAAATATGATGAATGAGGAAATATCGGCAGGCAGACGTCCGGATGATGTCCTTATTAAAGAGAGTCAGCGAAATATAAGGGACTATGCGGTTCGCAATCCGAATAATCTGCAGTTTGATCTTAATGGGAAACCGTTGTTTATAAATATATCTTTTTAAGGTTATCCATGCGCGAACTTAAGTTGCGCATAAGAAGATCGGCGATCGTAACGGCAGCCATTGATTCCACAACTACCACGGCTCGCGGTACTATTACGGGATCATGGCGGCCTTTTATGTTTACGGATATATTTTCTCCGCTTTTATTAACGGTATTCTGAGACGCACTTACGGAAGGCGTCGGCTTAAAATATGCGCGCAGCAGGATGTCGCTTCCATCAGAAATGCCGCCAAGTGTTCCGCCGCTGTGGTTTGACATTTTTGTCACGCATCCGTTTTTCATTTCAAAAAAATCGTTGTTATCAATGCCTGTAAGGCTTGATGACCTTATTCCGTCGCCTATCTCAACAGCTTTGACTGCACCAATGCTCATGACAGCCTTTGCAAGTTCGGCATCGATCTTATCAAACACAGGCTCCCCAATGCCTGAAGGCATTCCGCTTATCCTGCATTCGACTGAACCCCCCGTTGAATTACCGGAAGCTTTAAGCTCATCAAGATATAATGCAGCCCTATCAGCTGCCGAAGCATCGGGCATATACAGAGGATTTGAATTTATCTGTGAAGCATCAAACCTGTCATGATCTATACTTATATCCCCGATGGACGCTGTGTAGCAAAGAAAATTTATATTAAGACTGTTTAGTATCTTTGCGGCTATTGCGCCCGCAGCAACCCGTCCTATCGTCTCGCGGCCGGATGAACGGCCTCCGCCCCTGTAATCCCTGAATCCGAATTTTTCATCAAAGGTATAGTCGGCGTGTCCGGGTCTGTAATAAGAAGCGATTTCGGAATAGTCAGATGAATGCTGATCTTTGTTATATACAATAAGGGAGATCGGGGTTCCTGTGGTAAGTCCTTCAAATACACCTGAGAGGATAGTGACTTCATCACTTTCCGACCTGGCGGTAGCGTACTTTGAACGGCCGGGCCTGCGTCTGTCAAGAAAAGCCTGTATATCAGACTCATTAAGCTCAAGTCCCGAAGGACATCCGTCAACTATGACGCCAAGTGCCTTTCCGTGTGATTCTCCCCAAGTTGTTATCTTAAATTCCGTACCGAATGTCGAACCTGCCATGATGATCCCCTTCAATATTTTCGTGCGTTAATCTAAAACAATTATATATATAACAAATGAGAGTTTAATTGTAAAACAAAAAAATGTATGATATCCTTTTAAATTGATCACATAACGGTATTTTGACTTATGGAGTTGTTCTTTTGAAGCAGGGTCACAGTATTATTTTGTTCATTCATATTATCATACTTACGACAGTTTTCGGGTTGCAAAACGTAAAAGCCGAATCCGATATAAGCGTCAATAACCAGGTGACTGTAAGCGAAGAGGGCTTCAGTTCGGAAGAACTCGGAAAGTTTTTAGAAAGATCCGGAAACCGAAAAGGAAATGAAAAGGTAAACGGGAACTGGCGCGATTATCTTACTGTATCCGGTAATGTATCCGAAAATGCGGATTCGAAAAAGAGTACAATATCTGAGAATAAGGCAGATGATATTGAGGAGGCTCCCGATTACTATATTCCCAAAAAGGAAGATGAGTGGAAGCTTATACTCGTCAACAAACAGAATCCGATTCCAGCTGATTATGATGCGGAACTGGTCGATATTAAAAACGGTGCAAAGATAAGGCGTGAAATTGCGGTTCCGCTTGCCGATATGATGGAAGCGGCTGAGGAAGACGGGATCAAACTCACAGTCTGCTCGGCATACAGGGATCATGAATATCAGGAAAGGCTTTTTGATAAGAAGATTCGTACTTATACCGGTAAGGGCATGTCTTATCTCGATGCATTCAGGATCGGATCATATTCCGTCATAATACCGGGCACAAGCGAACATGAACTTGGAATGGCACTTGATATAGTAACTCCCGGATATATGGTTTTGGATGACGGGTTTGCAAAGACCGCGGCAGGAAAATGGCTTAAGAAAAACTGCAGCAGGTTTGGCTTCATATTAAGATACCCAAAAGGAAAAGAATATATAACCGGTATAGTATTTGAACCGTGGCATTTCAGATATGTGGGTGAAGAAGCAGCTGAATTCATTACTGAAAACGGAATGACTCTCGAAGAATACATCGATGGTCTCGATTATAACTGATATATGGGAAAAACTATGAAATATACTGTCCTTAAAACGGAAGGTAATGCAAAACGTGCCGAAATGCAAACGGTTCACGGTACCATACAGACTCCGGTGTTTATGAATGTCGGGACGGCCGCGGCAATCAAAGGCGCGGTATCAACCGAAGATCTTGAGAGGATAGGGACCCAGGTCCAGTTGAGCAATACATATCATCTGCATGTAAGACCCGGTGACGAAGTAGTAAAAAAACTGGGCGGTTTACATAAATTCATGTCATGGGACAGGCCTATACTGACCGATTCCGGAGGGTTTCAGGTTTTCTCACTGAGCAGCTTAAGAAAGATAAAGGAAGAAGGAGTATATTTTAATTCTCATGTTGACGGCCGGAAGATATTCATGGGACCGGAGGAGAGCATGAGGATACAGAGCAACCTGGCTTCCACGATAGCCATGGCATTTGACGAATGCCCAAGTTCACGAGCCGGTCGCGAATATGTAAAGGCTTCTGTCGAGCGGACAACACGTTGGCTTATTCGCTGCAGGGATGAGTTGGATCGCCTTAACGGACTTGACGATACGATAAACAGAGAACAGCTGCTTTTCGGTATTAACCAGGGCGCCGTATTCAAGGATATCCGTATCGATCACGCAAAAGAGATATCTTCTCTTGAACTAGACGGTTATGCAATAGGCGGTCTTGCAGTAGGAGAGAGTCACGAGGAGATGTATGAGACAATTGAGGCAACAATACCTTATCTTCCAAAAGATAAGCCGACATACCTTATGGGAGTGGGGACTCCTGCAAATATCCTCGAATCGGTAGAGAGGGGAGTTGACTTCTTTGACTGCGTATATCCCTCAAGGAACGGCCGTCACGGACATGTATATACAGGCTTCGGAAAGCTGAATCTCTTCAATGCAAGGTTCGAGCTTGATGACAGGCCGATCGAGGAGGGCTGTGGATGCCCTACATGTGCAAGGTATTCAAGAGCATACATAAGACATCTGTTAAAGGCCGGCGAAATGCTTGGTATGAGGCTTTGTGTCCAGCATAACCTGTATTTTTACAACACCCTTATGCAGGAGATACGGGATGCTCTTGATGAAGGCTGTTTTGCGCAGTACAAGAAAAGCAAGCTTTCCGGATTTGCAAAAGGGCTTGATGAATAAGGTAAATTTGTGTATTATTATACGAGTCTATTTATAATTTACGGAGGAAAGAAAATGACTGTATTATTAACCGGTAATACCGCAACAGGAGCGGCATCAATGCTTCCGATGATACTTTGGATAGTGGTTCTGGGCGGACTTATGTATTTTATGTTTTATCGCCCCCAGAAGAAGGAACAGGCCAAACGTGATGCCATGCTGGCCGATGTCCAGGTTGGCGCAGCAGTGCTCACGACAAGCGGTTTTTACGGTATAGTGATCGATATACCGGATGAGGAGACGGTTATTGTCGAATTCGGGAGCAATAAAAACTGCAGGATACCGATGAAAAAGACCGCGATCCAGGAAGTAGAAAAGCCCGGAGCCGAATAAACAGTTTAAGCCCGGACCTTTAAGGGATGCTCTTTATAAGGGCATCCTTGCGTCATTATTCAGAAAGGCGGTTTGATAATGAAATATCGTATAGCAAGTATAAAAGGTGACGGTATCGGACCTGAGATAGTAACGCAGGCCCAGAAGGTCTTAAATGCCGTCGGAGTAAAGTACGGGCATGAGTTTGAGTTTGTCGAGCTGTTAATGGGCGGATGTTCCATAGATAAATACGGGATACCGCTTACGGACGAGACAATAGATGAGGCTCGCAAAAGTGATGCAGTCCTTATGGGCTCCATCGGAGGTGATACCAATACTTCACCGTGGTATAAACTGGAACCGGGAAAACGTCCCGAAGCAGGACTGTTAGGGATAAGAAAGGCCTTGAATCTTTTTGCAAACCTGCGTCCTGCATATCTGTATCCCGAACTTAAAGAAGCCTGTCCCCTTAAAGAGGAGGTGGCCTCGAAGGGATTTGACATGATGATGATGCGTGAACTGACAGGCGGCCTTTATTTCGGCGAAAGGTATACAAAAGAGATAAACGGCGTTCTTACTGCTGTGGACACGCTTTCATATAATGAAGATGAGATACGGCGTATTGCCGTAAAGGGATTCGATATAGCCATGAAGCGCAGGAAGAAGCTTACTCTTATTGACAAGGCAAATGTGCTTGATTCATCCAGGCTTTGGCGTAAGGTGACCGAAGAAGTTGCGGCTGATTATCCTGAAGTAGAATATGGAGTGATGCTCGTGGATAATTGTGCGATGCAGCTTGTAAAGGATCCGGCTCAGTTTGATGTGGTGCTTACCGAGAACATGTTCGGTGACATACTTTCGGATGAAGCTTCGATGATTACAGGTTCGATAGGTATGCTGCCTTCAGCTTCTCTTAACGAAACAAGGTTCGGACTTTATGAGCCTTCAGGCGGTTCGGCACCTGATATAGCAGGCAAGAACATTGCCAATCCAATAGCCACGATATTAAGTGCTGCGATGATGCTTCGGTATTCGTTTGACCTTGACAAGGAAGCGGATGCGATTGAAGATGCTGTGAAAAAGGTGCTAAAGGAAGGTTTCAGGACAGGTGATATCGCATTGGAAGGACAGAATTCGGTTAAATGCGATGAAATGGGTGATCTCATAGCTGAAAGGATATAGGAGGGACATTATGCTCAGTGATAATATGAAATGCGGTATGCAGCAGGCACCGGCACGTTCATTGTTAAATGCTCTCGGATATACGGCCGAGGAAGTAAAGAAACCGATAGTTGGGATAGTATGTTCATATAATGAGATAGTACCCGGACATATGAACCTTGACAAGATCGCTGAGGCAGTAAAGCTTGGCGTTGCCGAAGCTGGCGGAACTCCTGTTATGTTTCCGGCAATAGCGGTTTGCGACGGTATAGCTATGGGACATATTGGAATGAAATACAGTCTTGTTACGAGGGATCTTATAGCCGACTCTACCGAGGCAATGACAATAGCTCATCAATTCGATGCGCTGGTAATGATACCGAACTGTGATAAGAATGTTCCCGGTTTATTGATGGCAGCTGCCCGTGTTAATGTTCCCACCGTATTTGTGTCCGGCGGGCCAATGCTGGCAGGACATGTAAAAGGCCGAAAAAGGAGCCTTTCTTCTATGTTCGAAGCTGTAGGTGAGTATGCGGCAGGCAAGATCACGGAAGCTGATGTTACGGAATATGAAGAGAATGTATGTCCGACCTGCGGTTCATGTTCCGGTATGTATACGGCCAATTCCATGAACTGCCTTACCGAAGTGCTCGGAATGGGACTACCGGGCAACGGAACGATCCCCGCTGTATATTCGGAGAGGATAAGGCTTGCCAAGAAGGCCGGTTATGCCGTAATGGATATGCTTAATAAGAATATCCGTCCCCGCGATATAATCACAAAGGATTCAATACTTAACGCACTGACCGTGGATATGGCACTGGGATGTTCAACGAATTCGATGCTTCATCTTCCCGCAATAGCGCATGAGATCGGGTTTGATTTTGATATATCATTTGCAAATCCCATAAGCGAAAAAACCCCTAACCTTTGTCATCTTGCCCCAGCAGGACCTACATATATGGAGGATCTTAATGAGGCCGGAGGCGTTTATGCGGTCATAAAGGAACTGTGTGACATAGGCCTGATAAATGAAGGCTGCATGACCGTTACAGGTAAAACAATAGGAGAGGCGGTTAAAAATTGCGTAAATAAGGATCCCGAGGTGATAAGACCTGTTGATAATCCATATTCAAAAACAGGAGGACTTGCGGTACTTAAGGGAAATCTTGCGCCCGATGGTTCGGTTGTCAAGCGTTCGGCCGTTGTACCCGAAATGTTGAAGCATGAAGGTCCCGCAAGGGTGTTTGATTGCGAAGAAGATGCAATAGAAGCAATAAAGGGCGGCAGGATAGTCGAGGGTGATGTGGTAGTCATCAGATATGAGGGACCAAAGGGAGGCCCCGGCATGAGGGAAATGCTGAATCCCACATCGGCAATAGCCGGAATGGGACTCGGTTCCACCGTTGCGCTTATTACGGACGGCCGCTTTTCGGGAGCAAGCAGGGGCGCATCTATCGGGCATGTTTCTCCGGAAGCCGCAGTGGGAGGTCCGATAGCTCTGGTTGAAGAAGGAGATATGATCGAGATAGATATTAACAATTATTCGATAAACTTAAAAGTCAGCGATGAAGAACTTAAAAAACGCCGCGATGCATGGGAACCGCGCAAGCCGAGCGTGACTACAGGATATCTTGCAAGATATGCATCTATGGTGACCAGCGGTAACAGGGGCGCGATCCTTGAGATACCGGGTAACAATTAACTATATCAATATGGAAGTGTGAGGAAATTATGCAATTATCGGGATCTGAAATAGTAATTGAATGCTTGAAGGAACAGGGAGTTGATACCGTATTCGGATATCCTGGCGGTACGATACTGAATATCTATGATGCGCTTTACAAGCATCCGGAGATCAGACATATTCTTACCAGTCATGAACAGGGGGCGGCTCATGCCGCGGACGGTTATGCACGTGCAACGGGTAAGGTGGGAGTATGTATGGCAACATCAGGCCCCGGTGCGACAAATCTTGTTACGGGAATTGCAACGGCATTTATGGACTCCGTTCCGCTCGTTGCCATCACTGCAAATGTCAACCTTCCTCTGTTGGGAAAGGATACATTCCAGGAAGTGGATATAGCGGGTGTATCCATGCCGATAACAAAACACGGATATATAGTAAAAGATGTAAATGTCCTTGCGGATACGATAAGGAAAGCATTCGCCATAGCAAGGTCGGGAAGGCCGGGTCCGGTTCTTGTTGATATAACAAAGGATGTAACAGCAAATAAGGCGGAATATAAAAAACAGAAGCCGTTTGAGCTTGATATACCCAGGCGCTTTACGGATGATGATATTGAAAAGGCCGTAAAACTTATTGAAAAGTCAAAAAGGCCGTATATATACACCGGAGGAGGAACGGTAATATCGGGGGCCAGTGCAGAACTTGCCGAATTTGCACACAGAATAGATGCGCCGGTATGTGATACCCTTATGGGCAAGGGCGGTTTTGACGGAAACGATGAACTTTATACCGGTATGATAGGTATGCACGGGACCAAGACATCAAACTTAGGAGTCAGTCAATGTGACCTGCTTATTGCAATTGGAGCACGTTTTTCGGACAGGGTGGTAGGAAAGGCGAGCAAGTTTGCTTCAAAGGCAAAAATCCTGCATATAGATATCGATCCCGCAGAAATAAACAAAAATATAAAAACAGATGCGAGCATAGTAGGTGATGTTAAAGAGGTTCTTAACATCCTTAATTCAAAACTCAATAAAAAGAGTAATCCCGAGTGGATTGAAAGGATAAAGGAATTAAAGGAAAAATATCCTTTGAAATATGAGAGTGACAAACTCACCTGCCCCTATGTTCTTGAAGAATTATACAGGCAGACCAAAGGAGAAGCCATAATAACAACCGATGTTGGGCAACATCAGATGTGGGCGGCCCAATATTACAGGTATAAAGAGCCCCGCACCTTCATTTCATCCGGTGGCCTGGGAACAATGGGATACGGTCTTGGAGCCTGCATAGGTGCCAAGGTCGGAAGGCCTGATAAAACCGTAATAAATATTGCAGGTGACGGATGCTTTCGAATGAACATGAACGAACTTGCTACTGCAAGCCGTTATGACATACCGATAATACAGGTGCTTATAAACAATGAAGTGCTTGGTATGGTAAGGCAGTGGCAGACTCTTTTCTACGGCGGCAGATATTCAAATACCGTATTGACAGACAAGGTTGATTACCAGATGGTGGCAAGGGGACTTGGATGTGAAGCTATAAAGATCACAAAGAAGGAAGAAGCTGCCGAGGCAATAAGCAAGGCACTTAAGCTTAACAAACCGGTACTGCTCGAGTGCGTCATAGATCAGGATGACAAGGTATTCCCGATGGTTCCGGCAGGGGCGCCTATTGAGGAAGTGTTTGATGCGGATGATCTTAATGAACAAAATGATTAAAAACATCGCGGTAACAGTTTATGCTTAAAAAAGCAGTTAAAATAACAATCATAATACTTATCGGCATAATCATCGTTATCGGAGCCGGTTACGGCGTTATATGCGGGTTTTATTCCGGAGTATTTCTGTGCGGTACATATGTTAACGGCAGGGACATAAGCGGAATGACGGTTGAACAGGCTTCCGGATATCTTACCGACACGTACGGAGAGGGCATGGATCTGTCTGATCTGTCCCTCACATTTCAAGGCCGGGACGGGTATTCTGAGTCGATAGATCCGGAAAATATCGGTTTGAAGGCCGATATGAATGCTTACCTTGAGGAATTAAAAAACTCCCAGAAGCCATACGAATGGCCTGTGTATTTCATGTATCCGACCGGTTACCGGTCATCGCCTCTTTTAACATTTGATGAAGACATGTTAAAGAGCGCGATCAGGGGATTAAATTGCGTTAAGGAAGCAAAAAAGGACAAGACTGATCTTATCGAAATTCGCAGAGAGGGAAACGGATTTACCCTTTTTAATAATATTGAAGACACACCGGACGAAGAGGCTATATATGATAGAGCTGTGGAAATCCTTGGTAAAACTGCAGTCAGGGATATTGTAATTGATTTTACGGATTGCTATATACCTCATGAAATACCCGAGAAATTTAATGACACGCTCAGTCTGTATGATAAGATAAGCAGGGTTGCGTCTTCAAAGATAAAATACTCTGATTCACCGTTAAGTTATGAGCTTGACGGTTCCAAATGCCTAAGCTGGCTGGTTACGGGTAACGACGGCCTTCCGATTCTTGATGAGAACGGTGAACTGGTATTTGATGAGACCAAGGTTGAGCAATGCACCGAGAAGCTTGCCGAAGTTTTCGATACTTCCGGTGGAGTGATAAACTGGAAGAAACAAAACGGCGAGATCGTAACCCTTAACAATCAGATGCAAGGTTATTCGGTTGATCAGGAAAACGAGGCATTACGGATAAAAGAAAGCCTTTTAAGGGGCGGCGTCATGGAAAGATCGCCGATATATTCGCAGATGGGTCCCGGAAGAGGACGTGATGTTGTCGGAAAAACATATATTGAAGTCGACATGGGTTCCCAAAAACTGTATTATTATGTGGACGGTGCCCTGAAATTAAAGACAGATGTGGTTACCGGAAACATAAGGCGCGGCAACGGTACGCCCGAGAAGCTGTGTTACGTATATTTCAAGCAGAAGAACAGGACTCTGCACGGTGCGAATTATGCAACATTTGTATACTACTGGATGGCAGTTACCGGTCATATCGGAATACATGATGCAACCTGGAGGAGCAAATTCGGAGGAGAGATCTATAAGACCGACGGTTCGCACGGATGCATAAATATTCCCAAGAATATGGCAGCGCAGCTTTATGATATAGTTGAAGTCGGCACACCCTGTGTGTTATATTATTAAATCATTTACTTAAGGAGGATATTATGAAGAGAGTTTACAACTTTTCGGCGGGTCCCGCAGTTTTACCTGAGGAAGTATTAAAAGAAGCTGCAGATGAGATGCTTGATTATAAGGGAAGCGGCATGTCTGTAATGGAGATGAGTCATCGCTCAAAGGTTTATGACAATATCATCAAGGAAGCCGAGGCCGATCTTCGCGAGCTCATGAACATTCCCGATAATTACAAGGTATTATTCCTTCAGGGAGGAGCAAGCCAGTTCTTTGCCGAAGTGCCCATGAACATGATGAAGAATAAGAAAGCCGGTTATATAGTAACAGGACAGTGGGCCAAGAAAGCGTATCAGGAGGCCAAGATATACGGCGAAGCTGTTGAACTTGCCTCATCAGCTGACAAAACCTTCTCATATATCCCCGATTGTTCGGATCTTCCGATAACGGATGACATGGACTATGTATATATCTGTGAGAACAATACCATCTACGGTACAAAGTATAAAACTCTTCCCAATACCAAGGGAAAGGATCTTGTTGCCGATGTTTCATCATGCTTCCTGTCAGAGCCTGTAGATGTTTCAAAATATGCCGTTATCTACGGCGGAGTGCAGAAGAATGTAGGTCCAGCCGGCTGCGTTATAGCTATAATAAGGGATGATCTTATAACCGATGATGTGCTTCCCGGAACTCCCACCATGCTCAAATGGAAGACTCAGGCAGATGCTGATTCTCTTTACAACACTCCTCCCTGCTACACGATCTATATCTGCGGCAAAGTGTTCAAATGGTTAAAGAAAATGGGCGGACTTGAAGCAATGAAAGCGCTCAACGAGAAGAAGGCAAAAATACTGTATGACTATCTTGACGAGAGCAGTCTGTTTAAAGGAACTGTTGAAAAGGAAAGCCGTTCACTCATGAACGTTCCGTTTGTTACCGGAAATGAAGAACTTGATGCCAAATTTGTCAAAGAGGCCAAGGAAGCAGGTTTTGAGAACCTTAAGGGCCATAGGACTGTAGGCGGAATGAGAGCTTCTATCTACAATGCAATGCCTATAGAAGGAGTGGAGGCATTGGTAGAGTTCATGAAGAAGTTTGAAAAAGAAAACGCTTAAATACCGGATTCGGAGGTTGATACTATGTTCAGATATACATGCTTAAATCCAATAGCAAATGTTGGCCTTGAGAGGTTCACAGCCAATTTTGAAAAGACAGATGATATAAACGAGGCGCAGGGCGTACTTGTAAGGAGTGCTTCAATGCATGACATGGAACTGCCGTCAGGCCTTCTTGCAATAGCGAGGGCGGGAGCGGGAGTTAACAACATTCCGCTTGATGAATGTGCAAAAAAGGGGATTGTTGTATTTAATACCCCCGGTGCCAATGCAAACGGTGTAAAGGAGCTTGTAATTGCGGGAATGCTGCTTGCTTCACGTGACGTGGTGGGAGGCATCAACTGGGTTCAGGGCGCTAAAGATGAAGCTGACATCGCAAAGATGGCCGAGAAAGAAAAAAAGAAGTTCGCAGGAACTGAGATCCAGGATAAGAAGCTTGGTATTATCGGCCTCGGAGCGATCGGTGTCAGGGTCGCCAATGTTGCAAAGCATCTCGGAATGCAGGTTTTCGGATATGATCCGTATATCTCTGTAGATGCGGCATGGAACTTATCAAGGGATATCAAACATGTTCTTGACGTGAACGAAATTTATGAGCAGTGCGATATCATAACCATCCATGTACCGCTGATGGACAGTACCAGGAATACCATAAACAAAGATGCCATCGATAAGATGAAGGATGGCGTGATAATCCTTAATTTTGCAAGGGATCTGCTGGTAGATGAAGCCGCCGTGCTCGACGCCATAAAGGCGGGTAAGGTAAGGAAATATGTTTCCGATTTTCCAAATCCAACAACAGCAGGCAAGGAAGGCTGTATAGTAATACCGC
The DNA here is from genome assembly GCA_017550535.1 of Lachnospiraceae bacterium. Classification (GTDB taxonomy): domain Bacteria; phylum Bacillota; class Clostridia; order Lachnospirales; family Lachnospiraceae; genus UBA2868. The sequence goes on from JAFZOS010000027.1 coordinate 14,535, forward strand.
ATCTTGGAGCATCAACAGAGGAATCCGAAGACAACTGCGCAAAGATGGCCGTTAAGGAACTTATGAACTACCTTGAAAACGGAAATATTGTTAATTCCGTAAACTTCCCGGGCTGTGATATGGGAGTATGCACTAATGCGGGACGTATAGCAATTATGCATAAGAACGTCACAAATATGATATCAAAGTTTACCGGAGTGTTCGGTGACAGCGGCTTTAATATTTCGGATATGACCAATAAATCAAAAGGTGAATATGCGTATACCATGCTCGACCTTGATGAGGCGGTAACCGATGAGATAATAGGAAAGCTTGAAGCAATAGAAGGAGTTATAAGAGTAAGGGTTGTTAAATGATGATACCTATGAAAAGATCCCCGGAGCGATCCGGGGATCTTTTGTTACAGTTTGAAATCGAAATCAGGACCCATATCCTCGCGATACTTGTTCTCGACTTCAACTCCCTGCTCGGATGCAAGATCCATATATTTAATAAACACATCTTCAATCGCCATACCCGTTTCGTCCGCCAATTGAAGCATCACCGGGCGCAGTTTTGAAAGCTGCTCAGACACATGAGTGTTCTGTGGATCTATATCCTTAAGTACTTCCTCGGCATATTTGTTTATCCTGTCAAGAAACAGCCTGTCATTTTCAGTCATTGTAATCCTCCTGACGATATTATTCTATGAATTATAATATCATAAATACTTTATGTTGTTAAGTATGACATTTTCTGCTACAATATCTAGTGTATGCGAAAAAACAGGAGGACATTATGGCTACAATACTACCTTTTAAGGCAATAAGGCCTGCCGAAGGTCTTGCAGACAAGATAGCGGCACTTCCCTATGATGTATACAGTCGTGCCGAAGCAAAAGAGGCTGTAAAGGGAAACGATAAAACATTTTTAAGGATAGACAGGGCCGAAACTGCATTTGATGACTCGGTTGATACATACGATGACAGGGTATATGAAGAAGCAAACCGTCTGTTTCGAAAAATGCTAAGTGACGGTGACTTTGTAAAGGATGACAGTTCCTGTTACTATATTTACGAACTCACAATGAACGGCCGTTCGCAGACCGGTATCGTCGGCTGCGCATCAATAGATGATTATTTAAACAGCGTGATAAAAAAACACGAGAATACCCGTGCTGACAAGGAAGTTGACAGGATCCGTCATGTGGATGCTCTCAGTGCACAGACGGGACCGATCTTTTTGGCTTACAGATCAAATGATGTTATAAATTCGACAGTAAACAGGATCAAAGGATCAAAACCGGTAAATGATTTTGTTTCGGATGACGGTATAAGACATCGTGTATGGATAATAGACGATATTACCGATATTAACAGCATTTCAGATGCATTTAAGGCAATGGACTCAATATATATAGCCGACGGGCATCACAGGTGTGCGAGCGCAGTCAAGGTAGGACTTAAGCGAAGGGAAGCATTCCCGGGGTACAGCGGTAACGAAGAATTCAATTATTTTCTTTCGGTATTGTTTCCCGATGAGCAGTTGATGATAATGGATTACAACAGGGTGATAAAGGATCTGAACGGTCATGAAATAAATGAAGTTCTTGATAAACTGGGGGAACTCGGGGAACTTAAGGAAAAGGGAACAGACGCTTACAGGCCGTCTCATAAAGGTGAGGTTTCGATCTTTGCCGAAGGAATATGGTATTCGCTTGAGTTTGATGATAAGTTTAAGAGCAGTGATCCCGTTGCGGGTCTTGATGTGTCGATATTACAGGACAACGTACTTGGGCCGCTGTTTGGTATTGAGGATCCCAAAACCGACAAAAGGATTGACTTTGTCGGCGGAATAAGGGGACTTGATGAGCTTAAAAGGCGATGCGACGTTGACTGCAGGATCGCTTTTGCAATGTATCCCACATCTATAGATGAACTGTTTGCGGTTGCCGATGCGGGACTGTTAATGCCGCCCAAGTCAACATGGTTTGAACCAAAGCTGCGGAGCGGACTGTTTATACATGAAATAGAACGATGATCATATATAACACACAGGAGGATCCCATGGATAAAAAACTGTACAAGTTAATGGATTGGGCAAGGATTGAAGGGCTTGTATACTCGGAGGAGGATAAGCCGCATGATTTTCTGGGTGCACATTATGTACTTGGAGGACTCCTTATTCAGGCGTATCTTCCCGGGATTGACGATATAAAAAAAGTATATGCTGTAGTTAAGATGGGCAGCGAAGGTATAAAGGAGCATCAGATGGAACTAATGGATGAATCGGGTTTCTATGCCGCGTTCATCCGCAGCATAAAAAAGGTAAAGTATGATTATCACTATAAGATCTGTTTGAATGACGGTACAGTCATTGAGGCGGATGATCCTTATCGGTTTACAAGCACCGTAAGTGACAGGGATATAGCAAAGCTGAATGCAGGGATACATTATGAAGCCTATAACGTTATGGGCGCTCATATAAGGACGATAAACGGCGTTAAAGGAACCAGCTTTGCAGTATGGGCCCCAAATGCGGTGAGGGTCAGTGTCGTCGGTGATTTCAATAACTGGGACGGACGCAGGCATCAGATGCGAAGGCTTGAGGAAGGCGGGATATTTGAACTGTTCATACCCGGAGTAGGAGAAGGAGACGTATATAAATACGAGCTGAAATTAAAGGGTGATATCATCAAGTTCAAGGCGGACCCGTACGGTTTTGGTGCCGAACTCAGGCCGGCTACGGCTTCGATAGTAAGGAATATCGAAGGATTTAAGTGGTCCGATGAGAAGTGGCTTGAAAACAGGAAGGAAAAACAGGGCAGGGATAAACCTTTAAGTATTTATGAAGTACATCTCGGTTCGTTCAAGAAACCTGATGATGGACGTGAGTTTTACAATTACCGGGAGTTGGCCCCACTTATTTCCGATTATGTACTTAAGATGGGGTATACGCATATCGAAGTAATGCCCGTAATGGAGCATCCGCTCGACCAGTCCTGGGGTTATCAGGTTGTAGGTTACTATGCGCCGACAAGCCGTTACGGTACCCCCGAAGACCTTATGTATTTCATGGATCATATGCATAAGATGGGGATCGGTGTGATCCTTGACTGGGTGCCCGCGCATTTTCCAAAAGATGACCACGGGCTTGCCGAGTTCGACGGTACATGCCTGTATGAGCATCTTGACCCGAGACAGGGATATCATCCTCATTGGAGGACTTCAATATATAATTACGGACGCCCGCAGGTCAGCAATTATCTGCTTGCAAATGCGCTATACTGGATCAAGGAATATCATGCTGACGGTATCAGGATGGATGCAGTTGCATCAATGCTGTACCTTGATTACGGTAAACAGGACGGACAATGGGTGGCCAATATGTACGGCGGTAACGAAAACCTTGATGCCGTCGAATTTCTTAAACATTTCAATTCGATACACGAAAAGCTGGATGACGGCTCAATAGTGATAGCGGAAGAATCAACAGCATGGCCCAAGGTTTCCGGAAGCCTGCTTGATGACGGGCTTGGATTTGATTATAAGTGGAATATGGGCTGGATGAATGATTTTACTGAATTCATGCGTTACGATCCGCTGTTTCGGTCGGGTCATTATTCCGAGCTTACATTCAGTATGATATACGCATATTCTGAACGGTTCATACTTGTATTTTCACATGATGAAGTTGTACACGGAAAATCATCGATGCTTTCAAAGATGCCGGGTGAACGAAAGGATAAGTTTGCAAACCTGCGCGCTGCTTACGGGTATATGATGACGCATCCCGGCAAATTCCTGACATTCATGGGGCAGGATATCGGTGAATGGGATGAATGGAATGAAAACAGGAGTGTTGAATGGGATCTCCTGCAATATGACGAACATAAGTACCTGAATGCCTATGTCAGGGATATGCTTGCTTTCTACAAGTCGAATCCGGCATTATATGAACTTGACAACGAGATAGATGGTTTCGAATGGATAAACAATATATCAGGAAATGAATGCATAATCGTATTCTTAAGGAAATGTCCCTCACAGACCCTTTTGGTTGTATGCAATTTTGCCAATATTTCACGGGATCAGTACAAGATAGGTGTTCCTTTCCCCGGAAAATATAAGGAAGTATTCAATTCGGATGATCTAAAGTACGGAGGAACAGGTTATATTAATCCAAGGGTAAAAGTTTCGAAATTCGATGAGTGCGACGGACGTGATGATTCGTTAAGGATAAAAGTAGCACCGCTTTCTGTTTCCGTATTCAGGTACGACGGTCCCGCCGAGCCAAAGAAACCTTCAAATAAAAAAAGCGTAAAGAAGTCATCTGCAAAAGCAGGTAAATCACATAAGGATTTAAGGCATGAGCTTGAGGATAAGTACAACAGGGAAGAGAGGGGACTTACTGATTAATGCAGAATGAAGTGGCCCAGGATGTGACAAAGGAACTTACACGGTTCCAGCGATATACAGGTTCTCTGATGGATAATGCTCTTAATACCGGTACCAAAGTACTTATCGTCATTATCCTGTTCTTCATCGGCCGCTTTATTATAAACGGCATTAGAAAGCTTGTACGCAAGTCTCTTGAACGTTCCAAAGTCGATAACGGTAACATAGGCTTCATAGATGCAACTGTAAAGGTGATACTATATTTGCTGCTTATCGGACTGCTTGCTGGATACTTTGGCATCGAAACAGCATCTATAGTAGCTTTGCTTGGATCTGCCGGTCTTACCATAGGACTTGCTTTTCAGGGATCATTGTCAAACTTTGCAGGCGGCATGCTCATTCTGCTTACAAAGCCGTTTCGGATCAATGATTTTATAAAGGTCTCCGGAATTGAGGCCGAGGGTACTGTTGATGAGATCGGGATGTTTTATACAAGGCTTAAGACGGTTGACAACCGCTCGATCGTAATACCGAACAGTGTGCTGTCAAACACAACTGTTACCAATCTGACTTTCTATGATGTAAGAAAGTTAGAAATCATAGTTTCGGTCTCATACGGCAGTGATATAGACAAGGTAAAAAATGTACTTAAGGAATTGCTTGAGGGTGAGAACTACGTAATACGTTCAAAGGAAATGCAGATATTTGTAAACTCCCTGGCAAGCAGCGGTATCGAAATAGGCATGCGGTTCTATGTCAAAAAGTCCGAGTATTGGACCTCAAGGTGGAAGTGTCTTGAAAACATAAAAAAGGCTTTTGATGAAAACGGTATCGATATTCCTTTCAACCAGCTCGATGTGCACATTGAAAACCCGGGCTCGTGAGGTCTTAAGTAAACCCCTTGAGTTTGCGAAAAACGGGAATCTGTGATATCATTAGCAGGCCTTATGTATAGTATTGACAAGATAAACGCAGTATAAGCGGGAGGTTTTTATATGTCTTCTTTTCAAGCAGTGATAATGGGTATCGTCCAGGGGCTGACAGAGTTTCTTCCGGTCAGCAGTTCGGGACATCTCGCCGTGATAAAAGGGCTTTTCGGTGTTGAAACCGACGGTGGAGTACTGTTCGAAGTACTTCTGCACGTAGCAACGCTTGCTGCAGTGTTTGCGGTCTACTATAAAGATGTCATAAAGATACTCGTTGATTTCGGGGGAATATGCAGGGATGCTTCCGTTAATACGGTAAGGTTTTTTAAGAATATCTCAGCAATAAACCGTCAGGAATACCTTCCGATCTGCACAACTCCGCATAGAAAGTTTGTTGTAATGCTAATAATATCAACAATACCGACAGGTATTATGGGAATACTTCTTAACGATGTGGTCGAAGTAGTTTCGGGAAATCTGCTGGTTGTCGGTTTGTGTCTTATCGGCACCGGTGGGATCCTTTTTGTATCGGATCTTATTGAGAACGGAAACAAGAAGCAGAAAGAAGCTCATTTCGGAGATGCACTCATAGCCGGTATAAGTCAGGGGTTTGCGGTACTTCCGGGAATTTCCCGCTCGGGTACAACGATAACAGCCTGTCTTTTATGCGGATTTGACAGGAGGTTTGCGGTCAAGTATTCATTTATTATGTCAATGCCTGCGATTCTCGGAGCGCTTATAGTTGAGCTTATTAAGCTTCCGGGTTCAGGCGGTGGCACATCAGCACCCGCGGGAGCCTGCGTGATAGCCATGATACTGGCTGCGGTAATAGGATACTTTGCACTCAAACTGGTCAATGCACTTGCTGTAAATCGTAAGTTCAAACCGTTTTGGATATATTGTCTTATAGTAGGTGCCATATCGATAATCGTATTCCTTGTAAAGTAATATAAGGGGAAATACAGGGGGAATAATGGCAAGGGGAGCAACGCCAAACAGGAAAAAAACAAGGGGAAAAGCATCGGGGAACAGCCGTAACCGGCGAAAAGCGCAGGCATCGGAGGGATTATTGAATGAGATCGTACTCATTGCAGTGATCGCTTTTTCTGTGCTGCTGTTAATGAGCAGCCTGGGTTTTGCTGGAAATCTCGGCGAATTTATAAGCGGGATTTTGTATGGGGTGTTTGGCATTGTATCATTTGTCGTACCCTTTTCGATCGTTATCTTCACGGTGTTCTATATTAAGGATAAAGGAAACTCGGTATCAGCCGTCAAAATATGGGCCGGTATCCTTATTTTATTGGCTCTTTGTGCTTTCGCACAGCTTTTTCAGTTTCCGCATGAGGAAAGTGTTTCATCGTTTGACGAATACTACGTAAAAAGCCAGGGCCTTAAAAAGGGCGGCGGAATAATAGGCGGTTTCATAAGCAGCATGCTCGATAAGGGACTCGGACGTGCAGGCACATATATAGTACTGACTGTTCTTGTCCTTATAGCGGGAATACTTATAACAGAAAAATCATTTCTATCGGGAGTAAAACGCGGCGGGCGCACGCTTATCGATAACGCAAGGAATGATATTAACAGGGCTAAAGTAAGGCATGAAGAAGAAAGGCCGATACGAGAGGAAAACAAGCGCCTTCGGATCGAGGAACAGAAGCTCCGCAGGCAGAAGGAAGAAGAAGTAAGAAGGCAGAAAGTAAAAGAACGTGATGAGCGCTTACGGCAGCGTGATCTTGAGCGTCTTAAAAGAAGACAGGAAGACGAACGGATCCGCGAAGAAAACTTAAGAAAGAAAAAAGAAGGCAGTTTAAGGGTTGACCGGAAAATAAGCGGCGTGATGCTCGACCCAAAGCTCACACCGGTTGAAGAAAAGGCGATAATAAATGATGACATACATGAATTATCATACAATACGTCACCGAATGGAAATGATCCGTTTGTAAAACCCGCGCCATATAATGATGAAGATATATACGAAATAAGGCCGGATAATACCATAAATGAACACCGGCTCAAATATGAGAATGCAAGGTCTGAGCATACAATATATGTCGAAGCCGATCGCATAGCCGATACCGTCGAGGATGAGTATGTTAAACCTGCGGTTATCGTAAAGGAAGCACGTTATGAACACGAGGTAAAAAAGGCCCCTGTAAAACCCGCACAGACACGTCGCGTAAGGAACAGTGAATTTAAGTTTCCGCCGATAAACCTTCTCAAAAAAGGCAGCAGCGGTTCACGAGGGGATTCAAAAAGTGTTCTTGACAGAAAGGCCGAGCAGTTAAAGGAAACCCTCAGGGAATTCGGGGTTTCAGTTACGATGACGGGTTATACCCAGGGTCCTGCGATCACTAGGTTTGAAATGAAACCGGATATAGGAGTCAAGGTCAGTAAAGTTCTGGGACTCAGTGATGACATAATGCTGAGCATGGCGGCAAAAAACGTAAGGATCGAGGCTCCGATCCCCGGTAAATCGCTTATCGGTATTGAACTGCCTAACGAAGAAAATACAGCCGTGATGCTTCGTGACCTTATTGAGAGCCAGGAATTTAAAAAGTCAGAAAGCAGGCTGAGTTTTGCGGTCGGAAAAGGCTTGAGCGGTGAGACCGTAGTGGCCGATATTGGTAAAATGCCGCATATGCTCATAGCAGGAGCAACCGGATCTGGGAAATCTGTATGTATTAATACGCTTATAATGAGCATACTTTATAAGGCAAGGCCTGATGAAGTCAAGCTTATAATGATCGATCCCAAGGTTGTTGAGCTTAGTGTTTATAACGGTATTCCTCACCTTATGATACCGGTAGTGACTGATCCCAAGCAGGCAGCTGAAGCCTTAAAATGGGGCGTCGCCGAAATGGATGACCGGTACAACAGGTTTGCTGAGTTTTCAGTACGTGATCTGAACGGCTATAACCGTAAAGTACAGTCGATGACTGATGTACCCGAAGGTGACAGATACAAGGTCCTGCCAAGGATAGTAATAATAGTGGATGAGCTTGCAGATCTTATGATGGTGGCATCCAAGGAAGTGGAAGAATCAATCTGCCGTATTGCTCAGAAAGCCCGTGCGGCTGGAATACATCTGGTAATAGCCACACAACGGCCTTCTGTGGATGTTGTTACCGGACTTATTAAGGCAAATATGCCGAGCCGTATAGCATTCAGTGTCTCAAGCGGTGTTGACTCCCGTACCATACTTGATATGGTGGGGGCCGAAAAGCTATTGGGTAAGGGTGATATGCTGTTTTATCCACAGGGCTATACCAAGCCTGCAAGGGTACAGGGTGCCTTTGTTTCCGATCAGGAAGTTAACAATGTAGTGGATTTTCTTAAGGATCACAGCGGCCAGGAAGGATATGACGAAGAGATAGCAGAGAAGATCAAGAATGCTTCGGTATCATCCGGTCAGGCATCGGACAATTCGTTTAATTCATCTTCGGGCAACGGAAGGGATGAACTGTTTGTCGAAGCGGCAAAGGCAATAATAGATAAAAACAAAGCATCTATAGGAATGCTTCAGCGGCTGTTCAAAATTGGTTTTAACAGGGCAGCCAGGATAATGGATCAGCTTGCGGAAGCAGGCGTTGTTGGCGAAGAAGAAGGCACCAAGCCGCGGAAGGTGCTTATGAGCATGGAGCAGTTGGAAGCATATATTGAGGAATATATATAACTTTACGTAAAAGGAGATCAAATGAAATCAGATATCCAGATAGCCCAGGAGGCTGAACTTCTTCCGATAAAAGATGTGGCAAAGAAGCTTGGTATCAGCGAAGATGACCTTGAACTGTATGGTAAGTATAAAGCCAAGCTCAGTGATGCTTATCTTGAAAAGATAAAATCCAATAAGGATGGTAAGCTCATACTGGTGACGGCTATAAATCCCACCCCGGCAGGAGAAGGGAAAACAACAACAAGCATCGGGCTTGCGCAGGCATTTGCAAAACTTGATAAAAAAGCAATATTGGCACTGAGGGAACCCTCACTCGGGCCCTGCTTCGGTATAAAAGGCGGAGCTGCAGGCGGCGGATATTCACAGGTGGTACCTATGGAGGAATTAAACCTTCATTTTACCGGCGATTTTCATGCAGTAACCGCGGCCAATAACCTTCTTGCGGCAATGCTTGACAATCATATTCACCAGGGCAATGAGAAAAGGATCGATACACGCTGCGTTGTATGGAAAAGATGCGTCGATATCAATGACAGGGCGCTTCGTAATATAGTTGTGGGCCTTGGTGAAAAAACTGACGGATTTGTACGTGAGGATCATTTTGTAATAACTGTAGCTTCGGAGATCATGGCTGTTTTATGCCTGGCATCGGATCTTAAAGATCTTAAAAAGAGGCTCGAACGTATTGTAGTTGCATATGATCTTGACGGTAATCCCGTTACGGCAAAAGATATTAAGGCAGTCGGTGCAATGGCTGCGCTGCTTAAAGATGCCATAAAACCCAACCTTATCCAGACACTTGAACATACCCCGGCACTTGTTCATGGAGGTCCGTTTGCAAATATCGCCCACGGATGCAACTCTGTTATAGCAACGAAGGCAGCACTTAAGATGGCTGATTATGTTATTACGGAAGCAGGATTCGGAGCGGATCTTGGCGCCGAGAAGTTCTTCGACATAAAATGCAGGGCCGCATCTCTTAAACCGGATGCCGCAGTTCTTGTTGCTACCGTAAGGGCACTTAAATATAACGGAGGTGTCAAAAAGGAAGACCTTGGTAATGAGGATCTTGAGGCTCTCAAAAAAGGCATAGTAAACCTTGAAAAACATATTGAAAACATCAGGCTTTACGGAGTTCCTGTAGTTGTGACCCTTAATGAGTTTTCAACAGATACGAAAGCGGAACTTGATTATGTAAAGGAATTCTGCTCAAAAATGGGATGTGAATTTGCCCTTTCACGTGTTTGGGAGTTGGGCGGTGAAGGAGGAAAGGAGCTTGCGCTCAAGGTAATTGATACAGTAAATTCGTCTAAGGCCGACTTTAAACCGCTTTATGATACGGATCTGCCAATAAAGGAAAAAATAGAATCAATAGCTTTGAACATATACGGGGCAAAGGGAGTTGTATATTCTTCAAAGGCATTAAAACAGCTTTCAGACCTTGAAAGGCTGGGATACGGCAATCTGCCTGTATGTATCGCCAAAACACAGTACTCACTTTCCGATGATCAGACTCTTCTCGGCAGGCCCGAAGGTTTTGAGATAAACGTCAGGGAAATGTATGTATCCGCAGGCGCGGGATTTATTGTCGCAGTTACGGGAAATATCATGACAATGCCCGGATTATCCAAAAACCCGGCCGCTTATAATATCGATGTGGATGATAAAGGAAGGATAACCGGTTTATTCTAGGAGGATATCAGATGGCAAGGATAATCGACGGAAAAGCTATTTCTCAAAAGATAAAAGATGAATTAAAAGAGGAAGTGGCAAGAAAAAAGTCAGAAGGTAAAAATGCCTGTCTTGCCGTTATCCAGGTGGGCAATGATCCTGCGTCGACAGTATATGTGGGAAATAAGAAGAAAGCCTGTGCATATATAGGCATTGATTCAAAGAGTTATGAACTTCCCGAGGAAACAACGCAGGATGAGCTTCTTAACCTTATAGACAAACTTAATGACGATCCCAAGATCACAGGTATACTTGTTCAGCTTCCGGTACCTGAGCACATTGATGAGGATACGATTATAAGGAGGATATCTCCGCTTAAGGATGTGGACGGTTTCCACCCTATGTCCGTCGGGGCGCTGTGCATAGGAGAGAAGGGATTTGTTAGCTGCACACCTGCAGGTATAATAAAACTTCTTAAATATTCTGATATAGATATTGAAGGAAAAGAATGTGTTGTGATCGGTCGCAGCAATATCGTAGGAAAACCCATGTCATTACTTTTGCTTCGTGAAAACGGCACCGTAACTATATGCCATTCGAGAACCCGGAACTTAAAAGATGTATGCAAACGCGCAGACATACTGGTTGTTGCCATAGGTAAGCCCGGGATGATAAATGATGAATATATAAAGGAAGGCGCGGTTGTAATAGATGTCGGCATACACAGGAAGGCCGACGGCAAGCTTTGCGGAGATGTTGATTTTGAAAGCGTCGAGCCAAAATGCAGTGCCATAACTCCGGTACCGGGCGGTGTCGGTCCAATGACCATAGCAATGCTTATGTACAATGTAGTAAGCGCAATGTAATGCAAAGTCTTTATTTGTAAGGAAAATATATGATTTGTCCTAAGTGCGGATCCGAGATCAAGGAAGGCTTTCTGTACTGCTCAAAGTGTGGGGAAGAGATCAATATGGTCCCCGATTTTGAAGTTGAACTGGAAGTTGGCATTGAACAGACCATCTCGGAAGTTGCGGAGATAATTGCCGATTCAGTTGAAGAGGTGGCAGCGGAAGGGGCTGTGACTAAAGAAATCCCCTTGGTCGATGCAGATTTCGAACCTGTCAATGAAGAGGCTGCAAAAGTAAATAAGGTAGACCGAAAAAACATCGGACCGGGATTATTGATAGCTTCGGCTCTTATTCTTGGTCTGCTTTTTGTGTTCGGCGTATATAAACTGGTCAGGGAAATAGACAATTATTATTCCTTTGATTTTCAATATGCGAAAGCGCAGGAAGAATTCGATTTGGGAGACTATGAAACTTCCATAAAAACTGCAAGGCATGTGATATCGCTTAATAAAAGCGAAAAGGGCCCGCGTTCAATGCTGGCAGATGCATATATAAAACTTGAAAAATATGATGAAGCCATAGCGGTGCTCAATGATCTGTTAAATGATGCGCCTGATGACATATCCATATATGAGCGGCTGCTGCTGTGCTATGAAACAGAGGGAGATACCGATTCAATATTAAGGCTGTCGGAGATGAACACAAATCCCGATGTGAAGGGAATGTTTGGCGAATATTCCTCAAGCGCTCCGCAGTTTGGCCTTGAACCCGGGGTTTATTATGAACCGCAGCAGCTTGAGCTTATCCACGATGGAAATGGCACAATACATTACACAACCGACGGAAGCGATCCGACAGCGGATTCTGCAAAATATGTTTCGCCGATACCTTTAGAAGAAGGCGAAACCACGATTAAGGCAGTATATGTAAATGAAAAAGGGGTAGTAAGTGAAACCGTAAGCAATACATACACGGTTGAGATCATAAGAGTCGCATTGCCAAGGCTTATCACTCAGCCCGGTGACTATTCAATGCCGCAGCTTATAAAAGTTGAGGATCCGATCGAAGGAGTGATCCATTATACAACCGACGGAAGCGATCCGGATGCGGATTCCGATGAATATGTTCCGCCAATCCTTATGCCTCTCGGAAAAAGTGAATACCGCTTTGTGACAATAAATGCAAAGGGTGTATCAAGCGAAGTTGTCAGCGCGGAATACAACCTTAAAATAAGCGGTATGATAGACGTATCATATGCCCAGTCAGCAGTACAGCTTATGCTTGTGACTCTGGGGCATCCCGTTATGGATCATGAATTCAGGGCTAAATACGGATATTCACATGATGGCAGGAGCTTCTATGTAATAGAGGAATATGCCGGAGGAAAGAAACAGAGCACTACATATGCCGTGGATTCACAGACGGGTGAAGTGTTCACACTGACAAGGAATGAAAAAAAGGGCGATTATGATTTCGGTATGGTAATGTAAAAACCGATTGCATTTTCATACCTGAAAATATATAGTGTTAAAGGATGATCAAAATATTTGGAGGAGTTTATCTATGTATGAAATATTAAAGGCCGAAATGCTGGCCGAGAACATCTGGCTGATGGATGTAAAAGCGCCAAGGGTTGCAGGTTCATGTATGCCCGGGCAGTTCGTTATCATTAAGATAGATGAAAAGGGAGAAAGGGTTCCCCTTACGATATGTGATTATGACAGGAATGCCGGCACAGTAACAATTGTTTTCCAGTCTGTAGGAGCATCAACGGCACGTATGTCAAAGCTAAAAAAAGGAGATGCTTTCAGGGATTTTGTAGGGCCTTTGGGACAACCGTCCGAGCTTTGCAAAGAGTCGATCAATGAACTGAAAAACAAAAAGATCCTGTTTGTTGCCGGCGGTGTGGGAACAGCCCCTGTTTATCCTCAGGTCAAATGGCTTAAAGAAAACGGAATTAATGCTGATGTTATCGTTGGAGCCAAGACGCAGAGTCTCCTTATTCTTGAAGACGAGATGAAGGCTGTTGCCGGGAACCTTTATATAACTACCGATGACGGTTCATATATGAGAAAGGGAATGGTTACTGAAGTCATAAAAGATCTTGTTCAAAATGAAGGCCATAAATATGACGTATGTATTGCCATAGGGCCCATGATAATGATGAAATTTGTGTGTCTGCTGACCAAAGAACTTGGGCTTCCGACGGTCGTAAGCCTGAATCCCATAATGGTTGACGGTACAGGTATGTGCGGTGCCTGCCGTGTAACAGTTGACGGCGTGGTTAAGTTTGCCTGTGTTGACGGGCCGGAGTTTGACGGTCATAAAGTTGATTTTGATCAGGCTATGAAACGTCAGCAGCTGTATAAGACGGAGGAAGGGCGAGCTTATCTTAAGAAAACGGAAGGCGATACCCATAAGGGCAACTGCTCAAATGCTTAATTCAGGAAGGATGGTTTAACATAATGGAGATAGATGTATTAAAAAAAGTGCCGATATCCGAACAGGATCCGGGAGTCAGAGCTCACAATTTTGACGAAGTATGCTTGGGGTACAGTAAGGAGGAAGCCGTAGCCGAGGCATCAAGGTGTCTTAACTGCAAAAATGCAAGGTGTATACAGGGCTGTCCCGTAGCGATCGATATACCTGCCTTCATTCATCAGGTAAGTGAGGGTAATTTCAAAGAAGCATACAGGATATTAAGCGATGCATCATCGCTTCCGGCGGTGTGCGGACGCGTATGCCCTCAGGAGAACCAATGTGAAGGCCAGTGTATAAGGGGAATAAAAGGTGATCCTATATCAATAGGAAAACTTGAAAGATTTGTTGCCGATTGGGCAAGGGAAAATAATATAAAACCCGAACCTCCGAAAAATAAACTCGATGCCAAGGTGGCCGTAATAGGATCCGGTCCTGCAGGACTCACTTGTGCCGGCGAACTTGCAAGGATGGGATATAATGTTACTATTTTCGAAGCACTTCACGAGCCGGGCGGCGTATTGGTTTACGGTATTCCCGAGTTCCGTCTTCCCAAATCCGAAGTCGTGGCAAAGGAAATTGATAATGTCCGTGCACTTGGTGTCAAGATAGAAACCAATGTGATCATAGGAAAATCAGTAACGATCGATCAGCTTATGGAAGATGAAGGCTTTGATGCTGTATTTATAGGCTCCGGAGCCGGCCTTCCGAAGTTCATGGGAATACCGGGCGAACAGGCAAACGGAGTATTCTCGGCCAATGAATATCTGACAAGAAGCAATTTAATGAAAGCGTTTGATGATGAATACGATACTCCGATAAGGCCCGGCCAAAAGGTAGCCGTTGTGGGCGGCGGTAATGTTGCGATGGATGCGGCGAGGACTGCTCTGAGGCTTGGGGCCGATGTGACTGTCGTTTACAGAAGATCCGAAGCCGAGCTTCCCGCAAGAGTTGAGGAAGTACATCACGCAAAAGAGGAAGGTATAAAGTTTAACCTTCTCACTAATCCGACAGAAATACTTGTTGATGATAATGGATGGGTTCGTGGAATGAGATGCGTGAAAATGGAACTCGGTGAACCGGATGAATCAGGCAGGCGTTCACCTGTAGTTATCGAGGGGTCCGAATTTGAAATGGAGCTTGATACGGTTATAATGTCACTGGGTACTTCGCCGAATCCTCTGATATCATCCACCACGAAAGGGCTTGAAGTAAACAAACGAAAATGTATAGTGGCCGAAGAACAATATGGAAAAACCAGTAAAGAAGGCGTTTATGCCGGAGGTGATGCTGTTACTGGTGCAGCCACGGTAATTCTTGCAATGGGCGCCGGAAAAGCAGCCGCACGGGGCATAGATGAGTTTCTTAAGAACAGATAACAAAAAGCGATCCCAAGATACAGATAGAGGCACTGACAGTGCCTCTACTTATATTATAAGTTAAGGTGTCATGAACATAGATATATTATGTGTGGGCAGGCTTAGGGAAGATTATCTTAAGGATGCCGTGAATGAATATGTAAAACGGCTTAAAAAGTACTGCCGCATAAATATAATAGAATCGCCAGACGAGAAAGCCCCTGAAGGGCAGGGCAATGCGCTCGATATAAAGGCACGTCAGCTTGAGGGGAGCCGGATCATAAGGCATATAAAGGATGATGCGGTCGTTATATGTCTTGAGATAGAAGGCGTCATGATGTCATCTGAAGTTCTTGCCGGTGTGATAAAAGATGCAGGCATAAACGGAAAGAGCAATATACAGTTTGTAATAGGCGGCTCACTTGGATTATCGGATGAAGTCATATCACGAGCGGACATCCACCTTTCGTTTTCCAAAATGACTTTTCCGCATCAGCTCATGCGTGTCATCCTTCTCGAACAGATATACAGAAGTTTTAAAATAAATGCAAACGAGCCCTACCACAAGTAGTTACGGACAGGGAGGATAATAATGTCAGAAGAAACATATACAAGATCCATAACCATGGAACCGTGTCATGCGGGGAATGTTTTCGGCGAACTTGACTGTCACGCTAAAAAAATCGAAAGAGCTCTGGAGGTTTCGATAGTCGAGCGGAACGGATGCGTAAATGTTTCGGGAAATAAAGGAAATGTAGATAATGCGCTGCTGGTACTGGATGAACTTCTTAGTTTAAGCCGAAAAGGAAATGAGATAACTGAGCAGAACGTGATATACTGCATTGCTATGGCAAAGGAAAACATGCATGGGGCAATGGCACTTATCGATGACAGCATCATCTGCCACACCGTTAACGGAAAACCTATAAAACCCAAGACTCTTGGCCAAAAGGAATACATTGATCTTATAAAGAACAGGATGATCGTATTCGGAATAGGTCCTGCCGGAACTGGAAAGACATATCTTGCTATGGCAATGGCGATCACAGCTTTTAAAAACGAAGAAGTATCAAGGATAATACTGACAAGGCCTGCCATAGAAGCAGGAGAAAAGCTTGGCTTCCTTCCGGGTGACATGCAGAGCAAGGTTGACCCATATCTGCGTCCGCTTTATGACGCCCTATATCAGATAATGGGTGCAGACAGTTTTATAAAAAACACGGAAAAAGGACTTATAGAAGTCGCACCTTTGGCATATATGAGAGGGCGTACTTTGGATAATGCCTTCATCATACTCGATGAAGCACAAAACACTACACCTGCGCAAATGAAGATGTTTCTTACAAGGATAGGTTACGGCTCAAAGGTAGTTGTGACAGGCGACCAGACTCAGAAAGACCTGCCCAAAGATGCAGTAAGCGGACTTGATGTAGCCATAAAAGTACTTAGGGATGTTGAAGACATAGGTTTCATTAATCTTACTTCGAAAGATGTTGTAAGACATCCACTGGTTCAGCGGATTGTAAATGCATATGAAAAATATGAAAAGAAAGAGCAGACACGCAGGGAAAAAAGAATAACAGCACAGCACAATACAGGCAGAAAGAGGAACCTTAATTGACATACGGTTTTGAAAATGAAGTGGTAGCGGACTTCGGTTTTGATTCCGAAGCTCTGTACAAAAAGGCAGTCGATGCCGTTCTTAAGGAAGTAGGATGTCCATATGAGACACAGGTTGATCTTCTGATCACCGACAGCGATGAAATAAAAAAAATAAACCGTGAACATCGATCGGTAGATGCCGTTACGGATGTCCTTTCCTTTCCGATGTGCACATTTAAGTCTCCGGCGGATTTTAAGGATATAGAGGATGATCCCGACTGTTTCAATATAGAAACAGGAGAGCTTATGCTTGGTGATATAGTTATATGTGCTGAAAGGATAAGCGATCAGGCATTGGAATACGGGCACAGCAAAAGGCGTGAATATGCTTTTCTAATCGTACACAGTATGTTACACTTATTTGGATATGATCATATTGATGACAATGATCGTATTGTAATGGAAGAGAAACAGAGGATCATAATGGATGCTCTTAATATACCGAGGTAGGGATGTATAATAACGAGGGGAAGAGGTCCAATTTTATAGTGCAGGGAGGGATACTGGCGATAACCGGTGTCATTTCCCGTATAATAGGACTGGTATACAGGATACCGCTTCAAAAGAAGATCGGTGACAGCGGTATGGGATACTACTCCGCAGCATTTCAGATCTATTCAATAATGCTCATCATTTCGTCTTACAGTCTTCCGACAGCGGTATCAAAACTTGTAGCCATGAGGATTGCCAAAGGACAGTACAGGAATGCAAGGAAGATACTTCACGGAGCAATGCTGTTTGCTCTTATAACAGGGGGCGCCGCCTGCTTAATAGTTTTGGCAGGGGCCGATGTGATGGCATCAAACATCATGAACCTTCCCAAAAGTGCTATAGCATTAAGGATACTTGCTCCGACATTGCTTATTGTAGCGGTAATGGGTGTTATAAGGGGATATTTCCAAGGTCTGGGAACGATGATGCCAACAGCATTCTCACAGCTTTTTGAACAGGTTGTGAATGCTGTCATTTCAGTCATTGCAGCAATATATCTGTTTGAATACGGCACTATGGTTTCAGCTCTGTTAAAGGACAGTGCTTATTCGGCGGCGTACGGCGCAGCCGGCGGAACACTCGGAACCTGTGCAGGTGCACTTGCGGGTCTTATAATGCTTACGATCATGTTCATATTTCATAATCGTGAGATGAAAAAAGATGTCTTTAATGATAATACGGCAAAAAGTGACAGCTTTCCGAAGATAATACGCATACTGATAATAACTATACTTCCGGTAATACTGAGCAGTACAATATATAATATTTCGGATGTGCTCGATCAGGGTGTGTTCGGCTCGGTAATGGCAAAAAGGGGAATGGGTGAGCATGATATAGCTTCTTATTGGGGGATATTCAGTACCAAATATAAGGTTATAATAAATGTTCCGGTAGCATTGGCAAATGCTTTATGCTCATCAATAATGCCTTCACTTACATCCTGCGTCGAACAGGGCAAATTTAAACTTGCAAGGCATAAGGTCAGGCTCGGCATGCGGTTCGTAATGATAATAGCATTTCCGTGTGCCATGGGTCTTAGCGTATTGGGAAAACCTATATTGTCCATGCTTTTTACGGGCGAGATCGAAATACCGGCTATGCTCTTAAGGATAGGATCGGCAACCGTAATCCTCTATTCAATGTCAACACTGTC
Organism: Lachnospiraceae bacterium; assembly: GCA_017550535.1. Classification (GTDB taxonomy): domain Bacteria; phylum Bacillota; class Clostridia; order Lachnospirales; family Lachnospiraceae; genus UBA2868. The sequence continues at coordinate 33,175 of JAFZOS010000027.1, forward strand.
AAACGGTGTATTGCAGGGAATTAACAAATTAAACATTCCTGTCAGGAATGCAGCGATAGCATTGGCAATACATATAGGAATCCTCTATGTCTGTATAGGAGTTTTGGATCTTAAGCTTTATGGTGTGGTTATCGCTTTGATAGTTTTTGCACTTATAATATGCGTGCTGAACTGGATAAGCATTGGTCGTTATCTGTCTTACCGGCAGGAAATAAGAAAAACCTTCATTATACCTTTTGCCGCGTCAGCGATAATGGGCCTTGTTATATTTATATCTTATATACTGATCGGTAAGGCTGCAAGCGATGCAGTTTCAACGATAGTTTCAATATTTATCGGAGCATGCGTATATTTCGTGGCGTTGCTTCTCTTAAAGGGTGTTAACGAAGCGGAAATAAGGAGCTTCCCCGGCGGAGATATACTTGCAGGCATAGCATTGACTCTTAAGCTTTTAAGATAAATTAAGGAGAAATATGTTAAGGATCGATAAAATAAAAATACCCGTTCCCGAAGAAGAGGGTGCACTCAGTACCGCGATCGAGCGAATATTGCAGCTAAATAAGGCAGGCCGGGAGAACAAGACACCCGCATACAAATTCCGGATCCTTCGCAGGTCACTGGATGCAAGAAAGAAACCGGAACTTTTTTATGTATATTCGGTTGCAGTGGAGACCGACAGTGTAACGGAAGACCGTATACTTAAGCATGCAAGGGGAACCTCTGTAACAAAGTATGATACGAAGCCCTATACCATACCGGAACCGTCGGGCGATATTCTCGTTAAGGGAAGGCCGGTGATAGTGGGGGCGGGCCCTGCGGGACTGTTCTGCGCATATGTACTTTGTACCAAGGGCTATGCGCCGTTGATCCTTGAAAGGGGTGAGCCGGTAGACCTTCGTACGGATACTGTTCGAAGGTTCTGGAACGGCGAAGCATTAAATCCCGATTCAAATGTCCAGTTTGGTGAGGGTGGAGCAGGTACATTTTCGGACGGAAAACTTAATACAGGTGTTAATGACAAAAACGGACGCAACAGGTTTGTCCTTGAAACCTTCGTTGCCATGGGTGCTGATGAAGAGATCACATATATCAATAAACCTCATCTCGGAACCGATGTGCTCCTTAAGATAGTTAAAGAAATGAGAAACTATATTACGGAACACGGCGGTATCTTTAAATTCAACACAAGGATGACCGGTTTTGAGAGTGATGAATCAGGAATAACAGCCGTTACGGCAGAACGGATTGAATCAAGTTATTATTCAATAAATAATAACACCTCCGAACAGTTAAGGTTTGAAACAAATTGCCTGATCCTTGCGATAGGGCATTCCGCCAGGGATACATTTAGAATGCTGCAGTCCATGGGCGTAAATATGACGCAGAAAAACTTTGCTGTGGGATTCAGGATCCAGCATCCTCAGGATATGATCGATAAATGTCAATACGGTGAAGAGCATTTTAATAAACTGCCCCCTGCCGACTACAAACTGAGTCACCATACAAATAACGGCCGTGATGTATATTCTTTTTGCATGTGTCCGGGCGGTTATGTTGTCAATGCCTCAAGCGAGCAGGGAAGGATCGCTGTCAACGGAATGAGTTATTCGAAAAGGGATTCCGGAATCGCAAACAGTGCCATTATAGTATCCGTTGACAGAAGGGATTTTGACTCCGATGACGCTCTTGCAGGGATGGAATTTCAGGAAAAGCTTGAGGAATATGCATATGCGTTAGGCCGGGGACGTATCCCGGTCGAAGAGTACGGTGATTTTAAGAACAACAGACTGAGCGGAGAACCGGGACATTTTGTCCCGCGCATAAAAGGTGCATATACAATAGCGGATTTAAGAAAGCTCCTGCCCGAGGAATTAAATGAGGCTATAATTGAATCGATGGATAAATTCGGTTATACTATTGAAGGCTTTGACAGGGATGATGCGGTTTTGGCAGGTATTGAAAGCAGGACATCCTCACCGGTAAGGATACTTAGGAATGAGGATCTTTTAAGTAACATTATCGGATTGTATCCCTGCGGTGAAGGCGCGGGATATGCCGGCGGCATTACAAGCGCCGCGATGGATGGTATCAAAGTGGCCGAAAAGGTAATGGCAAGATACACTCCCATAAGGAGCTTTCATATGAATATGGGCCCCATATTTAACCAAAATATTTAGTGAGGAATCATAAATGCGAAATACAGATCCCGGTCCGGTCGAAAAAGGATACCGGTCCGAATTAAAGGACAGAATGAGGATAGTAGTGAAGATAGGTTCATCTTCACTTCATCATATGTCGACCGGTGAACTAAACCTTACAAAGATGGAACGTCTTGTACGTGAGCTCTGCGAACTCAAGAACCAGGGGAAAGACGTAATACTGGTATCATCCGGAGCAATAGCCGTAGGTAAAAAGGTAATGAACATTTCTCCGTCTGATAAGGATGTGCCTGTTAAACAGGCATGCGCTGCAGTCGGTCAGGCAAGGCTTATGATGATATATCAGAAGCTTTTTGCCGAATATAATCATACAACCGCGCAGATACTCATGACCAAACACACCATAGTCGATGATATCAACAGGCGAAATGCGCACAATACATTTACGGAATTGCTGAAACTCGGAGTAATTCCGGTAGTAAATGAAAACGATACGGTAGCAATACATGAAGTCGAGGATACGATAGGAGATAACGACTTCCTTTCTGCAGTTGTCGCAAACCTTGTAGGCGCCGATCTGCTTATCCTTTTATCTGATATAGACGGTCTGTATACCGATGACCCCAGGGCTAATAAGAATGCAAGGTTTATATCACTTGTCGAAAAGCTTGATGATGTGATGGCAATGGGCAAGGAGTCAACCGGAAGCAATATAGGAACAGGAGGCATGAGTGCCAAGCTGCATGCGGCAACAGTGGCAGTAAATGCCGGCACTGATATGGTGATAGCTAACGGAAAAGATGTGAGCGTAATCCATAAGATAATGGAAGGACGTAACTACGGCACTTTGTTCAGGGCATGCATTGATAAAGACTTTGATATAGCCGATTACATAGAACGGATGTGACAGCTTATATGAATATGGACGGGAAAATAAAGCGAATCAATGAACTGTATCATAAATCGCAGGATATCGGACTGACTGACGAAGAAAAAGAAGAACAGCGTCAGCTTCGCCTTGATTATATCGCTTCAGTGCGTGGCAGTTTAAAAAACCAGCTTGACAACATAAGCATAAGAGAAAAAGACGGCAGTATAACCGATCTGAAAGTACGGCACAGGAAAAAGGAATTAAGGCTTGAGCTTTCTGAAAAAAGAAAAAGCATAGACGAACACGAAAGAAAAAAGATGGATGAAGCCATCCTTAAAGTACTGACCGGTTTAAGCGAATATAAAAGCAGCAATACTGTTCTTACTTATGCATCATATAACGGTGAGGCAGATACGTATGGACTGATAAATACATGCCTTTCCGATAACAAAAAAGTGGCCTGTCCCGTATGCAGCTTTGTCGACGGTGAACCCGCACTTGAATTTTATTATATTAATCGTACAGATGAACTCAAAAACGGATACAGGGGTATACCGGAGCCATTAAAGGATGGGGCAGTAAAAGTGCCCAAAGAAGTTGTAAAGAGCTCTCTTATGATCCTGCCCGCAGTAGGATATGACAGGTCAGGCAACAGGCTTGGATACGGTAAAGGTTTTTACGACAGGTTCCTTGAACGAAACAATACAGGCATAACGATAGCGATAGCGTATTCATGTCAGGAATGTGATATGGTTCCTGTCGAACAGCATGATCGAAAGCCTGACATTATAATAAACGAAAACGGTAAGGTATAATGCTTGGATCCGTATTTGAAAACGCACCGGTAAACGAACCGGAAAGACAGTATTATTTTATAGATCATTCGTCGGCGCTTCGTGCCGAAAAAGAACGAAAGCTCGGTCATGCCATGACATTTCATGTGACTACATTCGGCTGCCAGATGAATGCGAGGGATTCGGAAAAGATGACCGGTATACTTACGCAGATGGGATTTTGCGAAAGTGATTCCGAAACCGGAGCTGATATAGTTCTTTTTAATACATGCACAATAAGGGATAATGCAAACCAGAAGTTTTACGGGCATCTTGGAAGCCTTAACGGAAAAAGCACAAAAAACAGTGAGCGTATCGTGATAGTATGCGGCTGCATGGCGCAGGAGAGTGAATGTGTAAAGCGTCTTGAAGAAAGCTATGGTTTTGTTAATATAATCTTCGGCACTCATAACATTTATAAACTGGCCGAGTTGATATACAGATATCTATATGACGGCAGGAACATAACCGATGTCTGGGATAAACCCGGTGATATAGTCGAAGATATTCCAAGCATACGAAAATACCCTTTCAAATCGGGGGTAAATATAATGTTCGGCTGCAACAATTATTGCACGTACTGCATCGTTCCCTATGTAAGGGGAAACGAACGGAGCCGGAACGCAGACGAGATATTAAGGGAGTGTTATCACCTTGCTTCCGATGGTGTAAAAGAGGTAATGCTTCTGGGACAAAATGTAAATTCGTATGGAAATTCGCTTGAAAACGATATGAATTTCCCAAAACTTCTTAAAGAAGTCGAAAAGATAGACGGAATAGAACGTATACGTTTTATGACATCTCATCCCAAGGATCTTTCGGATGAACTTATACAGGTTATGAAAGATTCAAAAAAGATATGCAGGCATATACACCTTCCGCTTCAATCGGGAAGCACGCGTATACTGACGGCGATGAACCGCCGTTATACAAAGGAGCAGTATACAGATCTTGCACTGAAGATACGAAGGGAAATACCACAGATATCAATAACAACCGATATAATAGTCGGGTTTCCAGGAGAAACCACTCGGGATGTCGATGATACTATTGATGTAATAAAAAAGGTCCACTTTGACGGCGCCTTTACATTCGTTTATTCTCCTAGGCAGGGAACACCCGCCGCAGAAATGGAAGGCCGGCACGATCCCGAATGGATCAGGCGGGAATTTGATCGGGTACTTACTGCAGTTCAGGATGAAAGCAAATCAATGGCGGGACGTTTTACGGGCAATATTGAAAGTGTACTGGTTGAGGAGATCAATGAAAAGGATGAAAGTTATTTGAGTGGAAGGATGAGCAATAACCTCATGGTCCATTTCCCCGGTGAACCGTCTTTTATTGGAAAGATAATAAATGTAAGGCTTTTGGAGTGCAGGGGATTCTACTATATGGGTGAAATTGTATGATAAATGATCAAAATTATTACAGGAGGCACAAATGAGTAAACCAATGACTATGACCCAGAAGATACTGGCAGCACATGCGGGACTCCCGTATGTAGAAGCCGGTCAGCTTATAGAAGCAGATCTTGATCTTGTACTGGGAAATGATATTACAAGCCCGGTAGCAATAAGGGAAATGGATAAGATGAAGAATAAAGATGTATTCGATAAAGACAAGATAGCGCTTGTCATGGATCATTTTATCCCCAATAAAGATATAAAATCAGCTGAGAACTGCAAATGTGTTCGTGAGTTTGCCTGTGCTCATGAGATTACGAATTACTTTGATGTGGGTCAGATGGGGATCGAGCATGCACTTCTTCCGGAAAAAGGGCTTACAGTGGCAGGAGACGCGATAATAGGAGCAGACTCACATACCTGTACATACGGAGCATTGGGCGCTTTTTCAACGGGTGTCGGAAGCACCGATATGGCTGCGGGAATGGCTACCGGAAAAGCATGGTTCAAGGTACCTTCGGCGATAAGGTTTAATATTACGGGAAAACCTGCAAAGTGGATAAGCGGTAAAGATGTGATCCTTCATATAATCGGAATGATAGGCGTAGACGGTGCGCTTTACAGATCTATGGAATTTACGGGCGACGGCATAAAACATCTTACGATGGATGACCGATTCACGATAGCAAATATGGCTATTGAGGCGGGAGGAAAAAACGGTATTTTCCCTGTTGATTCTTTAACGGAGGAATACTTAAAGGAGCATAGCAGCCGCCCCTATAAGATATATAAGGCTGATGATGATGCTATGTATGATGAGGAGTATACCATCGATCTCTCAAAGCTGAAACCGACCGTATCATTTCCTCATCTTCCTGAGAACACTAAAACTGTTGACGAGATCAATGAAACCATTAAGATAGATCAGGCAGTAATAGGTTCATGTACAAACGGAAGGCTTGATGACCTCCGTATAGCCGCAGATATCTTAAAAGACAGAAAGGTAGCACAAGGGGTCCGTTGCATCATCATTCCCGCAACTCAGGCAATATATCTTAAGGCTATGGAAGAGGGACTGCTTAAGATATTTATAGAATCAGGCGCGGTTGTATCAACGCCAACATGCGGCCCTTGTCTTGGAGGTTATATGGGAATACTGGCGGCAGGTGAACGATGCATTTCAACTACAAACCGCAACTTCGTCGGACGTATGGGCCATGTTGATTCGGAAGTTTATCTTGCATCACCTGCAGTCGCCGCCGAAAGTGCGGTCAAAGGATATATATGTGCCCCTCAATAAAACAGTGATTAACAGGAGAAAAACATGAACGCAAAAGGAACAGCTTACAAATACGGTGATAATGTAGATACGGACGTTATAATTCCTGCAAGGTATCTTGCTATACAGGATAAAGAAGAACTCGCTGAGCACTGTATGGAAGATATTGATTCTGAATTCGTCAAAAAGATAAAGAAGGGCGATATTATGGTTGCCGGCAGGAACTTTGGCTGCGGTTCTTCAAGGGAACATGCTCCGCTTGTAATAAAGGTTTCGGGAATAAGCTGTGTAATAGCCGAAACATTTGCCAGGATATTTTACAGAAACGCCATAAATATAGGACTGCCGATAATAGAATGCAAAGAGGCCTCGCAAAGGATCGATGATAAAGATGAGGTTGAGATTGATTTTGACAGTGGGATGATATATAACAAAACAAAAAATGAAGAATACAAGGGACAGCCGTTTCCCGAATTCATGCAGGGGATAATAAAGGCAGAAGGTCTCGTAAATTATATTAATGAGAAAGCTTAACCGAAATGATATACTTCTTATCACGGTAATCACAGCCGCAGCGCTGCTCATTGCAGTTTTGTTGCTCATGTCAGGCAGGAAAGGTACCTGCGCGGAAATATATGTAGACGGGATTTTAAAAGCCGAGTATATACTGACTGACGACAGAGAGGTGGAAATAAAGGGTTACAACGGAGGATCCAACATCCTCATTATCAAGGACGGGGCGGCATATATGAGGGAGGCTTCCTGCCCTGATAAGCTGTGTATCCATCAGGGGAAGATAAGCAGGTCGGGCCAGGCTATAGTATGCCTGCCGAACCGGGTAGTCATTAAGATAAATGACAGTGAAGGCGGTGATTATGATGCGATCACGCGCTGACAAAAACGCATCGGTAAAGGTTGCTTACATTGCAGTCCTGACCGCACTTTCAGCAGTGACAGGATATGTCGAACTGCTTATACCGGTCAATATATTCGGAATACCGGGAGTCAAGCTGGGGCTGGCCAATATTGTATCACTTATCGCTCTTTATACCATGGGACCTGTATATGCATTCGGGATAATGACAGCCAGGGTCATACTTTTGGGATTAATGTTCGGCAATGTATATTCCGTTTTGTTTTCGTTTGCAGGTGGCACCTTAAGCATCATTGTCATGTTAATCCTTAAAAACTCGGGAGGATTTACGATATACGGTGTTAGTGCGGCGGGTGGCGTATCACATAATATGGGGCAGCTTATCATTGCTTTCATAACACTCGGAGGTCTTAAGCTGTATTATTATGCACCGGTACTCATAATAGCCGGAGAAATATGCGGACTTTTTGTGGGCGCACTGTCATCGGTCATTATCGACAGGGGAATTTTCAATAAGGAAGGCAAGGGGAATGATAGGATTTTTAAAGGGGACTGTTGAAGCAATATATGAAGATCGTGTTATGATCGATGTTAACGGCATAGGCTTTAATGTGAGCATGCCCTCAAGTCAGCTTGAAATGCTCGATTCGCCTGGAAATGATGTTAAAGTCTATACTTATCTGGCTGTACGCGAAGATGCAATGCAGCTTTTCGGATTTATCACTTCTGATTGTCTTGAGCTTTTTAAGCTTCTCATCCAGGTAAACGGAATCGGCCCCAAAGGAGCTCTGGCTCTGCTGTCTTCAATGAGTACGGAAGATTTAAGATATGCCATCATATCAGGTGATTCCAAGACCATTTCAAAGGCTCCCGGTATCGGCGCAAAGACTGCACAGCGCATTATAATAGATCTTAAGGACAAGGTCAGCGTTCGGGATATGCTCAATGTATATTCAACCGGAAACAGCAGTCAGGCTGATACTATGCTTGACACAGCAAGGAGCGAGGCGATCGAAGCTCTTACCGCTCTCGGTTACAGTTCATCCGAAGCCTTAAGGGCTGTTAAGGAATCCGGGGCACCAAATGATGCAGATGTCGAAACGATAATAAAACTTGCATTCAATCGTATTACAAGGCTTTAATCAGGGGAACTATTATGGCAAAAAGATCTATAGAAACAAAACTGACCGAAGAAGATATAAAGATAGAAGGATCATTGCGTCCAAAATTCCTTAAGGATTATATAGGACAGGAAAAAGCAAAGCAGAACTTAAAGGTTTATATTGAGGCTGCCAAACAGAGAAACGACCCGCTTGACCACGTACTTTTTTACGGGCCGCCGGGACTTGGAAAGACAACTCTCGCAGCCATTATCGCCAATGAGATGGGAGTTAACTTAAAAACCACCTCGGGACCAGCTATAGAAAAGCCCGGTGACATGGCTGCCATACTTAACAATCTTAAGGAAGGGGACGTGCTCTTTGTTGATGAGATACATCGTCTTAACAGACAGGTGGAAGAAGTTCTTTATCCTGCGATGGAAGATTATGCCATTGATATAATGATAGGAAAAGGGGCAACCGCCCGTTCAATAAGGATCGATCTTCCGAAGTTTACGCTTGTAGGTGCCACAACAAGGGCAGGACTTCTGACCGCACCTTTAAGGGACCGTTTTGGTGTAATACATCGTCTTGAATTTTACACAAATGAAGAACTTAAAACGATCATAATGCATTCCGCAAAGATACTTGATGTCAACATCGATGAAGAAGGAGCCATGGAACTGGCAAGGCGCAGCAGAGGAACTCCGCGTCTGGCCAACAGGCTTTTAAAGCGTGTCCGTGATTTTGCACAGGTAAGGTTTGAAGGAGCGATCACTCATGAAGTCGCCAGGAATGCTCTGGATCTTATGGACGTAGACAAAATGGGACTTGATCATGTTGACAGGAATCTGATACTTACAATGATAAACAAGTTTGACGGCGGTCCTGTCGGACTCGATACGATCGCTGCAGCTATAGGCGAAGATGCAGGTACAATTGAAGATGTATATGAACCGTATCTTATAATGAACGGTTTCATAAACCGTACTCCCCGAGGCCGGGTAGCTACCGAAGCGGCATATGCACACTTCATGTTACATAAGTGTTAAATTATGATTTTTATGGTGACATCTTTTAAATATTTGATATAATTATTGTAGTCTACAAATGCAGAAAGGGGAGATGCATATGATAAGGAAGATCATCACAGGTGCTTTGGTTTTGATCGGTTTAGCCGCAGCATTTGTATCGGTTCCCAAAGCCGTAAAAGCTGATGCCCTGCCATGTACCGTCATGTATCTTGAACAGGCAAAAGGTCTAAAGGCCGCAGCCGAAGCCGAGGTTGCAAAAGCAAGGGCCGAACTTGCCGACAAGACAGCAGTTTTCAACGCGGTCAAGGCATCGGGGATCACGTCAGGCATGGATTATCTTAAGGCATTAAGCGATATGGAAGCTGCGCAGCGTAATCTTGAGTGCAAACTCAGTGCAGTCTATAATACCGATAATTTCATAAGGGACTGTCAGTCAAAATATGCTGTTGAAGATAATGCCGACAAGTCATATAAGGCTTTACAGGATGTAAATTCGGTTCAGTCTGCAAAGCTTGATTATGATAACGCGGTAAATATTGCCAATTCTGCAGCTGCAGCAGTTGCAGATACTGAAAAGGCAATAGCAGGATACAAGTCTCAGCTTTCTTCTTCACCGTCACTTAAGGCACAGATCGATTCTTTGACCGTGACTCTTAATGCTCAGAAAGCTGATCTTAACGCGAAACAGGCAGTGGCAGCGCAGAAAAAGGCAGCTTTTGAAAAAACGCTTAATTCAAATTATGCCTCATATGATAAAAAGGCGATCGAATATATCTACAGAAGGGATGATATGAGGGATACCGTCATAGGTGATCTTAACGGAGACGGAAAAACAGACGGTGAGGACTTTTTTATAGCAATAGGGTGGAAATGATTTTAAAGGATAAGGGGAGAAAATAATGACTTCTAAAAATGATACCGAGGTTATTATCGGAGGAAAAGTAATACGCTTAAGCGGTTATGAAAGTGAGGAGTACTTACAAAAAGTTGCCGCTTACATAAACGGCAAGATAGCCGAATATGAAAAGGTTGATTCTTTCAGAAGACAGCCGTTTGATATGCAGAATGTGCTGATACAGTTGAATGTGGCCGATGATTATTTCAAAGCCAAGAAGCAGCTTGAAGAGCTTACCGAGGAACTGGAAGCGAAAGATAAGGAATTGTATGATATCAAACACGAATTGATCGCAGCACAGATCAAGATGGAAAGCAAAGATAAGATGATAAAGGATTATCAGAAGGAGTTATCCAAAATATGATTAACGCGGGCTGTCAATGACAGCCCGTATTTTTACATGCTATGGCAGATAATATCAAAAACACGGAAAAAATCGAACTGTTGGCTCCCGCTCAGGATATGGACTGTTTTATGGCTGCTATAAAAGCCGGAGCTGATGCGGTTTATGCGGGTGGTCATAAATTCGGCGCCAGAGCATATGCGAAGAATTTCTCAAATGATGAGCTCATATCAGCGATAGATCATTCACATTTGATCGGGCGCAGGTTTTATCTGACCGTAAATACGGTTATCAAAAATGATGAAGTCACCGAGCTATATGACTATATAAAGCCTCTTTACGAAGCAGGCCTTGATGCGGTTATCGTTCAGGATCCCGGAGTCATCATGCTCATTTCCGAATGGTTCCCAGATCTATTAATACATGCAAGTACGCAGATGGCGGTAACAGGAGCTGAAGGTGCGATGCTTCTTAAGGATATGGGAGTATCGAGGCTTGTTCCTGCTCGCGAACTGAGCCTTGACGAGTTAAAGCATATCCGTAGTTCAACAGGCATGGAACTTGAATGTTTCATTCACGGGGCTCTTTGTTATTCATATTCCGGCAAATGTCTTTTTTCAAGCCTTGCCGGCGGAAGAAGCGGTAACAGGGGGAGGTGCGCTCAGCCGTGCAGGCTTCCATATGACGGAAGTTATATACTAAGTGCCAGGGATATACTTACTCTTGATATCCTGCCTGAACTTAAACAGGCCGGTATCACATCGTTTAAGATAGAGGGAAGGATGAAACCTAAGGAATATGTGGCATCGGTAACAGGTATCTATCGAAAGTATATTGATCTGATGAATACAAATGATAAATATCATGTTGATGCCGCAGACCTTAAAATGCTGGACGAATTATATACAAGGAGCGGTCACTGCCGGGGATATTATCACGTAAAAAACGGGCGTGATATGATAACAGTAAGCAAGCCTTCGTACGAAACACAAAACAGAAAGCTTCACGAGGAGCTTTATACCCGTTTTACGCATGATGCCGGACGTATCGGTATTACAGGGCGTGTTACCGCGAAAGCAGGGCAACCATTAAGTGTTTCCTTATGCATGGGAAACCATAAAACGGAAGTTTTGGGAAATGAGGTTGATAAAGCCCGTACCAGTCCAGTTAAATTACAGGATATTGAAAAACAGATGTGCAAGACCGGCGACTCTGTATTTGATATACAAAATCTACTGATAGATGCAGATGAAAACATATTTATTCCGGTATCTGAGATAAACCGCACAAGAAGGAATGCGCTTGATAAGCTGACGCACGATATTCTTACGAAATACAGGAGAAATACCGAAACAAAAATAAATAATGAAGTTTTCTCCGGGATCGACGAATATGCCGGACGCCCATATGTCAACTGCCATATTGACGATCCGGGTCTTATTGATCTTATAAATAGATATGACTATATCGACAGTGTAACGATAAATGCCGGTTCCTTTACGGATGCTGAAAGTTTTTCAAATATTTCGGACCTCGTACGCAAATCAGGCAGGAAACTTATCATATCGCTTCCCGCTATAATTCGAAACGGATATTTTGATGAACATCCGCTTATTACCAAACTTCTTAACGACAATGATGTTGACGGTGTACTTACGGACAATTACGAAGGACTGTATTATGTAAGAAACACCGGGTTCAAAGGTACGGTCATATCTGATATACATCTTTATGTGCTGAACGACTGTGCAGCTAAAATGATCAGCAGGGCAGGAGCCGATGTCATAACCTATTCGCCCGAAGCAAACAGGCACGAACTTAGGGGCCTTAAAGTTCATAAGGGAGAATTCATCCTATACGGACGTCTTCCGATGATGATATCGGCACAATGTACATTAAAAACAAAAGACAGATGCATTAAGGATAACGGGATATCATATATACATGACAGGCTTGGCAATGAATTTCCCTGTGTAAGGACCTGCAGTGAGTGCTTCAATACGATATTAAACTGTGTTCCTTTGTTGATAGGCACAGATGATCTTCCTCAGGGTTTCAGGCCATATTCCTACAGGCTTCATTTCACTGTGGAGAGCTCTTATGAGGCAAAAGCAGTACTTAACTACTATGATGAACTGTTTAAAGGAGCCCATGCCGAAAAACCTGATATCAAATTTACATATGGTCACCTTAAAAGGGGAGTTGAGTGATTGTATATCATATTCATTACGGTTTCCAAATACATATTGATAGCACTGATGGCTGTTTATGCGATCCAGTGTTTTTCGGTATTCAGCCATGACGACAAAAAGGAACGTGACGGTATCTATTTAAGACAGGTCGCACCCATGTCGTCCGTTTATCTTTTATCATTCCTGCTGTTATATATCGAAACAGGGGATTCATTGCTCCTTAAATTCTATGCACTTACGCAGATTATAATCTGGGCCCTTATTCTTCTTTACAGATACATGTACCCTGAGGCAAGCAAACTTTTGGTAAACAATATGTGCATGCTTATGAGTACGGGTTTCGTTATACTTTCAAGGCTTAATTTCGATAAGGCCAAAAAGCAGTTCATAGTTGCGCTTGTTTCGATCGCAATGGCCGTTGTCATACCTTATATACTCAAGAAATTCAAACGCTTAAGACGGTTTTATCTGTTCCTGGCTGCAGCGGGAGCGGCCTCACTTTTAACAGTATTGCTGTTTTCCACCTCCGTGAACGGTTCGAAACTCAGCATAATGATAGGCGGCATGTCTTTCCAGGCTTCCGAATTTGTAAAGATCATATTCGTTTTTTCAATGGCCGGAATGCTTACATGTATGAATGAAAAATACAGGATTTTGTCGGCAACCGTTACCGCAGCAATACACGTGCTTCTGCTCGTCGCATCCAAAGATCTGGGAAGTGCTGTGATTTTTTTCATGGTCTATGTGATCATGCTTTTTGTTGCAACAGGCAGGCTTTCATACTTTATTATAGGACTGGCAGGCGCCGCTGTATGCAGCGTATTGGGATATGTTATGTTTTCGCACGTTCGTGTCAGAGTGGCTGCGTTTTCTGATCCTTTATCAAACATAGATGGATCAGGATATCAGATAGCGCAGTCGCTGTTTGCCATCGGAACGGGAGGTTTTGACGGAATGGGCCTTATGCAGGGTGCACCTTACCGTATACCCGTTGTTGAGGCAGATTTCATATTTGCGGCTATATGTGAGGAATTTGGCGCACTGTACGGTATTTGCCTTCTTCTCATATGCATAAGCTGCTTTATTATGTTTATGAACATAGCCATGCGTTTTAAAGATATGTTTTATAAGCTGGTGGCTGTCGGTCTCGCAGCAACGTACGGCTTTCAGGTTTTCCTGACAGTAGGAGGGGTCACTAAATTCATACCGCTTACCGGTGTGACTCTTCCCCTTGTAAGTTACGGAAGTAATTCCATAATGGTATCGCTTATTATGTTTTCCGTTATACAGGGACTTTATGTATCCGTAAATTCGTCAAACATCACGTGATAAATGAAGCGGAGGAAATAAATGTTTTGGCGTAAAAACACTATTGCCGACAATGATAAAGCCAACAGGCAGATAATGAAGGTAACCTACATTTTCGTAGGGTTATTTATCCTGCTCATCTCACATATTTTTTATTTCACTGCTTTTGAAAGTGAAAACTTTATAAATAACCCATACAATGACAAACGTGCGCAGCTGCTTTCAAAGAAGATAGTAAGAGGCACTGTATATTCACGAAACGGTGACGTGCTTGCCAAAACATATACGGATGATGCCGGTAATGAAACCAGGGTTTATCCGTACGGGCCGCTATTTGCACATGCTGTGGGATTTGTTTCTCATGGAAGCTCCGGAATAGAGCAGATCGCAGGATTTAAGCTTCTGAAATCCGACGATGCTCCCGCAACAAGAATAAGGAACGATCTTGCAGGTATCAAAAACAAGGGGGATTCGGTATTCACGACTCTTGATACTTCGCTTCAGGCCACCGCATATTCGGCACTCGGCGACAGAAAGGGGGCCGTTGTTGTATTCAACGTTAAAACCGGGGAGATACTTGCCCTAATATCAAAACCCGATTTTGATCCGAACCGTATAGATGATATATGGGATGCGGTAAATGAAGATACGCTTAACAGCCCGCTTTTAAACCGTGCCACTCAGGGCCTTTATCCGCCGGGTTCAACCTTTAAGATAGTTACGGCGCTTGAATTCATAAAGGAAAATCCCGCAACAGATAAATACGGTTTTGACTGTACCGGAAGTTTTGAAGAAAACGGCGTAAAGATAAACTGCTATCATGGACAACAGCACGGACATATGGATTTTTCATCAAGCTTTGCGCGATCATGTAATTCATCTTTCGCAAATATAAGCTCAACGCTCAATAAGGAAAGTTTCGGAAAAACATGTGATGATCTTTTGTTCAATAAGGGGATCCCATGTCCGTACGGTTATAAAAACAGCTATGTTGACATGAGTAAGGACACCTCTTTCGGAGAGCTTATTCAGGCGGGAATAGGGCAGGGAAGGACGCAGATAACTCCCATGCACATGGCTATGATAACCGGAGCCATCGCAAATAACGGAATGCTCATGAAACCGATGGTGATATCTTCCGTAAAAAATATCGTGGGCGGAACCGTAAGGACTTACGGATATAAGGAATACGCGCGTCTTATGAGTCCGGAAGAATCATTGGCATTAAAGGATCTTATGCGCCAGGTTGTAATAAGCGGAACAGGCTCAAGGCTCCAGGAAACAAACGGATATGAAGCTGCGGGCAAGACAGGTTCCGCCGAGTATTCGGCTGACAAAACAAAAAGCCATGCATGGTTCACCGGTTTTGCTCCGTTTGACGATCCCGAAATAGCGGTTACCGTGATCGTTGAAGGCGGAGGTTCCGGCGGGGAAACTGCAGTTCCCATCGCACGCATGGTTTTTGATGATTATTTCAGCAATTGATATTAAATGAGTTTTTCTATAAAAAGGTTCTTCTCCCTTGACAAGTCGATATATTTATCGCCTGCACGTACCATAGGGCGGGAAAGGTTTTGTTTATTTATAAGAACTATCGAACATTCGGTACCGTCATTTAGCATTACTTCCTTGCCTATGTATTCCTCAACTATACGCTCAAGGAAAGTAAGATAGTACGCAACATCATACCTGTCAAGTCCGTCCTGTTCAAATATCTCAACAACCTTAAAGGGACACATCGGATCCCTGTAAGCCCTGTAAGATGTCATTGCATCATATGCATCTATAATGGAGATTATCTTCGCGAATTTGTTTATCCTGTCAGCCGAAAGCTTCTGTGGATATCCCTTACCGTCACAACGCTCGTGATGCATGAGAGCGGCAAGCTTAACGTTTATATCCAATGACAGGTTTTGTATGAGATTATAACTGTGAACCGGATGAGTCCTCATCACGGCTATTTCCTCATCGGTAAGGCGGCCCGGCTTGCTTATTATCTCCTTTGGCAGTTTGAACTTACCGATATCATAATAGAAGCCGCAAAGCACGAGAGTATTTAACTCATTCTCGTCCAGATTGAACCACTTGCCGGTATACCTGCATATAAGAGCGACATTAAGTCCGTGCGCATACAACAGATCACTGTCTGCAACCTTAAGCACCGCAAGCATATCAAGTATTGTAGTCCTGCTGTGTTCGAGAGGAGTGAATATATTATTTATGATGTCGAGGAAATCGTTGTTGTTTGGCGGAACCTTCTTTAAGATAAAAGAATCGATCGCTACCTTGTAAGCGGTGAAATTGGCATAATAAAGATTTTCAAATTTCTGGAAGGCCTTGCTTACCCTGATCTTTTCAAAGTAAGTCATCACATAATCTTCGGGTTCCTTGATCTGGATGCATTGAATAGGACTGACCACAAGCTTTTGTATGATCAGCTTATCAAGTACCGTATCTTTTTTTACAAGAATATTCCCCTTATAATCGGTCGCGTCCTCAGCGACCTCCATTCCGGGCTGTAGTGCTACGGTTGCTACAAGCTCCATGGTCATTACCTTCCTTTAACCTAAAGTATAAAAATATAAATAATTATTGTCAACCAAAATCATGAAATCGGATTCAAATGACTACAAAATGAAAGCGTCCTATGCTATAATCATTTAGTGTCTGTCATAGTAAGGGACAGGGTGGATTATGATAAGGTATGCAGATGAACTGTTTTTAACCGACAGGACCCGCAGGGATCTTAATAAGATAAAGCGCAAGCTTTACCTTGGTGCGGGAATGCCTGAGATATTTGTGATCAAAATGGCTGACGGCGATAACGATGTATTTGACATCGTGCCGGCAACCATGTTCAAGTCGCGCAGGTACAGGCATATGGATCATGCCGTTTTAGGTATCGCCGAAAGCAGGCGCAAGGCATACAGGCTTGTTGAATCCATGATTCTCAAACACTATGAGGCATGCGGAAAATATACAGAGCTTAAATCAGATTACCTGCAGCGATTTAACACTTAATGATCGGAGCCATTTATTTGTTGAGTATATTATTATTGATACTTAAGATAATAGGTATAACGCTTCTCGTTTTGATAGGGCTTGTACTGTTTCTCATTTGTCTTATCCTGTTTGTGCCGGTAAGATACAGGGCGACGGCCGGTAAAGAAACGGATGATCCGTCAATTAACGGCATGGCACGTGCGGCATGGCTTTTGGGAATTGTCAGCGCCGTATATGAGTATAACAATGAAAAAAAAGGACTTACTGTACGGATATTCGGTATACGTCTTAAAAGCAGGGATGAAAAGGAACGGCTCAGATCAAGGTTTGCCGGCAGGCATAAAAGGAAAAAAGGCGGGCATGATCGTAAAGAAGATCAACCTGATTACGCCATCCTTGAATATGATGAATCATCGGACGATCTTAAAAAAGTTGACAGTTTAAAGGATCCGCCCTCATACGAATACAAAAATGATAATGAAAGCACAAAGGACGATAAACCGAAAGTCAGCCTTGATGAACGTATTGATTCACTGCATAAGAAGATCAATAAGATAGGTGAAAAGATAAGCAATATCATTACAAAAGGCAGTGAAGCCTTAAACAGTATTGATTATTATCATAACGCTCTTTCAAACGATGCAAGGAACCGCGAGGCTATTCGTTTCATATATAAAAAGACGGTTCGGCTTCTTAAAAGCATTAAGCCGCGCAAAGTAGCAGGGCATCTGGATTACGGTTCCGATGACCCGGCGGATACCGGAAGGGTGCTTGCAGCGGCATCAGTCCTTTATCCTATATACGGACGAAGTATAATCATAAATCCCGACTTTGAAAACAAACTTCTGGGATTTGATATTAAGTTGAAGGGCAGGATATATATAAATGTATTGGCCGCGGTTCTTCTGCAGCTGTATTTTAACAGGAAGGTACGCAGGTTCATACACATAATGAAAAAGGAGAACGATAATGGCAAGTAATTTTAACGAAGTTGTTGATTCGATGCTTAAGGGAATGGACGGATTTTTGTCAAGCAAGACAGTGGTGGGTGAGCCTACCGTCATTGGTGACACGGTCATAGTACCTTTTGTCGATGTATCATTCGGAGTAGGCGCCGGAGATTTCAGGGGCGAGAAAAAAGCAAACGGCGCGGGAGGACTGACAGGCAAGATGTCTCCAAGCGCTGTGCTGGTCATACAGAACGGCACAACAAGGCTTGTTAACATAAAGAATCAGGATGGAGTGACCAAGATCCTTGACATGGTACCTGACCTCGTAAACAAGTTTACATCAGGAAATAAGGACGATTCCCTTACAGATGATGAGGTTAAAGAGGCCGCATTTCCCGATTCGGAATAGTGTTATGTAAATTATTTTAATTTTTTTATGGAAACCACTTGCAAAAGATAACAAGGTTATTTATAATACATTATGTAGTACTCAAGGGGAGATGAAGTACTACGTGTTGTAAAAAGGGAGTAACTGTTAAGGGTACAGTATAATAAGGGGAACAATATGGACATTGCACAGAACATTTCTGTAGAAGACATGGCTTCTATTAAGCTGTGGCTTTTACAGGAGAGTCAGCGTCTGGAGTATGCAAGGCGGTCCTTCGAGAAGGAAAAGCTCGAGTTTGAGGAAGATAAGCGCAATTTTGAGCTTGAAAAAAACATTATAATGGCTTCGGTTAAGGAGCAGGCCCGAAAGACCGAACTTGAAACCAAGACATTGGCTACAGAAAAGATCCTGTTTAAACAGAAACTTGAAATCCTTGAGGGGGGATTCAGGACATTATGCAGGGAACGCGAGGACTTTGAGACCGAAAAGGAGAAGTATCGCAACAGGTATGCGGCAGGGTCATACCAGGGAAGCAGCACTCTTAATGTGACAGCTTACAAGAACGGTGTGTTCTTTAACGGCATAGATAACGTTCTTGCACTTAAGAAAAGGTACAGGGATCTGTTAAAGATATTCCATCCCGACAATATGGATGGTGACAGTGCTACGGTTCAGGAGATAAACCGTGAGTATGATCTTTTGAAAGAGCAGTTCTAAAAAAAGAAGGCACATCAAAATGATGTGCCTTCTTTTTATGATTCAGATCGGCTTATTATGCACGCTCAACCTTATTTGATTTAAGGCAGTTGGTACATACATGGAGCCTTTGGGGAACTCCGTTCACCTTGCATTTAACCCTTTTAACATTTGCATTGAAAATTCTGTTAGATCTTCTATGTGAATGACTTACATTGTTACCAAAATGAACACCCTTCCCGCAAATATCACACTTTGCCATCGGTCGCACCTCCTAACTTAACAATTTCATACTCATGGTGCCGCGGATAACCGCAACAAATGTATATTATCAGATGTTTTACATAAATGCAAGGACTATTTTGAACAATAAATATGCAATTCAAGTATCTTTTTTATCATAAAGCGTGTATAATGCATATAGGTTTGTCATTAATTAAGGAGGAGTGCCGATGAAGGGATATATTAAAACACATGTCGGGAATGTGGGGATTGACACCGACGTCATCGCACAGTATGCAGGTTCGGTAGCCGTTGAGTGCTTCGGAATTGTAGGAATGGCTGCGGTAAGCGTTACCGACGGGTTTGTAAAGCTTCTTAAGAAGGAGAAGATAACAAGGGGTATAAATGTACTTTTGACAGACAATATGCTAACGCTTGATTTTCATGTTATTGTCGCTTACGGCGTCAGCATTAAGACAGTTGCCGATAATCTGATCAGCAATGTTAAATATAAAGTAGAGGAATTTACAGGCCTTTCCATAGAGAAGATAAATGTCTATGTTGAAGGTGTAAGGGTTATCGACTAAGGAGGAAAGATGGCGTGAGCGCTGGTACTATTGATGCAAAAACACTTTCCCGTATGTTTTTGACGGGAGCAAAGTGTCTGGAAGATAAAAAAGCCTGGATAAATGAATTAAATGTTTTTCCCGTTCCGGACGGTGATACCGGAACGAACATGACAATGACAATAATGACTGCCGCCAAGGATGTCGCCTCGATGGGACTTATCGAAATGGCCCCTCTTTGCAAGGCAATCTCATCCGGATCTCTTAGGGGCGCAAGGGGTAATTCCGGTGTTATATTATCTCAGCTTCTCAGGGGATTCTGTAAAGCTGTAAGTGACAGGGAAACGATAGATATTCCACTCCTTGCATCAGCATGCAGCAAAGCAGTCGAAACGGCATACAAAGCCGTGATGAAGCCCAAGGAAGGAACTATACTTACCGTTGCCAGGGGTGTTTCGGAAAAAGCCAATGAATTGTGTGCAGATACGGAAGATATGTCATTCTTCCTTGGCGAATTGGTAAAACAGGCCGAAGAAACACTTATGCGTACTCCGGATATGCTTCCCGTACTCAAACAGGCGGGAGTAGTCGATTCCGGCGGACAGGGACTTGTTGAAATACTTAAGGGTGCATATAAGGCATATCAGGGCGAGGATATAGTATTCTCATATGAAAGCGATGAGCTTCCCGGTGTAACAACAACTTCAAGTTATGAAGTTCAAAAGAATTTCGAGATCAAGTTTGGTTACTGTACCGAGTTCATCATAATGCTCGATAAGGTATTTAACGCAAAAAACGAACAGGATTTCAAGAACTTCCTTGAATCCATAGGTGATTCGATAGTATGCGTTGCTGACGAGGATTATGTCAAGGTACACGTTCATACCAACGATCCGGGACTTGCAATACAGCGTGCATTGACCTACGGCCAGCTCACCCGTATGAAAATAGACAACATGCGTGAGGAACATCAGGAAAAGCTTTTCAAGATCTCCGAAAACAGCAAGGGTGATACCGAATATGTTGAGATCAGCGAAAGTAAGGCTACTGCGGAATCCGAAAGTAACAGGGGCACTGAAGTAATGGAAGAACCCCCTCAAAACAGGGTGTCAGAAACAGAAAGCGTAACCGCAAATGAGCCCGAACCCGAAAATGTCGCTGCAGATTCATCAAATGCCGGCGGATCCGATACTGTTACTGCTGATAATACAGAAAACGAGGAAGCTGAAGATAATGTTGAGATAACCGAATACAATGATGAACCGGAGGAGGCAGCTGCACCCACTCATGAAGAGGTAATGCGTGAACTCTCCGGCCATAAGGATATCGGGTTTATATCCGTCTCGATGGGATCCGGAATGGAATCCATCTTCAAGGGACTTGGAGTTGATGAAGTCATATCCGGAGGCCAGACAATGAATCCAAGTACGGAAGATATGTTAAAAGCCGTATCAAGGATAAATGCCGACAATATTTTCATTCTCCCAAATAATAAGAATATAATAATGGCCGCAAATCAGGTACAGTATATGTCAGATGACAAAAAGATATACGTAATACCCACAAAGACTGTTCCACAGGGTATTACGGCACTCATCAACTATACTATAGGCATGTCCGCCGAGGAAAACGACAAAGCTATGAAGGAATCGATAGCAGGAGTTAAAACCGGGCAGGTGACTTATGCCGTACGTGATACTGTCGTAAACGGCCTCAGTATAAAGCGCGGCAATATAATGGGAATAGGAGACAGGGATATACTGTCTATCGGCGATTCGATCCATGATACCTCAATTGAGATGATCGAGAAAATGGTTGATGATTCTTCCGAGCTTATAAGCATATATTACGGAAGGGATACCGATCCTCAGGATGCTGATGATTTTAACCTTGATGTGGCTGTACGTTTTCCCAAATGTGATGTCGAAATGCATTACGGAGGTCAGCCGATATATTATTATGTGATCTCTGTTGAATAGGAATGGATAAAGAACAGGATATATTAAAACTTAAAGGCATCGGTGATAAGACTGCGGAATTATATCATAAGGTCGGCATATATACATATGGCGACCTTATCTGTTATTATCCCCGCGATTACATAAAATATGATGAGCCTGTCACTCCTTCGACCGATAAGATCGGAAGTTACTGCTTTATAAAAGGCCGGATATCAAAGCGCCCACTTTTAAAAAGAGCGGGAAAGATGTCTGTTGTGTCGGCATCGATCGAATGCAATGGCGGGCCGGTCAGGGCCGTGTGGTTTCATATGCCATATATAGCAAAATCGATACGGTTGGGTGAGGTTTATTACTTTGGCGCAACACTTAAAAAAAACGGAAACCAGTATTCGATGGATCAGCCTCTGATACTTAAAAGCGATGACTATGAGGCATTAAAGAACACCCTTCAGCCGATATATCCACTTACAAAAGGACTTACAAATAATTCAGTCAGAAAAGCTGTAAAACAGGTGCTTTCACAATATAAAAGTCCCGATATGATAGGAGATATGAGTGAGGAAAAGGCCCTTAACGGAATCCATTTTCCCAAGGATATAAACGAGCTTAAAGAAGCCCGAGAAACACTTGTTTTTGATGAATTTCTCACTTTTATACTTCGTCTCAAACTCCTTAAGGAAGAAAACGGAAGGGCGAAAAACGGATTTAAGATACAAAAGCTTGACAGGGTGCATGATATCATAAACAGTCTTCCTTACAGGCTGACAAATGCACAGCTTAAGGTTTTTGGCGAGATAGAATCAGATCTGTGTTCAGACCGTTCCATGAGCAGGCTTGTACAGGGAGACGTGGGATGCGGCAAAACCATCATCGCCTTTCTATCGTGTGTCACGGTTGCACTTCAGGGCTATCAGTGCTGCCTTATGGCACCGACCGAAATACTGGCAATACAGCATTACGATCTGTTTAACGATCTGTCGGATAAATTCGGGCTTGGCCTTTGCATCTGCCTTCTGACGGGATCTATGACGGCAGCGGCAAAACGGAACGCTCTTAATGATATTTCATCAGGAAAAGCGGATATCATAATCGGAACACACGCCCTGTTTCAGGAAAAAGTCGCATACTCATCCCTTGCGCTTGTTATAACTGATGAGCAGCACCGTTTCGGTGTAAGACAACGTGAACTGCTGGCGGATAAAAGCTTATGTGATTCTCCACATGTTCTTGTAATGAGCGCTACTCCGATTCCCAGAACACTTGCCATAATACTGTACGGCGACCTTGACATTTCGGTCATAGACGAAGTACCGGCAAAGCGTCTTCCCATCAAAAACTGTGTCGTTGGGCCGTCATACAGGGACAGGGCATATGATTTCATTTTAAAAGAGATTAAGAGCGGACATCAGGCATATGTCATATGTCCCATGGTGGAAGAAAGCGAAGGTCTTGACTGTATGGATGTCATATCTTACAGTACGGAACTTAAAAAAATATTTCCGAAAGAAGTTAAGGTTGCATGTCTCCACGGGCGCATGAAGGCCGATATGAAGGATTCAGTCATGAAGGAATTTGCCCGGGGCAGGATAGATGTACTTGTAAGTACGACCGTTGTTGAAGTTGGGGTTAATGTTCCCAATGCAACCGTTATGATGGTAGAAAACGCCGAAAGGTTCGGACTTGCACAGCTCCATCAGTTAAGGGGCCGGATCGGCCGCGGTGAAGCCCAGTCATATTGTATTTTTATTGATTGCATGGAAAGTGATAAAAGTCGGGAAAGGCTTGAAATACTTAACCGATCAAATGACGGTTTTTTTATTGCTTCCGAAGATCTTAAGTTAAGAGGACCGGGCGATATGTTCGGTATAAGACAAAGCGGCGAACTCGAATTCAAGCTCGCCGACATATATAGTGATTCAAATATACTTACAAAGGCCGTGAAACAGGCAGAAGAGATATTAAAAAACGATCCCGATCTTGAAAAGAGCGAAAACCTCGGTATAAGATCAAGGCTTGAACGGGCAGGCGCCGACAGCTTTCTTAAAACACTATAGCGGAAGAATCCTGTTTACCGTTTCAAGTACCGTCTTTTCGTCGAAAGGCTTCTGTATGAAGTCCAGTGCGCCTATCTTAAGTGCACCTATAACCTTATCTTTCTGACCGGCTGCGCTAACCATTATCACCTTCTGAGAAGGATCGCGTTCCTTGATCTTTTCAAGTGCGGTCATGCCGTCCATCACCGGCATTGTAATATCCAGTGTAATAAGATCCGGCTTTACGCTTTCCAAAAGCTTAAGCGCCTCCTCACCGTTTCCCGCATCACCTACGACCTCATAACCGGCCTGTTTAAGTGCTCCCGCAAGCATTTTACGCATTGTCCGGGAATCATCAACTATCATCACTGTCGCCATTTATTCAGGCCTCCTTATCATTCGATCGTATAATTATCACACATTACTATTGAGAATGTGATCATCTTATCAAATACATATACCGGAAGGTTTATTATCTCCTCGGAGTTGATGACACCCCTTCCGCCCTTGAAGGAAGGAGCATTCATGTCAATGTCGATCCCCCTTTTGCTCATCTCGGTCGCGAACAGTCCGTTTATGCAGTTTATAAGTTCGCAAGTCGAGTCCATGGCGTCTTCAAGATCATCAATATACTGTTCACCGGAAAATCCTATAGCATTGCTCATTATAGAAGCTTCATCACCGGAGATGGCAAGAAGAATATTGAAATCACCGCATGAAGCCTGATGACACAGGTTTTCGGTTATAAGCTTGTCACTTTTATAAGGCCGCTCGATATACATATGATAATCAACCAGCCTTGAGATGGCCCTTGCGGCGACTCCTATTATATCACATGCATAGCCTTCAAGGTCACATACATAAATCGGTACGATCCTGTCAATGTCGCAGCTTTTCAGGTTTTCCATATCGGTAAGAGTATAACCGTTATCCTTCTGATATGTGTTAAGCATTTTATCGATATCGCTCATGCTTATGTAGTTTAAATCCACGGCACTCTGTACAAAAGATAAAAAGCTGTTTCCCTGAAGTGTCAGAAGCCTCGATACCTGATTGTCGGTAAGGTAACCCTTCTCAACTGCTATATCACCGAAACGC
The DNA here is from genome assembly GCA_017550535.1 of Lachnospiraceae bacterium. Classification (GTDB taxonomy): domain Bacteria; phylum Bacillota; class Clostridia; order Lachnospirales; family Lachnospiraceae; genus UBA2868. The sequence continues at coordinate 58,383 of JAFZOS010000027.1, forward strand.
TTATCCGTTTCTGACTGCAGACGGTTGATCTCATCGGACTGTTCCTCGGTAAGAAGCTTTTCGGAAACTGCGATAACTCCGAGCCTTACGCGCTTTTCATCCTGATGTTTATATATTTCCGTCAGGCATTCGGGTCCAAGTACCTGTTTACTTACAAGATAATTCGCAAATATTCGATCAAACATAGGCCTTCTCCTTAAAGAATTGAGATAATTTAAGGATATAATAACAAAATTGTCAAATTTCTTCAATATTATTAACGCCATTTTTTGCTGCCATATATTATGCATATCACCCGGATACCATACAACCTGTTGTTGGGTGAAAATTTGTTCGTACAAATAGTTGCGGTTTGCTTGAAAAATAGCCAGACTATGTTATAATCTAGTTTGGTGTTTTTTGTTTTAAGTATTATTTTTTTAATGAGGGGTATAAATATGGCTAAGAAGGTTGCATATGATGCCAGCAGCATCACAGTGCTTGAGGGGCTGGAGGCCGTACGTAAACGTCCCGGTATGTATATCGGCAGCGTTACTACCAAAGGTCTTAATCATCTTATCTACGAGATAGTTGATAATTCTGTTGATGAGCATCTTGCAGGATACTGCAACAAGATCATGGTAACGCTCGAAAAGGACGGTTCGGCAACGATCGAGGATAACGGCCGCGGGATACCCGTTGGGATGCACGAAAAGGGTATGAGCGCCGAACGTCTGGTGTTTACGACTCTTCATGCCGGCGGTAAATTTGACGATTCCGTATATAAGACAAGCGGAGGGCTTCACGGAGTGGGCTCATCGGTTGTCAACGCACTTTCTACATATCTTGATGTCGAAGTAAGGCTTGACGGTAAGGTTTATCATGACCGGTACAGCAGGGGGATACCCGTTATCGAACTTGAAGACGGACTTCTCCCGGTCATAGGTAAATCAAGGACAACGGGCACAAAGATCAATTTCATGCCCGACGATACCATATTCGAAAAAACCAGGTTTAAGGAGGAGGATATAAAAAGCCGCCTTCACGAGACAGCCTATCTCAATCCCAAGCTTACAATCATTTTCACTGACAAACGAGGCGATTCCCCCGAAGTTGAGGAATTTCATGAAGAAGAAGGTATAATCGGTTTTGTTCGTGATATGAACAAAAATGAAGAACCGCTGCATGAGCCCGTGTATTTTTCAGGTGAATCCGAGGGTATCATGATCGAGGTGGCTTTTCAGTATGTTAACGATTTTCACGAAAACGTATTGGGATTCTGCAACAATATCTACAATTCCGAGGGCGGTACACATCTGACAGGCTTTAAAACAATGTTTACGAATGTGATGAACACTTATGCCCGCGAACTTAATATCCTAAAAGATAAGGATGCCAATTTTACGGGAGCTGATATCCGTAACGGCATGACGGCAGTAGTATCCATAAAGCATCCGAGCCCAAGGTTTGAAGGTCAGACAAAGACAAAACTTGACAATCAGGATGCCACAAAGGCCGTATCAAAGGTTACCGGCGACGAGGTGGTAAGGTATTTTGACCGTAATCTTGACGATCTGAAAGCTGTGCTTTCATGTGCCGAGAAAGCCGCAAAGATACGTAAAAGTGAGGAAAAAGCACGGACAAATATGCTCACGAAGCAGAAATACAGCTTCGACAGCAACGGTAAGCTTGCAAACTGCGAAAGCAGGGAAGCGGATAAATGCGAGATATTCATAGTCGAGGGTGATTCTGCCGGAGGCTCGGCAAAAACAGCAAGGAACCGGATGTATCAGGCTATACTTCCGATAAGGGGTAAGATACTAAATGTTGAAAAAGCAACTATAGACAAAGTCCTTGCCAATGCCGAGATAAAAACCATGATATATGCCTTCGGATGCGGCTTTTCTGAAGGCTACGGAAATGATTTTGATATAAGCAAATTAAGGTATGACAAGATCATCATAATGGCTGATGCGGACGTCGACGGAGCACATATCTCAACATTGCTTTTAACCCTGTTTTACCGTTTTATGCCGGAGCTTATTTATGAAGGTCATGTATACATAGCAATGCCTCCTCTGTATAAGGCGATGCCAAAGAAAGGCAAGGAGGAATACCTATATGATGACAAAGCATTAAACGAGTATCGAAAAACACACACGGACTTTACTCTTCAGCGTTATAAAGGACTTGGTGAAATGGATGCCGAACAGCTGTGGGAGACAACGCTCGATCCACAGCGGCGAAAGTTAAAGCAGGTTGAGATTGAGGATGCACGGCTTGCATCGACAACGACCGAAATGCTCATGGGCAATGAAGTCCCGCCAAGAAGAGCATTCATATATAAACATGCACATGACGCAGAACTTGATATATAACAATTCATAGCTTCAAATAAAAAAACATGGCTCTCATACCTATTAGGAGAATATTATGCCGATAACAGAAGATGAACAAATAATCAAAACCGAGTATTCGGAAGTTATGCGTAAATCGTATATCGATTATGCGATGAGCGTAATAATTTCAAGGGCATTGCCGGATGTAAGGGACGGACTCAAACCCGTCCAGCGTCGTACACTGTATGATATGTATGAACTCGGGATACGTTATGACCGTCCTTACAGGAAGTCTGCCCGTATCGTAGGCGATACAATGGGCAAATATCATCCGCATGGTGACAGCTCAATTTATGATGCTCTTGTGGTAATGTCTCAGGACTTTAAAAAGGGGATGCCTCTTATAGACGGGCACGGAAATTTCGGTTCTATCGAGGGTGACGGTGCTGCTGCCATGCGTTATACCGAAGCAAGGCTTGAGAAGGTGACGCAGGAGACTATCCTTTCGGATCTCGACAAGGATGTTGTTGATTTTATACCGAATTTTGATGAAACCGAGAAGGAGCCGGCAGTTCTCCCGGCCAAGATACCGAACCTTCTTATAAACGGCAGTGAAGGTATAGCCGTCGGCATGGCTACCAGCATGCCTCCGCACAACCTTTGTGAAGTCATCGAAGGAGTAAAGGCATATATAAGAAAACCTGCGATCACAACGGCCGAACTTATGGAGTATATCCCCGGCCCCGATTTCCCCACCGGCGGAATCGTGGTAAATAAGGACGAGCTTCTTGAAATATACGAAACCGGTATAGGTAAGATCAAAATACGCGGCAAAATCGAAGTGGAGAAGGGAAAGGGCGGCAAGCATAAGCTGATAATTACCGAGATCCCTTATACCATGATCGGAGCAAATATCAGTAAATTTCTTACGGATATAGTTTCACTGATAGATGCAAAGAAAACAAACGATATCATAGACATATCAAACCAGTCAAGCAAGGAAGGAATACGTATTGTCCTCGAACTTAAAAAGGACGCCGATATAGATAACTTAAAAAACATGCTTCTTAAGAAGACAAAGCTCGAGGATACTTTCGGGGTTAACATGCTCGCAGTCGCCGACGGCCGTCCCGAGACACTTTCTCTTAAGGATATAATCAGGCATCATGTTGATTTTCAGCGCGAGATAAGGACAAGGAAATACAAGGATCTGCTTAAGAAAGAACTTGATAAGAAGGAGATCCAGGAAGGCCTTATCCGTGCCTGCGATGTAATAGACCTTATAATAGAAATACTGCGCGGTTCCAAAGATGTTTCAATGGCAAAGGCCTGCCTTACGCTCGGCAATACCGAGGGTATAAGCTTCAAATCGCGCATCTCTAAAAAGATGGCAGAACAGCTTAGATTTACCGACAGACAGGCTGAAGCCATCCTGTCAATGAGGCTTTACAAACTGATCGGTCTAGAGATAGATGCACTTATAAAGGAACACGAAGATACCCTTAAGAATATTGAAAACTATAAGGATATACTTACAAACCAGAAAACCATGGACAAGCTCATAATAAAGGAGCTTGACGGATACAAAAAGGAGTACGGCCGGGAGCGGCGTACGGTCATTGAAAATGCAGAAGCAGCCGTATTTGAGGAAAATAGGATCGAAGAAACCGAAGTTGTATTCCTTATGGACCGTTTCGGCTACTGCAAAACGATCGACAACTCAACGTATGAGAGGAATAAAGATACCATAGACAGCGAAAACAAATATATATTCCCCGTAATGAATACGGGCCGAGTATGTCTTTTCACAAATACGGGTTATATGCACACGATAAAGGTCCTTGACCTTCCTTACGGCAAATTCAAGGATAAGGGCGTCCCGATCGATAATGTAAGCAATTACAGTTCGGCAAATGAAACAGTCGTCTATGCATGCAGCCTTAAGGAAGTGATAATGCAGAAGCTAGTATTTGCCTCCAAAAAATCAATGCTGAAGCATGTATACGGTACCGAGTTTGATGTTACCAAGCGTTCTGTAGCCGCAACAGGTCTCAACGAGGGAGATGAACTCCTGGCAGTTTACCCGATAACAGATGAGCGAAATATCGTTCTGCGCACAAGGGACGGATTTTTCATCAAGTTCCAGCTTGATGAGATACCGCTTAAAAAGAAGGGTGCCGTAGGTGTCAGGGGGATGAAGCTTAACGGAACCGATGAAGTCACCGATGTTTATCTTTTAAGAAACGGAAGTGAAACAAGCATAGATATAGGCGGAAGGATGCTTGAGCTTAACAGGCTTAAGCTTTCAAGGCGTGATACCAAAGGAACAAAAGTAAGGATATAGCCAGACTATGAGAGTGATAGCAGGAAGTGCAAGGCGTCTGCTTCTTACGTCGCCTCCGGGTTTTGAAACAAGGCCCACATCCGATAAGGTTAAGGAAACCCTGTTTAACATACTTATGCCGTATATTTATACGGATACCGGTTTTTTGGATCTTTTTGCCGGCAGCGGTGCAATAGGAATCGAAGCCTTAAGCAGGGGGGCAGGGGAAGCGGTCTTTGTCGAAAACTCAAAAGAAGCAGTATCTTGTATTAATAAAAATCTTAATACAACCCATTTTACTGACAGTGCAACAGTTATGTATTGTGATGTGATGACTGCGCTTAAAAGGTTGGAGGGAAAGAGGGTATATGATATAATCTTTATGGATCCCCCATATAGCAGACATTATGAAAAGGCAGTACTTGAGTATCTTTCATCATCTATGATCGTTGCAGATGATACACTCATAGTCGTGGAAGCAGACAGAAGCACAGATTTTGACTATGTTGCCGGTTTAGGATTCGAAACGGTAAAATATAAGGAGTATAAAAACAACTGTCACCTGTTCCTTAAACGTATACAAAAAACGGAGGTTATATGAAAACTGCAATCTATCCAGGAAGCTTTGATCCCGTCACGTACGGTCACATAGATATCATAAAAAGAGCGGCAGATATCTTCGACTCTCTTACCGTCAGCGTGCTTAACAACAAAGTCAAAACTCCGTTGTTTTCTGTTAAGGAACGTGTTAATATATTAAAAGAAGTTACGAAAGATATTCCCAATGTTTCGGTTGAAAGCTATGAGGGGCTGCTCGTCGAATACTGTAAAGCATGTAATGCGGGTGTGATTATCAGGGGACTTCGCGCCATCACTGATTTTGAATATGAATTGCAGCTGGCGCAGACCAATCGTAAGCTGGGGGAAGAGGTGGACACCATTTTTCTTACCACCAGTCTCGAGTATGCATATCTCAGCTCGTCGACCGTAAAAGAAGTGGCAAGTTTCGGAGGCGATATCAGTAAATTTGTTCCACCCTTTATAGCAGATATGGTGTATAAAAAGTATGGTACATGTAAATAGATTATTGATTATGAGGAGACAGTAATGAGCAGCAAAATTGAGCAGATCATTGATGAGATCGAGGACTTTATCGACGGATGTAAGTTCCAGGCTTTTTCAAGCACAAACATCCTCGTTGACAAAGAACGCATTGAGGAACTCCTTCGGGAACTCAGGATGAAGACACCCGATGAGATCAAGCGCTACCAGAAGATCATAAGCAATAAGGAGGCGATCCTTAACGATGCCAAGGAGAAAGCCGAGGCCATGATCAATGAAGCGCAGGTTCATACCGATCATATGGTCAATGAGCACGAGATAATGCAGCAGGCTTATGCTCAGGCAAATGAAGTGGTACAGCAGGCGGTTTCGCAGGCACAACAGATACTTGACACGGCTACGACTGATGCCAACGGCATAAGGCAGTCCGCAATGAAATATACAGATGATATGCTCGCGGAAGTGCAGGGTATCGTAAAAACAGCGATAGGTGACGCTGAATCAAAGTATTCCGGACTTCTTGAACGTCTTAAAAGCTGTGCAGCTGTAATTGACAAAAACAGGGCGGATCTTTATCCACAGGTTGAGCTTGAGAAGGAGATTGCATCGATCGAAGGAATAAGCACAACAAGGGGAACCGAAACTGAAACTCCGGGTAACAACTTAAATCTTAACATGTTAGGCAAATAGATACGGGAGCCGATGCTTCGGCTCCTTTTGATTAATATTCATTCATGGAGAAAAGAATGGGCGTACTTGATGGACTGAAGCCCGAAAGGGTATTTCATTATTTTGAAGAAATCTGCAATATACCGCACGGTTCCGGCAATACATCGGCGATAGCCAAATACTGCGTTTCGTTCGCAAAGGAAATGGGGCTTGAATGCATCAGTGATAAATTCAATAATGTCCTTATAAGGAAACCGGCTTATACAGGCCGGGAAAACTGTAAACCGTTATTGCTGCAGGGACATCTTGATATGGTATGCGAGAAGAACTTTGACTATGATCCAAAGTTTGATTTTTCAAAAGATCCTCTCAGGCTTTCCCTTATGGATGACTATGTTTTTGCAAAGGGAACAACGCTTGGCGGAGATGACGGTATAGCAGTTGCTTATATGCTTGCGATACTTGAAGATGATACTATAGTTCATCCCGAACTCGAGTGTCTTTTTACTTCGGATGAAGAGGCGGGTATGGAGGGAATGAAAGGCTTTGATGCCTCAGCCGTCAAGGCCCGAAGGATGATAAATATCGATAATGAAAAAGAGGGGGAAATTCTGGTAAGCTCTGCAGGCGGTCGTAAGGTAAAATGCCATATTCCCGTAAGGTACAATAACGTAAGCGGAATGTCTTACGATATCATAATATGCGGACTTTTAGGAGGTCATTCGGGATCTGAGATAGACAAATACAGGGGAAATGCCAATCTTTTGATGGGCCGGCTGCTTCATTATTTAAGTGAGAAGCTTGATTATCAGCTTTATTATTTAAAGGGAGGACTTCAGGATAATGCAATACCGCGCGAGGCCAAGGCTTCGGTGCTTATTGACCCCAAGGATTCCGCATACTTCGAAGATCTTATAACCGAATTTGAAAAGACGGTTATTAATGAATACCGGCAGATTGAAAACAATATAACCATCTACTGCGAAGCGGGAGATATTACCGAGGAACATGTTCTGTCACCAAAAACAAAAGAGAGGATAATTTTCCTTCTCATGACTATCCCTGACGGCATAGCAAAGATGTGTCCCGAATCGCAGAATATCGTTCAAACGTCTTCAAATGCCGGTATAATGCGCCTCAGGCAGGATTATTTTTCATTGATAATCAGCATCCGGAGTTCTATATCATCCGAAAAATCGGCTATGAGTGACAAAATAAAGTATCTAACCGAAACAATCGGTGGCGAATACATTATCGAATCCGATTATCCCGCATGGGAATACAAGGAGGTTTCACCCCTGCGTGATATGGTTTCTAAGGCATATGTCGAATTGTTTGATAAGGAGCCGAGGGTTACTTCGATACATGCCGGTCTCGAGTGCGGACTGATATATGACAAGTTAAACGGTATTGATATTGTTTCTATCGGGCCGGATATCGAAGATATACATACGCCTAAGGAAAAGCTCAATATATCCAGTACAGAAAGGACATGGCGTCTGCTATTAAAGATAATGGAGATGTGTGACTGATGGGAGAAATGATAAGGCTCGACCGTTTTTTGGCGGGATGCGGAACAGGCAGCCGCAAACATGCAGTAACTTTGATAAAAGCCGGCAGGGTAAGTGTAGATGATACGATTATATCCGATCCCGGTCATAAGGTCATTGAAGATGCCTGCGTTAAGCTTGACAGCAAAAAGCTTATATATGAACGTTATTCATATTATATGCTCAACAAACCCGCCGGATGTGTCAGTGCTGTTAAGGACAGGCTTAGTGATACGGTTTTGTCATTTCTGACAGGAGTAAACACGAACGGACTTTTTCCCGTTGGAAGGCTTGATAAAGATACCGAAGGTCTGCTCATAATAACAAACGACGGTGAGCTGTGTCATGATATAATCTCGCCAAAGCGCCATGTTGAAAAAGTATATTATGTAATATGCGATAAACCGCTTCCGGGGAATGCCGCTTCAATATTTAAAAAAGGGATCGATATTGGGGATGACGTACCCTGCCTTCCAGCAAAGTTGAAAAAATCAGGTGAAGCAGAAGGGCGTCCGGCCTACGAACTTACAATAACCGAAGGAAGGTTTCACCAGGTTAAAAGGATGTTTATGTCATTTGACTCTTCCGTGGTTTATCTTAAACGCATAAGCGTGGGAGGCGTTAAGCTTGATGAAACATTGGATCCCGGGATGTTCAGACCTCTTACACATGATGAGATCGTAACCCTTAAGGAGCGAAATGATAAGGAGCCGTCCGATGAAGGCAGCGAAAGTCAAGGGTGAATGGGGTTATATAAATGACCGGCGTTTGAAAGTGGCAGTCATTACATTATTTATGTATGCATGCGCTATCGGACTGTTTCTTTTTGGTCTTAAGTTAACAAATACACGGAAAAACCTTTATACCATACTTGCAGTACTCAGTATACTTCCTGCCAGCAAAAGCATGGTGAACATGATAATGTTCTTCAGGTTTACTTCCTTAAGCCGCGAAAAGTTCAATGAAATTTCCAACGCGGCAGGTTCTGTTCCCATCATTTATGAGCTCCCGTTTACAACCTATGAAAAGACCTACTTTGTTGAATCTGTTGCCTGCAAGGGTAAAAGCATTGCCTGTTTTTATTCAATAAAGCCCGGAAAGGGAATAAGTGAAGAAAAGATCATAAGCAAGCTTAAAGAACACCTTGAGACCGTGCTTAAGAATGACGGGCATTCAGGATTTGTTGTTAAAATATTTACCGTTAAAGATGATTTCCTGCGGCGTCTGCATGAGATGGATGACAATAATCCGGGAACGGATCCTGTGGTAGACAAGAGCATACTCAATACCTTTAAGTCAGTTTCTCTGTAAGTATAAGTATATATGAAAGAATATGTGATAGAAGAAGCAAATGAGGGCCTGAGACTTGACAAGCAGCTTTTTAAGATACTTAATAACGCAGGAACCGGATTTGTTTACAAAATGCTTCGAAAAAAAAACATTACATTAAACGGAAGGAAGGCCTCCGGCAGTGAACATCTTAAAACAGGTGATGTGATCCGTATATATCTTTCAGACGATACCTTCGCTCTTATGAGCATTGACAAAACCGAAAATATCGGCAATGCTTCGTCGTGTTATGATCTGAAAAAGATGATAATATATGAGGACCGGGAAATAATCATACTCAACAAACCGTCAGGCATCCTTTCTCAAAAGGCATCATCCGATGATGTTTCGATAAATGAGTTGTGTTTAAAGTATCTTATGGACAAAGGCGAAACAGACAATTCGTCTCTTAAAGTATTTAAACCATCTATATGCAACCGGCTTGACCGCAATACCTCCGGGATAACAATATTTGCTAAGACATACAACTGCGCAAGTACAGTTTCAAAGCTCCTTAAGGAACATATGCTTGGAAAATACTATAAATGTATGGTCGCGGGAAAAGTGATTGACGGTATGACTCTTGACGGATTTCTTATAAAGGACGAACATACAAATAAGGTCACAGTATCGGATTCATATGTAAACGGTGCGTCTCGTATTCTAACATCTTACCGTCCGTTAGAATCATATGATGACCGCACGTTATTGGAAGTAAAGCTGTTAACCGGGCGTTCGCACCAGATAAGGGCTCATCTTGCTTCAATATCGCATCCTGTTCTGGGTGATCATAAATATGGCGACAAAAGGCTAAACCGTTTGCTCAAGGATAAATACGGTATCAGCTCACAGATGCTTCATGCATATAAGCTTGAATTTCCTGAGGATATGCCCGGTGTACTGTCGTATCTTGGAGCAAAGTTTTTTATCGCACCCGATCCTGAGGAATTTGCGTTTCTTAATTCCTGTGCGATACAATAAGGAGTATAAATGCCCACTTGGAACAGTCGCGGACTTCGCGGTTCGATGCTCGAGGAGCTGGTAAACAGAACAAACGAAAGATACAGGGACAGCGGACTGGGTCTTATTCAGAAAATACCTACTCCGATAACCCCGATCAATATAGATAAAGCCAACAGGCAGATAACCCTTGCCTACTTTGACCAAAAGAGTACGGTTGATTATATAGGAGCAGTGCAGGGTATTCCCGTATGTTTCGATGCAAAGGAGTGTGCTGCAAAAACATTTGCACTTGCCAACATACATGATCACCAGGTACAATTCATGAAAGAATTTGAAAACCAGGGTGGAATAGCGTTTTTTTTGCTTTATTTTTCCGGAATGGATGTGTTTTATTATCTTAGATACCGTGATCTGTCTGTATTTTGGGAGCGGATGATAAACGGTGGTAGAAAGAGTTTTAAATATGAGGAGCTTGATCCTGAATATGTGATCCCCAAAGGGCAGGGAATAATGATTCCATATCTTGAACTGCTTAATAAAGATCTTGAAAGCCGCGAGGAGGAATAGGAATAAATATGCTTAAAAAGCTTATACACACGCCTGAAGGAGTGCGTGATATTTACGGAAGCGAATATAATGATAAGCTTAATGTCGAAGATTCGATAATGAAGCTTATACGGAATTACGGTTATGAAGATATCCAGACACCTTCATTTGAATTTTTTGATATCTTCGCAGGTAACATAGGAACAACACCTTCAAAGGAGCTTTACAGGTTCTTTGACAAGGAGGGAAATACCCTGGCACTCAGGCCGGATTTTACACCATCTATAGCAAGGGCAACTGCAAAATACTTTGCGGATGAAATAATGCCTCTGCGTTTCTGCTATATGGGAAGTATCTTTAACAATACATCCGAATACCAGGGACGACTGAAAGAAACAACGGAGATCGGTGCCGAGCTTATAAATGATACCGGAGTCGATGCGGATGTCGAGATCCTTATGATGGTCATCGATATATTAAAAAAATGTTCGCTTGATGATTTTCAGATAAGTATAGGCAATCTTGAATTCTTTAAAGGGCTCTGTGCCGAATACGGGATCGATGAAGATAAGGAACTAATGCTTCGCGAAACGATAAATGATAAGAGTTATTTCGGAACTCTGGATATCCTGGATTCGCTGGAGCTTAAGGAAAATGTAAAAGATATCTTTTCACGTATGCCCGAACTGTTCGGAGGTATTGATACACTGGCAGAAGCAAAAGGCTATGTATCAAATCGCCGATCATTAAGTGCCATTGAACGACTGGAAAAGATATATGAAATACTTAAGCTTAACGACCTTCAGAAATATGTTTCATTCGACCTGGGAATGCTCAGTAAGTATAATTACTATACCGGTATAATCTTCAGGGGATATACGCACGGAAGCGGAGATGCCATAGTAAAGGGCGGACGCTATGATAACCTGTTAAATGAATTCGGCAAGTCATCTGGGGCGATAGGGTTCTGCATTATGATAGATCAGTTGATGTCGGTACTCAAACGCCATCAGATAAGTGTTGGCAGTATGACCTGTGAAAAATACCTCATAACATATAATGAGTCAAACCGAGAAAAAGCATACGAAAAGGCCATCAGTTTAAGGCATGATGATAAACCGGTTGTCATGATAAGCTGCGATGAGTTTTCTGATGATATGATAGCAGATTACTTAAAAGAGGGGGATTACACCCTTATCAAATTTTAGTTTATGAAAAGGAACATATTATGGAGTATATAACTTTTGCTCTCGGAAAGGGCAGGCTTGCAAATAAAACCCTTGAGCTTCTTGAAGAGATCGGCATAACATGCGAAGAAATGAAGGATAAGGATACACGAAGGCTCATATTTGTTAATGAAGAACAAAAGCTGCGGTTCTTCCTGGCAAAGGGTCCGGATGTCCCAACCTATGTTGAATACGGCGCGGCAGATATAGGAGTCGTCGGCAAAGACACCATACTCGAAGAAGACCGCAAGTGCTATGAAGTACTCGATCTTAAATTCGGCAAATGCCGTATGTGTGTATGCGGTCCCGAATCCTCAGCCGAGCTTCTAAAGCATCATGAGATGATACGGGTAGCAACAAAATATCCCCGTATAGCCAAAGATTACTTTTATAACAAAAAGCACCAGACAGTCGATATAATAAAACTTAACGGTTCAATAGAACTTGCGCCCATAGTAGGGCTTTCGGAAGTGATAGTCGATATTGTCGAAACAGGTTCGACTTTGAAAGAGAACGGTCTTATGGTCCTTGAGGAGATATGTCCATTATCCGCAAGGATGATAGTAAACCAGGTCAGCATGAAAATGGAAGCCGAAAGGATAAATAAGCTGATACGCGACATTAAGGAGAAGTTATGAGGATCATTAAGTTAAATGAACAGACAAGGAACAATATAATAAACGATCTGCTCAAGCGAAGCCCTTCACAGTATACCGAATACGAATCAACTGTAAAGGATATACTTGAAAAGGTAAGATCAGAGAAGGATGCGGCATTATTCGAACTTACACTTAAATATGATAAGTTTGAGCTTAATGCAGACAATATAAGAGTCAGTGAAAACGAAATAAATGAAGCTTATGATTCCTTTGATAAAGACCTTATCGGCGTTATGAAACGCTCCGCGGATAACATAAGATCATACCACGAAAAACAGATGTTAAACAGCTGGTTTGACACAAAATGTGACGGGACACTGCTGGGGCAAAAGGTCACCCCGATCGAAAAAGCGGGCGTGTATGTACCTGGTGGAAAGGCGGCTTACCCTTCTTCAACGCTTATGAATATAATACCTGCACAGGTTGCCGGAGTTGACAGGATAGTAATGGTAACACCTGCAGGAAGAGACGGGAAGGTCAATCCCGCAACTTTAGTGGCAGCAAAGATAACCGGGATAAATGAGATTTATAAGGTCGGCGGCGCACAGGCAATAGCTGCGCTTGCATTCGGGACAGAATCCATACCCAAAGTAGACAAGATAGTTGGTCCCGGCAACATTTTTGTAACCCTTGCCAAAAAGGCGGTATTCGGTCATGTAAGTATCGATTCGATAGCCGGACCAAGTGAGATACTGGTGATCGCAGATGACAAAGCCAATCCAAGGTATGTGGCTGCCGATCTGCTTTCACAGGCGGAGCATGACGAACTTGCCTCGGCTATACTTATTACAACATCTATGCAACTGGCAGAAAAAGTGAATATCGAAATAGATAAATTTACCGAAATTCTTGAGCGGCGCGACATCATACTTAAATCACTTGAAAATTACGGATACATACTTATAGCTGACAATATAGAAGATGCTGCTCATACAGCAAACGAGATCGCTTCCGAGCACCTTGAGATACTTACCGAAAATCCTTATGAAGTCATGACAAAAATAAGGAATGCGGGAGCAATATTCCTTGGTGAGAATTCATCCGAACCGTTGGGCGATTACTACGCTGGTCCCGACCATGTTCTTCCGACAAACGGTACTGCAAAATTCTTCTCACCGCTCGGAGTAGACGCTTTTATTAAGAAAACGAGTATAATATCATACTCAAGGCAGGCTTTACTTGATGCGGCAGGCGACATAATCGCATTTGCAAATGCCGAAGGACTTACAGCACATGCAAATTCAATAAAGGTTAGGCTATAACGCGCGTTATTCATTCTTGTTATTTAAAAAGGAGGTATTATGAAGAATAAAAGAACAGCCGCGATCAAAAGGGATACCGGCGAAACTTCTATCGATCTCGAGCTGAATCTTGACGGTAAGGGAGATTCGCAGATTGAAACCGGGATCGGCTTTTTTGATCATATGCTTGAAGGTTTTGCAAAACACGGTTTCTTTGATGTAAAGCTTAACGTAACAGGTGATCTTCATGTTGATGCGCATCATTCGGTAGAGGATACGGGAATTGTCCTCGGCCGCGCGATATTGGAAGCAGCGGGAGACAAGAAGGGGATCAAGCGTTACGGTCATATGATACTTCCCATGGATGATGCTTTGGTCCTGTGTGCAGTTGATCTGTGCGGCAGGCCTTATCTTTCATACGAAGCATCGTTCGATACGGATAAGATAGGATATCTTGACACAGAATTGATCCGTGAATTCTTTTATGCGGTAAGCTACAGCGCAATGATGAATATCCATATCAAAGTGTTATCGGGATTTAATTCTCATCATATTGCCGAAGCAATGTTTAAATCGTTCGCAAAAGCACTCGATATTGCCTTAAGTTATGATGAACGTATTTCCGATGTACTGTCGACGAAAGGAAAGCTGTGATGAACGGTAAGATGTTGATACCGTGCCTTTATCTTAAGGACGGTAAGCTTTATGAAGATTTCAGTGATTCTGTATGCATAAGTGATGCCCCCGTTGAATATGCCGTCAAGTGTGCAAGTTCGGGGGCTGATATGCTTATAATATTTGATCAGTCCCATGATGATGCCTCACACGAAGAAGCACTCCTTATCATGCGTAACATTACTTCGCTTGTGGGAATTCCCGTTATCGGTGCAGGAAACATAAACAGAACCGAAGATGTAAAGAAGATAATCTATGCAGGATGCAGATATGCTGCGCTCAATCTGGCAAAAAAAGCAAATGTTGACCTTATCGAGGAAGTAGGCAAGCGTTTCGGAAAAGACAAGATATTTGTCTGTGCGGATACACAGGAGCAGGTTCTGTTAAACATCGATCCGATTCGTATGTATTCAGACGGAGTTCTGCTGCTTAATGACGATGTGTCTGATTCTTACAGGGGACTGAAGCTTTTCCCCATACCGGGAAGCGATACATTTGATGATATCGAAAAAATGCTTAAGAATGAATGCGTTGCAGGAATTTCCGGAAAATTCGTAAACAGCAATTCGTTCAACTTATTGCACACAAAAAAACAGCTTGAAGCAAAGGGTATCGAAACCTGTCTTCTTAAGGCAAAATACAGCTTTAAAGAATTTAAAAAGAATTCTGACGGTCATGTTCCGGTAATAGTACAGGATGATAAAACAGGCGAAGTTCTTATGCTCGCTTATATGAATGAGGAAGCTTATGATAATACCATTGAAACCGGTCTTATGACATATTATTCGCGAAGCAGGAACGAACTGTGGGTAAAGGGAGCAACCTCAGGACATTATCAGTATGTTCGGTCACTGAGTGCCGACTGTGACCTTGATACAATACTGGCCAAAGTCACCCAGATAGGTAATGCTTGTCATACGGGAAGCTACTCCTGCTTCTTTAATGAGATAGTATGTTCAGAAGAAGTAACAAAAGACCCTCTCAGGGTTTTCGAAGATGTTTACAATGTTATCATCGACAGAAGAAACAATCCAAAAGAAGGTTCTTACACAAACTATCTTTTCGACAAGGGTATTGATAAGATCCTCAAAAAGGTGGGTGAAGAGGCAACAGAGATAGTTATAGCCGCAAAGAATCCCGATAAGGAAGAAGTCAAATATGAAATAGCCGACTTCCTTTATCATGTTATGGTTCTTATGGCTGAATGCGGACTTGACTGGAACGACATAGTAAATGAACTGGCCAACAGGTAGTAAAATATGAAAAAGACCGCGTTAAGCGAAGAAATCCTTCTGACTGTCGAAAAACCGGCCCGATATATAGGGAATGAAGTTAATTCGATCGTTAAAGACAAGGATAAGGTGGATGTCAGGTTCGCCATGTGCTTTCCCGATGTATATGAGATCGGCATGTCGCATCTTGGCATTCAAATTTTATATTCAATGTTAAACACGTTCGAAGATGTATGGTGTGAACGTGTTTATTCGCCCTGGATAGATCTTAATAAGGTCATGAAGGACCTAAACATCCCGCTTTTTGCACTTGAATCGCAGGATCCGGTTAAAGATTTTGACTTTCTTGGTATAACTCTCCAATACGAAATGTGTTATACAAATGTGCTTCAGGTGCTTGATCTGTCTCATATTCCCCTTTATTCGTCTGACAGGGACTGGTCGCATCCGATAGTTATAGGCGGAGGTCCCTGCACTTATAATCCCGAACCGCTGGCCGATTTTTTTGATCTTTTTTATATAGGTGAGGGCGAAACAAATTACAGAAAACTGATAGATCTTTATAAAACCTGCAAAAGCAACGGCAGTACACGAAATGAATTTCTAAGGTGTGCTGCCGGCATTGAAGGTATATATGTTCCGTCAATGTATACCGTAAGCTACAATACTGACGGTACCATAAGTTCTTTTGAACCGATATATGATGATATTCCGCGAGTCATTCACAAGGCGATCGTTATGGATCTGTCCGATACCTTTTATCCGACCAAACCTATCGTCCCCTTTATAAAGGTGACACAGGACAGGGTAGTCCTTGAAATACAGCGCGGCTGCATAAGGGGCTGCAGGTTCTGTCAGGCAGGAATGTTATACCGTCCGGTCAGGGAACGGAATGTCGATCTGTTAAAATCATATGCTGCTGACATGCTTAAGTGCACAGGACATGAGGAAATATCTTTGAGTTCTTTAAGTTCGAGTGATTATTCTTCCCTTAAGGAACTGGTAGATTTCCTTGTTGAATATACCGGGAGCAGACGACTTAATATTTCCCTGCCTTCACTCAGGATCGATGCTTTTTCACTGGACGTCATGAGCAGGATCCAGGATATAAAAAAGAGTTCACTGACCTTTGCACCGGAAGCGGGCTCCCAAAGGCTCAGGGATGTTATAAACAAAGGGCTTACAAAAGAGATTATACTTGACGGAGCTTCTCAGGCTTTCCTGGGTGGATGGACAAGGGTCAAGCTCTACTTTATGCTGGGACTCCCCACCGAAACAGAAGACGATCTAAGAGGAATTGCCGAACTGTCAAACGATATTGCACGGCTTTATTATGAACTCATACCAAAGTCCGAACGTCACGGCCGTGTACAGATAGTAGCTTCCTCGTCATTCTTTGTACCAAAGCCTTTCACTCCGTTCCAATGGGCCGCAATGGATTCAAGGGATAGTTTTCTGAAAAAGGCTCATTTTGTTAATGACTGCATGCATGAGCAGCTTAACAGTAAGAGCATAAAATACAACTACCATGAGGCTGATGTAAGTGTGCTCGAAGGAGTATTTGCAAGGGGAGACAGGCGTCTTTCAAAAGTACTTAAAACGGCTTATGAAAAAGGCTGCCTATTTGATGCATGGACCGAGACTTTTAATGAACAGCCCTGGCTTGATTCTTTTAACGAATGTGATGTTTCAATTGATTTCTATACGACAAGGGAGCGGTCACTTGACGAGATCCTTCCCTGGGATATGATAGACACAGGAGTCAGCAGGGAGTTTCTCAAACGTGAATGGGAAAATGCATTAAACGGCCGTATTACCCCAAACTGCCGGGCCGCATGTTCCGGCTGCGGTGCAAGTGTTTTCGGCGGAGGCGTATGCTATGAAAATAAGGCTTAAGTTCAGCAAAGACGGGGTAATGAAATACATAGGCCACCTTGATGTTATGAGGTATTTTCAAAAGCTCATAAGAAGGGCCGATATACCGATAGCATACTCTACCGGAATGAGTCCCCATCAGATAATGTCCTTTGCAATGCCGCTCGGCATAGGATTGGAAAGCGATGCCGAATATGTGGATATAGAAATAACTGAGCCAATCTCTTCCAAAGTGGCGATCAACAGGTTAAATGATGAAAGCGTGGAAGGTATCAGGGTTAAATCCTTTAAACTGCTTCCGGATAATGCCCGTAATGCAATGGCAAGTATTTTTGCCGCTGAGTATGAAGTCGGTTTCTTAGAAGGTTATGAGCCGGATTTTTCCTGCTTTGACATTCTTAATGAAATGTACAATGAGCCGTGCATTAATGTACTTAAAAAGACAAAAAAAAGTGAATCAGTTGTAGATATAAAGCCCGGGATATTCTCATTTTCCGACAGCGGAAAAGGGATCAGGATGTGTTTATCATGCGGAAGCGTACTTAACGTTAAGCCCGAATCGGTAATAACATCGATATATGAACATATGGGACAAAAAGCTGATGAACTTACGCTTGCCATAAGAAGGAAGGAAATATACACAGGCTCCCAAAATGAACTTATTAGCCTTGATATGATCGGGACAGATATTGAATGAACAATACGATTGTGATCACAAGATATCATGATGCGATACTTTACATGCTGCAGGATGAACACGGGCCTGTTGAGTTAAAAATGTTTTTTGACTCTGACGAGGTCATAGGCAGCATATATGTATGCGAGATCAAAGATGTAAAGCCCGGGATCGGCGCTTCGTTTATAAATTACGGAAAAGATCAAAATGGGTATTTAAACAGCACGGCATATAAAAGCGGCACGCTCGTTCCGCTGCAGCTTAAAAAGGCCGGAACCCAAGATAAGGCCCCTGTTTTTACTGATGAACTTTCAATTGCCGGTATATACACCGTATTGACAAACGCAAACAGGGAATTCAGGATCTCGGCCAAATTGAGCGGTGAAAAACGCAACCGTCTTAAAAAAGATTATTCATCATTCTTCAGCGACCTCGAATATGGCGTAACACTGCGTACAAACAGTGCCGATGCACCGCTAAAAGAGGTCATCAGGGAAGCTGATGACCTCGCCGGTATTCTTGATGATATCTTAACGGCCGCAAAAACAAGGACTATAGGAAACATCCTGTACAGTCAGCCGCACGAATGGCTTAAATACTGTATGGGCACGGATCTTAAATCAATAATAAAAGTCGTTACGGATGACAGCGATATATTTAAAGTACTTGAAGCATCTTTCTTAAACAGCTTGAGGTCAGTTAATCCGGAAGCATATTTAAGCCTGTATTCCGACAACATGCTCCCTCTTGATAAGCTGTACTCGATAGGCTCTGCGCTTAAAAATGCATCCGGAAAAAAGATAAATTTAAGATCGGGCGGTTTTCTGTATATTGAGAGAACGGAAGCACTTACGGCTATCGATGTCAATACGGGAAAACAGACTGATAAAAGGAAAAAGAAGAAACTTTTTATAAGTGTAATCTTGAAGCAACCGAAGAAATATGCCGTCAGTTAAGGCTTAGAAATTTAAGCGGGATCATATTGATCGACTATATCAACATGACGGAAAAAGAGCATATTGAAAGTGTTATATCAACACTAAAAAAACTCATTGCACTTGATCCTGTTAAGACAACTTTTCATGACTGCACAGCGCTTAACCTTATCGAACTTACCAGGCAGAAGATACGGGAGCCTCTTGACGAGCAGTTAAAAAGACTTAATGCAGCATCAGATAATACGGGGTGGAAATAAAATGGCCGAATTATCACCTATGATGAAAAAATATATGGAAACCAAAGAGGAATACAAGGATTGTATTCTGTTTTATCGTTTGGGTGATTTCTATGAGATGTTCTTTGAGGATGCCACTGTGGCTGCAAAGGAACTTGAGCTTACATTAACCGGCAAACAATGCGGGCTCGAGGAACGAGCTCCCATGTGCGGCGTTCCATTCCATGCAGTTGAGGGCTATATAAACAAACTCGTTTCCAAAGGCTATAAAGTAGCGATATGCGAGCAGGTTGAAGATCCGCGATTAGCCAAGGGCCTTGTCAAAAGAGAAGTGACTCGTGTCGTCACTCGCGGGACAAACCTTGATATGCAGGCACTTGAGGATACCCGGAATAATTTTCTTATGTGTATAAGCTATGTCGCCGATAGCTACGGGCTCGCAGTCTGTGATATCACAACGGGCGAATTCTACACCACACAGGTCGACACAATACGAAAGCTTCTTGATGAAGTATACAAGTATTCTCCTGTGGAGATAATCTGCAATGAACCATTTCTTCTCTGCGGAGTCGATATCGATGATCTTAAGTACAGGTTATCAGTTTCGATATATCCCCTGGAGGCATGGTATTTTGACGAAGAACTATGTATTCGGCGTCTTAAAGAGCATTTTGCGATCGATTCTCTTAACTGTTTCAAAATGGACGAAGATGAGGGCAGGCTGTTAAGCTCAGGTGCCCTTATGATATATCTTTATGAAACCCAGAAGAATTCGCTGACCCAGATAAGGACGATAAAGTCATACGAAGTCAGCGAATATATGATACTCGACCAGGCAGCAAGGCGGAACCTGGAACTCACCGAAACAATAAGGGATAAGCAGAAAAAAGGTTCACTTCTCGGTGTTCTTGACAGGACAAGGACTGCCATGGGGGCAAGGGCTCTTCGTACCATGATAGAGCAGCCGCTAATAAGAAAAGACATGATAACGGAAAGGCTGGATGCGGTTGAAGCCCTTATTAAAAATGCGATAACCCGTGAAGAAATACGGGAATATTTAAATCCCGTATATGATCTTGAAAGGCTTATGAGCCGCGTTGTATATAAATCCGCAAATCCAAGGGATATACTTGCATTCGGAAATTCGGTAAAAATGCTTCTCCCAATAAAGCAGCAGCTTTCGGATTTTGGAAACGGAGTTCTTAAAAAGCTCCATGATGAACTGGATACGCTTGAAGATCTGGCATCACTTATCGAATCGTCAATATCCGACGAACCTCCGATCCAGATAAAAGAAGGCGGCATAATCAGGGAAGGATACAATGAAACCGTTGATGCTTTAAGAAGCGCCAAAAGAGACGGGAAAAGCTGGCTTACATCACTTGAAGCAAGGGATCGGGAACGAACGGGCATTAAAAACCTTAAGATCAAATATAACAGGCTGTTCGGCTATTATTTTGAAGTGACCAGGTCATATATGGAACTGGTGCCCGATGATTATATAAGGAAACAGACTCTTGCAAATGCCGAGCGTTATACTACCGACGAACTAAAAGAACTCGAAGAGAAGATACTGAATTCGGAGGAAAAACTGTTTTCTCTTGAATACGATCTGTTCTGTGAGATACGCGACACTCTTGCCGAAAATATCGACCGAATTATGAAATCTGCTTCTGTCATCGCATATCTCGATGCACTTGCAAGCCTTGCTCACGTGGCTGAGAAAAACAACTATTGCAGGCCCGGTATCAACAACAGAGGAACCATCGATATCATTAAGGGAAGGCACCCCGTTGTTGAACAGATGATAAGTTCGGATATGTTCGTTAGCAACGACACGCATCTCGACAATAAAGCGAACCGTATATCCATAATAACCGGCCCCAATATGGCAGGAAAATCAACTTATATGCGTCAGACGGCACTCATAGTCTTAATGGCTCAGATCGGATCGTTCGTTCCTGCAAAAGAAGCTGACATCGGCATTGTTGACCGAATATTTACAAGGGTTGGTGCCTCCGACGATCTGTCAAGCGGGCAGAGCACGTTCATGGTAGAGATGACGGAAGTGGCAAATATTCTAAGGAATGCCACATCGTCAAGCCTTCTCATACTCGATGAGATCGGACGTGGAACATCGACCTTCGACGGGCTTGCCATAGCTTGGGCTGTTGTCGAATTTGTTGCAAATCCGAAGCTCCTTGGTGCAAAAACACTGTTTGCAACACATTACCACGAACTTACCGAGCTTGAGGGTAAACTTGATTCGGTAAACAATTACTGTATCGCCGTGAAAGAACAGGGCGATAACATCGTATTCCTTAGAAAGATAGTAAAAGGCGGCGCCGATAAAAGCTATGGCATACAGGTAGCAAAACTCGCAGGTGTTCCGGAACATGTTACCGAACGTGCAAAAGAGATAGTGGATGAACTGGCTGATAACGACATTACGGTAAATGTAAGGAGCATTGCAGAAAAAAAAGACTCATCATCAAACAGGCGTGTAAAACGGCTTGACGAAGTCGATCTTAACCAGATGTCGTTGTTTGATACTGTTACAGACGATGACATAATCAATGAGCTTAAAGGGCTGGACCTTGACAATATGACACCCATGGACGCGCTCAATACTTTAAGTAAGATTAAAAACAAGCTTACAAACAGATGGGGATATTAGAATGGAACGGAAAATAACGGTACTTGACAAGGATACAATCGACAAGATCGCAGCCGGAGAAGTAGTGGAGCGGCCCGCGTCCGTCGTCAAGGAACTGGTTGAAAACTCGATAGATGCAGGTTCGGATGCAGTGACCGTTGAGATTAAGGATGGAGGTATATCCTATATAAGAGTTACCGATAACGGAAGCGGCATACGTAAGGAAGAAGTACGGACTGCCTTTTTAAGGCATGCAACCAGCAAGATAAGAAGTATCGAAGATCTTTTATGCGTAGGAAGCCTGGGGTTTCGAGGCGAAGCCCTTTCAAGTATCGCCTCGGTGGCAAAGGTAGAACTTATGACGAAAACTCAGGATGATTATACGGGGACCAGATACGTGATCGAAGGATCCAGGGAATTAAGCCTTGATGATGTAGGCATACCGGATGGCACCACATTTATAGTAAGACACCTTTTTTATAATACGCCCGCCAGACGGAAGTTCTTAAAGACTCCGCAGACCGAAGCCGGTTATATAAGCGACTATATTGAGAAAGTAATGCTTTCTCATCCGGATATTGCCTTTAAACTTATCATCAATAACTCTACCCGTCTTCAAAGTTCGGGAAACGGAGAGATCAAAGATATCATATACAGCATATACGGCAAAGATATGGTCACAGGCCTTATTCCGATAGATGAAAGTAACGGAGACTTAGGTGTTACCGGTTTTATCTGCAAGCCCGAGCTTGCAAGATGTAACAGGAGTTTTGAGATCTATTATGTAAACCAAAGATATATTCAGAGCACTCTCATAAGGCGTGCACTTGATGAGGCATATAAGCCGTATCTGATGCTTCATAAGTATCCCGTAGTCATCCTGTATTTTGATATATCGCCGGATCTTATAGATGTAAACGTTCATCCGTCAAAAAAGGAGATCAGGTTTCTTGAAGGAAATACGTTATATGACTTTCTCGTAAAGGTCATAAGAAATGCACTGTCATCACGCGAACTTATAGTTGATATACACGAAGAAGAAAAGATCACGGGTCACATTAATATAAGCAGCGATGCAATACGCCCCGAGCCTTTTGAAAAACACACGATCACAGATTTTGTTGCCGATAAAATACCGGTCAATGATACAGAAGACAAACCCGTTTCCGTTACCGAAGATAAAGTCCGGGATGACCTCAAAGAACAGCCGCAGGACATTATAAAACCCGTTCAGCTTTCAATGTTTGAAGACGGATTCTTAAGTAATGAAGGTATTAAAAAGCACCGCCTGATCGGTCAGCTCTTTGACACCTACTGGCTTGTTGAAATGGAAGATAAGCTTTACATCATAGACCAGCATGCAGCTCATGAAAAAGTAAAATACGAACGTATTTTAAAACAGTATGAGAGCGGCAGAGTAACATCACAGTTCATAAACCCTCCCATAGTTATGACATTGAGTAAAGCGGAAGAATCAGTTGTAAATGAATATGCCGACAACTTTAAAAGAGTAGGTTTTGAGATCGAACCATTCGGCGGCAACGAATACTCTATAAGGGAAGTTCCCTCAGAACTCTTCGGCCTTACTCCAACAGAATACTTTCACGACCTTTTGGACGAACTCAAAAATGACAGACGGTCAAAAAACATAGATTCAGTGGATCACAGGATCGCGACAATGGCCTGCAAAAGTGCCGTTAAAGGCAACAGCAGGATGTCCTTTAAGGAAGCGGAAGCACTTATCGACGAACTGATGGCTCTTGACAATCCATACAATTGTCCGCATGGCCGGCCGACCATTATATCTTTTACCAAAAATGAAGTGGAAAAGCTGTTTAAGAGGATAGTATCATGAGAAAGCTCATTATCCTTACAGGCCCTACAGCCGCAGGCAAGACAGGGCTGTCCATAAGGCTTGCAAAAGCTCTTGACTGTGAGATAATTTCCGCCGATTCAATGCAGGTCTATAAGCACATGGACATAGGCACGGCAAAAATACCGGCCTCCATGATGCATGGGATCCCCCACCACCTTATTGACGTACTGGAGCCTACTGAAGAATACAATGTTTCAAGGTTTAAGGAAGAATCATCAAAGGCTCTTAACGGGATATACGGCCGTGGAAAGCTTCCACTTATAGTCGGAGGTACCGGTTTTTACATTCAGGCACTTCTTTATGATATCGATTTTTCAGACAATGCAGGTACTGAATACAGGATCTCTCTTATACAAAAAGCAAAAACACAAGGAAGCGGTATACTGTATAAAGAGCTTTTGGAATGCGACCCGGATGCGGCTGCATATATACATGAAAATGACATAAAACGAATAACCAGGGCTCTTGAATACTATCATGAAACAGGGAATAAGATATCCGATCATAACAGACAGGAACGGCAAAGGTGTTCGCCGTATGATTTCAGATATTTCGTTTTAAATAAACCGCGTGATATGCTGTATAAAGATATTGATGACAGAGTGGACGAGATGATAAGGCTCGGACTTGTAGACGAAGTCAGGCACCTTAAGGAGATCGGATGCCGTAAGGATACGGTATCGATGTACGGGCTTGGTTATAAGGAGATCCTTGAATATCTGGACGGAAATATCGACCTTAATGAGGCAGTACGTATCATAAAACGTGATACCAGACATTTTGCCAAACGACAGCTTACCTGGTTTAAACGGGAACGTGATGTAATATGGATAAACAAAGATGAATTCGATTTTGACGAAGACAGGATACTTGACTATATGCTTAAAATGATAGGGTGAGCACGGAGGATTTATGAACGGAAAGCAGGATCTGTACAAAAGTCTTGGCATAGACGATGATGTATTAAACTATGCCGAACAAAAACTAACGGAGCTTAACGAAAGGTTTTTAAGGATCGATGATACCGCTGAATACAATCAGCTTAAGGTACTTAAAGCTTTTCACGAATGCAGGGTGAGCGAAGCATGCCTTCAGGGTTCAAGCGGATACGGATACAATGACCTCGGCAGGGATACGCTGGAAAAGGTATATGCCGGCGTTTTCGATACCGAGGATGCACTTGTACGCCCTCAGATAACATGCGGTACACATGCTCTTAATGTTGCCCTGTCTTCAAACCTTCGTCCCGGCGATGAACTGTTGTCCCCTGTCGGAAAACCTTACGATACCCTCGAAGAAGTGATCGGCATAAGGGAATCCTGCGGCTCACTTAAGGAATACGGGATAAGCTACAGGCAGGTTGATCTAAAGCCTGACGGATCTTTTGACTATGTCGGGATACGTGATTCCGTAAATGAAAAAACAAAACTTGTCACGATCCAACGTTCAAAAGGATACCAGACACGGCCCACTTTTTCCGTTAAACAGATAGGAGAGCTTATAAGCTTTATAAAGGGTATAAAGAGCGACGTGATATGCATGGTGGATAACTGTTACGGTGAATTTGTTGAAATAAGCGAACCGTCAGAGGCCGGTGCGGATATGATGGTCGGCTCTCTTATAAAGAACCCGGGTGGAGGACTTGCACCTATCGGAGGATATATCGTCGGAAGAAAGGATTGTATTGAACGTGCAGCTTCCAGGCTCACATCACCGGGACTCGGCCGTGAAGTCGGAGCCTCTTTAAACGTTATCGGAAGTTTCTATCAGGGACTGTTTATGGCTCCGTGTGTAGTAAGTTCCGCACTAAAGGGAGCTATACTTGCATCATCGCTTTTAAACGGAGTGGGTTTTGACGTTTATCCAAAGCCCGAAACCATCCGGCATGACATAATACAGGCTGTGACTCTCGGAAGCGCCGAAGGTGTTATCTCATTCTGCAAAGGGATCCAGTATGCGGCCCCGGTTGACAGCCATGTTTCTCCGGAACCGTGGGCAATGCCGGGTTACGACAGCGATGTTATAATGGCAGCGGGAGCCTTTGTTTCGGGTTCATCTATTGAGCTCAGTGCCGATGGTCCTATAAAAGAGCCCTATACCGTTTATTTCCAGGGAGGTCTTACATTCCCGCATGCCAAATACGGTGTTATACGTGCGATCCAGCAGTTAAAGGATGACGGTATCATAGATCCCAAAAGCCTTAAGGTATAATACATATATACATAACAGCGGTTTTGTGGTAGAATTACTATATGTTGTGTTCAAACAGCAAAGATATACCATAATTTGAACCGGTTTGTGGAGGAGCGTTGTGGCAGCTAATGCTTTCGGTATCGATCTGGGTACCTACAACATCAAGATATATAACGGTTTTAACGATACTATAAGTTCTCAAAAGAACATGATTGCGATCCAAAAGGTAATGAACAAAAAAAATCTTTTTGCATACGGCGACCATGCTTTTGAAATGTATGAGAAGGCACCGCAGAACATAACTGTATCCTTTCCTGTTACGAACGGAGTAATTGCGGATATCAATCATATGCAGATACTTTTACGCAATTTCTTAAATGACGTGACAGGCGGCAATATCAGGGCGGCTGATTATTTTATTTCCGTACCTACAGACGTAACGGAAGTTGAAAAAAGGGCTTTCTTCGATCTTGTAAGGGAATCAAACGTGAAGGCCCGCAATATCTTCATAGTCGAAAAAGCGATAGCGGACGGTGTCGGACTTAATGTTGACGTTATCAATTCCCAGGGAATCCTTGTTGTAAATATCGGCTATGAAACAACCGAAATATCGATCCTTTCAATGGGTGGTATCGTATTAAGCCGTCTTATCAAAATAGGCGGCAAGAAATTCGACGAAAATATAAGGAACATCATCCGTAAGGAATACAATCTCCTTGTCGGCATCAAAACAGCCGAGAAGGTTAAGATAGCACTTCCCGAACTCGAAGAATCACAGGAAGATGCAGTAGTGTACGGAAGGGATATTGTCACCGGACTTCCGGTTGAACGAAGCATCCCCACAAATCTTATAGAAAAAGCGATGAAGGAAAACTTCGAAACAATAATAGACAGCGTACGAGTGATCCTTGAACGTACTCCTCCCGAGCTGGGAGCCGATATTTACCGTAACGGTATATTCTTAACCGGCGGATCTGCCGGGATCGGCGACCTTCATGAACTGATTGCGTCAAGCACCGGACTCAAGGTTAATTTTTCGGTAAACGGCGAGGAAAGCGTTGCATACGGATTATCCCAGATAATCAAAAACGAACAGCTTCGTTCGGTAGTATATTCCATGCAGGATCAAAACGCCTGACCGTTTTTGTTAGGGTGAAACAATGGGAAAAAGAGGATACGGAAGGAATATTATTTCTGTTCCCGGTAAATATGTATTTCTTATTCTGACTATTCTATGTGTGGCAATGATGCTGTTATCATTCACCACCGACTTTGTGACCGGGCCGTTTGAAACGGTTGCCGGTTACATTATCGTACCGTTTCAGAAGGGCATCGGGTCTGCCGGTGCCTGGCTTAACACGCGTTCCGAAAACATACGCAGGATAAACGAACTTAATGAGGAAAACAAGGAGCTCAAGTCACGTATCGATGAACTCACTATACGTGTAAATGATCTTCAGCGCGATAAATACGAGCTGGCCGAATTAAGGAGCCTGTTCCTTCTTGACGAGCAGTATTCCGACTACGAAAAGATAGGTGCCCGCGTGATAGGCAAGGATACCGGTAACTGGTTTTCGTCATTCACCATAGATAAGGGCAGTAAGGACGGAATAAAAACCGACATGAATGTCATGGCAGGCTCAGGCCTTGTAGGTATTGTTACAAACGTAGGCCCCAACTGGGCTCAGGTAAGGTCGATAATTGATGATACATCAAGCCTTTCGGGAATGGTAATGTCAACTTCAGATAATCTCATAGTTTCGGGCGACCTTACGCTTATGGACGACGGATATATTCGATTCTCACAGCTTATGGATGAAAAGGATATAGTAACACAGGGAGACCAGGTAGTAACATCAGCCATCAGCAATAAATATCTTCCCGGCATTTCTATAGGATATATTACCGAGATACAGCTGGATCCCAACAACCTGACAAAGTCTGGATACATCACGCCGGTAGTTGATTTTAAGAACCTTAGCACAGTGCTGGTGGTAACACAGCTTAAGGAGGACTTAAGATAGGGATGCTGCGGAAGTTGACGGTCTTTTTAATGATAATCATAGGATACCTGCTGCAGACGACCTTATTCAAAGCTATTTCACTCGCCGGCATAGTACCCAATATACTGCTGATCATCACCTCATCATTCGGTTTCATGCGCGGACGTAACGAAGGCATGATCATAGGCTTTACAGCCGGTCTTCTTATTGACATATTCTTTGGTTCCATACTTGGATTTTATGCTTTCGTTTATATGTTCATAGGCTTTTTGAACGGCTTCTTCAGAAGGATATTCTATCCCGAGGATATAAAGCTTCCGATGATACTTATCGGTACAAGCGAACTGCTTTATTGTTTCATCTGTTATACATTTTTATTCCTTCTTCGAGGGAAGATGCATCTGGGTTACTATTTTGTGCATATAATGCTGCCGGATATTGTATATACTGTGCTTGTGACTCTTATAGTATATAAGGGGATACTGTTTGTTAACGAATGGCTTGAGGAATATGAGAAGAGGAGAGCTTAGGCTTGCTTACCGATATTAAGGAATGGATAAAAAACGTCATATTTTCACGTCTGTTTCTGCTTGTTCTGATAATCGGCGCCCTGTTCTTTGTTCTTATACACAGGCTGTTCGTGCTTCAGATAATAAAGGGAGAGGACTACCTTAACAACTTCACCTTAACGATCAAAAAGGAGATATCGCTTCCGAGCGCCCGCGGAAACATTTATGACAGGAACGGAGAACTGCTTGCATATAATGAACTGGCATATTCCGTTACGATAGAGGATAATTATGAGTCTTCCCCCGATAAGAATCAGCTGCTTAATGATGTGATAATACGGACGGTAAACATCATCGAATCCTGTGGTGATGACGTTAACAATGATTTTAAGATAATAACTGACAAATACGGTAAGTATGAGTTTGCGGTATCGGATACAAGGCTGTTAAGGTTTCTTGCCGATGTTTACGGACATCCCAAGATCGACGACCTGACAAGAGAGGAGAGGGGATCTACAGCTGACGATGTGATAGCCTATCTTTGCGGGAAAGACAGGTATCAGATCGGAAAGGTCAGCTACGACGATGAAAACAACAAGGAATTTGTTCCTATGGAAGGATATACTCCGGAGGAAGTCCTTAAGATAATAACAGTACGTTATGCAATGGATACCAACAGCTATCAGAAGTACTTATCCACAGTAATAGCATCGCAGGTAAGTGACGAAACGGTAGCTGCGATCATGGAAAACAGCAATGAACTGCAGGGCGTCAGCATAGCCGAAAATATGTTAAGGCGCTACAACGATCCTCAGTATTTTGCACACATTATAGGTTATGTCGGAAATGCATCAACAGAAGATCTTAACGAATTGGCACTGTCCACTACTCACAGCTATGATATGACGGATACAGTCGGCAAGGCCGGCATAGAAAAGACAATGGAGGAATACCTTCAGGGAACAAAGGGCAAGGATGTCGTTTTCACCGATAATGTAGGAAAGATCCTCGAAACCGATTCGCACGATGATCCGGTGGCGGGCGCTGACATATATCTTTCAATAGATGCCGACCTGCAAAAGGCAGTATATAACATGATAGAGCAGAAGCTCGCCGGTATCCTTGTAACAAAGATAATAAACATGAAAGAGTATAATAACAGCGAGGTCAAATCATCAAACATGATGATCCCGATCGATGATGTTTATTATGCCCTTATAAACAACAATGTAATAGATATATCTGCTTTTTCAGGGGACAATGCCCATACGTATGAAAAGGAAGTTAACGACGCCTTCACCGCGCGGCAGGCTGAAGTCATAAGTGCACTTCGTACCGAGCTTTTAAGTACAGCTACTCCGTATGATCAGCTTGACAAGGAGATGCAGGTTTATGAAAGTTATATCGTAAGCAGGCTTCAGTCCTCAGCTATGAACGTACTGTTAAGTGATGCTATCGATAAAGAGGATCGCACTTATATCAAGTGGACGACCGACGAAACAATAAGCCTTAACGAATACTTAAATTACTGCCTGGCACAGAATTGGATCGATTTTTCAAAATTCAGCGCATACAGCCAGTATTCCGACACTTCGGAAGTGTATATAAGGCTGGTCGAATATATCTGCGACGAACTAAAAAAAGATACCGGTTTCAGCAAAAAGATCTATAAATACATGATCCGTGATAATTATATTTCGGGGCGTCAGCTTTGCCTGATACTGTTTGAACAAAGGGTCATATACGGTACCAGCTCCGAAAAAGAGGCACTTGAATCAGGCGCAAAGACACCTTATGAATTTCTCATAAACAAGATATCCAATATCGAGATAACGCCTGCGCAGCTGGCACTTGATCCCTGTTCGGGATCATGCGTGGTACTAAACACTGACGGTGAAGTATTGGCCTGTGTATCATATCCCGGCTATAACAACAACAGGCTTACCAATACCATCGATTCGGAGTACTATGCATCACTTATGAGTGACCTGGCAAGCCCTATATATAACCATGCAACACAGCAGATGACGGCGCCAGGATCGACATTTAAGATGGTATCGGCGATCTCGGGTTTATCGGAGCACGCTATAAACCTTGGCGAACCGTTGTCCTGCCGCGGAATATACGAAATAGAAAGCTTAGACCTTGAAAAGAAGTGCTGGGTATATCCGGGAGCTCACGGCGGCCTGGATGTTGTCCATGCTATAGAAAATTCATGCAACAGCTTCTTCTACGAAGTCGGCTACAGGTTAAGTACCAACGTGCATACCGAAACATACAACGAACAGCGGGGACTTAATAAGCTGAAGGTTTATGCGGACATGTTCGGACTTACCGAAAAAACCGGTGTAGAGATGGAAGAGAATGAACCGCAGTTTTCCGATACGCTTCCGATCGACTCCGCTATCGGGCAGGGTTCTCATAACTATACAACGATAGGACTCGCAAGATATGTGGACACCATAGCAAGCGGAGGAAACTGCTACAACCTTACGCTCATTAACAGGATAGTGAGGGGCGACGGTGAAGTGCTGCGAAGCTATACCGCTGATGTACGCAATCGTGTTGAAGTCCCTACAGAATACTGGGAAGCCATTCAGACGGGAATGAACCTGGTAGCCAGGAGAACTGCCGCATATAAAGGTTTCCCCATCAGCGTTGCAGGAAAAACAGGTACGGCGCAGACATCGTTATCAAGGACAAATCACGCACTGTTTGTGGGTTATGCGCCGTTTAACGATCCGGAAATAGCGATCTCGGTCCGTATAGCTTACGGTTACACTTCGGCCAATGCAGCAGCACTGGCCAGTGATGTCATGAAATACTACTTTGGACTTGAGGATAAGAACGTTCTTATAAACGGTATCGCAAATGTTGATGAAAACCTTGAAGTGATAGAAGACTGACGGAGTGAGAATATGAATAATACGGTAATGATAAAGAGCTTTAAAAACGGAATAAACATCAAGCTTGATCCTGATGTTTCATTTGATGTTATTCTTTCGGAACTGGAGGAAAAATTAAAGGCATCGGCCAAGTTCTTCGGTGACGCAAGGCTTGTCATATCCTTTGAAGGACGTGAGCTCACGGATGACGAAGAAAGAAGCATAGTCGACCTTATAACAGGCTGTACGGATGTGGTAGTTACCTGTATAGCGGGTATGGATGAACAGCGTGAGATCCAGTATATAAAGGCGGCAAACGGCTTCCTTGAAAACAGCAGGACAAATGCAGGCCGATTTTACAAAGGGAGCGTAAAAGCGGGTGAAACGATAGAAACGGACTCAAGTATAATAATACTCGGGGATGTGAATAACGGCGGCGCTGTAAACGCATCGGGTAATATAATCATTCTCGGTACGCTCTACGGGCACGTTCACGCAGGGTGCTTCGGTGATGCATCACGTTTCGTTGTCGCTCTAGATATCAAGCCCACGAGGGTAAGGATAGCCGACTTTTCCGAGATGCTCAGTCAGAAGACGGGGATGTTCCTTAAGAACAGGGCAGTGCCCAAGATAATATTCGTAAAAGATGACAGGATATGTGCTCAGCCGGTAAACGCAGATACCATTGATTCTTTACCAGTATGATCCGGTGACGATATGTTTAAGGTTTTTTCAAAATACAGCATCAGAAAATATAACTTCTTTCTGGTATTCCTTACGATCACAATTTCGGTCATAGGAATACTGCTTATAGGAAGCGCCAAATCACAGCTTATGGAACGTCAGATACAGGGGCTTATCATAGGCCTTGTTTTCATGGTGCCCATTTCGCTTATCGATTATCACTTCGTACTGAAGTTTTACTGGCTCGAATATGCACTTGCCCTTGTACTGCTGATTGCCGTTTACCTTTTCGGTGATAAAGGAGGCGGTGCATCGCGTTGGTTTACGATGTTCGGCGTGCGTTTTCAGCCCTCCGAGCTGGTAAAAATATTATTGATTTTATTTTATGCACAGTTTATTATGAAACATGAGGAGAAACTGAATACATTTCGTATGCTTATATCCTGCGTCGTATTGATCGTTCCCCCTTTTGTACTGATATTTAAGCAACCGGATCTGTCAACGAGTATAATGATACTTGTGATATTCTGTGTTCTTGTATTTCTCGGGGGCTTAAGCTACAAGGTCATACTGGTAGTGGCGGCAGTCGCGATACCTTCGGCAGTCATCCTTCTTAATATGATCTTAACTCCCGGTCAGACGATAGTTAACGAATATCAGCAGAAAAGGCTTTTGGCCTGGATACAGCCGGAAAAATATGCATCCACGGAAGCATATCAGCAGCTAAATTCCATAACAGCGATAGGTTCCGGACTGCTTCAGGGAAAAGGACTTAACAATAATGTCATCGGATCGGTTAAGAACGGTAACTTCATATCCGAAGCACAGACGGATTTCATATTCGCGATAGCGGGAGAGGAACTTGGTTTCATAGGATGCTGCGCTATAATAATAGTTCTGTTTCTTATTGTCGTACAGTGCATATGGATAGCAGCTCATGCGGATGATCTTGCGGGACGGCTTATTGCGGGGGGCATGGCCGGCTTTGTGGGATTTCAGACGTTTATAAACATAGGGGTTACAACAATGATCCTTCCAAACACCGGACTGACATTGCCTTTTGTAAGCTATGGGCTCACATCGCTTGTAACAATGTTTATCGGTATCGGGCTTGTATTAAATGTACGGCTTCAGTCGGATAATTCGCTGTACTGATTCTTTCGGAGGTATTTCATGAATATAGGTTTGATAGCTCACGATTCCAAAAAAAAGCTCATGCAGAATTTCTGCATAGCCTATCGCGGGATTTTAAGTAAGAATACACTTTATGCGACCGGTACTACAGGCCGCCTTATCGAGGAAGTAACAAACTTAAGCATACACAAATATCTCGCGGGCCACCTGGGCGGCGAACAGCAGATAGGCGCACAGATTGAGCACAATGAGATCGATCTTATGATATTCCTTCGTGATCCGCTTTCACCCAAATCGCACGAACCCGATGTAAGCTATATAATCAGGCTATGCGATATGCATAATATACCGCTGGCGACCAACCTTGCCACGGCGGAACTGCTCATCAAATCCCTTGACAGAGGAGATATGGAATGGCGTGAGATGTACAAATAAGGCACTATTTATAACAACAGTACTACTAATATCATCCGTTCTTACAGGATGTATCGGAACGGGTTATCAGATGCCGTTTGACTATAAGACCAGGCTTTCGGCGTTTAATTTCAGTTCGGTCAATTTCGAAGATACCGCAAAACCCTTTGCATACAATCTATGTATAGCGGAGCCGGAAAATACGACCGGCGGGCCCGAGCTTTCCGGTTCGGGAGCGGCAGGTCTTTTCGACATTAATTCCCGCGGGACTATTTATGCAAAAAATGTGCACAAACAGATGTATCCGGCCAGTCTGACAAAAACCATGACGGCACTTCTTGCCTTAAAATACGGACATCTCGAAGATACGATCACCGCTTCTTCCAATGTTCAGATAACAGAACAGGGCGCACAGCTTACTGGTCTTAAGGAGGGCGACCGGCTTACGCTCGACCAGGCCTTGCACGCACTTCTTATGTATTCCGGTAATGATGCTTCAGTCGCCATTGCCGAGTATATCTCGGGCAGTCAGGACGAATTCTGCAGCCTGATGAACAAGGAGGCTTTGGAACTCGGTGCAACAAACACGCATTTTGTCAATCCTCACGGATTATCCGATGAGAATCACTATACCACTGCATATGATCTTTATCTTATCTTTAATGAGGCTATGAAATATGACAAGTTTAAAGAGATCATAGGAACAACCGAGTATACGACCACATACAGCGACCGCGACGGCAATCCAAAGGAAATGTCGGTACGCAATTCAAACATGTACTTAACTCAGGAAAAATCACACCCTGACAACGTAAATATCATCGGAGGAAAAACCGGTACCACCAATATGGCCGGTTCCTGTCTTATTCTGTTATCAAATGACCAGAAGGGGAATCCATATATTTCAGTTGTATTAAAGGCCGGTGACAGGGATACGCTTTACAGCGATATGAACTCACTTCTCAAGCTGGTGCCGTGATTTATTAGCGGTTGTTTTTTAGGTCAAAATCTACTATAATTAATGTATAGCTTTTATCACATATAAGGAGGAGATTACAATGATACAATTGATCGTCGGCGAAAAGGGGAAGGGTAAGACGAAGCATTTGCTTGAAAAGGTTAATGCGGCGGCCAAGACGAGCAACGGAAACATTGTTTACCTTGACAAAAACAGTAAACATATGTATGAGCTCAACAATAAGATACGCCTGATCAACGCGTCTGAATTTCCCATTTCATCCGAGGAGGAATTTGTGGGATTTGTGTGCGGCATAGTCTCTCAGGATCACGACCTGGAGCAGGTATACTTCGACAGCTTTATGGATATAGCCTATATCAAAGACCGCACCAAAGTTGAGGATGCAGTAAAAAAGCTGGATAAGATAAGCGAGCAGTTCAAGGTTGATTTTGTAATAAGCGTAAGCCTTGACAGTTCCGAGCTTTCCGAGTATCTTCAGCCTAAGGTGATTGTATCTCTCTAATTGCAAAGACAATTTAACGGATCATAAAGCCTCGCTTGACGGGGCTTTTGATTTTGTTCCAAAGGGGAAGTATAAGTGGCGGATTCAAGGAAACGCAGAAGATCAAAAACAAAAAAATACCGTCCTCCGATAAATATCAATCTCGGTCTCATAATATTCGGGATCATTTTTGTGTATATAGTTATAGTTGTGGTCTCATACTTTAAGAGCGAACACATCGCACCTTATGAAGTAACCATGGGATCATTGGCTGTAAATAACACTTATACGGGAGTGGTCCTGCGTCAGGAGACGGTAGTGGAATCCTCCTTCTCTGGTTATATCAATTACTATGCACGCGAGTGCGAAAAGGTAGCCAAAAACTCCATGGTTTGCACTATCGATGCGACCGGTAAAATAAACGACATCCTGAACAATGACCAGGGTGACTCCGTAACCCTTACAAAGGAGGATATGGAAGAACTGCGCACAGCCATCTCCTCATTTTCTTCAGGTTTTGATCCCATCAGGTATTCCGATACCTATAACTTCAAGTTTAATATAGAAGGCACTGTACTTAAGATCGCCAACTATAAGGTCCTTTCCAATATAGACGCATACAGGGCAGGTGATTATTCGGACAATGTTAATTTTGGATATGCGCCCGAATCAGGCGTTATGGTTTATTCGGTTGACGGCTACGAGTCGCTGGCGCCGGAAGACATGACAAGGGATCTGCTTTTTAACGAAAATTATGAGAAAAAACAGTTTTCGAACAATGACCTCATATCCGAAGGCGATCCCGCATATAAGATCATAACGGCAGAAGAGTGGTCAATACTGACAGAGATTGACGAAGCCAAATGCAAGGAACTGGAGGAGAAGGACTATATCAATGTGCGTTTTCTAAAGAACAACTATACTTCCTGGGCAGCCTCATCGATACTGCGTCAGGACGGAACGATATTCCTAAAGCTTGATTTCAACAATTCAATGATAACCTTTGCAACTGACCGTTTCCTTGAGATCGAGCTTATTTCCGATTCTGATGAAGGCCTTAAGATCCCCAATTCGGCGATAGTTGAGCATACTTTTTATCTGATACCCGAAGAATACTTAACTTACGGTGAAAACGATAACGAAGAGGGTTTCCTCCGCGAGGCTTTTCTTGAGGACGGTACTGCGACAAAAGAATTTGTAAAGACAACTATCTATGCCAACTATGACGGCCAGTATTACGTCGATGAATCCAGCTTTATGATAGGAGATTATATCCTAAAGCCCGGGAGCGATGAAAAATACCCGATAAGCAAGCAGGGCCGGCTCACCGGCGTTTACAATATAAACAAGGGATATGCCGACTTCAAACAGATAACCGTTTTGTACCGAAATGAAGAGTATTCAATAGTCAAATCTAACACAAAATACGGCCTTAACGTATACGATCATATAGTATTAAAGGGCGATACGGTTGATGCCAATGATTTTATCTATGAATAAGTTAAACTGAGGAAGGACGTTATTATGCTTAAAGATAACCTTATGTCAGTTCAGGACAATATAAAACAGGCAGCAATGCGATCCGGAAGGGAATTAAGCGATATAACCCTGATCGCTGTAAGCAAGACAAAGCCGGTCGAGATGATAAAGGAAATATATGATCTTGGTGTCCGTGATTTCGGCGAAAACAAGGTTCAGGAACTGGTTGCCAAATACGATCAGCTTCCGGGTGACATAAAATGGCATCTTATAGGTCATCTTCAGACCAATAAGGTAAAATACATTGTAGATAAAGTATATATGATACACAGCGTCGATTCATTAAAGCTTGCCCGCGAGATAAGCCGGGAAGCCGTAAAGCGCGGCATTACGGTAAATATCCTTATCGAAGTCAATGTTGCCGGAGAGGAGAGTAAGTACGGAATATCCCCGGACGAGCTCGAAGAAACCGTGCGTCAGGTTGCAGAATTGCCCGGGATAATCATACGCGGACTTATGACTGTGGCACCATATGTTGTGGATTCTGAAGAAAATCGGCCGATTTTTGTCAAAATGAAGCAATTTGTTGTTGACATAATTCAAAAAAACATTGATAATGTATGTATGGATTGTTTATCCATGGGTATGTCCGGTGATTACACCGTTGCGGTAGAGGAAGGGGCTACTTACATACGAGTGGGAACATCCATATTCGGTGAGAGGAACTATAAATGATCATGAATAAGGAGAGTGATTCAAATGGCATTTTTTGACAACTTACTCAAGTCAATGAAGTACAACGACGAGGATTACGACGAGGACGAGTACTTCGACGAGGAAGATGATTACGAAGAAGCCCCGCGTCAGCGCAAGTCTATCAAAACCGCAACTATTGAAGATGACTATGACAATAAGGGGACAGGCAGGAGCACCGGCAAGGTAACATCGATAGGAGGACGAACATCGCAGTCGAGAAATATAAGGCCCAGCGGAAATGTTAATGAGGTATGTGTCATAAAGCCCACTTCCGTTGAGGACTCAAGGGAAATAACAGACACCCTGCTCTCCAACAGAACAGTGGTGCTTAATGTCGAAGGGCTTGACATGGATGTAGCTCAAAGGATAATCGATTTTACATCGGGTGCTACATATGCGGTAGGCGGCAATCTTCAAAAGATATCGCACTACATCTTCATCATAACTCCCAGGAACGTCGATATATCAGGCGACTTCCAGGAGATATTATCAGGAGCATTTGATGTTCCGGCTCTTAATACAAAATACTAATCAATATGCAATGAGGCGACCTTTCTGCCCTGGCAGAAAGGTTGTTTTAATGTAAGGGGAAACATGGATAATCTGATTGAAATAAACCCTAAAGGCGCAGATCCATATAATATATTAATAAGGGACAGCTGGAATGACTTAGGTGTTGCAATGGCCTCGGTTTTCAAGCCTGAATGCAGGATATGCGTAATAAGTGACATCAATGTATCAAAGCTGTACGGTGATGAATTGGTTTCCGTGCTTTCAAAGATATTTAAGCAGGTGGACCTTATAGAACTTAAGCTCGGTGAAATAAACAAATCACTGGAAACTGTTTCTGAGTGCTACTCACGGCTCATAGCCTTAAAATACGGCAGGAATGATGTGATCGTTGCCCTCGGAGGAGGTATCTGCGGCGACATCGCCGGTTTCGTTGCATCCTCTTATATGAGGGGAATAGGTTTTGTGCAGGTTCCTACAACTCTGCTTTCAATGGTGGATTCAAGCAGCGGAGGTAAAACCGGCGTCAATTTTGAAGACTTCAAAAATATG
Source organism: Lachnospiraceae bacterium (assembly GCA_017550535.1). Lineage (GTDB taxonomy): Bacteria > Bacillota > Clostridia > Lachnospirales > Lachnospiraceae > UBA2868. The sequence continues at coordinate 97,012 of JAFZOS010000027.1, forward strand.
ATCGGTGCCTTTAAGATGCCGCGGCTTGTTTATATCAACACATCCGTATTAAAAACACTGCCGGAAAAAGAATATTCTTCCGGCATGGCCGAAGTGCTAAAGGCAGGACTTATAAAAGACGGAAGCTTTTATGAATGGCTCATTAATTCATTTCAGCAGATAAACGAACACGAAGATGAATTTGTATCCGAAATGATCGCAAGGAGTATCGCCGTAAAGAAATTCTATGTCGAAAAAGATCCTTACGAGAAGAACGAGAGGGCAATTCTTAATTTTGGCCATACTGTAGGTCATGCACTTGAAAAATATACCGATTTTAAATACAGCCACGGTGAATGTGTGGCATTGGGTTCTGTGGCTGCCGCCTATATTTCATGGAAAAAAGATTATCTTACTATGGAGGAGTTTTACGAGATCCGCGATATGTTTGTTCCGTTCGGGCTTCCCATTTCGCTGCCTGATATAAACATTGACAGGATCATCGAATACATGAGATCGGATAAGAAAAACACATCAGATGGCTTTAAATTCATACTTCTTAAGAAGATAGGCAAGGGTATGATATCAACAGATGTGACTGAGCAGGAAATAAGGGAGGCTATAGATCAGATAAACTATGTCTAAGATAAAGTACCTGATAATCGATATTGTGATCATGGCGTTTCTTGTTGTACTCGATCAGGCCGCAAAGCTTTGGGCTGTAGGGGCCTTAAAGGACAATGAACCAATAATACTCATTAATGGTGTCCTTAAGCTCTATTATCTGCCTAACGGAAATACCGGGGCGGCATTTGGTATATTATCGGGACACAGGATGCTGTTTCTGTGTATCGCTCTTTTAGTGGTTATTATCATATTCTTTGCACTTTATCGTATCCCATGCACAAAAAAGTACACGCTGATACGTATACTTCTAACGTTTATCGCAGCCGGCGGCGCAGGCAATATGATAGACCGTTTCAGGCTCGGATATGTTATTGACTTTATTTACTTTTATCTTATTAATTTTCCCATCTTTAATGTTGCCGACTGCTACGTAACAGTAGCAACAATTCTTACGGCTGTTCTTATACTTTTTGTCTATAAAGAAAACGACTTTAAGGAGCTCGAAGAAGCGTTTGGTTTCAAAAAGGGACACAGTGATGAATGATTATCACTTCCAGTGCACTGAGGATATAATCGATACCCGCATTGACAGGTGCATAGCCGATGCATATGAAGAGATTTCCCGCTCATATATCCAAAAGCTTATAAAAGACGGGCTTGTATCGGTAAACGGAAAGATCTGTAAGGCGAGCTACAGGGTCTCTCCGGGTGATATGGTAAGCTTTAGTGCACCGGATGCCGTGCTTCCCGACATACTTCCTGAAGATATCCCGATAGAGATCCTTTACGAAGACAATGACGTGATAGTTGTAAACAAGCCAAAGGGCATGGTGGTACATCCTGCTCCCGGTCATTACAGCGGCACACTGGTAAATGCTCTTATGTACCACTGTGGAAAGGATCTATCCGGTATTAACGGTGTGATGCGTCCCGGTATAGTACATCGGATAGACATGGATACAACCGGAACACTGCTGGTTTGCAAAAACGACCGGGCGCACCTTGCAATTGCAGGACAGCTCAAAGAGCACTCGATAAACAGGGTATATACTGCACTTGCACATGGGATGATAAAGGATGACGAAGGTCGTATCGATGCTCCCATAGGACGTGATGAAAAAGACAGAAAGCGGATGAGCGTAAATATTAAAAACGGTAAAGAAGCAATAACCAATTTCAGGGTCTTAAAGCGATCGGATAAATTTACTCTCATTGAGTGCCGCCTTGAAACCGGACGTACGCATCAGATAAGGGTACATTTAAGCTCGATCGGACATCCGATAGTGGGAGATGAGGTATATTGCAGGCTCAAACCACCTATGAGTATTAAGGGGCAGGCTCTGCATGCCGGAACCATCGGTTTTATACATCCGACAACAGGGGAATATATTGAAATAACGGCGCCTCTTCCCGAGTATTTCACGGAACTTCTTTCCCATGTTTTTCCTTGAAAGATAGGCATGTTTGTGGTACTTTTAAAGAGTAAAACAGATACTTTAAGGAGGGGCTGATGAATACGGTAATCACCATTGGAAGGCAGTTCGGAAGCGGCGGACGCGAGATAGGAGAGAAGCTGGCAGGTAAGTACGGTGTCAAGTTCTATGATAAGGACCTTTTAAAACGTGCTGCCAGGGAAAGCGGTATCTGTCCCGAACTTTTTGAAAACAATGACGAGAAGCCCACGAGCAGCTTTTTATATAACCTCGTTTCAGATACATATGCATTCGGCTATTCATCACCGTATGTTGAAATGCCGCTTTCTCATAAGGTTTTCCTTGCACAGTTTGATACAATAAAGAAGATAGCTTCCGAAGGCCCCTGCGTTATAGTAGGCAGGTGTGCCGATTATGCATTGAGCGATCTTAAAAACAGGCTGAGTATCTTTATAAATGCTCCGCTCGAAGACAGGATCGCTCGTATAAAAGTAAAATATAATGAGGAAAAGGATGAGGCCCGTCTTAAGGATATGGTAATAAAGAACGATAAAGCAAGGGCAAATTACTATAATTATTACTCATCAAAAAAGTGGGGCAGGGCTGATTCTTATGACCTGTGCATCAACAGCAGTATCCTTGGTATCGACGGTACGGTTGAGCTTATAAGCGGTTTCATCGACAGATTCGAGGCTTAAATGAAAAGGATAAACAAAAAATACATCCAGATCGGCGCTATTGCGCTGATAATAGTATGTGTCGGAATAGCATTTGATCATTTTCTTTCAGGGTACAATCATTCCTCAAGCCAGAAGATTAATCTCGGGAAGACAATGCTTCCCATTCTTGACGGATTTGCGCTTGCCTATATCCTCAATCCTCTTATGAAGATATTTGAGCAAAGGATCGGCAGGCTTTGTACAAAGCTCAAGCTTAAAGAAAGCAAAACACTGAAAAAAAATATACGCGGCATCAGCATAACTTTGTCTGTCATTGTTTTCCTTCTTATGGTGGCGGGTCTTATTCTGCTCATCGTTCCTCAGCTGCTTGACAGTATTCAGAGCATAATAACAAGGTTTCCTTCATATGTGGCATCTTTCAACAAATGGAGCGACCAGTTTCTTGTAAGGTATCCTCAACTGCGTGAACTATTGGACACATATTGGGAAAATATAACCGATTATTCCATAAAAGAGATACTTCCAAAGATACAGGTCCTTATATCAACCTTATCAACAACTGTTCTTGGAAGCGTATGGGGCATCCTGGTATTCATCTTCAAGATGATAATCGGCATTATCCTTTCCGTATATCTTCTTTACCATAAGGAAATACATATAGCCCAGGCTAAAAAGATAGCTTACTCATTGTTCAGGGAGGAGACAGCTAACAATCTTATCAACAACACAATGTTTGCCAATAAGACCTTCGGTGGTTTTATATCGGGTAAGATAGTAGACTCTCTTATAATCGGTGTACTGTGTTTTATTTGTACAAGCCTGATGAGGACTCCTTATCCTTTGCTTATAAGCGTGATAGTGGGCGTTACAAATGTCATTCCGTATTTTGGTCCCTGGCTCGGAGCAATACCGAGTGCATTCATTGTTCTCATGATAAACCCGGTCAAGTCTCTGTGGTTCCTTATCTTTATCCTTATACTGCAGCAGATCGACGGTAATATTATAGGACCTAAGATCCTTGGTGATTCTACGGGTCTTTCGAGCTTCTGGGTTATTTTCTCGATAACACTTTTCGGCGGCTTCTGGGGCGTTGCCGGTATGTTCCTGGGTGTTCCGATATTTGCCATAATATATGCGGCGATAAGGACATTCATAAACACACGCCTTGTACGTAAGAATATGCCTTCATCAACCGAATACTACATCAATTCGGATTATCATTCCGATCCGGATGATGAAGAAAATAACGGAGCTGCTATCAGGTTTGCACGAAAAACGTTTGCCGATGTCAATCGTGAAATGAAACGTTTTGACGGCGGCGACCTTGATATAGATTATTATGCTTATTATCCGGAAGATGATGATCATGAATATGATGACGATATTCATGACATGGTTTCCGCTAATGAAAAAGCCTCAAAGGCTGATGATAATAAGGACGGGGAGTAGTCGGGAGTGATATGCAACTATTCGCGAAAGACAACTTTAACGAATAGATGGTGCGTAAAAAGGGGTTAATAATATGGAAATGAAACGTCTGCTAAGCTACGTTCGTAAGGCTGTGGATGATTATTCCATGATCGATGAAGGGGACAAAATTGCCGTCGGTATTTCCGGCGGGAAGGATTCACTTACTCTTTTATATGCGCTTAATGCTCTTAAGCGTTTTTACCCCAATCAATTTGAAATATGTGCGGTAACGGTCGATCTTGGTTTTGATAACCTTGAGCTTGATCCGATTCGCGCTGTATGCGATTTTCAGGGTGTCGAATATACAATTATCCATACTGACATCGCTAAAATCGTTTTTGAGCAGCGCAAAGAGACAAATCCCTGTTCGTTATGTGCGAAAATGCGAAAGGGAGCTCTCAATCAGAAAATAAAAGAGCTTGGATGTAATAAAGTAGCTTATGCTCATCATAAAGACGATGTGGTCGAGACAATGCTTTTGTCACTCATATATGAAGGACGATTTCATACTTTTGCACCGGTAACTTACCTTGACCGCATGGACGTAACTGTTATACGGCCGCTTTTGTATGTAAGGGAGGCCGACGTCATCGGATTTACAAATAAGATGCAGCTGCCTGTATGTAAAAGCCCTTGCCCTGCAGACGGTAATACAAAGCGTGAATATGCCAAAGAACTGCTTAAGTCATTGGAACACAATAATCCGGGCACACGCGAGCGTATGTTTACGGCTATTGTAAATTCAGGCATGCACGGATGGCCGCATCTTAATTAAATTATGATTGTTAATTAATTAACATATAGGGCGGTAACAGAAGATACTGCTTATATAAATTGCAAATATTTATCGCATAACATATATGTACAATAAAGGAGGCAGATAAATGCCTGCAGCAAATAAATACAGGTCATACCACGACCAGAACGACATTGATAATACTATGAAACTAAGGGAGATCACTGCTACTCTCCCACCGTTTTGCCGCGAATTCTTTTTGGGGATAAAAGATACCACTTCCACGCGTACCCGGCTGGCTTATGCGTATGATATAAGGATCTTTTTCGAATATCTGCATGAGGTAAATCCCGTATGCCGTAAAACAGAGATCACCGAATTTGACGTAAGTATACTTGATATGATAAAGCCCATAGATATTACGGAATACATGGATTACCTTTCCTATTATATAAAAGACGGTGAAGAATATACGAATGATGAAAGGGGAAAGCAGCGCAAACTCGCATCACTCCGGAGTATGTATAACTACTTCTTCCGCACTGAAAAGATCGAGAAAAATCCCGCCTCATTGGTGCAGATGCCCAAGCTCCACAATAAGGAGATAATACGTCTTGACATTGACGAAGTGGCAAGGCTGCTTGATAATGTCGAAAACGGGGATAACCTAACAAAAAAGCAGCTGGAATACCATAATAAGACCAAAACCCGCGATCTGGCATTATTAACGCTCCTTCTTGGTACCGGCATCCGTGTTTCCGAGTGCGTTGGACTTGATATAAAAGATGTAGACTTTTCAAATAACGGTATCCTTATAAAGCGTAAGGGCGGCTACGAGCAGATAGTATATTTCGGTGATGAAGTCGAAGCCGTTCTTCGCGAATATATGGAAGAACGTCATCATATGATCCCTATGCCAGGGCATGAACAGGCGCTGTTCTTATCTTTGCAGGACAAACGTCTTTCTGTACGGTCGGTCCAGAATCTTGTAAAAAAATACGCCCGTACTGTTACAACGCTCAAAAAAATAACGCCTCACAAATTACGAAGTACATATGGTACAAGCCTATATAACGAAACCGGAGACATCTACCTTGTAGCAGATGTTTTAGGTCATAAAGATGTAAATACAACGAAAAAACACTATGCCGCTCAGGACCAGAACAGGCTTCGAATGGCTGCCAATGCTGTAAAACTGAGGGAATCCTGATTTATTAAATCAGCTTTATATTCAAATTACGATAACGGGCGTATATCTTTTAAAATAAGATATGCGCCCGTTATTTATTATATATTTGAATTTCGAACAATTTTTCGGAATATATGTTTGCATTTTGATCTCATACGTGATATACTTAATTTGTTTCAGAACGTAAGTTTGAGTGGATTTCAGTTATTAAGGAGGAGCATATGGCATACGGTAAGATAACTGCCAAGCAGCAGGAAATACTCGATTATATTAAGGATCAGATACTCAAAAAGGGATATCCCCCTGCAGTAAGGGATATATGTGATGCGGTTAAATTACGCTCAACTTCATCGGTTCATGCCCACCTTGAAACCCTCGAGAAAAACGGATATATAAGGCGCGATCCTGCCAAGCCCCGTGCGATCGAGATAATCGATGACGGATTTCAGATGGTACGCCAGGAAATGACAAGCATTCCCATTGTAGGTCAGGTTGCCGCAGGCCAGCCCATTTTAGCTGAGCAGAATATAAACGGATACTTCCCCCTTCCGATGGATATTGTTCCAAATAACGATGTATTCGTATTAAAGGTAAAGGGTGAAAGCATGATCAACATCGGAATAATGGATGGGGATCAGATATTTGTCGAGTGTTGTAATTCGGCCAAAAACGGCGATGTTGTCGTAGCTTTAGTTGATGATTCGGCTACTGTCAAAACCTTCTACAAGGAAAACGGGCATATACGACTCCAGCCCGAAAATGACAATATGGAACCGATCATCGTAGACAACTGCCTGATAGTCGGCAAGGTATTCGGAGTATTCAGAAAGATGTAGCCTAAAAGGCTACATCTTTTCCGTCACTCCATATTCTTTCAAGGTTATAAAACGTTCTGCTCTCCTCATCAAATATGTGTATTATCACGTCCGTGTAATCAAGCAATACCCATCCCGTATTTTCATTCCCTTCGATATGTCGGGGATATACGTTTGTTTTTCCTAGCTTTTCACGAAGGTTATCGCATATCGCCTTTATCTGATTAACATTGGAACCCGAAGCTATTATGAAGTAGTCGGCCATAATGCTTATATTGCTGATATCAATTACTTTAATATCAAGTCCTTTCTTTTCAGCTATTGCATCAACGGCCGTTTTTACCGTTTCTGTTATCTTTAAGTTATCTGTCATATTCAAACTTGCCTTTCATTCATCATACAAGCCTATCCTTGCATTCAGATAATCATATGCTGCCTTTGTTACAGTATCTATGTCATAGCGCGATCTTTTAAGGTATTCAATAGTATCATGCATTACCATGACAACACATATATCTATATCATCTTCATTAAATGCAGCTTTACGTATCTTATCAAGATTTTGTGCTTTATTCCTTAACGGCTCTATGTAGTCGGATACAAATATGATCTTTTCAAGTAATGTCATATCTTCATGACCGGTGGTATGCCACCTTATCGCATTAAGTATATCCTCATCATCTATGCCGTACTTGTTTTTTGCAAGGTATGCTCCATACTTTGCATGAAGTATAAATCCGTGATCTTTCTCAAAACCGGATACCGGAATATCATTTTTCAAACACAGTTCAACCAGCTCATCGTCATCATAACACTTTGCGCAGTCATGAAGTATCCCTGCCACAACCGCTTTTGAGCAGTCCTCGCCGTATTTCATCGCAAGAGATGCCGCAGTGCCCGCTACCGCTGCCGAATGTATGAAACGATGATGCTTAAGCTTTTTGTTCATTTCGGCATAAAGTGAATATATGAACTTATCATCACTAAACATAGTATATGGCATATCAAATAACCTGCTGTTTATAGTATCCCTTTGACATTATTACCTTCTCAACACTGTCCGGAACGTAATATTTAATACTTTTACCCTGACTCATGCGCTCACGTATCATGCTTGAAGAAATGTCAATATCGGGAGTATTAAGAAGACAGATAGCGGCCCCGTAAACACCGGCCAAATGCTCCTTCATATCAATAAGCTTTGCATCGGGTTCATGTCCCCTCGGAGCCACTACCAATACACAGTTATCAAATATCATCTGCGGTTTATACCATGTTTCTATATTGTATATCGAATCTTCACCTATTATAAAGTAAAGTTCATCATCCGGATACAGATCATTAAGCTCCTTAAGCGTTTCCGCAGTGTATGTATTGCCGGTTTTTTTGATCTCATGATCCGAAGAGACAAAATGAGCGTTGTCTTTTATGGCCTCGTCTATAAGCATAAGCCTTTCATTTGAAGGCAAAATCACTGACTGATCCTTAAGATATGACTTTCCCGTCGGCATAAATACCACCTTTTCAAGCCCCAGTTTGTCATATGCGTTTTCGGCCAGTATAAGATGTCCCAAATGTATAGGATTGAATGTCCCACCGATTATGCCGGTTTTATGTTTTGCGTTTTGTCTGTCGTATGCCATGTCTTACTCCAACGGAAGCTTAATGACCGGTTTATCCCTGTTTGGTTTATACAATACGATCTTCTTTCCTATAACATGGACTATACTCGAATGAGTACGTTCCGAAATGATCCCCGCTATTTCTTTGGGATCATCAATGCAGTTTTTCAACACGCTTATCTTTATAAGTTCCCTGGCATTAAGTGCTTCGGATGCCGACGCTACGACTTCCGGCGATGCGCCTGCCTTCCCCACATGAACCACGGGTTCCATCGTTGATGCAAGACCCTTTAAATATGCCCTTTGCTTACTGGTCATCTATATTCTCCCGTCCTAATCATAAAACTCAAATGCATGTCCGTAAACGTATACCGTGTCTCCGTCCTTTATACCAAGCTCCCTTAACTCATCGAATATACCGTTATCCTTCATGAAATTCTGGAAAAATGTGAAGCCCTTTTCCGAATCGATATTTGTATATCCCAGCATCTTTTCTATCTTGGGGCCTTCAACCCTGTAAACATTGTTTTTAACATCAAATTCAACGGTATAAGGCTCATCATTAATACCTGACCTCGTTATCGTATATTCCTGTTCAAACACCACAGGCTCATCACTTATCTCATCAAGAAGGCCTCGTACATAATACAGGAGTTCTTTTATTCCTTCCCCGGTAACTGCCGAGATCGGAAATACCCTTACACCTTTTTTCTCAAATTCATTTTTGATCCTTTCAACCGGATCCTCCTGTCCCTCACTTACATATATGGCATCTATCTTATTTGCCGCTATGACCTGTATCCGTTCGGCCAGTGATTCATCATAATCCTTAAGTTCCTTATTGATCGTATGGATATCTTCTATCGGATCGCGTCCTTCCGTTGATGCTGCATCTACTATATGTATAAGCACCTTTGTACGTTCAATATGCCTTAAAAAATCATGTCCCAGGCCGACGCCCAAAGATGCTCCTTCTATAAGTCCAGGAATATCGGCAATGACAAAGCTCTCAATACCTTCCATATCAACAACACCCAGGTGCGGATTAAGAGTCGTGAAATGGTAATCGGCTATCTCAGGCCTTGCGTTTGATACACGGCTCAAAAACGTGGACTTACCTACATTCGGGAATCCAAGCAGACCAACATCGGCTATTACCTTAAGCTCCATTGCTATGTCAAGCTCGATAGCCGGCTGTCCCGGCTGCGCATACTTGGGAGCCTGCATCTTGGCTGTGGCAAAATGCTGATTTCCCAGTCCGCCTTTTCCTCCCTTTATAAGAGTCACCCGCTTATTATCACCCGACATATCAACGATTATCTTGCCGCTTTCATAGTCGCGCAGGATCGTACCTGCTGGAACTTTTAAAACTATATCCTTGCCGCTTTTGCCCTTACAATTGCGCTTACCGCCGTCCTGTCCGTCTTCGGCACGGTACTTTCGCACATGACGGAAATTTGTAAGCGTGTTAAGGCCGGGATCCACCTCAACGATAACATCCCCGCCTTTTCCGCCGTCGCCCCCGTCGGGACCGCCGTCCGGTACATATTTTTCACGCCTGAAGGAAACATGCCCGTCTCCTCCCTTTCCGCTTTTCACATAAATCCTGGCCCTGTCGGCAAACATTGATATCACCTCAAAAAAACGGCCCTAAACCAAAAGTTTAGGGCCGCAGTGTTTACTGTTCAACAGGATAAACGGAAGCCCGTTTCTTATCCCTTCCCATTCTCTCAAACCTAAGCACGCCGTCTACCGTTGCAAACAACGTATCGTCTCCGCCGCGTCCTACATTAACGCCCGGATGTATCTTTGTGCCGCGCTGCCTGAAGAGAATATTACCGGCCTTAACGAACTGTCCGTCGGCCCTCTTCGCACCCAGTCTCTTGGATTCGGAATCCCTGCCGTTCTTTGTGGAACCGACTCCCTTTTTATGAGCGAAGTATTGAAGGTTCAATTCAAACATTTCCTACACCTCCTCTATTATCAGCTTCAAATAATCATTACCGTACTTCTTCCGGACATCTTCAAGTCCAAGAAGCATTGAATCCATTAATAATTCAGCTTTCATACCGGGTTCATTCTTAAAACACCATTTAATGATGCCTTTATCCGAACCTTCGATATCATCATCCGTAAGCTTATCAATGGAGTTAGCCGTATTGATCACCAGCATGGAAACAGCCGAACATATTATGTCCCTGCCTGCATTATCATAGTCCGCATGTCCTTCACACGAAAACGAATAATACTTACCCTGCTTCTTAGTGACCCTGGCTGTAATCATCTTTAGTCCTTAAGCATTGATCTTATCGATCTTAACCTGTGTGTATGCTTGCCTGTGACCGTTCTTTTTATGATATCCGCTCTTCCTCTTATAACGGTATACGATGACTTTCTTACCGCGGCCGTTTTCAACAACCGTAGCTGATACTGTAGCGTTTGCCACATCATCGCCTACCTTGAGCTTATCATCGCTAACGGCTAAAACCTTATCAAAGGTCACGCTTTCACCGGCCTCGGCACCAAGTTTCTCAACGCGTATAACATCGCCTTCGGAAACCTTATACTGCTTACCGCCTGTTGCAATAATAGCGTACATGGGGCACCTCCTATTTAAATTACTCGCTGGCTTCGGCAGCGCATTGCGCATTTATAACCCCGCCAAGCGGCATACTCAAGTATCTTAACACGATAAACGAGCCTTGTCAAACGTTTATTTATCTCTTCTTTTGCTTCCTGGTGCCGTCATCCACGCCGTCGGCATCACAGCTTGATTCATGGAACCGTCTTATGAATTCCGCATCACACGAATTAGTGTGCTGCGCTTTAAGTTGGAACATATCGCTTATGATCGTCATTGCTTTTGACTCTTCCCTCAACTGACCCGCAAGCCAGTCATTGGCTATATCATCTTTAAGGATCATTCCCGAGCCTGCTTTTGCCTGTACCTGCTTTACAGGAACAGCCGGACTGCTGCTTTTCTTTGCAGCATAAATCTTTTCATTCGGTACATATGAGGAATTCTTTATCGCGTTTACCCTCTTTTGAGAAGATGCTTTCTTAAGAGCAGATGCTATTATGCACATTATTGCAAACATCCATATAAGCGCGCTTATGACACTTCCAAGCCCATCCATATCAATCGTCTCCCATTATACGGTCAATGATCCCGCCGACGGGTTTTGATGCAGGACTTTTCGGTGCGGATTCACGCCTCACTCCCGCCGGAGTAACTCCATGAGGAGCAGCGGGATGCGGCGGCATTCCCGGTGTACGGACAACTTCCGAAAGTGCAGTCAGTGTACCTGAAAGATTTGCTATATCAGACGGAACGATTATCTTGGTCGACTGACCGTCTGCCATCTTTTCGGCTGTCTCATAGGATTTAAGCTTTAAATACTGAGCAGAAGGATTTGCTTCATTAATAAGCTTGATACCTTCAGCACGCGCACGCTGTACAGCCAGAAGGGCTTCAGCTTCACCTTCAGCTTCACGGATACGCTGTTCCTTAACGGCCTCTGCCTTAAGTATAGCTGCCTGCTTTTCACCTTCGGCAAGAGTGATCGCCGACTGCTTTTTACCTTCCGCAGTAAGTATCGCTTCCCTCTTCTCACGCTCAGCCCTCATCTGCTTTTCCATCGCGTCCTGTATTGAACGTGGCGGCTGTATGTTCTTAACTTCCACACGGCTTACCTTGATACCCCATTTATCTGTTGCTTCATCAAGTATGGAAGTTATCTGCGCATTGATATTGTCCCTCGAAGTGAGTGTCTCATCAAGAGTCATGCTTCCTATGATATTACGCAGAGTCGTTGCCGACAGGTTCTCTATCGCAGCTATAGGACGCTCAACACCATAGGTGAACAGCTGTGCATCAAACACCTGGAAGAAGACAACAGAATCAACCATCATTGTAACGTTATCTTTGGTGATAACCGGCTGCGGTTCGAAATCAGCCACCTGCTCCTTTAACGATACTTTCTTAACAACACGGTCTATAAACGGAATCATCAGATTAAGTCCGGCACTTAATGTGGCTTTATACTTTCCCAGTTCTTCCACGATGTAAGCGCTTGCCTGCGGTACTATGACCAGACTTTTTATGATGATCAGCAATATGATCACCAAAATAATGACTCCCGTTGATAAATACGCTCCCATGATTAATATCCTCCTTTTGATCCTGTAACCTGTTTTTCAAATTTATCTTTACACATCATGAAACATTCCATAAGGGCCGGATTAAACATACCGCATTCGCCGCGCTGTATCATATCATATGCCTCATCGCACGTATATGCATCCTTATATACACGCTTTGAAACAAGAGCATCATAGCAGTCGGCAACCGATACGATCTGTGCCGAGATCGGTATTGCATCACCCACAAGTCCCTCGGGATAACCCTTTCCGTCAAATTTCTCATGATGGTAACGGCATATCTCCATGCTTATCTTCATATACTGTTCATCCCAGTCAGCCGGCATCTTATCAAGGATCGTGCAGCCGTTTACTGTATGGGATTTCATTATCTCATATTCCTCATTTGTAAGCCTTCCGGGCTTTAACAGGATACTGTCGCTTATTGTTATCTTGCCCACATCATGAAGCGCACTTGCCGATGTTATTATATCCACAAGTTCTTTGGTAAGGTTGTATTCCGGATGTTCCTTCATAACCTGGGTGGCGAGTATGTTTGTGAAGTCCTTTACCCTTCGAACATGCTGTCCACTTTCGGCATCACGCCCCTCAACGACATTACCCATCAATTCAATTATGTCGTTATTCATCCGGTTAAGGGATATATTCTTTTCTTCAAGCTGGGCAGTACGCTCCTCAACCATGTTCTCAAGCTTCTCCTGCTCTTCCTTCTCCCTGCGGATCTCATCATCAACACTATGGAAGCCCAGGATAAAGCCATAAAGTTTGCTATCGGCAATGTCAGCTACAAACTTGAGCTGATAGTATTTTACAGAGCCCTCATCAAGTATCCTGAAGTTTACATAATATGCCAGTTCTTTCATCAGGTGCTTTCTTATCTGACTCTTATTTGTACTCCTTAAGAACATCTTATGATCATCGGGATAAACCAGTTTTTCGGCCAGCAGATCCAGCATGTGTGCAAAATCATTTTCTTTATCCCAGTCACCGAAGGAATCCCTGAACCTGTCACTGGTCTTGTATGTAGTAACAGAGCCGCCATCCTTGCCTTCGGCATTTGCGACATATGCAACCCAGTCGAAATCACCGGTAAGGCTGGTAATAACCGCATCACTCTTGATAGCCTTCTCAAGGCTCTTCATATATTCAGCCTCGTGCAGTATCTCATCATTGCAGTCAATGAAACCAACAACTATGCTTAATACCTTGCCGTTCTCGTCGATATCTGCTGCAGATACCCTGTACTCGAAGTACCTTATATCATTGTTCTTCATGATCTTACGATACCGTATGGCGTATGAAGGCCTCGTCTTAAGTTTCCTTCGCATCACAGGTATGGAGATCTCATCATACATTTTGGGCTTATCGTCTTCGAATACCTTATCCCTGACATATTGATTGAACACTTCCGAAAACCTGGTGCCAAGCCGCAACATATCATTGTATGTGTTATCTTCAGTATCTTCCATCCTGAAGGTCTGAACCTCTTCATTTTCGAGATTTACCTTATACACAGATGAATAATCCCTTGCAAGCAATCCGATAACGTCGAAGTTCTGCTGTTGATGCTGCGCTATACCTATTATCTCCTCGTTGGCAGCCTTCAACCGTTTGCCTGCAAGCTGTATCCTCTTTGCCCATCTCACAATAATAGCAAGTAATAAGATAAGGACCATTATTATTGCCAGAAGTACTATCACCTCTGGTGACAACATGCTTCCAAGGCCCCTGTTCATATTTCTCCTGTTTACTGCGACTGCTTTAAGATAGTCCTCTTTGAACTGGTTTCCCCTGTTGGTAATGGCAGTACCTCTTATAAACAGGGTATAAAGACCCTTATTACCCTTTTTTACACCGAGGCATAGGTCCATCTTTTCCGGAAGGACCATGTAATCCAGATTTTTGTACCTGCTTTCGGCATTAAGATAATCCTCCACGATGTAATCCCTGAGTATCGTACATCCTACTGCGCCTGTTCTTACCGCTTCCAGGCATGCCGAAGCATCTTTGTATTCCACAAACGTTGAATTTGGATAAACATATTGGTCGTAGTAATATGCTATTCCGCCTTTCCTATATGCTATGGTCGCTACCGTACCTTCAGTATACTCATCGTTATATACAAGAATCATATTTGACTGAACGATCCCGTAAGTATTCATATATCCATCGTCTTCAGCCATATAAAGATAGATGGGTACCGGAAAGACCACATCGACCGATCCGTTTCTAAGCGCTTCGACCATATCTTCGTAATTTTCAAAAAACGTGTATGACACTTTAAGGTCGGCACCTGTGTTATACAAAATGTCAGATAAAGCGTATTTAAGAAAACCTTCCGGTTCTCCTGTTTTCGGATCGGCATAACTGTATGGTTTACAGTTGGATAATGTTCCCACCTTCAGTTCATCATGAGCTTCAAGCCATTTCTTTTCGACGCTGCTTAAGCTTTTCTCAAGCTCACCCGTTGAATTAAAGGTACTCCTAAGGGAAGTAAGATATCCGTCCGTAGAGGAACTGATAGCGTCAAATGCATCGTTAATATCCCGTACAAGTGACCTGCTCCTGCTGCTTATACCGATATAATAGTCAATGCTTCCCATCTTCCTGCATATAACAAGTCCGGCTTCCGCAACCTTGTTCTCTGCGATTATGGCACTTACCTCACCTGCATTAAGCGCATTGATACATGCTGCATCACTATCATACTCAACCAGTTCGCATACAAGACCCAGCTTTGTTATCCATTCATTTGCATAATCCGATATCGCTACGGGAAAACCGATCCTTGTATTTGCATATGAAGAGATCATAAAGTGTTCGCTGTCGCCGCCCTGCGGAATGCAGAAATAATAATCCACCGAATTCATCGGCTGATTCGGATACAGTACCTGGATCCTGTTCTTCTCTATCTCTTTTTTAGTCTGCTGGCTCGGTGCATTCTTGATCAGATTCTCATAAAACTTATCAACATCAAACCCGCTCGGGATACCGGGCATTATGTCTATCCTGCCCTGCATGAACTGTTCAAGAAGCGTGTTGTAATCACCGTATATATACCTGTACTCCCATCCGGCATAATTTGCCAGGGCTTGAAGAAATTCATAGCCGAAGCCTTCCTTCTCCACAGAATCGTACTTGCTGCCGAAGTAGCTCTTATCATAAAAATAAGCAACAGAGACGGTCTTTTTACCGTCCTCTGTTGCTCCCATAGCGGCCGTACTTTTAATAAGGATGCCAAGTGCAAGCATCCCTGCCACAGTCAATATGTATAATAACCCCCGTACAGTCCTTCGCACCCGCCTAATACCTCATCCTCATGCCTAAAACGTAAACTTATCCTCAAAATATCCGGCAAGCTCATCTATCTTAACACGCTCCTGCTCCATTGAATCCCTGAACCTTACAGTTACCGAATTATCGGTTTCAGAATCAAAGTCATAAGTAATGCAGAACGGTGTTCCTATCTCATCCTGCCTGCGGTAGCGCTTTCCGATGTTTCCCCTGTCATCAAACTCACAATTATACTTCTTACATAACTCGGTATATATCTTCTCCGCTCCTTCATTAAGCTTCTTTGAAAGAGGAAGCACTCCGATCTTTACAGGAGCAAGCGCAGGATGGAAATGCAGTACCGTCCTCACATCACCCTCACCAATCTCCTCCTCGTCATATGCACCGCACAGCATTGCCAGGAACAGCCTCTCAACACCGAGTGAAGGCTCAATTACAAACGGCAGATATTTGACGCGCTTCTCATCGTCAAAATATGTCATATCCTCGCCCGATACATTCTGATGCTGTGTAAGGTCATAATCCGTACGGTCGGCTATGCCCCAAAGCTCGCCCCATCCGAACGGGAACAGATATTCAATATCCGTAGTGGCCTTACTGTAGAATGAAAGTTCCTCGGGATCATGATCCCTGACACGCATCTCTTCTTTTTTCATACCAAGACTTGTCAGAAAATCAATACAGTACTGCTTCCAGTATGCGAACCATTCAAGATCGGTATCGGGTTCGCAGAAGAATTCCATCTCCATCTGTTCAAACTCACGCACACGGAAAATGAAATTACCGGGTGTGATCTCGTTCCTGAACGATTTTCCTATCTGGCAGATACCAAACGGAATCTTCTTGCGCGAGGTACGCTGAACATTCTTAAAATTGACGAAAATACCCTGTGCTGTTTCGGGACGCAGATACACAGTGTTCTTTGCATCCTCGGTAACTCCCTGGAATGTTTTGAACATAAGGTTGAACTGCCTTATATCCGTAAAGTTATGCTTTCCGCATGAGGGGCAGGGGATATTGTTCTTCTCGATATAGTCCTTCATCTCCTCCTGTGACCAGCCGTCAACTGAAGTTTCAAGCTTAATACCCTTCTCAGCGGCATAATCCTCTATGATCTTATCTGCGCGGAAACGTTCATGACACTCCTTACAGTCCATGAGAGGATCCGAAAAGCTGCCGAGATGTCCCGATGCCACCCATGTCTGAGGATTCATCAGGATCGCGCAGTCAACACCGACATTTGTGGGACTTTCATTGACAAACTTCTGCCACCATGCCTTCTTGATATTGTTTTTAAGCTCAACGCCCAGGATACCGTAATCCCATGTGTTGGCCAGACCTCCGTATATCTCCGACCCGGGATGCACGAATCCCCTGGATTTTGCCAGAGCAACGATCTTGTCCATTGTCTTTTCCATCTTTATAACCTCGCTTATTTTAGTACTATATACCCGACCCCGACAGAATCAGATGCCATTCTTGCATTATTATCATCTATCAAATCTATGTTGGCCGTGGTATATGCTATCTTCCTGGGTGTATGTATAACTACGGGTTCGGATACTATGATGATCCTGCTGCTTTTAAGTGATTCAAACTCAAACCTTCCGATGGTTGAATTATCGTCCCTGCTCTTTAGCGTGACATCGGTCGGATAATCATGTTCCATGGCTTCTTCAACGGTTCCGTAGAAGAAGTCAACATCATTAAAACCCGCATAATCCGAATAAGTCGCAAAACGCATCCTGGCCGAAGCCATGCCGTCTTTTATCTCAAGTGATTCAAGCTTTGCACAGTCCTTATCCCTGTCCCTGCAGTAGCTTTCAACTTCATCACTGATTATGCCCCTAAGCTCATCCTCATTATAATAATCCTTATCAAAGCTCTCTATTATACTGTGTGTGATCACGCCTTTGTTATCGATGCTGACGGTCGTCTCGTTTATATCCTCACCCTGTGAGCAGCCGGCGATCGCCAAACACATAAGCACCAAACAAAAGGCACTAAAAAAACGGTTTTTCATGGAGTTTTTTCCTTTACATAACACCATAAATAATTATAACTAACGGTACCTATAATTTCAACATGCAATTTTCAAGCGTTTCAAGGGACTTAAACGGTTTATCCACCACTCTTTTACGGTACAGATCACCGAGATACAAAAGCTCATTAAGCACTTCATCGCTTACGGCGAATGTATATAAATGCTCGATCGGGGAATTAACTATATGATCGACTGCTTTCTGAGTTGCGGGCAGAAAACTCCTGTCAACCGGAAGTCCCGGGTATTCACCGTTTACCTGCACCGTTTTTATCTCATATACGGCCCTTATAAGCCTGTTATCTACAGCGGGTTTTGTAATGGCTCTTACCGACTGAAATAAAAGCTTAAGCATCATTATTTCATCGTTGTTTTCCCTTGTATAATAAGACGCGTATTCCAGAAAATACATACCCAGATAAGCGCCCTCAAAATCACTTCTTAATTCCTCAAAATAGTATGAGATATCGGCATCAGCCAGATTGTACGCATTTTTCCCCTCATACAGTTTAAAGCTTCCGAACACAAAGGGATTGGTGACCGCAAGCAGCCTGCTCCTTTGGCGGCGTGCTCCGTTGCAGAAAGCTGTTATCTTTCCGAATTCCTTTGTAAGGATCACTATTCTCCTGTCATAATCATTGACGGGAGTGGCCTCAAGAACCATTCCCGTCGCTATAACCTGATCCCTCATATGCTCTCCGAAAACCTGCCTATTCGCTCAGGTTTTTACTGTCATATCCGAAATTCTTAAGCAATACATCGCTGTCACGCCAGTCTTTTTTAACCTTTACCCAAAGCTTTAAGTTGACTCTGTTATCGAGCAGACGCTCAATTTCATACCTTGCCGCAGACCCTATCTTCTTAAGCATCTGACCCTGTTTTCCTATGATCATACCCTTATGTGAGTCTTTCTCACAGATTATGGTCGCATCTATATGCACGATATCCGGCTTATAATCCATACGTTCCACAGTTACCGCGATACCGTGCGGTATCTCCTCATCAAGGCATTTAAGTGCCTTCTCCCTGATAAGTTCCGCCGTTATCTGGCGCTCGGGCTGATCGGTTATCGTATCCTCATCAAAGAAAGGCATGCCGTACGGAAGATACTTGAAAATCTGTTCAATAAGAGTATCCGTATTGTCACCGCTTAAGGCGCTTACCGGGACCACCTCGGCAAAATCGCACAAACCGCGGTGAACGTCTATTATCTTTAAGAGTTCGTCACGCTTTACCGTGTCTATCTTATTGATAACCAGTATGACCGGTACGTTAAGTCCCTTCAGCCTTGCAGCGATCTGTCTGTCCATGGGACCTATGTGATCCGATGCCTCCACAAGCCACAGTACTACATCAACATCCTTAAGTACACCGTCAGCAGACTTTATCATGTATTCGCCGAGCTTGTTCTTCGCCTTATGGATCCCCGGAGTGTCAAGGAACACTATCTGCCCTTCATCGGATGTATATACGGTCTGTATCCTGTTTCTGGTTGTCTGTGGTTTGCTGCTCGTTATTGCTATCTTCTGTCCTATCAGCCGGTTCATAAGTGTTGACTTTCCGACATTCGGACGTCCGATCATCGCCGCATACCCTGACTTAAAATCCTCTCTTATATCCATGATCAGCCGTTAGTTGGGTTATTGTTCTGTGTATTATCCGATGATACTGCCTGCCCTTCATTTACCTTCTCTTGTGCATTGATCTGCGATATACCGTTAAACTTCCTTGCGTTTTTCCTGTCGCGCCTGCTCACCCGCTCTTTCTTCGGATGATTCTCCCTGTGCTTCTTTGCGATAACCCTTATGATGATCACTATCACTGCAATGATAACAGCCCAGATAAGCAATACCGGAAGTGCTATCACAAGACCTACGAAGAAGTCAAGTATTCCGTTCCATACTTTCCTGCAGTTACTGATAAATCCGTCGCGCATCCTCTCAATCCTTGTCTTCTCTTCAACAACGACCGGAGTGTACTCTATAACCTGGGTGATGTTTAAATTTATGGTGCTGTAGCTTGCCTGATTTTTCATCACCTTAAGCTGCGAACCGTATGACTCGATCTGATAACGGATTTCGGTAAGCCTTCCCTCAAGTGCTATTATAGTATCGAGATCATCCGCATCCTTAAGGAGCTCGCTTATCCTGTCGTATTCGGTCTGATAGCTCTCAAGCTTGCTCTGCATGTCAACATATCTTAGAGTCACATCCTCGGCATTTGAGCTCTTGCTTAATACATTTGACTGACCCTCGACTTCATCAACGAACTGATCGAGTTTTTCAACCGGCACCCTTGCCACGATATTTGCGGTCTTGCGTTCGGAATTTGAATATTTCTGGTTCTCAAGATTCATATTCTCGATATAACCGCCCAGCTGATCGACGCGCTTTTCCACGTTGCCGATCATCGCCTCAACATCCTCGGATTCGACCGTCATGTAAACGTTCTTGATAAGCATCCTCTGAGCGTTCTGATTCTTCCCGCCTTCCACATCGGATTCCGTTACCTGTGCAGGTTCCTCGTTAACATCGGCACCTCCCATAGCCTCCTCGGCAACCATATCGCCTTCGTAATAATCATCCGCATACGAATCGGCATATGCAGGCGCTTCCGCATCATAACTGTTTTTCGCATAAGACTCGTAGGAACCTTCTGTGGCATCTGCTGCTTTGTATGAACCGCTGCTGCTGCTTCCGCAGCCCGCAAGGATGATCGAAACAGCTAAGGCCGCGCTTAAAAATGCTGTCATACTTTTCTTTTTCATGATTCTCCCTCCTGATCTCATTTGTTATCCGCTAAAATATTGAATCTACTTTATCAAACAGATCTGCTTCCTTTTTGATTATCTCCTCACCGCCGAGCACGCATATGTGCCTGTCCTTAATGACGGCTTCAACCTGATCCGCCAGCTTTCTTATATCCTCTTTGGTCGCATTAAGTACCTGATCCCTCTCGCGCTGTATGTTTTCATATGTATCCCCGCTGAGATATGCAATCATCGACCTTGAGCCCTTAGCGTGCGGTGTCAACGGTATATCAAGGTCTGACACCGTTCCGATTATGTACTTTGTCATATCACGCTCATCCGGATCAAAGTTCCTTATGTAATCAGCTGCTTTATCATATATGTCCAATGTTTCCTTAAGGTTTGGATCCCTGTATGAAACAAAGAACATATCCCCGGTCCTCGCATATCCGTTCATGCATCCGTATGCGCCGCCCTTGACCCTGACGTTTATCCAGAGGTAATCGTATCCCATTATCACCTTTAATACCCTGAGGGCGCCCGTATAGCTGTATCCGTGATCCAGAAAATTGCCCGCCGTCGCAACATACTGTACTTTTGATACTGTTTTGTAGCCTTCCTTATAAGATACGGGAGTCAGTTTATATCCCGGTGCATCGACATCTGCAGTTAAAAGCTTTCCTTTGAAATCACGTACCAGTTGTATCAGCCTGTCGTTTTCACTCTTTTCGGCAATATAATCGACAAACAGGTTCTCCGGCCTGAACACTATGTCGGCAAACTCCTTAAGTCCGGATATTATCTCGCCTTTGATATCATCAAACTCCGTTGCGGCTCTGTCTATGAACCTGTAAAAATCAATGCCCGATATCTTCTCGGTGATCGCAGCCTGCTCGGAGCATCCCGACATCGCCCTTATCAAAGCGGCTGAATGGCCCGCGGATATGATGGATGCCTGAAGCCGGGATTTTATCATGTTTATGATCTCCTGCAGGCGTTTTTCGTCATCATATCCTGTTGTATTTATGATCTCACTTATTATGTCAAAAGCAAACGGAAGCCTGTCATACAATACCTTTGCCTTTATCTCGTACATAAACCTGTATTTTTCATGATCCGACGCATCCGAATAGATACCCGAAGATGACACGATGCCGCCGCTGTTTAGGTTTATCTCGCTTGCAAGATCGGCATAGCTGTAATTCTCCGTACTCATATACGAGAACACGTTCCTGAACAGTCCGATGTAAGGTATCAGCCTTTCGGGCACGCCCTTTAGATCAAATCCGAGAGTCAGATATCCAATCCCGTTTGTATAGATATCGTGTGTCAATACCTTTGTTTCATCAACACTATGTTCCTCATACATATACGGAAGAGCTTCCTTCTTTATATCGGATATCTTAAGAAGCGGTATGGTCATAAGCTCTTCCCTGGTACTTGGCTCCTCCTGATATTTTTTAAGGGCTTTCGTATCATTGACCAGTGCGTTTATCTCATCCTTCGACAATGAAGCCTTGTAATGTGCAAGCTTATCTTCAAGCTTCTTATCCATTTTTGCCGTAAGTGAACGCTCGGGCTTTAATATGACTACCGAACTGTGCCTGTTATCTAAAAGATACTTCTTTATAAGCTCCTCAAAATAACCCTCATCCACCTTTTTCTTAAGATATGCAAAAGTATCATTTGCCTCAATGTGCATGAAAGGTGAGGACTCATCATATAACCAGCTGTCAAGCGCCTGGAGTCCGTACATCAGTCCTTTGGGATATGACCCGAAATCAGCCTCGCGATACCTGAATTCAAATACGTTTATCCCTGCAAGCAGCGATTTTTTGTCAAGGCCGTTCTCCGATACGTCCTTAAGCACCTTATGTATGGTTGCAAGGAAATCATCAAGCCTTTCCTCGTCGGTGTTCTTTGCTATTATCGAGAAATAAGGCTGGTAAATGCCGTTTTCATATGTGCTTTCAATATCCTTTCCTATACCCGCATCAAGCAGTGCCTGCTTAAGTACCGCGCCGGGTGCCAGCAGCAAAGTATATTCAAGTATCTGGAAAGCTATGTATAACTCCCTGTTAAGGCTTGTATCAATCACCATGTTGTTTGAAAGATATGTATTCTCCGAAAGCGGTTCCTCCTCGGTGATCGAATAGTTTTCCGTTATCCTTACCGGAGAATCAAACGGCGCCTGAGGCTTTATATCCGTATCTATCTCAATATGGTCATATGCGGACAGATATTCCCTGTCCATGTAATCAAGGCGCTCGGCCATATCCATATCACCGTAAAGATATATGTAGCTGTTTGACGGATGATAAAACTCACTGTGGAACTTAATGAATGCCTCATAAGTCAGCTCCGGTATATGCTCCGGTTCGCCGCCCGATTCGTTTGAGTATTCGTTATCCGGGAACAGAGAATTAAATATCGCCCTGTCAAGCATATCGTCAGGTGATGAGAACACACCCTTCATCTCGTTATAAACAACTCCGTTTATGCTAAGCGGCTCATCCTTATCATTAAGCTCATAATGCCAGCCTTCCTGTTTGAAAATCTGCGGCCTTGCATAAACATTGGGATTAAATACCGCATCAAGGTAAACATCCATGATGTTCTTAAAATCCTGATCGTTGCAGCTCGCCACCGGATACACCGTTTTATCGGGATAGGTCATGGCATTTAAGAAGGTATTTAACGATCCCTTTACAAGTTCAACAAAAGGATCCTTTGCAGGATACTTCTTCGATCCGCAAAGTACCGAATGCTCCATGATGTGCTGCACTCCCGTAGAGTCCTTTGCCGGCGTTTTAAAACCGATATAAAAAACCTTATTATCATCGTCATTGGATATAAGGCATATCCTTGCACCCGACTTCTTATGACGCAGTATGCATCCTTCCGATTTAAGGTCTTTAAGATGCTCCTCCTTTATGACTTCATATGCACTTAACTTTTTTACATCCTCAAAACTCATTTTTCCCTTGTCCTTTATATATGATACGGAATGACCCGCTATGATTTATGGATTATTTTTCACATCTTTTATGTATTCTATTGAATTGCCCGAAATCCTTAATGTTTCCCTTATATATTCCTCATCGGTGTCAAGCTCTTTGGCCATTTCCTCAACGGTAACAAGCCTTTCCAAGTCCTCGGCCATCTCCCGGGCTTTATCATTTAAGTCATTGACCCTCTCAAGTACTTTTATATCAAAGTCATCACCGCTAAACTTATCCATTATGACAGCTTCCATGGAATCCATGATCATCTTCATCATAAATTCCTCTACTTCTTCGACACTGTCACAGCAGTCGAGCATCTTTATACCCGTAAGAATACCTACATTTCCTTCCCCTACAAGATCCTCCAGAGCGACGCCCTGCCCTTCATACAGCCTCGCGACATCCACAACCTCACGAAGGTAAAGGTTCGGCATAAGCTCTCCTGCCCTGCTCCTGTCATTTAATATTTCCTCAATGATAAGGCTCCTTGACTCCTTCGAAGGTATATCCAGTAAGTTCAGTTCTTCGATATACATCTTAAGATATTCACTGTCATCACTGTTCATCTTAAGTGATGAGGCTTTTTTATCATTACTGCTTTCGTCAAGTTCGCTGTCCGTTTCAAAAACTTTAACCTTTTCCTCATCAAGATACCTGTAGATGAGCAGAAAATGTCCCTCTTCCATGTTAAGCGGAAGGAACATCCTCTTCACCTGTTCCTTGGATATCCTGTCTCCCTGGCTCTTTGCGAGCGAACGGAGCTTTATCATATTCTTCCTGAATTGCTGTTCGTCCATCCTAATACCTGTTATTTGACATGCTCATGTGTAAACAGATGATCCTGGCAATACTCATAATTTCCGTTGCATTTGGAGCAGAACCTGAACTCAAGGTCATCTCCGTCCTTTTCTGTCCTGCCGCATATCGCGCATTTATGTTTTGTTATTGAACTCTGCCTTTTCAGTTCATTTTTATATGTCTGTCTTCTGCGTATCTCTGCCGGCGAAACTCGTTTATAATTCCTTGTGCTGAAATAAAAGATCGCTAAGTTAAGCAACGAAGCTATTATAACTACCTTGACCTCCCATGTGCCCGTAAAGAAACCATATAATGTAATCAATAACTCCACTAGTGCAAGCCATTTGATCTTTATAGGTATTATGAAATACAGCATCAGCTGCATGTTTGGATATTCCGCAGCAAATGCAAGAAAGATAGACATATTTATATAATATGTGCTAAAGTACGAGGCTATGAAGGAACCGAGCAGTTCGGCAGTATACACTTCGGTATAGCCCGCCAGGTTATAGCACAGGTATAAAACAAATGCGCCTATAACCGTAAACAGCATTCCCCCGAAGATATATACATTGAACCTGAATGTCCCCCATGTGCGTTCAAGTGAAGTTCCCAGCGAATAATAAAGCAGGAGCATAATTATCGTAAAGATACCCAGCGAAGACGGAGGCATTATTATCCATGTTACCAGCCTCCATATCTGTCCGTGGAGGATCATATACGGATTCAGTGAAATAAAGCTTATAAGACCGTTCCCCGAGTTGTTGGAAAACTTGTCCATCATTGTAAGACCGTAGCCTAATACATAGCCGAATATTATATATTTTGACAGGTTCGGGATCGCATATCTGCCGAACTTTCGCTCGAGCTTATTTAAGAAGTTGTTCATATCATGTTTCCTTTTTATATAGTTCATATTAGTTTAGCATTTACTATCTGAATTGTAAACTATAGTACCTGCGTTCCTGCAGGAACCGTTTGCTTGTGAAATCTCCGTACTCCGAGCTGAATTATTAGATATATTATGAATTGAAGTTTTAATAAATTTGTAGTAGTATTATCAAAGTGTCTTTGGATGAATCGACTATATATAAGATACGAATATTTGAGGCAGTTATATAATGGCAAAGGATTTAATTAACAACGAATTATATACACTCGGCATTGATATAGGTTCAACAACGGTTAAGGTTGCCGTATTGGACAATGCACACAACATCCTGTTCTCCGACTACAGGCGCCATTTTGCGAACATACGCGAAACCTTAAAAGACCTTGTATCTGATGCCCTTAAAAAAACCGGCGACCTTAATGTCCATCCGATGATAACGGGCTCGGGTGGACTGACTCTTGCAGATCACCTGGGTATCCCGTTTGTTCAGGAAGTCATCGCCGTGTCAACGGCGCTTAAGGATTACAGTGATAAGGTTGATGTTGCCATCGAGCTCGGCGGTGAGGATGCTAAGATAATATATTTTGAAGGCGGCAATGTCGAGCAGAGGATGAACGGTATCTGTGCCGGCGGTACAGGTTCATTTATCGATCAGATGGCCTCTCTTCTTCAGACAGACGCTGCCGGACTTAACGAATATGCAAAGGGTTACAGCTCGCTTTATACCATAGCTGCGCGCTGCGGTGTTTTTGCAAAATCGGATATACAGCCTTTGATAAACGAAGGCGCAACACGCGAAGACCTGTCAGCCTCAATTTTCCAGGCTGTTGTAAATCAGACCATTTCAGGCCTTGCCTGTGGCAAGCCCATAAGGGGGCATGTTGCTTTCCTTGGCGGTCCGCTTCACTTTTTATCCGAATTAAAAGCGGCTTTCATCCGGACATTAAAACTTGATGAAGAACATACCATAGCACCGGATAATTCCCATCTGTTTGCCGCTATCGGCTCAGCACTGAATTATAAAGAAGAATCAATGATGAAACTGAGTGAGCTTGATGACAAACTCAGCTCAGATATCCATATGGAGTTTGAAGTTGCCAGGATGGAGCCTCTGTTTTCTTCAAAAGAAGAATATGATGCTTTTGAAGAGCGACATAATTCACACTGCGTTACCACATCGGAACTTAAGGATTACAGGGGCAACTGTTTTCTTGGGATCGACGCTGGTTCAACTACCACAAAAGCCGCACTGGTATCGGAAGACGGTTCACTTTTGTATTCATTTTACAGCAACAATAACGGCAATCCGCTTGCAACCACGATACGCGCCGTAAAAGAGATATATTCTCTTCTTCCCAAACGCGCAAGGATAGTACACTCATGCTCTACCGGTTACGGTGAAGCTCTTATAAAAGCGGCTCTCATGCTTGACGACGGCGAAGTCGAAACCGTCGCTCACTATTATGCCGCCGCATTCTTTGAGCCGGATGTCGACTGCATTTTGGATATCGGCGGTCAGGACATGAAGTGTATCAAGATCAAGAATAAAAATGTTGATTCGGTTCTTCTTAACGAAGCTTGTTCCTCGGGCTGCGGTTCATTCATTGAAACCTTTGCAAAATCACTCAATTATTCCGTAACCGACTTCGCAAAAGCCGCTCTTTTTGCAAAACATCCGATAGATCTCGGGACACGCTGCACTGTCTTTATGAATTCAAAGGTAAAACAGGCTCAAAAGGAAGGCGCAGGTGTTGATGATATTTCCGCCGGTCTTGCATATTCCGTCATAAAGAATGCGCTGTTCAAAGTCATAAAGGTTTCGGATGCATCATCCCTTGGGAAGAAAATAGTTGTCCAGGGCGGAACTTTTTATAACGATGCAGTTCTAAGGAGCTTTGAAAAAATAGCGGGATGTGAAGCCATACGGCCGGATATAGCCGGTATAATGGGTGCCTTCGGCGCTGCACTTATAGCCCGCGAAAGGTATGAGGATGTAAAGGACACAACCATGCTTTCCATAGAGCGGATCAATTCGCTTGAATTTACCACTTCAATGGCAAAGTGCAAGGGATGTACAAACAACTGCCGCCTTACCATAAACAAATTCACGGGCGGCCGTCAGTACATATCCGGAAACCGGTGCGAACGCGGACTGGGAAAACAGAAAAACGAAAACAACCTTCCCAACCTTTTTGAATATAAGGAACACAAGATCTTCGGTTACGAACCGCTTGAGATAACCGATGCAGAAAGGGGCACAGTCGGCATTCCGAGGGTTCTCAATATGTATGAGAATTACCCCTTCTGGTTTACATTCTTTACAAAGCTTAAATACAGGGTGATACTCTCTCCCCGTTCTTCACATAAGATCTACGAACTCGGAATAGAATCGATCCCGAGTGAATCGGAATGCTATCCCGCAAAGCTTGCGCACGGTCATGTCGAATGGCTGATAAAACAGGGGATCGATTATATCTTCTATCCCGCTCTTTTTTATGAACGAAAAGAACAGGCAGGTGCGACCAATCATTATAACTGCCCTATTGTTACTTCATACAGCGAAAATATACGCAATAACATGGACGAGATCATCGGCGGACAGATACGCTTTCATAACCCGTTTTTAAGTTTTGAAAGCTTAAAGATAGCATCCGATGAGCTCATCAATTCTTTCCCGGATATCCCAAGCGACGAAGTTTACGCCGCGGCCAAAGCGGGATGGGAAGAGATGGAACGCGTTCGCTCAGACATCATGGCTAAAGGCGAAGAAACGCTTAAGTACCTTGAAGATACCGGAAGACACGGTATAGTACTTGCAGGACGCCCTTATCATGTCGATCCCGAAATAAATCACGGCATTCCCGAAATGATCAATTCATACGGAATGGCCGTACTTACAGAGGACTCGGTATCTCATCTCAATCCATGTGAGAGGCCTCTCCTCGTATCCGACCAATGGATGTATCATTCAAGGCTGTACGCAGCAGCAAACTTTGTAAAGACCAGGGATGATGTTGACCTTGTTCAGCTCAATTCATTCGGATGCGGCCTTGATGCCGTTACAACAGATCAGGTTAACGATATATTGAGCGGTTCTGATAAGATATATACCTGTCTTAAGATCGATGAAGTTAACAATCTGGGTGCAGCAAGGATTAGAATACGGTCGTTATTAAGCGCTATTAACCTTAAGAAAAAGCATGGCGAGGTCAGGACGATCACATCTTCTGCATACAAGCGTGTTATTTTTACAAAAGACATGGCGAAGAATTATACGATCCTGTGCCCCAATATGTCTCCCATACATTTTGACATTATGGAAAAGGCATTCAACTCATGCGGCTATAACCTTATAGTTCCCGATAATTCCAATAAGGCTGCAGTTGATGTCGGCCTTAAGTACGTTAACAATGACGCATGTTATCCTTCGCTGATAGTAGTAGGTCAGTTAATGGATGCTATCCTGTCAGGCAAATATGATACAAACAGGCTTGCGGTCATAATGACACAGACAGGCGGAGGTTGCCGCGCCACCAATTACATCGCATTTATAAGACGGGCGTTACGTAATGCAGGATATGAGCACATACCCGTTATTTCATTGAATCTTGCAAAGATCGAGAGCAATCCCGGCTTTAAGATTAATATTAAGCTAGCTAAACGCCTGGCGTATGCAGCGATATTCGGAGATCTTTTTATGAGGTGCATGTACAGGATGCGTCCTTATGAACTTGAAAAAGGAGCATGTGAAAAGGTACATGCCGTTTGGGTAAAGCGATGCCGCGATTTTGTCGTACAGAAGGATCAGAGCTTCAGGGTGTTTAGCAGGATGTGCCGCGAGATAGTTGCAGACTTTGACTCTATACCTATAGATGAAGAACTAAAGAAACCCCGTGTAGGTATCGTTGGAGAAATACTCGTAAAATACTCTCCCACCGCCAACAATGATCTTGTAGGCCTTATCGAAAATGAAGGAGCTGAGGCAGTCGTACCCGACCTTATGGATTTCATGCAGTACTGCTTCTACAATCAGATATACAAAGCCGAACATCTTGGCAGATCGAAAAAGACTTCAGCTTTATGTGCCCTGGGAATAAAGGGTGTTGATATGCTGCGCGGTGCAGCAATACGTTCGCTTAAGCAAAGCCGTCATTTTGATGCGCCGGTAAATATCCGTAAGATAGCTCAATATGCCGGTGATATCGTTTCAATCGGTAACCAGACGGGCGAAGGATGGTTCCTTACCGGAGAAATGATCGAACTCATTCATTCAGGGGTTAACAACATAGTATGTACTCAGCCTTTCGGATGCCTTCCCAATCATGTTGTGGGTAAGGGCGTTATCAAGGAACTTCGGAGGCATTTCCCGGATTCCAATATAGTAGCTATCGACTACGACCCCGGTGCCAGTGAAGTTAACCAGTTAAACCGCATAAAGCTCATGCTCTCAACAGCTTTTAAAAAGCTCGAAGCTTAATAGATCATTTTCAAGCCCGAGCTGTTCATTATGCGTTCAAGTTCGGCATTAAACCCTTCAAATCCACCCTCCAGCTGATCATACTGACCGCGAATATATATCTCGATCAGCCTGTCGCACGCATCTGTCAGGTGTTTATTCTCAAGCCTGACGCACAGCCTTTTCATACCCTTTAATGAATAACCTATATAGGAATACTTCCTATCGCTGTTAAACTTAAGGCAGTCGTTATAAAGCTCGGTAAGCGCATCTATACTGCGCATCACCCTTGTACTGCCGGAAGTCATGTTGTTTGTATCGGCCACGGCATAACGCCTCCACAGCCACCGGGTCATTATCGCATTAAGCTTCTTAACAGAGAGAGGTGTTTCAACGAAATCATTAAAGCTTACTTCAAGGAGATCCTTGTAAATATTAACAACCGGC
Source organism: Lachnospiraceae bacterium (assembly GCA_017550535.1). GTDB lineage: Bacteria > Bacillota > Clostridia > Lachnospirales > Lachnospiraceae > UBA2868. Next base: position 127,406 of record JAFZOS010000027.1, read on the forward strand.
TCCGACAGGATAAAGATGATCGGAACATCGGCATAATATCCATCCCCCATATTCCTTATCCTTTTTGCCGTTTCAACACCGTTCAGTTTTTTCATGCCGTAAGCGATAAATACTGCGTCATAACACGGATCCTGCATCATCTCGAGCGCCGCACGTCCTCCAAGAGCGCGTTTGATAACTATGTTGTAAGGCCTTATCAGTTCTTCATAAGCATCAAGCGTATCATTATCCTCATCAACCAGAAGTATATGTGTATTGCTGTCGATATTCCTTATATCATGAGTTATCGAAGCATCTTCATTTTCAATAAGCCCGGATGCCCTTACATTCCTTGTGGGTTCAACATATTGCTCGGAACTTGCTGCATTGGAGAAATCCTCTTCATTCATCGCAACCTTATAATTCGGGATAGTAACTATACAGCAGAGGATCTCATCACAACAGTCGTAAATGTATTCAACACTGAGCACCAGCTTTCGGTCTGTAACCGAATAAATGGCAGGTACCATGAGACCTTCCCTGGCATCTTTTGAGAATAGCGCCCGCCTGACATCGGGATCTATCACAAATATATCCGTAAGCTTTTTACCGGCAAATGAATCCCTGTACATTATCGAATTTATTGATGCTGATTTATTCTCATACAGAACAGTCAATTCATCATCACAGATAAAAACAGCATCCGTATTGTCTTCACGCAGGAATTCCTTAAAATCATCCCTGTAAAGCCTGAAGCTCCTGCTCTTTAAGTGCATATCACTCATAAGCTTAACGGACACTACCATAGCCATGAAGAAAACAGGATACCTTATATCTAAAAACACATGACAGACAGTTTCCGCAATAAGACCTATGAAAGATGGTACAACCGCCACTATGCCAAGTTTAAACAGATGCTGCTGACGAACCTTTGTATGATTCTTACGGTAATCGAGCATTACGTATATGATGCATATATAGTAAACTATCATCGGAAGTGCATAATACAAAAACTTGGGTATGGCATAAGGCTGGAATTCAAGACCGGTTGCATTGTCATCAAACTTAAACTTATTAAAGAAAAGCTCGATTAGCACCGTAAAAAGCGAATAATAACACAAAAGACCTGTGACCTTTTTGATCCACAATCCTTTATAATCAAATATGTTTATTGCAAGGGTGATCATACATGCAAGAACAGACACATAAGAATACCACACTATAACATACAGGGCATATTTCAATACTCCGAAATTTAAATCCATCAGATAAATGATAATGTAGCATATAAGCCCTACCACATAAGCATTTACGAGCATTAAAAACCTGACGGATCCTTCATCATCCCTGCTTTTATTCTTATCCTTATATGTGACCGATATCGTGACCAATAAGATCGCAAACAATATCGATTCGATTATGATCTGACTGATAGCCATATATCAAAGCTCCATGTCGTTTTAATGATGGAACAGCCTGACTCCGTTGCAAACCATTGCAATGCCGTACCTGTCGCAGCAATCGATAACATCCTGGTCCCTTATTGAACCGCCGGGCTGAACCACATACTTAACACCGCTTAAATAGCCGCGTTCGATGCTGTCCGAAAACGGGAAGAATGCATCCGAACCAAGGACAACATCATCCATCCTGTCAAGCCACTGCCTTTTTTCTTCATCGGTGAGACGATCGGGCTTAACCTTAAAGATCTTCTGCCATGCGCCGTCCCTTAAGACATCCATGTATGCTTCGCCGATGAAATTATCGATAGCATTATCACGGTCTGCCCTTTTTATCCCGTCGACAAAATCAAGTTCCATTACCCTCGGACACTGGCGAAGGAGCCAATTGTCCGCCTTCTGTCCGGCAAGCCTTACACAGTGCACCCTTGACTGCTGGCCCGCACCGATACCGATCGCCTGTCCGTCTTTTACAAAGCATACTGAATTTGACTGTGTATATTTAAGCGTTATCAGCGATATGATCATATCATGTTTTGCTGACTCAGGTATGTCCTTATTCTTCGTTACTACATTTGTAAGCAGAGAATCATCAATCTTCACTTCATTTCTTCCCTGTTCAAAGGTTATGCCGAAAACATCCTTATGCTCGACAGGCTCAGGCTTATACGAAGGATCGATCTTTATTATCGTATAAGCACCCTTTTTCTTTTCCTTCAACAGTTCAAGTGCTTCGGGCTCATATCCGGGCGCGATGATCCCGTCCGAGAATTCCTTTTTAATTATCCTGGCAGCAGATACATCACATACATCCGACAGGGCTATAAAGTCACCGTATGAAGACATCCTGTCTGCTCCCCTTGCCCTTGCATATGCACATGCTATCGGAGAAAGCTCATCAAGATCATCAACAAAATAGATCTTCCTCATCGTATCATTAAGAGGCTTTCCGATCGCTGCCCCTGCGGGAGATACATGCTTAAATGAAGTTGCCGCGGGATATCCCGTTGCCTCCTTAAGTTCCTTTACAAGCTGCCATCCGTTGAACGCATCAAGGAAATTTATATATCCCGGTTTTCCGTTAAGTACTTCGATCGGAAGATCCCTTCCGTCGTTAACATATATCCTTGCAGGTTTCTGATTGGGGTTACACCCGTATTTAAGTTCCAACTCTTTCATTTTATTTCCTCATTTATTCTTATTTACTATCCTGCTCTCGGTCTTCCCTGTTTCAATATCAATAAACCTTACAAACAGGGAAACCTTGTTATCCTCGTTAAGTGATGACCAGACCATATCCGTAAATTCATCTATACCGCCTTCAATGCCCACAAGCTTCGGTTCTCCCTCAAAGCTCGGAAGCGGATCTCCGTCACCTAAGTATGTGTGTATGAAATGCCCTTCACCGTTTACGGGCTTCTCATAGGCAAATGTATATCTGTTTACTGCATCGGGATTACCGTTATTGCTCTTAAGAATAGACATTGCGTAATTGTATGTACCGTTTTCGATGTGCATGATGCCCGAAATGCGAGGTGTATAATTCGGACCGTCAGGTTCAAATTCACGGCATCGTAACGACTGCTCAAAAGTAAGCTGCCTGTCCATGCCGTCATATATGGTATCCGTCTGATCGCCGTTTGTAACTATAGTCTTATTACCAAGTACCCTAACCGGCGAATAAATGATAAGTGATGGGTCTGTAAGCAGCGCAGGATCAAAAGCCTGTGTCCTTATCCCCTCTCCATCCTCAACAAATATCCTGTTACGGGAATTTGTGCTGCGACCCATTATAAAATATGCAGTGACCGCTGATTTTCCATCCGGTGTTTTTCCTATGATTATTCCCCTTCCGGGATAGGAATTTGCCTTAAGCTCCTCAGAAATGTTTTTAATCTCCATATCCAATCCTCACTAACATGTGCATAGTTATAAAAATTATATCACCGCCACATATCAGTGTCAAAACCCGATTAAATACTGAGGAAGTTTTTAAGCATGATGCTTCCGTCCGAAGTAAGGATGGATTCAGGATGGAACTGAAGCCCGTATACAGGATATTCACGATGCTCTACAGCCATTATCTCATCGTCATCGCTTCGGCCGGTTATCTTAAGACATGCGGGAAGATACCTCTCCACGGCCGATAGCGAATGATATCTGGCAACCTTCACTTCTTCATCCATACCCCTGAATATCCCGGAGTCATTATTTATCCTTACAACCGATGACTTTCCGTGCATCATCCTCTTTGCATGATCCACCACGCCGCCGAATGCCTCACAGATCGCCTGATGCCCAAGACAAACGCCCAGTATCGGCTTTTTATCCGCAAAATACCTTATCGCGTCCTCGCAGATACCCGCATCTTTCGGTTTGCCGGGCCCCGGCGAGATCACTATATGAGACGGATCGAGCTCTTCAATTTCAGAAACTGTCATATCATCATTCCTTATGACTTTTATGTCCCTGTTTATCGATCCTATAAGCTGATACAGGTTATATGAAAAGCTGTCGTAATTATCTATCAGTAATATCATGTCAGTCCCTGATCCTCTCTGCCATTTCAATGGCCGTGATAACTGCCTTGGCTTTGTTAAGGCATTCCTCATATTCCTTCTTTGGGACCGAATCGGCAACGATGCCGGCACCTGACCTTACAAATACCTTACCGTTTTTCTTAAAGACAAGACGTATCGCGATACACGTATCAAGATTCCCCGTAAAGTCAATGTATCCTATTGCGCCGCCGTACATACCTCTCTTGCTGTCTTCAAGCTCATTTATGATCTCACATGCCCGAAGCTTAGGTGCTCCCGAAAGCGTGCCTGCAGGAAGTATGGCATCTATGGCATCAAGCGCATCCTTTCCTTCCTTAATCTGTCCCCTTACCGTTGAACCTATATGCATAACATGTGAGAATCGCTCGATCGACATATACTTCTCAACTTCAACACTGTTAAACTCGCTTATCTTTCCGATATCATTACGGCCGAGATCGACGAGCATGTTATGCTCGGCGCATTCCTTTTCATCGGCAAGCAGTTCTTCCTCAAGCGCCTTATCTTCCTCTTCATCCTTCCCACGCCTTCTGGTACCGGCAAGAGGAAATGTGTGCAGCACGCCGTCTTCAAGCTTTACAAGCGTTTCGGGCGAAGCCCCGCAGGCTTCCATGTCATCACCGGAAAAATAGAACATATATGGAGATGGATTAAGGGTGCGCAATACTCTGTATGTATTAAACAGGCTGCCTTCAAAATCCGCATCAAGCCTGTTTGACAGAACCACCTGAAATATATCGCCCTCATAAATATATTTCTTTCCCTTCTCAACCATTTCACAGTAAGCGCCTTCATCAAACAAAGGCCTGTAATCAGATACCAGCCTTCCGTTTTCAACAAAAGCCTCCTCACCGTGCTCTATAAGGTCAGCGATATTGTCAATGGCCTTTACGGCATCGTTGTAGTTTTCTTCAAGGTTATCTGTCTTTACATTTGCTATTATCACTATCTTCTGTTTGACGTTATCAAATGCAATGACCTTGTCAAACAGCATAAGATCCATATCCTTGAAATGCTCGCTGTCGTCAGCGTCAAGTACAAGTCCCGGTTCACTGTACTTAATGTAATCATATGCAAAATAGCCTACAAGGCCTCCCGTAAAGCTTGGAAAATCAGGAAGGCGCGGGCTTTTCAAACCTGCAAGCTTCTCTTTTAAATACAATGCCGGATGAGCTGTATGCTGCTCAAATACAACATTGCCTTCATCATCCATTACTTTAAGATCGCCGTTCACGCAGGTTATGCACTCGATCGGGTTGAATCCTAAAAAGGTATATCTTCCCCAGTGATCCTGATTCTTAACACTCTCGAGCATATATACGTGTCCGCTGTGCTTCTTAAGTATCTTAAGAACCTGTATAGGTGTCCTTATATCTGCCAGTATTTCCCGTTTTACGGGTATCTGATCATAATCATTTGCTAATTTTGCTGCTTCCTCAACAGATGGTATATACATTTATGCCTCCGTTCCACATCCCGGATTGTGTATCTTTTGTGATACGAGAATCAATCAAGAAGGATGACCTCATTATAAAGCTCTGTTAGATCCTTCCTGCCGTTCTTCGTATAATCAATAGCTACCTTGGGATGTCTGTTGAGGAGTCCGGTAAAAAGGTATTGCATATCATACCCCCATGTAACTCCCTGCTCACGCATCGGATTAATATAATTCTCAACAAACTTGATCACAGGATAAAGGTTATATTTGGGATTGTGAAGGAAACCTATGAGTGATTCTATATAACAGTTTCCTGCTCCCCTTCCCATTCCGGAATATGTTGCATCCAGATAGTCGGCACCGCATCCAACAGCCTCGATCGTGTTGGCAAACGCAAGCTGCTGATTGTTATGCGCATGAATACCGACCTTTTTGCCGTATTTTTCGGCTGCATTTAAGTACAGGTCGGCGATCCTCGTCATCTGCTCCGGATATATCGAACCGTAACTGTCGACTATGTAGAAGCACTGGACGGGTGTCTGTCCGAGCATGTCAAGCGCCACCTGTACGTCGGTCTCCTGCGCCTGTGATATAGCCATTATATTGACAGTTGTCTCGTAACCTTTCGAAGATGCGTCTTCGATCATATCCACGGCCTGCGGGATGGTATTTATATAAGTTGCCACCCTTACCATATCCACCGGGCTCTCGCTCTTTTTATGGATGTCATTCTTATAATCGCAGCGCCCTACATCAGCCATGACAGCAATCTTAAGCTCGGTCTCGTTATCACCGACAACCGCCCTTATATCTTCGTCATCGCAGAATTTCCATTTGCCGAATTTCTGGGCATCAAACAGCTCCTTGCTTGCCTTGTAGCCCATCTCCATATAGTCCACTCCGGCCTTTATATTTGTAATATAAAGCTGCTTTACAAACTCGTCCGTGAAAAAGAAGTTGTTAACCAGTCCACCGTCCCTGAGTGTGGCATCGACGACCTTGATACCAGGCCTCCAGCCCATCAGGTTTTTCAGTTCCTTCATGATCCTGTCCTGCCTTTCTTATTTTGACTCTTTTATAAACCTCTCCATCGCCTCATAAGCCTTGCCGGAATCGATAAGCTCCTTTGCTTTTTCAATACCCTCGGCGACAGAAGCTGCCTTTCCTGCGATGTATATCGCAGCCCCCGCATTCATAAGCACCGTATCCCTCTTAGGGCCTTTGTCCTTACCGCTTAAAATGTCTTTTGTTATCTGTGCGTTTTCTTCGGGTGATCCTCCCTGAAGATCCTCCTTACGACATCTGTTAAATCCAAAATCCTCGGGAGATATATCATATCTTTTGTACTCGCCGCTGTCAAATTCACACACTGCCGTTGGACCGACTGCGGTTATCTCATCAAGTTTTTCCTTACCATAAACGACCATTCCGCGTTTTACTCCCAGTCCGTATAAAACACGCGCCAGGGGCTCAACAAGATATTCATCATATACACCAAGCAGCTGCCTTGTTGGGTGAATGGGATTGGTAAGGGGACCAAGGATATTAAACACTGTCCTGAAACCGAGCTCCCTTCTTATCGCTCCCACATACTTCATGGAAGTATGATATTTTTGTGCAAAGAAGAAGCAGAATCCCGTATCCTCAAGAAGCTTTATGCATTTTTCAGGTTCGAGATCGATATTCGCTCCCAGAGCTTCAAGGCAGTCTGCGGTTCCCGACTTTGAAGAAGCTGCCCTGTTGCCGTGCTTAGCAACCTTTATACCTGCCGCAGCCGCAACAAATGCAGAAGTCGTGGAGATGTTGAAACTTCCTGCCCTGTCACCGCCCGTTCCGACTATTTCAAGAGTATCAAGACCTTTACTGTCAACCTTAAGAGCATGCTCCCTCATCGCAGCGGCACAGCCCTTTATCTCATCTATAGTCTCGGCCTTTGCACTCTTTGTTGACAAAGCTGCAAGAAATGCCGCGTTCTGCGTAGGCGTTGTTGCGCCGTCCATGATCTCGTTCATAACGTCATATGCTTCATCGTAAGTAAGGTCTTCCTTCAATACTATTTTCTCGATCGCTTCTTTTATCATTTTGTTACCCTCCTTTAAACTCCGTTAAGTTCCTTTTTAAACTTTGTTACATACTCTTTTGCTGCATTGGGATCAAAATTGTTCTCCCTCATGATGTTTATAAAATGTGACCCGACGATCGCACCGTCAATTATGTCCTTCATCGGTTTAACATCGGCCGCTTCCCTTATGCCGAAGCCCATCATGACCGGCACCGGCGACTGTGACTTGACTTCACTCAGATAGCTTACAACCTCTTTATGAAAGTCTGCAGCCTGTCCGGTGACGCCCATCGAAGATACACAATAAACAAAGCCGCGCGCGCCCTTAAGTATTTCGGGGATCCTTTTTTTTGAAACCGGTGATACGAGTTCTATGAGTATAGTAGAATCATCACCCTTAAGTGCCTCCCTTATGGCTTCCTGCTCCTCTATGGGAAGGTCCGGAACTATGAGCCCGTCAACTCCAGTTTCGCGGCATTTTCCCACGAAAGCATCGAGTCCGTAATTTACTATCGTATTATAGTACATCATAAATACGATCGGCTGTTCATTTCCGCTCTTTCTTATATCATCCATAAGAATGAACGTCTTTTTAAGCGATGCCCCTCCCTGTATCGCTTCGTAACTTGCCTGCTGTATAACCGGACCGTCTGCCGTAGGATCTGAAAAAGGTATGCCCAACTCGATCACATCGGTGACTCCCTGCTGTGCATCTATGATCTTGCGGGTGGTTTCCATATCCGGAAGCCCCGCCGTATAATACGTTACAAATGCCTTCTCATTATTTGATTTTAATTCATTCATCCGTTTTTCTATACGATTCATAAAAACCTCCTAATTAAGATACCCCTCGCCCCTTAAATACGCGGCGATCGTATTGACATCCTTATCACCGCGCCCGGACAGGCATACGATCATCGATTGATCCTTCGTCATTTCCTTTGCCTTTTTGAATGCATATGCCATTGCATGTGCACTCTCTATTGCGGGTATGATACCCTCCATCTGGGTAAGCTCCATAAGCGCATCCATAGCTTCTTCATCTGTTATGGGAACATACTTTGCCCTTCCCGAATCATGAAGATATGCGTGCTCCGGTCCTACTCCGGGATAATCAAGGCCTGCAGAGATCGAATGCGCAAGCTGGATGTTACCGTCATCGTCCTGCAAAAGATATGACCTTGTACCGTGAAGCACTCCAGGCCTTCCCTTGGCCATGGATGCCGCATGTTCATCGGTATCTATTCCCTTTCCGGCAGCCTCTACACCTATAAGCTCAACTTCCTTATCATCGATAAAATCGGCAAACATTCCTATCGAATTTGAACCGCCGCCGACACAGGCCATAACAACATCGGGAAGCCGTCCTTCCGCCTCCAAATGCTGTTTTTTTGCCTCGCGGCTGATGCATGCCTGAAATTCCTTTACCATTTTCGGATAAGGATAGGGGCCTATCGCAGAGCCAATTATATAGAAGGTATCCTCTGCGGTCTTAGCCCATGTTCTTATAGCCTCATTGGTCGCATCCTTAAGAGTATTGCTGCCTGACTCTACCGATACAACCTTTGCCCCAAGCATCTCCATCCTCATTACATTTAAAGCCTGGCGTTCTACGTCTTCCTTGCCCATATAAACCGTACATTCCATGTTAAACAGTGCCGCTCCCGTAGCGGTGGCAACACCGTGCTGGCCTGCCCCCGTCTCCGCGATAACCTTTGTTTTGCCCATACGCCTTGCAAGAAGTATCTGCCCGAGAACGTTGTTTATCTTGTGAGCACCGGTATGATTTAAATCCTCACGCTTAAGATAAATCTTCGTCCCGTACTTTTCACTAAGCCTTCCTGCAAGATACAGCGGCGTTTCTCTGCCAACATACTGGCGAAGATAATAATGATATTCCTTTATGAATTCCGGATCCTTTATGGCAGCTTCAAAGGCCTCATCTATCTCATTAAGAGAATTCATTAACGACTCGGCTACAAACTGTCCGCCGTATTCACCGTAATATGCTTTCTTATTCATTTCGTTTCTCCTTGTTCAGTGCTTATGATCTTACCGCATTTACAAATTCAAATATCTTTTCCCGCGATTTGCCGCTTTCTCCTTCAACCGATGAGCTTACATCCACGACATCCGGTTCAAACAGCTTAATGCCTTCCCTTACATTGCTTCCGTTAAGGCCCCCCGCAAGGATCAGATCCCTTCCTGTAAAGGGGGATGACCTGTCTCCTGCTTTAAGGAGCCTCCTGCTCTTATGCCAGTTAAAGGTCTTTCCGCTACCGAAATCAGGTGCATCCATCAATATACCCGTGATCTTATTACACGCCGCTTCATCTTCAGTAAAAACCGGATCGAGAAGTTTTTCGGCTTCGCATAAGTCCGCTATGTTCACTGCACGCCAAACAGGTATTTTTATTTTTCCAAGTACATCCATATTAAGTTCCCCGTGGATCTGTATAAGATCAAATCCCGCATCTGCGATCCGCTCAACCAGTCCTTCATCCGGCGAGACCGTAACCGCCACCTTTTTGATCCGTTCGTCAAGCCTGCCCATTATCTTATCCGCCTTATTAAGAGTCACATTCCGCCTACTCTTTTCATAGAATACAAAACCCGCATAATCAACACCACACTCATTCAGATACTCTGCTTCTTCAGGCTTTGTCAGGCCGCATATCTTTATTTTTGGTACATTACTCATAATGACTTCCACCTTGCAGCAAGTTCCCTTGGATTTTCGCTTTCCATAAATGCTCTCCCGATAAGGAATGCATCAACGCCCGTTTCACGAAGATATTTAACATCGTCATCACCCATGATACCGCTTTCCGATACAAAAACCTTATCATCCGGTATATACTTTCTTAAACGTCCCGTTGCCTTAATATCTATCGAGAAATCCTTAAGGTTCCTGTTATTTACTCCGATGATGCGCGGATCGATCCTTAACGCCCTCTCTATCTCATATTCATCGTGCGTCTCGACAAGCACATCAAGCTTAAGTTCCCTTGCAAGATCATAAAAACCTTTAAGCATTTGATCATCCAATATAGCAACTATGAGCAGTACCGCATCTGCCTGTATCGCTTTTGCTTCATAGAACTGATACTCATCTATCATAAAATCCTTCCTGAGTATCGGAAGCTGCGACTTTTTGCGTATCGTCTTAAGATAGTCGGTATTACCCTTGAAATGATCCTCCTCGGTAAGGCATGAAATAGCATCCACTGAAGCATTATACTCATCGATCCTTTCGATAAGATCTATCTTCTCGGTTATATCGCCAAGGCTCGGAGAGGCCTTCTTAAATTCGCCGATTATCGAAATGCCGTCTTTTCCGAGGTTATCATAAAAAAGATCTGCAGGCCTTGAACCCTCCTTTAGTTCCTTTTCCGCCATCCGCCTTACATCCTCAAATGACAGACGGGCTTTATGTTCGACAAGACGGACCTTTTTATCTTCAACGATTTTATCAAGAATCATAAATTACCTCCGCATAAAGAAAATCCCTGCAATTAATCAATCAGATTAATTGCAGGGACAGGATAATCATTTCCTGCGGTGCCACCCCGCTTGATGCTTTCGCATCCACTCAGTACGTACTATCATACGCTGATCCCTTTAACGGTGGATCGGTCCGTCTCACATACTAAGGAATAAATCCCTTTCCGCTCGCCCTTAGAAGTCCATTCGGTCATCACATTTCCTGCTGCAATCTCACCGCCTGCAGCTCTCTGTATGGAAAGAGGAGAAGCCTACTTACCCTTCCTCAACGGTTTATAATACTTTATCATCGTAATAACAGCTTGTCAATACGGTATTTTTTGATCAAAGCTCACGTATCATCTCGTAGAACTCCTGCTTGTACTCATCATTGAGTCTTATCCCTTCCAGCCTGTCTATCACGTTATCAAGATCCGCATCTCCTGCAAAGAGGCTGTCTGAAGCTACAAGGCCGAACTCTGCAACCGCGCTCTGGAAGATGAAGTCATCCGAAGGCGAGTAAGTATATGAATCAAAGGTTACAGGATATGAAAGGAGGTTGCTCTTATCTTCCGAAGGCTTCTTGTACCTTATGGAAAGAGTCAGCAGCTCGTCGTTATAGTTGTGATCATACCTTGATGTACGCTTAAACTGATCCGAGTACTTAAGATCGCCTGTTCCCATGCATCCCAAAGTCAGTACCATGCCTTCATCATTGGGGATGATCTCGTAAAGTGCTGTCACTTCATGTCCTGCTCCGATCTCGCCGCCGTCCTTCTTATCGTTGTTAAAATCCCTGTCTTTCATAACCCTGTTGGCATATCCCACAAGGCGGTATCCCTTTACGAACTCGGGATTGAATTCAACCTGGAACTTCACATCCTTACATACGGTCAGCATATTGGCGCTCAATTCTTTGACCATTACCTTTTCTGCTTCCTTTACGGAATCGATGTATGCGTAGTTTCCGTTGCCTTTATCGGCAAGTGTTTCCATCCTGTTATCCTTGATATTGCCTGTACCGAATCCGAGAACCGAAAGATATACGCCCGACTCCTTCTTCCTGCTTATAAGATCCTCGAGTTCGTCTACCGAAGTAAGACCTATGTTAAGATCACCGTCAGTTGCAAGGATTATCCTGTTATTTCCGCCCTTTATGAAGTTCTTCTCGGCAAGCCTGTATGCGGTCTGTATTCCGTCGCTTCCGTTTGTTCCGCCGCCTGCAAAAAGATGGTTTATGGCACGCTTTATCGTCCGCCCGTTACTTCCCTTCTCACCGGCAAGTACTGTATCAACTCCGTTTGCATAGGTAACGATGCTTACCCTGTCCTTCTCCGACAGCTCATCAACCAGCATGCAGAATGCTTCCTGTAAAAGCGGCAGCTTGTCCTGAGAAGCCATGGATCCGGATACATCTATCAGGAATACAAGATTTGAATCAGGGGTATTTTCGAAATCAATATCCTCAGTCTTAAGCCCGATACTCATAAGCAGTGCTTCATCGTTCCACGGACAGGTTGATATCTCTGTATTAACACCGAAAGGCTCCTTTCCTTTGGGTCCCTTATAGTCATAATTGAAGTAGTTGAGCATTTCCTCGATCCTTACTGATCCTTCCGGAAGGTTCCTTAAGCTGTATCCTTCGCTTAACATACGCCTTAAGTTCGAGTAGGATGCGGTATCTACATCAGCGGCAAAAGTTGACAACGGATTCCTTTTTACCGACTTGTAACCCTGCTCCTCAAGATCCGAATATTCCTCGGTGTTGTATTTTTCGTGATCATCGTAATCATTGTAACTGTCATATATCCCCTCAAGGTAGCTCTCTTCCCTTCCGGTACCCCTTACCGTATCATTTGCCTTTGCATACATATTGCAACTGCCGTCAAGCTGCGGATATTCTTTTGTCGCTGCCGTCTCTCCTTCGTATATGTCATACTCGGCATATTCATCGCATGTGGCCGCAGGCTCTTCATCATAATATCCTTCTTCATAATCAACATAGTTCTCATCCGGTGCGCACGTCTCTGCCGCTGCCATGGGCTCCTCGTATTTTGCATCCGACATGGGTGCCGTTGCCGCTGTCCTGCCGCATCCCGTAAGTCCGAGTACTGCCATCGTGATAGCCATTGCTACTGCATTGATCCTTGTAATGTTTGTCTTCTTCATAATAAAATCCTCCATGTTTATCTATATCGTTTTAAGTTGCTTTTGTAAGCGCTTCTGATATAGATACGCATGGAGGTTTCGGTTTTTATGGAAAATTTTTAAAAATTTTTTATTTTTTTATTTCGATACCCGATAATTCGTATGTATCCTCACTTCCGGGCACTATCGTCAACTCATATTCATGACTGCTGCGCTTAGGGAGAACATCCGATAATTCCTTATACATACCATCGGGAACAGTGACAGTTATTTCATCACCCTTTTTAAATCCCGAATCCAGCGGATCATTTACCGAAACCGTCATAGTATTATCATTAATAAGTTTCGAAATATCATCAATGGTACATATTATCTTATATTCACCTGTTTCACCATCGCTCTTTGCCGCTTCGGTTCCTCCTGTTCTTATTTCCGCGGCGAAATTTAAGTTGGAATTTAAAGTGTTAGTTGCTCCTTCAACAGAAACTTCATCTCTTTCAGCCTGTTTCATCGAAGCAAAATCATCTGCCTCAGCGGCTTCCTCATATTCCGGTGCCGAATCCATCGCCGGAGCTTCATCGGCATAAGCCTCGGCTTCCGCTTCATAAGTTCCTGCATCATCCGCCGATTCCGCCATGGCATAATCTGCCATATCATTTGTCTCTTCATAAGAATCAGAAGCTTCTTCCATGGCTGCTGCCGGGGCTGCAGCCGATTCCGACATCATGGAAGCGGTTTCACTTTTTGCTCCTCCGATAAAATTGACAACTCCTATCGCAAGAAACAGGCATGCCGCAGCTGCTATCAAAGTTATATAAGCAGGTTTAATGCGCCATTTTTTATGTTCCGTAATACTTATTGTTTTATTGACTTTATTAACAACATCCTTATCTATATTATTCCCGGCATTCCTGTCCGCTTCATCGATCGCGGCCTCTATCCTGCCCCAGAGATCCGGAACAGTACTGTCGGCATATTTACGATATTCTTCTTCAAAATTCCTAGTCATATCCGAACCTCCTTAGCTGTTTTATTGCCTCCCTGTAATTCCACGTTACCGTTCCCATCGGCATATCAAGGACGGAAGCTATTTCCTTGAATGTCATATCCGCAAGCACCTTCATGGTGATTATCTGCCGGTATATCGGCTTAAGCTTTTCAAGCGCCTGCTCGACGGAGAGCGAACCGACAACCTCTTCCTCGGGTGTGGCTTTTGTATCCGCCGCAAGCTCAAGGTCATCCGGCGGATCATCATCACCGCTCAAGCCGGCCATCAGTTCTTCCTTCTTATACTTTCTAAGATGATCGATCGCCATGTTCCTTGCCATTGTCGCAAGGAAACCCTTATGTCCTTTTCCGGGACTGTATCCGACATCCTTCTCCTATAGCTTTATAAAGAATTCGGAAGTGATGTCTTCCGCCGTCTCCCTGTTTTTAACGATATCGAGGATCACATGATAGATAAATCCAATGTATTCCTCGTATATCTCCTTAAGCGCATCTTTATCTTTTTTCCGTATTCTTTTGAGCGCCTCGTTGAATTGTTCGTCAGTCATTTTTCGTTTCCTGTAGGTGATACGTTTTATGCTTCATGTTTTTATGGGTTTAAAAATTTTTCCCTTCGTTTTGTTGAAAGCCTCATCTTTTCCTTTATAGTTTCAACGTCCTCGTTCCTTATGCTGTCACGCAGCGAAGTTAACTCATCAATGAAGGCATCCATCTGTAAAAGCAGAGCATCCTTATTCATAAGGAAAAGCTCACTCCACATATTTTCATTTATCCTTGCTATCCTTGTTAGATCCCTGAAAGAATCACCCGTGTAATCCACAAGCTTTTCATTGTCATTACAGGTCATAAGGGAAACGGCTATGCAATGTGTCAATTGTGATACATATGCTATCATCTTATCATGTTCCTCGGGGGTAAGCACCGATACCTTGCGGCACCCTAATATGCCGCCCAGGTTAGAACACCATTTGATCGCCTTATCGGTATTTTTAACGGTTGGCACTACTATAAAGTTGGCATCCCTGAATATCCGCTCGTCGGAGTTCTCGACTCCGCATACCTCGCGTCCAGCCATCGGATGCGCCGCAATGAACTCAACGTCATCCCGAAGGACATCCTGAATCTTATATACTATGTTGCCCTTTATGCCGGTAACATCGGTAAGCATAATGCCGGATTTGAAATAAGCCTGATTCTCCTTTATCCAGTCAACTATGATCGCAGGATACAGGGCGAAGATTATGGTATCCGCCTTTGAGATAAGATCCTTATCCGGCGTTGTCGCGCCTCCGTCAATTATCCCGTTTTCAACTGCATACTTAACCGATGCTTCGCTTTTATCTATCGCATCAACATGATAGCCTATCCGCTTAAGC
Source organism: Lachnospiraceae bacterium (assembly GCA_017550535.1). Taxonomy (GTDB): domain Bacteria; phylum Bacillota; class Clostridia; order Lachnospirales; family Lachnospiraceae; genus UBA2868. Next base: position 142,921 of record JAFZOS010000027.1, read on the forward strand.
GCCCTTGCATAGCTTCCGCCCATAAGACCGAGCCCCACTATGAGTATCCTGCTTTTATTTATCCATTCCATGTGTTGTCTCCTGTCTGATTCTTACAGATCGTATTTATCAATAAGATGATCGATAGCTTCAAGATATCCTTTAAGCCCGTGTCCCTTTATCGTATTAATACATGCCTGTCTTATATAGCTTATCTTCCTGAATTTCTCTCGCTCATCGGGATCCGATATATGCACCTCAACCGCAGGAACAGACACGGCTTTCAGTGCATCAAGTATGGCAACGCTTGTATGTGTATACGCTCCGGGATTTATCACTATAGCATCAAACTGACCATAGCACCCCTGTATCATATCGACAAGGTCTCCCTCATGATTGCTCTGCACGCACTTAACTTCAATGCCCTTCTTACTGCAATGATCCTTTATCATGTTTACAAGATCATCATAGGTTGTACTGCCATAGATATCCGGCTCCCTGATGCCAAGCATATTTAAATTCGGACCGTTAATGACCATTATCTTCATATGCGCATATCCTCCATGAGTTTATGCTGATACTGCTTTGAAATATTCAAAACCGACTTCATAAAATCATTATAAAAGGGTTTTAGTCTTTCATTTTCGATGTACTCCTCATTCCTTTTTATCAGTTCATTTTCCCTTCCGGTATCAAGGATGGGAATCCCGTTTGCACTCTTATATTCAGCTATCATTTCGGAGCACTCCATACGTTTTATGAACAGTTTTGCCATTTCCTTATCGATATCTTCGATCTTATGCCTTGCCTCGGTAAGCTTATCCATTTTAAGTCTCCTTTATATTTCCGGGTACTTTCGTATCCGATATTTCCAGTTTTTTAAAAAAGCGGCCCGCAAAGATCACTCCGGGGGCAAACGCTATTACATATGATAAGGGCTGTGCTTCCTGTATACCCGCAAGCCCTCTTAAGCGTGAAAGTATGAGTAATATCGGGATGAATATAACCCCGTTCCTTAAAGCCGATAAAATCGAAGCGACCACCTTCTGGCCGGTGCACTGCATGAGCATCTCCGTATTCATGCAAAGAGGAAGAAACAATACCGCCACACATTGAAGCCTGAGTGCCCTGTTTGCAACGTTTACTACCTCAGGATCGTCGCGCAGCAGGGTTATGAAAAACGGCGCTTTGACAAACAGTATCGCGCCAAGCACTACCATAAGGCCTTCACCTAAAAGTACGCTGAACTTAAAACCTTCCTTAAGCCTGTCATATCGTTTTGCACCGTATGAGAAACCGCATACGGGCTGGAAGCCCTGGCCCACACCTATGCATACCGAGAATATAAAGAAGAAAAGCCTTGAAACGATGCTCATCCCCGCAACTCCGGCATCACCGTATACGGCAGCTTCGGTGTTTAATATTATAGTCGTGATGCTGCCAAGCCCCTGCCTCAATAAGCTCGGAAGCCCGGTTGCGACTATATCGCCTATAACGCGCAGATCAAATACAACATTCTTAAAAGAGAGCTTGCACTGCGTCTGTCCCCTGAAGAACGGTATCAGCAGTATTGCAAAGCTTATGACCTGCGAGATCGCGGTTGATAATCCCGCTCCCGCTATCCCCATATGAAGCACGAACATGAACAGCATATCTCCGAGGATATTTAACAGTGCTCCGCTCAGCAGTCCTATCATACCATAGAAAGCCTTGCCCTCATACCTTAAAATGTTATTGACAGTGAAACTGCTGACCATAAAAGGTGCCGTTGCCAATATGAAAGTTATGTATATGCGGGCATACGGCGCAATAGTAACAGTGCTTCCAAGGCCCATAATGATCGGATCAAGAAATGCGTAGCATATAAGTGCCGCAACGATCGCCAGCGAGAACGAACAGGCAAAAGCAGTGGACGCGACCACAGATGCCCGTGATGTATCCTTATCGCCGAGCCGCCTTGATATTATGCTTCCCGAGCCCTGTCCGAATGTAAAACCCAGTGCCTGCAATATCGACATGAATCCGAACACGATACCAACCGCTCCGCTGGCACTGGTACCAAGTTTACCTACAAATGCGGTATCCACCACGTTATACAGGTTGCTGACCATCATGCTTATGACGGTGGGGATCGCCAGACTGATAATAAGCCTTGGGATAGGGGTTTTCAGCATTTTATCATATTGAGATTTATAAACTGTTTTATTTTTCATTTTTGTTTAAATATATCAATATGTAAAGGAGGCACGAATTCTCACAAGCAAACGGTTAGGCATGGAACGCAGGCAAAATCCACCGCTTACGAAGACTAAGCATCCGAGATGAGAACGTATCGTCGGGTGAACATTTCGGATGCGTAGTCGCAGTTAGCGGTTAGTTTGCCGGAGTGGGCCGTGTTTGCGGTGAGAATTTCGTGACGACGCACTAATTATTCAGAATATCGAAAACATAATCATAACTATATGTACGTACCCACAAGTCGTTATCCACAAACCGGAAATAGTCGGGGCTCTTCTTAACCTTTATCTTCTCATTAACGGCTCCGTTATAACGGTTCAGTATATAAATATAGTCGTCCTCATCAGTGAACCCGTATCCTGTTATTATGTTGTCGCCCCAGCGTACAAATGAATTTGAATTGGCTACGAGCGCATCGGATATCCACATAACTTCTCCGGTGGTGATATTTACACAGATCATGTATGCATTCTCAGGACAGGTCTCTGCATACGTACGGTGATAAAGGTTAAGGTAGAAAAGATCACCGACCATGAAGCAGTTATGTATCCCCCTGGCGACAAAATCGTTGCCCTCATATCCGTCTTCATAAAGGAAGTCGGAAAAATCAAGATGATACAGCCATGTATTGTCTGATTTATTGTACACATTTATCTGGGTAAGTGTTCCGTAACCCGCATCCCCGGTAAGTACATACCTGTATGTGCCGTCATCAAAATCCGTTCCGAGTTTAGTAGTCCCGGCCTTTGCAAACCACTCATCAACATCCGTTATTTCATTCTCCACACAGCTTATCTTCTTAAGCTTAACCGGAGTATAAGGTGTTGATGAAGGCGCATTTGGACTCAAATACGGCTTTGGATGATCATCAAGGATAGTATAGTATGTAACTTCCGGCGTACCATCCTCTTCCACTTCATCTTCCATGAGCGGATACCTTATGATATCTGCAAGGCTCGTCCATTCAACCGGATCGGCATTTATTATCTCATCATCCGCGCCTTTCATATGCTGATGCTTAAGTATTTTTTCCTTCAGTTCTTCGTAATCGTACCACTTGACATTTTCTTTTTTGTAGAACTCTATCATTGCGGGCGCCGGCATAACCGGTTTGTCATTATAGTCAGTAAACGAATAAAGGTAATCCTTATAATACTTTTCATACATATCATCAGAATCATCCTCAGCTTCGTATTTAACTTCCTTGAGACTGTACTGATAGATCGTATATCCGTCACCCGAAGTAGCATATTCATTTTCGGGATAATCGGTCCTTTTCCATCCGTCCTTTAAGTAATATTTTTCTACCATCGGTGTGGCAAGGCCCATCACTTCATCACAGGAATACAGGAAAACCCTTTCATTATCCCCATTAAAGAAGTAATTATCCCAACTGTACCTGTTGGCACCTCCGCTGCCTCCGTTAGTAACGTAACCGTATTTGTTTACCGTAAGATCCGAACGATACCCCCACTCATCATCCCACATTATATGAACTTCACCGTCCTCATAACACAGGAAATAGTCAAGAAACCATTCGCCGTAAGGAAGCATATATTTAAGCTGCAGTACCATCTCCTGCGATCCGTTGTTTCCACAGTCGATATATGAATAACTCGCATCCTTAAGTCCGCATTCCTTCATATCCTCTGTTGTAAATTCATTTGAAAGATATGTGTTAACTATCTCGGAAAAGCCGTATCGGTTGCCTTTCCTGAACCAGCCCTGTTTTTCTATATCCGAAACAGCCAGACGATCATCGGATACAAACTCCATATAAGCAGCCTCGGCTTCTTCATTCAATTTCTCTTTGTCTTTTGCCTGCTCTCTTGAGGTATCAAACTCATCGGAAACCGTCTTGGGCTTCATTACTGTATCATCATTTTGAGAATCACCCTCTCCGGGCTTAGTGGTATCTCCTTCCGTCATAAGAGTAGCCGCAGGTTTTTTCTCCTTATCGCATCCTGTGATCATTAAGCACATTGCAACTGTAAGACAAACAATAACGATACCCGATCTTTTCTTCATAGCTTCCTCCGATCCTTTGCTTTTATTTCTCCGTAACATATTCATATGCTTTATTAAGCTTAAATGCAAGTTCTTTCATCCTTGCTTTATTCACCTTACATACTTCCCTGTCAAAGGTATACAATCCGTTTGATTCGGTTTCAACATCCGACAGCTGTGTATAAACACAGCCGCAGATTCCATGCCGCATGTTTGGTATCACTTCATTATCATACATCTTAAATATCCTGTCGGTAAGTGCCTCTTCGGTAGCACAGTCACCGTATCCGTATGCCTTATCGGGACAATAACTGTGTTCAAATACAGGCCTCGTAAATCCTCCGCATTCGGATATTATGACAGGTCTCCGCCAGTGATGCGGTTTTATCTTATGATAATAAAAATGATCAGAATCAACCTCGGGATCATCCTGTTTAAACCATCCGGATGCGCTGTCATATATCTTTTCGGGATCCGTTTCCCTTAATACCTCCGTAACCCTGACACTTTCAAACTGACCCCAGCCTTCATTGAAAACCGTGTAGTATATTATACATCCAAATCCCTTTAAATGGTTTACTGTATCAACACTGTGTGATATAAAGAAGTCTTTAACATCATCCGGTACCGGGATATCCCTGTCATCTTTCCATTGTCCTGCAAAAGTCGGCATCGCGGTATGCTTTGCAAATGAATACTCACCGTTGTTTACCATATCCTGGAAAACTATCATGCCAAGCCTGTCACAGTCATAATAGAATCGCTCGGGTTCAACCTTTATATGCTTCCTAAGCACATTAAAACCAAGCTCCTTCATGCTCCTAATATCATCCTCATAATACCTATCACTTACAGGCGTATACAGTCCGTCGCTGAAATAACCCTGATCTAGCACCCCATGCAGAAATATGGGTTTGTGGTTAAGGCATATCTTCCTGCTTCCGTTTATGTCTTCTATGGTTACAGTCCTTAATGTAAAATACGATTCAACTTCATCCTCAAGGGTCGTTACTCTGATACGATAGATGTAAGGCTTTTCCGGAGACCATAATTCAGGGGTGTTATCTTTTAATTTGATAATATTACTGCCGTTATTCAATACGGCTTCCTGCATTACCTCCGATCCGTCGCGCCCCGGCATCGTTACACTTTCATCCTCCGGATATTGTCCGCTATAAATAACGGGTTTGTATATAGTAAGCCTGTATTTATCCGCCGTACCCGAAACAGAAATCTCAACACTACCCTCACTGTCTCCTTCGATATACCGGCACAGCACATTGTCAACATGACGCTGCGGGATTGACTCAAGCCATACCGTCTGCCAAATTCCCGAGACCGGGGTATACCACATTCCCTCAGGTTTGAGAGTCTGCTTCCCATAGGGATACTTGGTATTAAGTTCATCCCTGACCTTTACTATGATCTCGTTTATTTCATCAATTACGATATCATCTGTTATATCAAATGAAAACGGCAGATATCCGCCCTCATGTTCACCGACACAGCTGCCGTTAACAAACACCCTGCACTCCTGATCCACCGCTCCGAAATTAAGCAGTACTCTTCCTTTTACAAAATCACGTGTTATCTCAACATCCTTCCTGTATGCAAACTCCTTTGATACATCATACGGATCCACACCCGACAGCGCCGCCTCAACCGGATACGGAACATTGATCTTATCCGAAAACATATCATCCTTAGCTTCACCGTCATACGGATATGAGGGCGCAAAATCCCATTCACCGTTAAGTGAGATATAAGAATCCCTCCTAAGCCTCGGCCTTGGGTAGAGATGTTCCTCTTTATGCCTTGACATGGGAAGATGGACTTTACGGTGTACCTTGTGATCTATGCTGTTTTTGATCATACCGACAGCTTCGTTTACTATAAGCCGCGGGGCCCACAGGGCGTCATATATGTCAATCATGTAATTTATTATAGCATAAAATTATCCCCCGCGGGTGTTCCGCGGGGGACAATGATAACTATTAAATCATATGCTGTTAAGATCAGTTGCCTGCCATCTGTGCTGCAACCTCGGCTGCGAAGTCCTCGTTCTTCTTCTCCATTCCTTCGCCAACCTCGAAGCGGATGAACTTGGCTAACTTAAGATCCTTGTTAACGGACTCAAGATACTTTGCAACAGTCTGTTTTCCGTCTTCAGCCCTTACATAGACCTGATCCATAAGGCAGATCTCCTTTAAGTGCTTTGATATACTTCCTTCTACAAGACCGCTGAATATCTTATCACCAACATATTTATCCTTGCCTTCCATAGCAAGTCCTGCAAGCTTCTGCTTTGCTTCTTCCGAAAGGAAGTTAAACAGATACTTATCGTTCTTCTTTTCCTCGTAAACTGCAAGATCTGCATCGCTTAATACCTTGCCTTCTACTGCCTTACCAAATAATTCATTAAGTATGGGCTTGGGAAGTGAAGCGGGATCATTTAATGCACTGTCAATCGTGATCTCCTTTTCCTTTGCGAGCTGTTCTGCCGAAATATCATTACGTGAAAGGTACTCGGGACTCATGGCAGCAACCTGCATTGCTATATTTGTAAGCGCTTCCTTAGCCGCATCATCGCTTGCTCCGTTAGCAGCTACCAAAACGCCGATCCTTCCGCCGCCGTGAATATATGTCGCAACAAGGTCGGCAGAAATCCTTTCGAAGCGGCGTACAGAAAGCTTCTCACCTATCTTTGCCGTCTTCTCAACAAGGAGTTCCCTAAGTCCGTCCTTATCCATAAGGGCTTCAACATCCTCACCGTTCTTACCGCCGTTAAGACCTGATGCGAGTGCCGAATCAGCTACCTTCTGAACAAACTTCTGGAACACTTCGTTCTTTGCAACGAAGTCTGTTTCCGAATTAACCTCGGCAACTACAGCCGCATTACCTTCACTTGCTATACGGCAGATACCTTCAGCCGCTATCCTGCTTGCTTTCTTTTCAGCCTTGGCTGCTCCGCTCTTCCTTAAGAACTCAACCGCCGCATCCATATCACCGTCAGTCTCATTAAGAGCCTTCTTGCAGTCCATCATACCTGCGCCGGTCATTTCCCTTAACTCTTTTACCATTGATGCTGTAATGTTAGCCATTTATTTTCCTCCTATAACACCGATACTCTTATTCTGCTGCTGCAACTTCTTCGATATCTGTGGGTTCTGCTGATTCTGCCGCTTCAGCCATCTCGGCTTCAACTCCGTCCTCAGCTGCCTCGCCCTGATGTCCCTCGATAACAGCATCTGCCATCTTTGAAACGATGAGCTTGACTGCCCTTATAGCATCATCATTACCCGGGATAACGTAATCAAGTTCCTCGGGATCACAGTTTGTATCGGCAATACCTATAAGAGTAACACCAAGTGCATGTGCCTCCTGTACGCAGATCCTTTCCTTCTTGGGATCAACAACGAAGATCGCATCGGGGATCTTCTTCATTTCCTTGATACCGCCAAGGTTCTTCTCAAGCTTATCCCACTCCTTGCGAAGCTCGATAACTTCCTTCTTGGGAAGTACATCAAATGTTCCGTCCTGAGACATCCTCTCGATATCCTTAAGCCTCCTGATACGGCTCTGGATCGTCTTAAAGTTGGTGAGCATGCCGCCCAGCCACCTTTCATTTACATAGAACATACCGCAGCGCTCAGCTTCAGTTTTAACTGCATCCTGTGCCTGCTTCTTGGTTCCTACGAAAAGAATGGTTCCGCCCTGCTCGGCGATTGATGCTACCGCATTGTAAGCATCATCTACCATTCCTACAGACTTCTGAAGATCGATGATGTAGATACCGTTCCTCTCGGTGTAGATGTAGGGAGCCATCTTAGGGTTCCACCTTCTGGTCTGGTGTCCGAAATGAACACCTGCTTCAAGCAACTGTTTCATTGAAATTACGCTCATTTTAATACCTCCGTTTGGTTTGACTTCCGCCCGCTTCCTGATACAGACCACCCGAGCAAGGCACCGGCCTGTCTATCCGTAGGCGTGATAATTTAGGCATACGCCCAGCAACTTTAATAATATAGCACAATTATTATGCTTCATCAAGTACTTCTTTTATCAGCACTCTCTCATCCATGGGATACTTAACACCCTTTATCTCCTGGTAATCCTCGTGACCCTTGCCCGCAAGCACGATGACATCACCGGGCTGGCCGTTATTTATGACATACCTTATCGCTTCCTTGCGGTCAGGGATCGATATATGCTTCCCATCTGTCTTCCCTATTCCCGTCTCGATATCCTTAATGATGTCAAGCGGTTCCTCGAACCTCGGATTATCCGATGTTATAACTGTAAGGTCCGCGAGTTTTCCCGATACCTCACCCATCTCATATCTCCTTAACTTCGAGCGGTTTCCTCCGCAGCCAAATACGCACACCAGACGCTTCGGCTTATATTCCTTAAGCGTTGTAAGCAGGCTTTCAAGAGCCATTGCATTATGCGCATAATCAATCATGAGCGTAAAGTCATCAGATACATGGATCATCTCGATACGACCCTTTACCTTTGCCGCCTTAAGTGCTTTCTTAATGTCTTCCTCTTTTATGTTAAAATGCCTGCACACAGCTATAGCGCAAAGGGAATTGTAAACGCTGAACTTACCGGGCGTATCCACCTCGGCCTGCACCTTAATAAGTCCTTTTGTCTTAAACGAAACACCGAGGTATCCCTTTCCTGTCGTAAGCTTTATATCCTCAGCCTTAATATCAACACCATCACTTAAGCCGAAGGTTTCAACCTTGCAGGTATGGTCCTTAAGTATATCCGAAAGATGCTTGTCATCACCGTTTAATATCCCTGTCTTGCATTGCCTGAACAGCATGCTCTTGCACTCAAGATAGTGTTCAAAACTTGTATGCTCGTTAGGGCCTATATGATCCGGCTCGATGTTCGTAAATATCCCCAGGTCAAAATCGATCGCCGCTGTCCGATGTAGCATAAGACCCTGCGATGAAACTTCCATGACAACGGCATCACATCCCTCATCGACCATCTGTTTAAAGTATTCCTGGATGACATACGATTCCGGAGTCGTATTCTTTGCCGGGATATGTGTATCACCTATGATAACTTCGATAGTTCCTATAAGTCCGACCTTGTATCCTGCATTTTCAAGTATCGACTTTATAAGATAGGTAGTTGTGGTTTTTCCCTTGGTACCGGTCACTCCTATCGTCTTAAGCTTCGAAGAAGGATAACCGTACCATGCAGAAGCGATACAAGCCATCGCATATCGCGTACTTTCTACCTTTATTACCGCAGTATCACCTTCCGTTTCAACATCCTGCTCGACGATAACGGCAGCCGCGCCTTTTTTTGATGCTTCAAGTGCAGCCGAGTGGCCGTCAAAGTTAGCACCCTTAACGCATACAAATACACAGTCCTTACTTATCTTTCGGGAATCATATACAACCTCCGAAACATCACGGGATATCTCACCTTTAACCAACGTGTACTCAATATCCTTAACAAGCGCTTTAAGTTCCATAGCTATCTCCAATCCCGGATCGTAAGCTGAACGCTCTTTGATCCGTTGTACTCATTTATGCCAAGTTCATACATTATCGCTATAGTATCACTGCTCTTAAGATCAGCCGATATCTCATCACCTTCACCGTACATTATGGCTTCAGCCATACCCCGTCCGTTCCCCGAACGAAGCTTCATCTTAACGACGTTCCTGCTTTTTCCGAGCACCTTTATATCAGAAACCTTTAAATCCTTTGTCGCAAACAGCGCCCTTGGGTTTCCGACGCCGTAAGGTCCGAGCCTGTCAAGTTCTGACGCTAAGTTCATTGTTGCATACTCGATCGGCAGTGCTATATCCGCTGTCAGCTTTTCGGTTATCTCTTCCTCGGTGAGCGTGCAGTTTTCGTTAAGGCGACTCCTTAACTCTTCTACCTTATCCTCATCAAGCGATAACCCCGCCGCCATCTTATGACCACCAAATTTATTAAGCAGTCCCGAAACCTTTGTCAGTTCCGCATGCATGTCATATGCCTCTATAGACCTTCCGGATCCCTTTACGCCGTCCTCAGTGCGAGTTAATACTATCGATGGTTTGCAATACTTCTCCCTTATCCTGCCGGCTATTATACCCGCGAGGCTCTCATGACAATCGGGAAGGTATATGACAAGTACCCTGTCCCTTCCGTAAGAATCATCATTATCTATCATATCGACAGCCTTTTCTTTGAAGCGCTCGGTCATTTCCTTACGGCTTTCATTTAATGACTTTAACTCTTCCGCTGTCTTAAGTGCCGCTGCATGTGACGCAGCCATGAACATATCAAGTGCCCTGTTTGCAGAATCAAGCCTTCCCGTCGCATTTATGCACGGCCCCAGTATAAATCCTATATGATACGGCGACAGCCTGTTCCTGTCTATTCCGGTAACATCTATAAGGCAGTTCATTCCGATATTACCGGTGGTCCTAAGCGCCTCCAATGTGTATTTGACTGCGATCCTGTTCTCATCTTTAAGCTCCATCACATCGCCGACCGTTGCAAAGCCCGCAAACATAAGGAGCTCGTCAAGCATATCGCTGCCCTTTTCCGCCAGCTCAAATACGCACTGCATAAGCTTATATGCCACCATACCTCCGCATATCTCAGCGAATGGATACGTACAGTCATCCTGCTTCGGATCGACTACGGCATCGGCCGGAGGTACTTTATATTTCCTTACACCATCAACCTCTTCAAACGGAACCTCGTGATGGTCGGTAACTATAACTTCAAGTCCGTTATCCTTTGCGTACTTTATCTCATCAAAGGCCGCGATACCGTTATCACAGGTAAGGATAACTCCGGCGCCTGCATTGAGTGCCTCATCAACCATTCCACTGTTCATGCCGTATCCGTCTGCTATCCTGTCAGGAAGCCGTACGGTCACCTCGCCTCCGATTCCCGTTATACCCTTTAACAGTATATATGACGAACATACGCCGTCGATATCGTAATCCCCTATCACAAATATCTTTTTACCCGACTTTATCGCATCGCATACAATGCCCGCAGCCTTATCTATATCCTTTAAAAGATGGGGATCATGCATATCCTCAACCGTCCCGTTAAGAAACATATCGATTGCCTCATCGCCTATGACATCCCTGTTCCTTATTATACGTGCAAGCATCGGGGAGATATTGAATTTTTCCGCAATTGCGTTAAAGTCGGCCTTCTTGGCCGCAACCATCCAGTTTTTCATGATAATATAAAACAGGCCCCAACCGCACGAGACAATTGGGGCCTTATGAATCCTAAATATTTATTTAGCCTTTGCAAGCTTTGTCTTAAAGATATACCACAGTGCACTTGCCAGACAGATTGATGAATAAGTACCGCAGACGATACCAACCATAAGCGGAAGAGCGAATTCCTTGATCGAGGTAACACCGAGCACATACAGTACCGCAACCATGATAAAGGTGGTCAGTGAAGTGAAGATGCTTCGTGTCAGTGTCTGGTTTACACAAAGGTTAACCTTTTCCTCAAGAGTCATCGTGTTATACTGTGCCTCACGCATAACCTCACGTATCCTGTCGTAGATAACGATCGTAGCATTTATAGAGTAACCTACTATGGTAAGCATACATGCGATGAACGTATTACCTACGGATACCCTGGAGAATGCATAGAACGCAAGCACTACCAAAACGTCATGAACAAGGGCGGTAACCGAACCGAAACCGAACTTAACATCAGAGAACCTTATCCATATATAAAGCAGCATGCAGATCGTAGCAACTATAACTGCGATGACCGCGCTCCGGCTCATCTCTGAGCTTATCGTCGAACTTATCGTCTCGGCAGTTATCTTTTCAGCTTCAACACCGAAGTTTTCAACCATCTTGTCGGTGAATTCGGTCCTCTCCTCAGCTGATAATGTACGTGTCTTAAATATAACTTCGTTGCTTCCGGTAACCTTCTGAACCTGAACATTACCGTCACCGGTGATGCCCTCGATAACGGGTACTACCTTTGCATCGATATCCGCAACGCTCATATCTTCATTAAATGCAACGTTTGTTGAAGTACCGCCCAGGAACTCAAGCGATAAGTTGAGTGCATGCTTACCCTGGCTTGCAAATACTCCCATTGCTATAAAGCCTGCAACTATAGCGGCAACCGAAATGCCGATAAATATATTTTTCTTTCCGAGGAAATCGATATTCTTTGTCTGCTTTGCCTTGCCATAGAACTTCTCATCCTTTACACCAAGATCAAAGAAAGCAACAAGCAGCCTCCTTGTAACAACAAGCGCGGTAAACATTGAAACAACGATACCGATTCCAAGTGTGATCGCAAAACCTTTGATCGAACCGGTTCCGAGTATACCGAGCACTACAGCCGCGATAAGTGTTGTCAGGTTACCGTCGAGGATAGCAGAGAATGCCTTCTCGTATCCTAACTTTATCGCCGTGTTAACTGTCTTACCGGCTGCTATCTCCTCACGGATACGTGCGAAGGTGATAACGTTTGCATCAACCGCCATACCTATCGAAAGGATGATACCTGCGATACCGGGAAGCGTAAGCGTAAGTCCGAACGCATCCGAGAACAGGTTAAGAAGCACCATAACTATTACAATATATAAAGCCAAAGCAAGTGAAGCACATAAACCCGGGATAAGGAATACAACTATCATGAATACAACCACTATCGCAAAACCTATGATACCGGCTTTTATACTTGTTGCGATAGCTTCGGAACCCAGCTGGGCGCCGACAACGTTGCTTCGTAATTCTTCAAGTTCAAGCTTAAGTCCACCGATCCTTATTGTGGATGCAAGGTTCTCAGCCCTTTCCGCATCCTCCATACCGGTGATCTGTGCCTGACCGTTTGTTATTGCCGACTGTACGGTAGGTATGCTCACAGCCGCACCGTCATAATAGATCATGATAGAATCATGATTTGTGACAGCCTTTGTTGTGGCATCTGCAAACTTCTTTGTTCCCTCCGATGTAAGCGTAAGCTCTACTATATTCTGTACGCCCTTAAGCTCATCCTGATAAGCCCTCGCAGCGGCAGCCGATACATCGGTACCTTCAAGCACGATCGAGCCGTCAGCCTTTAATTCATCGATCGTCTTGTTAAGTGTTCCGGTTGTCGAATCATAATTGGCATTTCCGTCCGCATCATACTGGGCGATGAAATACAGTGCACCGGGCTTACCCAGTTCCTCAAGAACGGCATTGGCATCCTCAACTCCGGGGATCTCGATGTTTATACGATCGTCACCCTCCTTATATACCTGCGCCTCTGTACTGTAGCCCTCAACACGCTTCTGAAGCTTATATATCGTGTCGGACATATCCGCTGATGACGGCTTTTCTTCACCTACAGCCTGATATGTTATGCTGACACCTCCGGCAAGATCAAGTCCGAGCTTGATTTCCGATGCTGCTCCTACCTTGTCCCTTCCCACACCGTATACAACCATGAACGCAAAGGCTACCGTTAATGCGATCACGATCAAAAGTGTAAGGACTGCGTTACGTTTCTTCATTGCTTTTCTCCTTGATAAATAACTTAATAAACAATTATATAAACCCTTTTGTAAGGGATCATATACCCATATCAGCCTCGGCGGCTTTCATCATTATCGCCGCTTCGACACGCTTCCTCTGAAGCTTGCATCCTATCTCATAAGCGCCGTTTATATCGCCCGAGAAGTTATATGAATTGGCGGCGCATCCGCCGCTGCAGTAAAATAACGCAAAACAGTCGCGGCACTGTTTCTTGGCATACACATTGCACAGTTTAAACTTATCCTGAAGCTCAGTGTTGTTTATGCCTGTAAATACATCCCCTAATTTAAAATCATCCATCCCGACAAACTGATGGCAGGGATACAGATCACCCGTAGGTGTTACCGCCAGGTATTCGGTCCCCGATCCGCAGCCTGAAAGCCGCTTATATACACAGGGGCCGCCCTCAAGATCTATCATGAAATGGAAGAAGTTGACTCCTTCTCCCCTTTTTTTCCTTTCAATAAGTTCCTTGGCGAGTATATCATACTGCTCAAGGATATAAGGGACATCTTCCTCCCTTATCGAATAATCGGCTTCGGGGCCTGCCACGACCGGCTCAACGCTTATCTGTTCAAACCCAAGGTCCGCGAGATGCTTTACATCTTCGGAAAAATCAAGGTTATTCCTTGTAAATGTTCCCCTTACGTAGTAATCCGTCTGGTTTCTGCTGTCAGCCGCATGCTTAAGCTTCCCGACTACCGCATCGTAGCTTCCCTGTCCGCCGCAGAAAGGACGCATCCTATCGTGTACTTCCTTACGGCCGTCAATGCTCAATACAAGGTTACCCATTTCCTTATTGGCAAACTCAAGTATCTCGTCATTAAGCAGAACGCCGTTCGTCGTCAGCGTAAAACGGAACTTTTTATCATACTTATCTTCGATGCTTCGTCCGTATTCAACCAGCTGCTTTACCACATCGAAATTCATTAGCGGCTCGCCGCCGAAAAAATCAACTTCGAGATTATGCCTGTTTCCCGAGTTTTCAACAAGGAAGTCAAGGGCGCGTTTACCAACCTCAAAACTCATGAGCTCGCGTTTGCCCTGATGGTACTTCCCTTCTTCGGCAAAACAGTACTTACAGGCAAGGTTACAGTCATGCGATACATGAAGGCATAAGGCCTTAACCACGGTTTTACGCTTTGTAAAGTCGATGACATGATCCTTATATTCATCATCGGTAAACAGCATACCCGATGTGATAAGCTCATTTACTTCATCCCAGGCTTCCTTTATAAGCGCCTCATCATAACCTGAAAGCCCGCTTAAGAGCATATCCCTTAACTCATCATAGCCTGCGGTCTTTTGGGCACCGGCACCGTCAAGTAATTCAATTAGATCGTAAACAACATCGTCAACAACATGGACTGCACCGCTGTTTACATCCATTACTATGTTGTAACCGTTGCTCCTGTATGCATGTATCAATCAATATCACCTTGACAACGCACATAAGCAGCGAACTTTCACCGCTCGCTGCTTATGCACGATATTACAAATTCAAGTCAACAACTCATTTAGCCTTTTCGCAGGTCTGGTTGCCTACCGTGCAGCTCGTCTTGCATGCTGACTGGCATGATGTCTGGCATTCGCCGCATCCGCCTGTCTTAACAGACTTCTTAAGATCCCTTGTGTTAAGTGTCTTAATGTGCTTCATAACTAACCTCCGTCACTCATGCCGCCACCATATATTGATGCGGCGGTATAAAAACACGCTATGGGCAGTATATCATACTCTCGCCATAAATAAAAGAATTTTTTAAACTTCTTGAACATTTTCGCCCTCAGGCGCATCTTCCATGCTTTCCTCCTCGGTTTCAGGCTCTTTTTCGGGCAGCTCCATACGAATCTGCTCTATGTGATTCTTATCCATCTGAACGGTTGTCAGCCTGGTCCCGTCGTCAAGCTCGACCGATTCGCCCACTTCGGGAACCCTTTCAAGCTTTTCGATCATAAGCCCGCCTATGGAATCATAATTCTCGGAACT
Organism: Lachnospiraceae bacterium; assembly: GCA_017550535.1. GTDB lineage: Bacteria > Bacillota > Clostridia > Lachnospirales > Lachnospiraceae > UBA2868. The sequence continues at coordinate 158,670 of JAFZOS010000027.1, forward strand.
TAATTCAAGTGAAAGCGCGTCGTTTAAGTCGTCTATCTTAAGCGATCCGTCTACCAGGTATTCGCGTTCGCCGACTTCCTGTATAAGGTTCTCCTCATCCTCGTCGAACTCATCCCTTATCTCGCCGACGATCTCCTCAAGCAGATCCTCAAGAGTCACCAGCCCGACCGTATCGCCGTATTCGTCAAGGACAAGAGTCATGCTTATGTGATTCTGCCTCATTTCCATCATAAGCTCGGACGTCTTCTTGTACTCAACCGTGAAGTTCGCCTCACGCATTATGTTCCTTATATTAAAGTTGTTGATATCCTCGTAAAACAGGACATCCTTCATGTTGACGATTCCGATGATATTGTCGGTGGATTCCTCAAAAACCGGGATCCTTGTATATTTGTGGACTTCGAACTGCTCCTTTAATTCCCAGTAATTGGCATCCACATTGACGCAGGTCATCTCTATACGCGGTATCATGACGTCCTTTGCAAGCGAATCACCGAAGTCAAACACGTTGTCTATCATCTCACGCTCGCCGGTCTCGATAACGCCTTCCTCATGACTTGCATCCAGGATGTTTCGGATCTCACCTTCCGTAAGTACCGACTTGGCCTGATCGGGATCGATACGCAGTATCTTAAGGAACAGCCTTGACAGCTTGTCGATTATAAAGATGACAGGCGTCAACAGCTTCATCGTGAACATGATCGGCCCCGAAAATGCAAGTGCCAGGCCTTCGTTATGGATCGTTGCTATGGTCTTTGGCATTATCTCGCCGAAAATAAGGATGAGCAGAGTCAGTATGCCGGCAGCCAGCGCAACATACGCATCATTCCAAAGACGCAGGGCCATCGCTGTGACCAAAGATGACGCAGCGATGTTTACTATATTGTTCATTATAAGTATCGCACTTAACATCTTGCTCTTTTTATCGAGCAGCAAAAGCGCGCGTTTTGCCTTTTTGTTCCCCTCATCCGCAAGAGTGGTAAGCTTTACCTCGCTTGCCGTGGTAAGAGCCGTCTCGGCCCCCGAATAAAATGCCGACAATATCAGCAGTACAACCAGTATTATCAGTTGTATGACACCTTCGGTATCCAAAAAAAGTTCACTCCTTTCTGTGAGCAAGGTACTGGGCCAGCTGTGTTCCCGGCCTGTACCAAAGGACTTTCGTCCTTATGTATTCAAAGCAGGCTTCTTCGCCCTTCTCGGCGAGCATACTTAAGAGTTCCTCAAGCAGCCTGCGCGTGTTTTCCTCAATGAGCACCTCCGGCATGCCCTTGTTATAATACTTAAGCGGCATATCATCGGTGTAATGGCCTTTATTGTAAGTCTTTGATGCGGCTATCCTGTCCATGAACATCTCGATGATGTACTTATCAGGCATCCTTGCAGGTATTATGCCTCCGCCGATCTCGGAGCTGTAATCAAACCAGTACTCGTAATGATGTTTGTTGCGTCCCTTATGATGCAGCCATGCGCTCGAATACCCGATATCCTCGCGCTCTGCATTGTTTGGGCTTCGGAATCCCTGGTAATACTTTGCACCAACAATGAATTCGGACGGCGAATACTTTGAAAGATCATGGGTCAGGCCCTGCCAGTAAAGCCCAACCTTAAAGCAGCCTTCCCTCACAAGCTTACGGTGGGCATTTATTGTTTTAAGATGTTCCTTAAGCTTCATCCTTACTTAGCCTCAAGCTCGATAAACTCACTGCCGGGATAATCAGTTTCGTCGGGTGATACATATATGAGATCCTTGTCAGGATTTATGTAAACCAATTTGATATCCTTCGGTGTATGTATCGTATGTCCTTCGGCACTGAATTCAGTGCCTTCACCGGCATGAGAACCCATGAAATCCTCAATTGCCTTGCTAAGCTTTCCTGTCTCGCCGGCGCCCGAATACATCTCGCCTGCCTTATCATCCGTAAGGAAAGTCGGAACATTTCCGGCAGCGATCGAATCGCTCACGCTCTTAGCATAAGCATCGTTTAACTTAAAGAAGTCATCATATAACTTTGAGTTATATACAAACATCTCAAATGCGTCCTCATACCAGTCATAAAGCTCATCCGATCCGGCCTCAAAGCTTGATACCGTAAGTATGTAGCAGTCAAGCACCTGCCCGTAGATACCGGCAGAATCATCCGAATAGTCATAAACCGTACAGAATACGGGAACATAGAACCTGCACGATACGGCATGGTCTTCCTTTGTAAGTATCCTGTAATCCATGAACTTGTTCGATTTATATGTGTTGTTATGCTTAAACTCTGTGGTCGCGGGAAGTCCGAACAGCGTCGAAAACCCTTCCGTACCTGCATCCTCGTAGGTCTTTACCACCTTCTCAAAGCTCTCATTTACCTGCGCGGGAACATCCTCACTTCCCATGTCTTCGATCTTTTTCGCCGACGGATAAGCCTGCCTTATTATCTCCTTAAGGTAGTTTTCAACGGAAGTAAAGTTGTAGAAGCTCGCGCCTCCCTGGAGCGCGTACTGAACATCATCGGTTGTGATATCTCCCTCGGTTGTCATCGAGATATACTGATAATGCTGCGGCGATGTATATGTAAGCTGCGTTGTGTTATCTTCATTCGTTGCTATGAACGTGAACGCAGCAGGATACCTTTGACTCTCCCTCTGATAATCTATTGAATGATCGATCTTGCTTAGATCCTCGGGATATACGGCATAGAACACATCATGGCCCGCAGCATCCTGAACGGTCATCTGCTTGTAATATGCGCCCGCATCATCCTTGACTTCCTTCTTTTTCTTAGAATCACTGTTATTGCCGCCCGTCATCGAATCCATCAGACGCTGCGCAAAGCTGCTCCTGTTTGCCTCGCGCTGTTCATCGGTCATATTAATGAACATCTGCGATACAAATATGCCTACCATGAGGAGCATGACGACAAATACAAGGATGACGGCAAGTACACCCATGTTCTTCTTGCCGGCCTCCTTCTTCTCAAGCTCGATCTGCTTCTCGACCGCCTCGGGATATTTAGTTGTGCTTCCCTTTACGGTAACATCATTCCCACAGCCGATGCAGATCTCCATGTTGTCTTCAAGCAGCATTCCGCATTTTTTACAATACTTCATACATTAACCCCTTACTGTTCAGTTGATACCTCGGTTTCCTTAACATCCAGCCTGATACCAAGCTCCTCAAGCTGCTTATCATCTACCACGTTCGGTGCTTCGCACATAAGATCCGACGCATCCTTAACCTTCGGGAATGCCATAACTTCCCTTATGCTATCGGCGCCGACCATCAGCATAACCAGACGGTCAAGGCCGTAAGCAAGGCCCGCATGCGGCGGAACACCGTATTTGAAGGCATTAAGAAGGAATCCGAACCTCTCATAAGCATCCTCCTTCTCAAAGCCCAGTACTTCAAACATCTTCTCCTGAATATCAGACTGATGGATCCTTACTGATCCTCCGCCGAGCTCTGTTCCGTTAAGCACGATATCGTAAGCCTTCGCCCTTACCTTTCCGGGGGCAGAATCAATCAGCCCAAGGTCCTCATCCATCGGCATTGTGAACGGATGGTGCATCGCCTTGTAGCGATTCTCCTCCTCGCTCCACTCAAGCAGCGGGAACTCGGTTATCCAAAGGAACTTAAACTCACCTTCGGGGATGATCTCTAAGTTCTTTGCTATCTCCAGCCTCAATGCACCGAGCACGTTCCATACGATATTTGTTTTATCGGCTGCGAACACGAGAAGGTCACCCGGCTCGCCGCCCATTGAATTTACAAGTGCCTTAAGCTCATCCTCGCTTAAGAATTTGGCAAAGCTTGATTTATATGTCCCGTCGGGAAGCACGCAAAGATATGCGAGCCCCTTCGCGCCGTAGCCCTTGGCAAATTCAACCAACGCGTCTATCTTTTTACGAGGCATCTCGGCCTGACCCTTTACATTCAAGCCCCTTACCGTGCCGCCGTTATCAAGCGCTCCGGTAAATACACCGAAACCGCAGCCTTTTACGACATCGGAGACATCTGTAAGCTCCATGCCGAAACGGATATCGGGCTTATCCGAACCGAAGCGATCCATTGCTTCCTGCCAGGTCATCCTTTGTATCGGAAGCGATACATCGATATCAAGCACTTCCTTAAATACCTTTGCAATGGCGCCTTCGTTTACAGCTATGACATCATCAACATCAACGAAGCTCATTTCAAGGTCGATCTGTGTAAATTCAGGCTGCCTGTCCGCACGCAAATCCTCATCACGGAAGCACTTGGCCACCTGGAAATACCTGTCGTAACCCGAACACATAAGGAGCTGCTTAAACAGCTGCGGCGACTGAGGCAGCGCATAAAAGCTTCCGGGATGGATTCGGCTGGGAACAAGGTAATCCCTCGCACCTTCCGGTGTACTCTTCTGAAGGATCGGAGTTTCTATCTCGAGGAAGCCCTCGCCAAGGAAATAATTCCTGATTATATTTACTATCCTGCTTCGAAGGATTATGTTCTTCTGAATATCCGGACGACGCAGGTCAAGGTACCTGTATTTAAGCCTAAGTTCTTCTTTTGTCTTTGAATCAGATTCAATGGGGAACGGAGGTGTGTCTGCTTCGGAAAGTACACGAAGTTCCGTAGCCCTTACTTCGATCGTACCTGTCTTAAGCGCTTTGTTCGCTTCGCCCGCACGTTTCTCGACACGTCCTACAACAGCGATAACAAATTCGCTCCTTAACTTATATGCCTTATCGAAGCCTTCGGAACCTATATCCTTATCCTCGAATATTATCTGCAGTATGCCTGAGCGGTCGCGAAGGTCGGTAAATATGATACCGCCCTTGTTCCTGCTGCGCTGCACCCAGCCCATAACTGTGACTGTCTGTCCGATATTTGCTTCGGTTACTTCCGTACATCTGTGGGTCCTCTTAAGGCCCATCATTGATTCTGCCATTTTTTAACACCTCTATCTTTTAAATTCAGTATTATAATAATCCCTTATATTCTCCGGCTGGTAGCCTTCCTTTAACAGCTGCTCCTTCTGGAACTTCTTGTTCTTGTTCATCTGGGCAACCAGCACCTTTACGCCGCGCCTGCGAAGCTCGGCGGCATCCTTCATTATCTCGCATAACCTGTCGCGGCTCGTGCCCTTTTCGATAAGGAAGACCTGTTTTTCGCTCGTATCCGGCACCCTGAAATCCTTATCGAGGAGGATCGATATGATCCTTTCAAAACCGATCGAAAAACCGCAGGCACAGGTTTTCTGTCCCGTGAAACGGCCGATCATCTCATCATACCTTCCGCCGCCCGCGACGCTTGAGCCGAACTCGTTCATGCTTATCTCGAAGATGGTGCCCGTATAATAAGACATGCCCCGGACGAGTGTTGGGTCAAATTCTATGTTAAAGCTTGCATCCTTAGTCGCTTCAACGCTTGCGATTATCGTTTCAAGGCTGTCTGCCGCATCGCCTTCCAGATGATCGCCGAGTGTTTCCTTAAGGCTCTTTATTCCCTCAACATCACGGCTTGTTTTCCTGAAAAGATCAAGATACTTACCGACCGCATCCTCGGGGAGTCCTGCAGAAACCAATTCCTCCCTGACTCCTGCTTCGCCTATCTTGTCCATCTTGTCAAGGATGATGAATATCCCGTCAAGCTCATGATCCAAAAAGCCTGCATACATTGCCATAGCTTTAAGTATGCGCCTGTCATTTATCCTTACCGTAAAATCCTTAAAATCGAGCTTTCCGAGCAAAGTCGTAGTTGCAAGTATAAGCTCGATCTCGGCAAGGTAACTCGGATCGCCGAGTATATCGATATCGCACTGAACAAACTGACGGAAACGGCCCTTCTGAGGACGCTCGGCGCGCCATACGCTCCCTATCTGCAATGCCTTAAAGGGTGACGGCAGTTCGTTGGCATGATTTGCATAATACCTTGAAAGCGGAACGGTAAGGTCATAACGCAGTCCTGCATCCGCAATGTCGTTTTCTTCCTTTGCATGCAGGAGGTCTAACTTCTCGCCGCGCTTCATGATCTTAAAAATGAGCTTTTCATTCTCGCCGCCCTGCTTTGAGCACAGGTTCTCGATATGTTCAACGCACGGCGTCTCAATGGACTGGAAGCCGAAACCGCCGTATGTTTCCTTTACGAGTCCTGTCACGTAATCCCGCAGCTTCATTTCGCGGGGGAGGATATCTTTCATTCCGTTTACGGGTTTTTTAGTAAGTGGCATAATCATTTCTCCTAAGCCATTAAACATATTTCTTCAAAATAATATACTATCATACATTCAGGCGTCTGAGAAGTCACAAAACAATTTCCTCTTCCGCTCAAGCATCTCATCGAGCCTGCTTAAGTACAGTTCGACATCCTTTACATTATCGCAGCGTGTGATAAGGCCGTCAGGATACACGCGCTTGCTCACGGTTCCGGCGCCGCAGGCAACGATCGACTGCAGCTCCTCCATTATAAGGATATTGTAAATACCTTCACAGCCTTCCCTTGAATATCCCACATTCTCAAAATTGCCGGCCATGTTTTTCTGCCTGTAAAGATAGTACGGTTCCATGTCAAGCTCACGGGCCGCCTTATCCGCACACTCAAGCATATCGGGAGTGTTGATGCTCTTTATCTCCTCATGTTCCTTAAGGTACTCAGCCATGCCTGCTGCCCTTTTTATCGCCATCGAATGGACGGTTATGCTGTCGGGCCTTAGGCTTTTAAGTTCCTCCATCGTACGTTTAACATGACTTAATCCCTCGCCCGGAAGCCCCAGGATTATATCCGTGTTTATATTGTCAAATCCGCACTCCCTTGCAAGCCTAAATGCATTCTTTACATCCGAAACCGTATGCCTTCGTCCGATGAGCTTAAGCGTATCCTCATTCATCGTCTGCGGATTTATAGATATCCTTGTTACTCCCAGTTCCTTAAGAGTCACAAGCTTATCGCGATCTATAGAATCGGGGCGCCCCGCCTCCACGGTAATCTCAAGCACCTTATCAAGGTCAAACAGTTTTCCAAGATATCTGAAAAGTTCCTTAAACTGTAACGGTGTCAAAGTCGTAGGTGTTCCGCCCCCTATATATATCGAATCGGGTGACTTTCCCTTATACAGTTCACATGTAAGATCAAGTTCCTTATAAAGGGCTTTAAGGTAATCATCAACAAGTCCTTTATACCTTGCGATCGGATATGATGTGAACGAGCAGTAAAGACATGTTGTGGGACAGAACGGGATGCCTATATACAAGCTGTAACCGCCTGTAAGATCTATGTCCTTAAGTACTTTTATCTCCTTATGCGCGATCGATATGCTTAAAGCCGCTTTCTTTTCCGAAACAAGATAGTTGTATTTAAGATATTTTCCTATCTCGTCATCCGTTCTTCCTTCGTTTATCATGAGCATGGGGATCTTGACAGGCCTTATCCCTGTAAGTGTTCCCCATGGGAGTGATTTACCGGTATGTGAAGCGATGCATCCGTAGATACACCTCTTCATCGCATTCTTTATCGCCGCTTTTTCAGGTGACAGGAGCTCCTCCCCGCATACGTTCCTCTCCTCCCCTTCATTATACGAGCAGGATACCCGTGATGAAGAAAGGACCACATCATAAAACGAAGGAACCCTTACGGATTCCTCAGCTTCACCGTCATGAACCACCTTTATATCAATTTCTTCTTCGGGATAGAATGCCTTTATAAGAGCATAGATGTCATACTCTAAGTTCTCCCTGTTAACCTTAACGTTTATCATATCTAATACACAAACGGATTGTTTTTTCGTTCAAAACCTATTGTCGTCTGATCGCCGTGCCCGGGATATACCTTTACATCATCAGGCAGGCACATGAGCCGCTCCTTTAATGAGCGTATGAGAGTCGCCTCGCTGCCGGTCGGAAGATCCGAGCGTCCGATCGAGCAGCAGAACAGCGTATCACCGCTTATAAGGAGCCCCGCGTCTTCAAAGTAATAGCAGCAGCTTCCCTTTGTGTGTCCGGGAGTAGCTATCACCTTAAACTTAATGCCCTCTATATTAACTTCCTCGTTATCCTTAAGATATCTGTTGCACTTAACGGTATAGAGCCTGCCGATCTGGTCGCTGCAGTTATTGTGTGTATTCTCGCATACGTCCTGCTCATCATCAAGTGCATAAACCTTTACGGAAGCAGCCTGCCTTAACTCGTTTGCGCCCATGATATGGTCAAAATGCCCGTGAGTTAAGCACACGCCGACTACCTCAATGCCTTTTCCCTTAAGGCCGTTATAGATACCTTCGCCATCGCAGGGAGCATCGAACACTACCGCCTTCTTTGCCTCATCATCATATACAAAATAACAGTTGGTCTGCACGGGTCCCATGCACATCCTGCCTATCTTAAGTTCTCCCATCAGCCGGTTGTCCTTTCTATGTCTATTACGTCCTCTATCGACTGGAGCTTATCGATGACCTTGTTAAGCTCCTCCTTGTTGGTGACTTCAAATGTTATCGATGTCGTCGCGGTGCCGTTGCGGCTGGTACGGACGTTCATCTTAAGAATGCCTACGTTCTTCTCGGTGAGCACGCGCGTTATCTCGGCAAGCAGGCCGTTACGGTTGAACGAATAGATATTTATCTCGGCCATGTACCGCTCGCTCGTTTTCTCGGCGTCATGCTGCCATTCGGCCTCGATGAGCCTTGCACGCTCCATCTCGGGCATGTTTAAAACGTTTATGCAGTCGGTCCTGTGTATCGATACGCCCCTGCCCCTGGTAACAAAGCCGATTATCTCATCACCCGGTATCGGATTGCAGCACTTTGAAAAGCGCACCGAAACATCGTCAATGCCCTGCACAACGATACCGCCCTTGCTACGGATCTTTATCTTTCGGTCCTTTGCCGCGTCATTGACAGTGGCGATCACTTCATCATCCGATAAGATCTTCGGGTGATCCCTGTTATACAGCTCGACCATCTTGTTGATGATCTGGCCTTCCTTAAGTCCGCCGTGGCCTACCGCAGCCCTTACCGCATCCCAGTCCTTGAAGCCGTATTTATCGAGGATCGACTTCATATATTCGGGCTTGAATATGCTTGTCGGATCGATGCTGTGCGACTTGCAGTAGTCGTTCATCATCTCCTTGCCCTTAAGGATGTTCTCCTCCTTAAGCTCGTTCTTAAACCACTGGTTTATCTTATTCTTTGCCTGAGTGCTCTTTACTATGTTAAGCCAGTCACGGCTCGGGCCCTTTGAATTCTGCGAAGTGATTATCTCGATACGGTCACCGTTATTTACCACGTAATCAATGGTCACAAGCTTGCCGTTTACCCTTGCTCCGATCATCTTGTTCCCGACCGCGCCATGGATGCTGTAAGCAAAGTCAATGGTATTTGAGCCCGCGGGCAGCGTTTTAACATCACCTGCGGGGGTAAAACAGTATACGGTATCACTGAATAAGTCAAGATCGCTTTTAAGCGTATTTAAAAATTCCTTGTTATCGGATAAGTCCTTCTGCCACTCAAGTATCTGCCGAAGCCACGAAAGCTTTTCTGCTTCCGATTCCTCGGCCTTCTTGCCGCTTCCTGTTTCCTTATACTTCCAGTGTGCAGCGATACCGTATTCAGCAGTCTTATGCATTTCATAAGTACGTATCTGTATCTCGAAGGGCTGTCCGGTATGGCTTATAAGAGTCGTATGCAGCGACTGATACATATTTGCCTTGGGCATTGCTATATAATCCTTGAAACGACCCGGTATCGGCTTGTACATCTCGTGGATGACACCAAGCGCCGCATAGCAGTCCTTTACCGTATCAACTTTGATACGAACTGCGAACAGGTCGTAAATCTGGTCTATTGTCTTGTCCTGATTGAGCATCTTTTTGTATATGCTGTAGAAATGCTTGACGCGGCCGTCAATTTCGGCCTTTATGCCGGCGTTGGCAATGTGATAGCTGACTTCCTTTACTATTTCCTCAACGTACTTCTCGCGTTCGGACTTCCTAATGGCGATCTTATCTACCAGGTCGTAATATACATCGGGTTCGAGATATTTAAGAGATAAGTCATCGAGCTCGACCTTGACCTTTGATATACCAAGCCTCATCGCAAGCGGTGCGTAGATATCCATCGTTTCCCTGGCTATCTCCTTCTGCTTTTCGGGCGGCATGTGTTTAAGTGTCCGCATGTTATGCAGCCTGTCGGCAAGTTTGACCATGATGACGCGGATATCCTTGGCCATCGCAAGGAACATCTTCCTTAAGTTGTCGGCCTGGAACTCAAGCTTATCCTCGTTATACTGCAGTTTTTCAAGTTTGGTGACGCCATCGACGATAACGGCAACGTCCATTCCAAACTCCCTGACAAGATCCTCGTTCGTAAGGCTTGTATCCTCGACCACATCATGCAAAAGGCCCGCCGCTATAGATTCCTTATCAAGCTGCAGCTCGGCTAAGATAAGTGCCACGCACAAAGGGTGTATGATGTAAGGCTCGCCCGACTTGCGGAGCTGGTGACAATGAGCCTCGCAGGCCACCTTGTATGCCTTCTCTATAAGTGAGATATCATCGCTCGGATGGTATTTTTTGACGCACTCAATCAGGTCCCTGTATAATTCGTCGGGACTTAGGTTTTCCTTCATGGGCTCAATTCGCCCGTCGTCAAGGATCAGTTCGGTTGTTCTGTTTTCTAAAATGTCCGATCCGTCCATATCCTGCCCTTTAGTGCTTAATGATTGTAAATTTTATACCAATTTTGCCCATAATTCAATGTAAATACCCACAAAAATCCAAGTTTTCATGCCCGTCTTATGATAAAAAGTCATAAATTAAGTGAAACGTACGGCTAGGGGTGGTTTTGACCCTTAAATCGTGATATATTATTAAAAGTTAACGACAAACACCCATAAATCAAGGAGAATTACAATGATCTCAGCTAATAACGTAACCCTTCGCCTCGGTAAAAAAGCACTTTTCGAGGACGTAAACATCAAATTCACGGAAGGCAACTGCTACGGCCTTATCGGCGCAAACGGCGCAGGCAAATCAACCTTCCTTAAAATATTGTCGGGAGCCCTTGATACTACCAACGGCGACATTGCGATAACCCCCGGCCAGCGCTTATCCGTACTTGAACAGGATCACTTCAAGTATGACGAATATACCGTAATGGACACAGTTATCCTCGGCAACAAGCGCCTTTACGAGATCATGAAGGAAAAGGATGCGATATATGCCAAAGAGGATTTTTCCGATGAAGACGGCATACGTGCCAGCGAGCTCGAGGCAGAGTTTGCCGAGATGGACGGATGGGAGGCAGAATCAAACGCCGCCATGCTCCTAAACGGCTTAGGCATAGAGACCGAACTTCACTACGCGATGATGAAGGATTTAAACGGTTCACAGAAGGTCAAAGTCCTGCTTGCCAAGGCTCTTTTCGGTAATCCCGACATACTTCTCCTTGATGAGCCTACCAACCACCTTGACATGGATGCCATCGCATGGCTTGAGGAATTCCTTATAAACTTTGAAAACACGGTCATCGTTGTAAGCCACGACCGCTACTTCCTTAACAAGGTATGCACGCATACGGCCGATATCGACTACGGAAAGATACAGCTTTATGCCGGAAACTACGATTTCTGGTACGAATCCAGCCAGCTTCTCATCCAGCAGATGAAGGAAGCCAACAAGAAGAAGGAAGAAAAGATAAAGGAACTGCAGGAGTTCATCTCCCGCTTCTCGGCCAACGCTTCAAAGAGCAAGCAGGCAACCTCACGTAAGCGCGCACTCGAAAAGATCGAGCTTGAGGAGATAAAGCCAAGCAGCCGTAAGTACCCTTATATCGATTTCCGTCCCGACCGCGAGATCGGAAACGAAGTACTTTCGGTTGAAGGAATATCCAAGACCATAGACGGAGTCAAGGTACTCGATAATATCTCATTTATCTTAGGGCACGATGACAAAGTGGCCTTCGTTGGCGGCAATGAGCAGGCAAAAACCGTACTTTTTAAGATACTCATGGGTGAACTTGAACCCGATGAGGGTACATATAAATGGGGCGTGACTACTTCACAGGCTTACTTCCCGAAGGACTCCACCAAAGAATTCGATAATGACCTTACAATAACCGACTGGCTCATGGGCTACTCTCCCGTTAAAGACATAACTTATGTTCGCGGATTCTTAGGAAGGATGTTATTCCCCGGCGAGGACGGCGTCAAGAAGCTTAAGGTATTATCCGGAGGTGAGCGTGTCCGCTGTCTTTTAAGCAAGATGATGATCTCTGGTGCCAATGTGCTCATACTTGACGAGCCTACCGATCATCTGGATATGGAAAGCATAACGGCACTTAACAACGGTCTTATCAAATTCCCCGGAGTCATCCTTTTTACCTCCAGGGACCACCAGATCGTCGAAACGACTGCCAACCGCATCATGGAGATACTTCCCGAAGGAACTCTCATCGATAAGATCACAACTTACGATGAATATCTTGAAAACGATGAAATGGCAAGGAAGCGCTTCGTTTACACCGCTAACAGGGAAGATGATGACAACTAAGATCTTATTTACCGATTTAGACGGTACGCTGCTTGATTCTCATAAAAATATAAGTCCCGGCAATTTAAAAGCTATCGATGAGCTTATAAATGCCGGGCATATATTCGTAATATCCACGGGGCGTCCCATACAGAGCGCCATACAGATATCCAAAAAGTACGGCTGGACCGGACCCGGATACTATATCTCAAGCTACAACGGCGGGCTTATCTACGACTGCAGCAAAGACGAGGCTATAATAAAGCATCCCGTGTCCCGCCCCTATGTAAGATATATCCTTGACGAAGCATATAAGGCAGGACTCCATGCCCACACCTATGATGATGTGAACGTGGTATCCGAGCGTGACACAAACGAACTTAAGCTCTACACCGATGCCATTAAGGTGCCGCCTGTGGTAGTCCCCGATGCCGTCGCCTATCTTAAGGATGACCCAATAAAAGTCATAGTCATATCGCATGACTCTCATGAAGTACTTGACGCTTTCAGGGAACATATGCTCCCATGGTGTGAAGGAAAGCTAACGACCGTGTTCTCAAGCCCCATACTTCTTGAGTTTGAAAACCCCGAGTCGACAAAAGGCAACGCCGTAAGGTTCATGTGTTCTCATTTTGATATCCCGATAGCCGATTCCGTTGCAGTCGGCGATGAGGAAAACGACAATACCATGATCGAAGCTGCAGGCATCGGCGTTGCGATGTTTAATGCTTCGGATGTAACAAAAGCCGTCGCAGACCATATCACGGAAAATGATAACGATCACGACGGCTTCAGTGAAGTCATTTACAAATATATCCTTTAGGTCACTCCTCAACCTGCGTTTCGGGTGTGAACACCCTCTTGTTTTCGATACTGTTGACCTTCTTTATCCTATCCTCGGTCTTTGCCATGGCCTCGCGGCAGAACTCCGCCTGGCATCCTAATAGCTCCTTGCCCCTCTTATCTATGCGCAGATAACTGCCCTCTTCATCCATGACCCTTGCCTTAAGCGTATCGCGAAGCATCACGTCCAGTATATGGTACACTTTATCCTTAAGGTCCGGCTCCTCGATCGGGAACAGGATCTCTACGCGGCGCTCCAGGTTCCTTGGCATCCAGTCTGCCGATCCGCAGTAAAGCTCAGGCTGTCCCGCGTTCTCGAAATAGAATATCCTTGAATGTTCAAGGAACCTTCCGACAACCGAACGCACTGTGATGTTATCGCTGACTCCCGGGATCCCCGTCTTTAAACAGCATATGCCGCGAACGATAAGGTCGATCTTAACGCCCGCCATCGAAGCTTCATAAAGCGCCATTATTATATCCTTATCGCACAGTGAATTGACCTTGGCGATTATCCTTGAATTCTTGCCGGCTGTGGCATTCTTCGTCTCGCGTCCGATAAGCGTTAAGAACCTGTCTTTAAGCCACAGCGGCGCAACACTCAGCCTGTTCCAGTTAAGCGGCTCCGAATAACCCGAGAGCATGTTAAATACAGCGGTAGCATCCTCACCTATCGGCTCCGAGCAGGTGAGCAGGCCTATATCGGTATAAAGCTTCGCCGTACTGTCATTGTAATTACCGGTACCGAGGTGCACATATCTCCTTATGCCTTCCTCCTCGCGGCGTACAACAAGCGTTATCTTGCTGTGGGTCTTAAGTCCCACAAGACCGTATATGACATGACAGCCCGCTTTCTCAAGCATCTTTGCCCAGATGATGTTGTTCTCCTCATCGAACCTTGCCTTTAACTCGACAAGCACCGTAACCTGCTTACCGTTCTCGGCGGCCTGGGCAAGTGCCGCAACGATCGGCGAATGGCCGCTTACCCTGTAAAGCGTCTGCTTTATAGCAAGTACATCGGGATCCTTTGCCGCCTGTCTTATGAACTCAACTATCGGACGGAAGGTCTCATACGGATGATGCAGCAATATATCCTTATTTCTTATCGCTTCAAATATGTCCTTATCGGGTGTAAGATCTTCAACCGGCTGCGGATCGAAATCAGGATCCCTGAGTTCGTCATAGCCCTCAAGCCCATACAGCTTCATAAGGAAGGTTAAGTCAAGCGGACCCTGGATCCGGTATACGGCCTCCTCCCTGCAGTTTAATTCCTTAAGCAGAACCTTCATGAGCTTTTTGTCGATATCGTCAGCTACCTCAAGCCTTATGACCTCACCCCACTGCCTTTTCTTAAGCTGGCGTTCGATCTCCTTTAAAAGGTCGGCCGCCTCATCCTCCTCGATAGTAAGGTCGGCATTCCTCATTATACGGAACGGATATGCGCATATGATATCGTAATTGGCAAAAAGCTTGCCCATGTTCCTCTCGATTATCTCCTCAAGCAGGATAACGCTGTCACCCTCCTCGCAGGGGAGCCTTATTATCCTCGGAAGCACCGCCGGAACCTGAACGGTCGCAAATTCCTTTTCGACGTTGTTTGACTTCTTCCCTTCCTTAGCCTTCTTTGATACAAGGGCGCCGATGTTTAACGAACGGTTCCTTATAAGGGGAAAAGGCCTGGAAGAATCAACCGCCATCGGTGTCAGCACCGGATATACGTTTTTCATGAAATAATCATCGACGTATTCCTTCTGCTTTTTATTAAGATCCTCATGCCGCAGCACAAGATGGATACCCTCCTGCTCCATTAATGGCATCAGCGAACGGAGCAGGGTCGTATACTGCTTGTCAACGAGCTTATGTGTGGCCTCATTTAATGCATCAAGCTGCATCTGCGGCGTCATGCCCGCGATATCGGGCTTATTGTATCCCGCGTTTACCATGTCACGAAGAGATGCTACACGGATCATGAAAAACTCATCAAGGTTTGAAGCCGTGATGCTTAAGAATTTAAGGCGCTCCATAAGCGGGTTTGTTTTGTCCCTGGCTTCATCAAGCACCCTCTCATCAAATAACAGCCAGCTAAGCTCCCTGTTGTAGTAGTATTTGTAATCATCCAGGTTTACATTCATAATGCCTTCAACCTCCGTTTATTACGTATCACC
>JAFZOS010000028.1 GCA_017550535.1 Lachnospiraceae bacterium
ATGAACGCAAACAAGAGTGTAGAGAAAATTGCGGAGAAAAACCGCGTGGATAAAGAGTTTGTAGAAGAGATATTGCAGATATATACAACTCATCCCGGTATTGATATAGACGGGATACTTAACAGGATGAAATGAAAGAGAAACTACAGGATTTCTTTAAAAACAGAAAAAGGCTGATATTAACACTTATCTTTGGACCGGCGGTAGCTTCCCTGATAATAGGCTGTGTGGCAGGTTTGGCTGACCCAAGGGATGCTTTGTATATAGGGATAGTATGCATGTGCCTTGCGTATCCGGTCGTACTCTTAATTATCAATATCGTTGCGCTGGTTTGGGCGGTCAGGTTTCCCGAGAAGCTTCTTCCCGGTACTTACGAAGCAAAGCTGTTTGGCATAATGGACCTTGTTACAGTTATCATCGGGACTATATTAACGATATTTTATGCTGCAATACTGTCAGCTTCTATAGATCTGCAGTGGAAAGCTGTCTGGAGTGAACAGTTGCATAACCGTGAGGTACATCAGCCAATATGGACAGGGGCTCTGCCAACGGTCATAGCACTGCTTACTATTGGCGTTATAGGATATATCGTGCTCCTTACCAGGAAAATGTCAGACACCCCGCCACTTATTACGGTTTTATGTATGGGTGCAATGTATATCGGGATCATAGAGATACTTCTGTTTATGGTCCAGATATTCAAGGTTACACCATTTGAGGGACTTGCATATTCTTCAAACAGCATACCCCTGTTTGGATTGGCTCCGCTTATGGAGCTTCCGTTCTGTTTAATAAGCATGGCGGCAAGGCTTATCCTAAGAAAGATATATGAATGGAATCAGGAAGAGGAGCATCAGGCAGATATATATGGCGGAGAGGGCTTTATAGCTGATCTTAACGGGATCCTTGAGAATTCCTTTACATGGCCGATAGCAGCGATAATAGCAATGCTCCCGCTTCTAGGCATTATCCTTGGTATTTTATCTTTGTTTGGGCAATATCCTGATCATGTGATAAGGGCGTGGACCGAAACTGCACAGTGGAACCTCTCAAAGATGAAGGCTCCTCCTAATGTACAGTACGATGAGCATTATCTGTGTACGGTAGCTGCGGGCGGCCATGACAGGGTAGTAAAGCCGATAAGGATGGGAGAAAGACACGGTCACAGGATCGTGGTTAACAGACAGCTCCTTATCGCGAATGCGTTTGAGCAGATACTTGAAGAAAAAACTCCTAAAATGCACAGAGCGATAAGGGAGTTTTATGATACCCACGGATATCCGATTGCCAGGCATATAAAGACAAAAACGGCTGCAGATATGGTATATTTCATAATGAAGCCACTGGAATGGATGTTTTTGCTTGTTTTGTATCTTACAGATCCGGCGCCTGAAAACCGAATAGCAGTACAATATATGCCGGTAAGGGAACAGGAGTAGGTTATGAGTTATTCTGGTAGTACGATCAATATGAAAGTTTACTTCTCGTATTTTTATCACGGTTTTATCAGATTTTGACTATCAAGAAAGCCGATATTAACAAGATAATCAAGGCAGCTAAAGAAGTGATCAAATACGACGCGTAAAACGGAGGCATGAAGATGGCTTCTAATGAGCAGGAAAGAAACGAGAAACTCGGACAGGCGGTTGTAGGTATCAGCTGGTTTATTTTTGCCGCCAAGTTTATCGTTATTGCGACCGTCATTGCCCTTATAGTTCTGTATTATATCGGCAGACCTTTATGGATAGCTCCTATCATAGCAATAGGAGCTTTTGCCGTTTACCGGCTGTTCCTGCGGCTTATATGGAAATTAGTGGATTGGGCTTCAAGGCAGAAATAAAAAGGATATTAACTTATGAAGGTCTGGAATACAAGACGCAACCATATGGCATGGAAGATGTACTTAAAAGGGATAGAAGACAAAGATGTACCAGTCTACGCGGCACCTGCAAGGCAGACAGATTATTCGGGCTTGCCGCCGGCATATACCTTTGTATGTACGGCAGAGCCTTTTTACTGCGAGACACTGACTTTCATCGATAACTTGAAGAAAGCCGGGATAGAAGCATCTGTAGACATATATGAGAGCCTATATCATGCTTTTGATATGAACTCTCCCAAATTGGATATCAGTAAAGAAGCCATAGAACGATTTAACGAGAGATTTGCTTACGCCAAGGAGCACTATTTTGCAAAGCAACTACTAAAATGAACAATGAGGACAAACAAATGAAAACAGCGATAGTATATTACTCACAACACCACGGCAATACAAAAAAGCTATTGGATGCAATATGCGATGCAGATATGTCTGTAACTCTTATCAATGCCGCAGAAAAGACAGAAGTCGATCTGCGGGAATATGACCGTATAGGCATAGCAAGCGGTATATACTTCAGCAGCTTCGCAAAGCCGCTACTAAGCTTTGTCTCTATCAACCTGCCTGCACAGAAGCCGGTCTTCTTCATAGCCACATGTGGTTCTCCAAGGAAGAACTATTTTGATGAAATACGGCATATAGCAAAGCGTAAGGATTGTACTGATCTGGGAAGTTACCTTTGTACAGGATTTGACACTTACGGCCCCTTTAAGCTGGTAGGAGGTCTTAAAAAAGACCATCCGACAGAAGAAGAGATACAGGGCGCCGTAGATTTCTATAACGGCCTGGGGTTCTGATCACGACAGAAGACCAGAAGAAATGGATAATCGCGATGGACCGAATGACCTTTATATAGGATTAAGGATAATTATGTCTAAGATTTACGAAATATACGGAACCGATGCTCATGAAATGACAAAAGGGCTGATGACTGCAGCGAAGATTGCAAATATCATCCCTGCCGGAGCAAAGATCGCATTAAAACCTAACCTTGTGCATGCTGATGTGGCGGAAAACGGTGCCACCACGCATCCCGGAGTCCTTTCGGGGTGCATTGAGTATCTTAAAGAAAACGGTTTTAATGATATTTCTATAATTGAGAGTTCATGGGTCGGCGAAAGAACCGAACGATCTGTAAAGGTCTGCGGGTATGACAGGATATGTGAAAAGTATAATGTTCCGTTCTATGATCTGAAAAAAGATGGAGTAAAAAGGGTGGATACTCCTTTCCGTCCCATGGATATAGCTTGTAAAGCAGTTGAGGCGGATTATCTTATTGATATGCCGGTACTAAAAGGACACTGCCAGACAGTAATGACCTGTGCTCTTAAAAACCTTAAAGGCTGCCTGCCGGATCATGAGAAAAGAAGATTTCATACAGACGGTCTGATAAAACCAATTGCCGCACTCGCAGCTGTATTAAAGCCTGATCTCGTTATAGTTGACAGTATATGCGGAGATCTGTATTTTGAAGAGGGTGGAAACCCTGTTCAGACAAACAGGATGATGCTCGGGACCGATGCTGTACAGATGGATGCGTATGGATGCTCTCTTATGGGCCTTAAACCAGAGGATGTCCCATACATTGGACTTGCAGAAGCCTGGGGAGCAGGATCGTCAAAGGTATTCCCGGATGATATAGTAAAGCTTAATGAACCAACACAGTCGAATGATTATCCGCCTCCATCAGGCAGGGTTAAAAACCTGGTTCGTAATGTCAGCGCTGATTCAGCCTGCTCAGCCTGTTTTGCATCTTTAGTAAGGGCATTGTACCGTGCGGATAAAGAAGGAATGCAAGTTAAAGATAAAATATTTATCGGACAGGGATATCAGGGAAAGTCACCGGATGGAATCGGTATTGGCAGGTGCTGTAAGGATGCAAAAACCTGTGTAATAGGATGCCCGCCTACGGCAGATTCCATACTTCAGCATCTAAACAGGGAAAAATAGCAGAGGAAAGCAATATGAATCTCACATCAGGTATGTGAACAGGCTTATGGCCTGTTGCACCGGAGGAAACAGCAGGGAGAGGTACGCGGATCATGAAATGTATAAGTTGCGGCGGCGAGATAGGGCTTACCGATGAAAGATGCCCTCATTGCGGCAGGATCATCAAGGAAACGGCCGGTCATCGGAACGAACTGAAGACCTACCGGGAGAAAAATGAGACAGCAAAGCGCGGCTTGGCGAAGGTGATGGACGGGAACGTCCCGCTCGTCATCAGCGCGGTGGTGATGGTGGCGCTTATCATTGCCTGCGGGATCGCCTTGTATGTAGGGGAAAACGCATATCATTTCCGCTCGGATGCCATGCGGAAAGACGCGAAGAAAAACTACGACGCGTATTCCCGGGAGATCAGGGACTATCTGGATGCCGGCGATTATACCGGCTTCGCCGCTTTTAAGGAAGCTCATAACATCGCGGAATGGGAGGCTCCCTATGACGACCTGGATCTGCTGTGGGAAATGGCGAAAGAATATGACTGGCTCGTTTCCGAAGTGGAGTCATCGGTGATGTTCGGCCGGGATGCCCAAAGGTATCGGCCGGAGGGTGATGTCGCCGATTGTGGAAGGGCGATCCGCCGCTTTTATGAGGAATATGAGGACAAGCGGTCCGAGATCGACGGCGATCCATACGCCTCCTATATCCATGACATGAAGGCGAAAGCGGATATCCTCCTGAAGGTCTATCTGGGGCTGGATGATGCAGCCAGAGAAACATTCCTGGCAGCCTCCGATATCGAACAGGAAGCGTATCTGGAGGAGGTGCTGATCGATGAAAAAGAATAAAAAAGTGATCTTCGGTGTCTCGGTCGCCGTGAATATCCTTCTCGCGCTCGTGCTCCTTGTGGCGGCAGTCAAAGCGGGTGCGGAACTCAAGTTCAATTATGTCGAGATAGACACCATCACACCGGACACCCTTCGGTCGAATCTGGAAAGGGAGAATTACGGCGTTGTGGCATCGCTTTCCCGGCCCATCCGGGGCGGCGCAGAGATCGCAGAGGGAGATCTGGATTACTACAGGCTCGGGGAATATGCGGATCTGCTCTTTATGAAAGAGATCTATGCGGAGGCCGGGAATGCCGTGACAGTGCAGAGCTGCGAGGACCGGCTGGCTGAGATCAGGGCGGAGATGCCGGACTACGGCAGCCTGTTTGATAAGATAGACCTGAGTGCGGAGAACGCGAAACGGGAGTGAAAAGATAATGGAACAGAAGATACGATGCAGAACCTGTGCGGCGGAGTATGATGCGTCCCTTGTCCGCTGCCCTTTTTGCGGGACTGCGTATGCGCTCGCGGAGGAAAAAGAATACATGGGGAAGCTGGAGGAGGTTCGGGAGGAACTTCACCAGCAGACCGTGAAAGGTGATAAACGGATCAAAAAGGGGATGAGCGCTACGGTGCGCGTCATCCTGGCGGCGGTCGTCGTTGCAGTGCTCCTCTTATTCGGGATCCTGTGGCTTTCCGGTAGGTCCGAACGCAGCCGCAGCGATCAGAAAAAAGAGGAATTCCTGCAGAATCAGGGGATCACAACGCAGCAGGAGGTAACAGACCGATGATATGTGAGAACTGCAAACACGAGATCGGACCGGAGGATCTGAAATGCCCGAACTGCGGTGCTGCGAATCCCTTTGCGGTACAGCATCAGGAAAATATGCAGCAGTTTGCCGGGGAATATGCAGCCACGGAAAAAGAGGTTTCCGGCTTCGCAAAAGCCGTGGAGGGGCTGGGCAAAAAAGCGGCGGTCCTGGTGGTGCTTCTGGTGGGAACCATTGTCATGCTCGTGATATCTTCCCTTAACTATGCCGATCCCGACGAGGACGAAGCGGCGCGGCGCGACGCTGTGAAAAACGCGGCTGCCTATGCCGACGAAGCGGACGGATTCCTGGAGCGGGGCGAGTATATGGAGTATGTGAGCTTCCTGTATGCCCATGAACTGATGAATTTTCCGCCGGAGGAATTCCGGCGGTTTCAGTGCGTGCACTATGTCGCAAAAGAGTACTATGAGTGCATAGAACTCCTGGAGGAAATGATCCTGCGGTCGGATGATCCGGATTACCATGACGGTCTGGATACGGATATCAGGAATTTCTGTATGTATCTGGACGGCTTCTACGAGGTTTACGAAGCCCAGAAGAGCGCGGAAAAGAGTGAGGAATACCTGGCGTACATTCTGGATATGGAGGCGGAACTGAAGGCGGCGATGCGTACATATTTCGCCATGGACGAGGGCGCGCTGCAGGAGTTTCTGGATATGAGCCAGGCGAAGAAGGCCGTCAAGATTCGGGAGGTGCTGCGACATGAATAAAAAACTGAGAGTGATCCTGAACATACTGCTCGTGGCAGCCTCCATCGCGTTCCTTATCAGTCTGGTGAATCTGATCGCATCGATTGGATATGCGAACCGGGAAGTGGAAGACCCGGCAGAGACATTTGCGGGTGTGTTCGCGTATGAACTGGATCACAGGGCGTATGGTGAGATCATGGGAGATTACTATGTGCGCAGGCTGGACCGGTTCACGCCGGATGCCGGGTATGAAGATCTCTACCGGGTGGCGGAGTATGCGCACACCGCCTTTATGACCAGGGTCTATGATGAAAAAGGAGATCCGGAGAAGGCGTCTTTGAACAGAGAAAAGGCGGACAGGCTCCGGGGTGAGCTGGGAGCCTATGAATACACGGCGGATGAGGTGGACGGATTGATCGAAAAAGCGCCGTAAAAGACGGTTGTACAGGCTTTTACACTTACGGTCCCTTCAAATTGATCGAAAGCCTTTATGGGTTTTTATAGTTGGAACGATCGTTGCAACAACAGCCGAACTCATTGCAAGTTATATAATCGATGCAGCTTCCGGAACCCCGATGTGGGATTATACCGGATACTTTATGAATTTTGACGGCAGGATCGCACTTGTCCCCGCTTTGATGTTTGGGCTTTTGATCTTCGTGGCATTTTGTCTCATTCAGCCGGGGATCATAAAATTGCAGAATAAATTCAGAACTTCAAAGATCCACAATATCGGTTTTATAATTGTTGCTTCGCTGTTTTTCATAGATCTGATCTGCAGAATATGGCTTGGGAGCAATATATGATAATATGGGAAAACGAAAATTAAAGTCATCTTTCTATTTGCCGCAAAAGATCCTTTCTTTTCAATCCGTTAAGTTTTCCTCCCTTTGGCCAGCCTGAGTTCGCAGCAAGCATATATAAGAATCTTGGAAATTTGTAAGGATCTATATAGTTGTCTTCGATCACTGATGTTGTATTGACAGCATCTGCCAGCTTTACAAGGGCTTCCGATGCGTTTTTTGCAGGACCCTTGTCTGTTGCCGCCATCACAGAACCTATCATCTCACCTGCTCCTATCGAAACTCCTCCTCCGTATGTAAAGCCGCATTTTTCGCACCACTTTTTCACCATACCCATAAGGTTTTTAAGCTGATGGCTTTCGTAAAGTCCCATATTTGAGATGACATATATTCTCTTATTCTCTTCGTATCTGTATTTTTCCATCTCCTCCATTACTCTCAGGCAGGCTGATGGGATACCGTCAACATACAGAGGCATCGAAAATACAATCTTCCCCGCGCGGCCCAAAATATCAATTAGTTCATTGACTTTATTCAAATATGCGGAAAGATTGATTTTTACTGTATTCCCATTTAAATCCGATGACAGTCTTTCAATGAATTTCCGGGAATTGGCCTTGTCTCCTCTTAAGCTGCAATTGAGCATAACTGTTTTTTCCGGATCGCATATATATTTTTCCCTGCTTATAACAGCCTCATTTGCCTGTGCCTTGTATTCTTCAAACACGATATCCTTTACATATCCACGAAGGTTCCTGCAGACAGCTTTAACATAGTCATTAGCCTTTTGCTTATCGGCATCCGTTAATCCCGAACCCCTGAATATGAAGGTGATCGGTTTATCCTCCGGATATCTCTTTTTGTGGTGCATCTCATTTTCATAGATCTCAAAGTAGGGAAGGACCCAGCCGATGCTCCGGTCAAATACATTCTTGACAAAGCTGCTGAAGCCGCCATATGTATATCTGCTTATTACCGTCACTTCATCTGCCTTATGGATAAGCGCCCCCATCTTTTCGTAACCGTCTTTTATAACACATTCACCGGGTTCCTTTACCCAGCACCCAAAACATCCCACACAGGGCTTTATAGTGCCGTTGTCGGATATTATTTCCCATCCCCTGTAGTCAGCTGATATTTCCTTCCATTCTTCTTCATTAAGATCATGTATAAGTAAATTCATCTAATCCTCCCTTGCCATACAAACTATATCATAAAACCGCCTCATTCGACAGTTTGAAGTCTACTATAACTTGGTTAAGGAATCTTTGAAGGAAGATTAAAGATGGGTTAAATCAGGTGACTCTCATAATCTCGTTTTTCAGCCCATATAGATTCCACAGTATTTACACGTCCATCTTCCGTCTCCATTGATCCAATCATGCTGCGGGCCGTTAGGATTCCATTGGCATTCTGTATTGTCTTCGCCATCATTACCACATCCACCTGATACTTTATCGAGGTCATCATCTGATAATTTCTGGATTTTTGCATAGTCCTTCATAATGTTTCTCCCTTCTATATATATTTATACAATGAAAGCCCATTGCGGTAAATCCACCAAATCCGTGTTTCTCTCCGTAAAGACATCTTTATATATAATACTTATGAGATGGGAAAATGGTTTTCGTTGTTTTAGACAATTACGCATTACCGTGCTTCGGGATCCAGACCCAGTGACTGCTTGAACAGGGCCTTTTCCCTGTACATTTCCTTGTCTGCCCGTTCGTATACGGATTCAACGGTTTTGTCATCCGGAGTATATTCCGACATACCGAATGCCACGGAATATCTGAGCCATTCGTCGACATCCGTCTGATTATATGACTGTTCAAAGGATTCACGCATTTCATTTATCCGTTCATGACGTTTTTCATAATCCTCGTTGATAAGGATAACGACGAATTCGTCCCCTCCGATCCTGAACACGGGAGAGTGCTTGTAGATATTGCAGACAACGCGGCAGCAACCTGACAGATAGCAGTCACCTGCTATATGCCCATGATTGTCATTGATCGTCTTTAAGAAATTAACATCTATCATGACGATAGCAAATGCTCCAACCGTTCCGTTCTTAATGTTTTGGTCCATCTCCTCTGTCTTCTTTGTGTAGGCGATCTTGTTGCCGACATGGGTAAGGGAATCACGGTAGGCATCCTTGCTTAGTTCACCGATCTCTTTATCCTTTTGCTTTGCATTGTTTTCCGCGATCTCTTTTTCTTTTTGGATGGCAACGATGTCATTGATGTAATCCACGATCCTTTTCTGCATGGATTGTATTGCGCTGTAGATATCCCCTATCTCATCATTGTTACGGATATTAAGATCGATAACGCCGGCCTTTTCATAATCCGTATTGCTTGAAGGAGAAAACTTGCCCATATTTTCAGTGATCTCATCAAGAGGTTTTATCACGGTACGTTTTGTATAGTGGATCGCGAGGATCGTGACGAGCAGGGTAAATGCCAAAGACCCCAGAATATCATAAAGAAGTGCCCTGATACGGGACTTCATGATATCATCCATACTGACATCACATCCGATATGGCATACAAGCTGCCCATCGCTGTCAAAGACGGGTGCATAGGCGGAGCAAAGCCATCCCCATTCGCTATTGGAGATCGATGGTTCGACAATGCCGGTCGGACTGCCTATTCCGAGATTGTCTTCCTCGATACTGCCCGTTACATAAAGTGGATTTTCATCATCATCGATCAGATAGACATCGCCGCTGACATCCGCTGCGCCAAGGTTCATTATATAGAGATATTCGATATCGTCCATATTGCGAAGGTATTGGATCAGGAAGGAGCGGGTGCTGTCATACTGATCCCATAGTCCGTGAGAATCAAGATAATCACGTATCAGATCCTCGTTGTCTTCCTCCTCGGCAGTATCCCTCAGCGTTATATATTCATCCGTCATAACGGCTTCACTAAGATCTTTAAGAAAGTCACCGTCAACAAATGACGCGAAGTTGATCGCGGTGTTTAATGAAAGGTTTTTATAATATCTGTCGATCTGGCCCGCATGTAACATGTAGGCGATCATCGAAGCGCCAAAAGATGCCATAAAAACAGCAATGGCTATAAAGCCATAGACTTTTTGGCCTATAGATATCCTTTTTTTGTTTTGCGGGCTTTTTTTCTGCATATATATATACCTCGCATTATTATTTGCTGTTACCTGACCAGTAAATTATACCATGTATTCTGTTTCTGTGACAAATAACAATCAGTAGACTTTGAAAGAGGCAGGTGATATCATATTACATAGGGTTTTTTAAGGAACTTTGAGCGAGGAATATAAGGCGGATCGAGAGGCGTAATGGTCAGGATAATCGGTTTGGAAGCTATGCTTCATATATCATTTGGAATGGCGGCGCTTGTTTTTGGTGTAGTTCTCTACATCCTTATTCGCGCGCAGGGAACAGGGCAGGAGCATAAGAACCTTAAATTCCGGACCCTTACGATCACGGTAGTGATCGGTGATCTTGTAAGCATACTTGACAATATATTCAGGGATTCGGGAGTATTTCCCACCCCGGTAGCTGTCAGGCTTCTTCTCCTGCTTCTTGTGTTTTATCTTAATGTTCTCCTGACCTATTATATGGCGCTTTATATGGAGAGTTTTTTTGGCGTTTTCAGATATAAAAGGCTCTTTTTTTATATCAATACGGGTCTTGTTATTGCAGCCGGTGTTTTTACGGCGTCGGTATATGCACATCAGATCTTACGGTATGAGTCGGAAGAGGTTCTTAATACCGTTCCCATTTGGGTAAATGTTCTGATCGGATACGTGTTTGAATTGTATTTTCTAATATATGCGGTCACGCTGTTTGTCAGGTTCAGTATGGACTTGAGCAGGCGTGCACGCATCACGTCGGTGGCAGCTTTCGCTGTGACAATCGGAAGTGTTTTGTTCGAGCTTGTGAATACCTTCGGGATCGGCAGCGGGATCATGTACAACTATTTTGGCGCCGTGATCGGACTTTATATCTTTTATATCGGTGTGGAGACACCGGACTATCAAAACCTGCTGCGGACGGTTACAGACCTTAATGAAGCCAAGCTGGCCGCAGATAAGGCGAATCAGGCAAAATCAGACTTTCTTGCCAATATGTCCCATGAGATACGTACACCCATCAATGCGATACTGGGCATGAATGAGATGATCCTGCGGGATTCCGAAGACGAGACCGTCCTTTCATATTCCGAAATAGTAATGCAGGCAGGGAAAACTCTTCTCGGGCTTGTCAACGATATACTGGATTTTTCAAAGATAGAGGCAGGAAAGATCGATATCGTTCCTGTGCAGTATGATCTATCCCTTGTCATAAATGATCTTGTCAATATGATAAAACCCAGGGCTGAAGATAAGGGACTTACCCTTAAGCTTGATTTTGACAGAAAGCTTCCAAGGGGATTATTCGGTGATGAGGTACGTATCAAACAGGTTATCACGAATATCCTGACTAACGCGGTTAAATACACGGAAAAGGGAAGCGTGACTTTCAGGATCGGTTATGATGACCTTGATGTTTTTCCGGAACAGATCATGCTGAATGTATCGGTAAAGGATACCGGTATCGGAATAAAACCCGAAGATATGCCGAAGCTGTTTTCGGAATTCGAGCGTATCGAGGAAGAACGAAACCGCAATATTGAGGGAACGGGCCTTGGCATGAGTATTACCTGGCGTTTGCTCGATCTTATGGGTTCGAAGCTTATGGTTGACAGTACTTACGGCGTCGGGTCAACGTTCAGCTTTTCGCTGAAACAGCGGGTTATAAACAGGAATGAACTGGGAGATTCATATAACGCATATCAGAATAAAAGGAAAAAATATGAAACAAGATTTACGGCTCCGGAGGCGAGGATCCTTGTGATCGATGATACGGAAATGAACCTTATGGTATTTAAGAGCCTCTTAAAGAAGACGTTTATACAGATTGATACGGCATGCAGCGGAGACGAGGGCCTTAAATATGCCGCGGGGGATAAATATGACATTGTTTTCATCGACCATATGATGCCGGGTAAAGACGGTATTGAAACCCTTCATGACCTTAAGGGATCCGGTGAGGGACCCAATAAGGCAACTCCCGCAATCTGTCTTACGGCAAACGCCATATCAGGGGCAAGGGAGAAGTATTTAAGCGAGGGATTTGATGATTATATTACGAAACCGATCGATCCGACTGCACTTGAGGAGATCATACTTAAATATCTGCCGCATGAAAAGGTAAATGAATTGCAACAGTGAGTCCGGTACGGTATAATCGATGATATAAGGATTTAAACGAAATTCAGGAGGGTTTACGACATGAAGAGCATAAAAACAAAGATAATCATCGGCATCATCCTGTGTTCGCTTCTGACGGCAGCGATCATCAGTATACTTGTTATAGTCAACACAACCAGGGTGACACGTTCGGATGCCATTGAAACGATGAATTACCGTGCTTCGGCAGTAACGAATGATCTGGATAAGAAGATCGAATGCGTGGAGCAGTCGGTTGATACTCTTGCAACGGTAGCAATGGCGCGAATGAGCACTAACCGCTTTAAAAAGGATGTTAACTATGCTGACAGCTTTACGGGATGGATAATCGACGATGTTAACAGGTTCGCTGAGGCGACCGAAGGCGCTATCACATGCTACGTTCGTTACAATCCCGAATTCAGCAATCCTACGTCCGGTATATTCCTGACGAGGAATTCCCTTTCTGATCCGTTCGATTCCGTGACGCCGACTGATTTTTCCATGTATGATCCAAGCGATCTTGAGCATGTCGGATGGTATTATCTGCCGGTGCAGAACGGCGCTCCTTTATGGATGGATCCATATTATAACAGCAATATCGATGTTTACATGATATCTTATGTTGTTCCCCTTTATGACGAGGAAGGCACATCGATCGGTATCGTCGGAATGGATATAGCTTTTTCCGAACTTACCGACATGGTGGATGAGATCCATGTTTATGACAGCGGATATGCTTTCCTTACAAACAGTGAAGGCATGATCCTCCATCATAAATCTTTAGAGAGCGGCACCGATCTTTCGACAAAGGATAAAAGCCTTGCAGGCTTTAAATCTTTCCTTGAGTCGTCGGAGGATGATTCTTCCCTTACTTATAAGCTTGACGGCAGGGAGATGACGATGGTGGCCAAGCCTACTGCAAATAACGAATATCTGGTACTTACGGCACCTTCATCGGAACTGTTTTCAAATACAAGGACACTTTTGTATTACATCCTCGGGGTAGCTCTCCTTGCTTTGGTTATCTGTGCACTTGTAGGTTTTCTTGTCGGCAACAGCATGGCGAAACCGATCAATACCCTTACGGGTATTATTGAGCAGACGGCACAGCTTGACCTTACTTCATCGGGTAAATCGGATGCCCTTCAGAAGCAGCGCGATGAGATAGGCCATATGGCTAAGGAAGTGCACGGAATGCGTAAGGCTTTCCGCAAAATGGTCGACTCATTCATCGAAGTTGAAAAAACCGTTACCGACAATGTTGACGAGCTCAATGCCATAATGCAGGAAAACACACGGCTTGCCAATGAAAACGGAATGGCTACGAATAACCTTGTTTCGGGAATGCAGGAAGCGGCTGACAATACCGCCAATATAGTTGATAACATAAGCGCGATACGCATGCAGTCAGAGGACATAGCAAATCTGGCACAGGACGGCGAAAGGAATTCCGTTGAGATACAGCAGCGTGCAAATGAGATGAGCCTTAAGAGTAACTCCTCCATGGAGCAGACACACGGTATGTACAACGAGATGAAGCTGCGGAGCGAAGCCGCTATCGAGCAGGCTCAGGCTGTAGCAAAGATCAATGCTCTTACGGATGATATAAAAAACATCTCCTCGCAGACCAACCTGCTTGCGTTAAATGCTTCGATCGAAGCAGCCAGGGCAGGTGATATGGGCAAGGGATTTGCGGTAGTGGCTACCGAAATCGGATCGCTGGCTACCGATACACTTAACGCGGTTTCCAATATTTCCCAGATGGTTGTGGAGGTAAATCAGGCTGTATCCGCGATGAGCGACTGCATATCTGAGGTTATGAACTATCTTGAGAATACCGTACTCTCTGATTATCAGATGTTTGCGGATTCCGGTGAGAAATACCGGGAGGATGCCGATTACTTCATTAACGTTATGACCGAGATCATGACGGGTATAAACGTTCTCGAGAACAACATAAATGAGATATCGACAGCAACGGATACGATCAACAGCATGACGGCATCGAGCGCGGACGGTATAAGGGATATCGCAGACAAGTCCGCACAGATGCAGGATGCAAACGAAGAAGGCCATGTCAAGTTAAAGGCGGTTCTTGCTTCGGTTGACAACCTTGATGAGATCATAACAAGGTTCAAATGGAAATAAAGGAGTGATCGGATTATGAAGGTGCTTGTTGTAGTTGATATGCAGAATGATTTTATCGACGGAGCGCTTGGCACGAAGGAAGCGGAAGCGATAGTTGATAATGTTGCCAAAAAGATAGATGGTTATGACGGCACGGTAGTCTATACAAGGGACACACATGAATCGGAGTATTTTGAAACACAGGAAGGCAGGGTGCTCCCTGTTAAGCATTGTATCAGGGGGAGCAGGGGATGGGAGATATCTTCCGCGCTTCCCGTTGATAAGGATGCAAAGATAATAGATAAGCCTACTTTCGGTTCAAAGGAACTCGGAATGTATCTTGAGGGACTTAATGATGAGGAGGCGATCGAAGAGATCGAGATCATAGGCCTTTGCACCGATATATGTGTTATTTCGAATGCGCTTGTTATTAAAGCTTTCCTTCCCGAGGTCCCGATCTATGTAGATCCTTCATGTTGTGCGGGCGTGACTGTAAAGAGTCATGAAACGGCACTTGAAGCAATGAAGATGTGTCAGATATTCATAAAAGAAGGATGAGGATAAAAAGGACGATCAAAAACAGTATCTTAGTGCTGCTTATACTGATGACGAGCGCATGCCTTATAACGGGATGTGCAGGGAAAAAGCATTTCGATAAGGCAGTTGAACGGGTGGAAGAAACGCGGGACGATGAAACGGTTAATAAGCCGGCACCAAAGGAAGAGCCGGAGCCCGAGCAGGAACCCGAGCCCTTGAAACCGCTTGAAAAATACAACGATATCCTTAAGATAAATCCGTATGTGTTTGGATGGCTTAAGATCGATGATACCGTGATAGACGAACCCGTGGTGTATACTCCGGGTGATCAGAATTATTTCCTGCACCGTGCGATAGACGGAAGCGATGAATCAAAGGGAACCCTGTTCGTTGCGATCAACTGGCGTGAGGAGAATAACAATACCCTGATATACGGGCACAACATGAAGGATGGGACAGCCTTCGGATCGCTTGCAAAGTTTGCGGATCCGTCATACGGCATGAGCCATAATATCCTTCATTTTGATACCCTTTATGAGGAACGGGATTTTAAGCTGTATGCGGCATTTTATTCGCAGATAGCCGATGAGGATCTTGAGACCGAAGAGGATGCCGCCGCACTTGAGGAGGCACTTGAAGAGGGTGAGATAAAACTTGATGGGGACAATGCCCCTTATTATGATATCTTTAAAACCGAAAGGGCAGAAGACAACGGCCGTTTCAGATATTACTATTTTACAGACCTTTCCGATAAGGATGACTTTGAATATTATGCGGAAAATGTTAAGGAACGAGCTCTGTATGATACCGGGATTGAGGCTGAGTGGGGCGATGAGTTTGTCACTCTTTCAACCTGCAGTTATCATGTAAGGAATGGCAGGTTCGTAGTTGTGGGGATAAGGAAACATTGATCCTTATCATGAAAGGAAGATTTTAAAATGTATTATTCGAGCTTTGGTATTCTGGCAGTAATACATCATTTAATCATAAATTATGACGCTTTTAAAAACTGGAAAAAGGAGCCTAAACAAGGGCCGCGTTTCCGTTACAGACAGTTCCTGAATGCACTGCTGTTATTCTATGTGACCGATCTTTTTTGGGGGGTTCTGGAAGAATCAGGCATCCGTATTCTTGCATATGCGGATACGCTGCTGTTTTTTGCGAGTATGGCTCTGTCTGTTCTGCTGTGGACAAGGTATGTGGTTGCATTTCTTGATAAAAACGGCATCCGGGCGAAGAGCTTTCTTGCTGCCGGATGGCTGATCTTTGGTTTTGTCATACTGCATCTTATCGTTAATTTCTTTAATCCGATCATTTTTACATTTACTGATGACATGCAGTATGTGCCCGGCTCTGGAAGGTACATACTTTTAGCGGCACAGTTCATTATGTTCGTGCTGATCTCCGTATATTCATTTTTCGTCATGCGAAGGTCCGAAGGACGGGAAAAGGTCCATTACGGAGCTGTATGCCTTTCAAGTACGTTTATGACTGTGTTCATAGTGCTTCAGTCGTTTGATCCTTTTGCACCGTTCTATACGATAGGATGTTTTTTTGCCAACTGTCTGATGCATGTTTTTGTTGAGGAGGATGAAAAAAGGGAACAGGACAGGATAACTGCGGATGCTCAAAAAAAGGGGGAAAGGTACAGCCAGATATCATTAAGCCTTGCTTCGGATTATGAGGCGATATTCTACATCAATATAGAAACGGGAAAGTATCTAAAGGTATCGGCCGGAAAAACAAAGGAATATGTGGATGTCCCGGACAAGGGGGAGGATTTTTACAGGGAAGCCCGTGAAAACCTGAGGATGATGGTTCATCCGGATGACCGTGATTTTGCCGAGAGCA
Source organism: Lachnospiraceae bacterium (assembly GCA_017550535.1). Lineage (GTDB taxonomy): Bacteria > Bacillota > Clostridia > Lachnospirales > Lachnospiraceae > UBA2868. The sequence continues at coordinate 16,750 of JAFZOS010000028.1, forward strand.
TGTATCACAAGGCTACAATGAAAAAGAACCTTGAAGGTCGTACTTCATATTCGTTTAAATACAGGATGATGAAAGGCGATGAAGCGAGGTATTACCGTTTTGTTGTAATGCTGTCAGAAGACCGTGAGCATTTTGTTTTATGCAGCAAGGATATTCAGGACACGATAACTGCTGAAACCGCAATGCTTGAGAAACAGAAAAACAGCATAACGTTCAGTCAGATAGCCGAAAGCCTGGCTTCGAACTATGATGTAATTTATTATGTGGATCTGGAGTCGGGGGATTATGTGGGCTATACTTCACACAACATTTACGGTGAGCTTAAGGTGGACGAATCCGGTGATGATTTTTTCGTAAAAGCAAAAGAAAACGTCGCACTGCTTATACATCCAAAAGACAGGGACAGGATACTTACCGCTTTGGACAGGGACTATCTGTTCACTGCCCTCGAAGGGAGAAAACAGTTCAATATCCAGTACCGTCTTATCATTGATGACCGGGTACAGCATACAAGGTTAACGGCAAGGAAATCAAGTGACGGAGGTCATCTTATCATCGGTGTTGAGAATATCGATGACGAAGTCAGGAGGGAAAGGGAACACCTTCGTGCGCTTAATACGGAAAAGGAACTGGCAAGGCGCGATGAACTGACCGGTACCAGAAACAAGACCGCATTCGCCGAATTCGAGCAGTCATTGCAGGATAATATCGAAAGAGGTATAGATTATCTGCCGTTTGCGATCGCCGTCTGCGATCTCAACGATCTTAAGAAGATCAACGATACGGAAGGTCATAAGGCGGGGGATGAGTATATAAAATCATCGGCAAAGCTTTTATGCGATGTGTTCGATCACAGTCCCGTATTTCGTATCGGAGGGGATGAATTTGCGGTATTCTTAAGCGGCGATGATTTTGCTTCGAGAAAACAGCTGATAGACAGGATTCACAGTATTTCGGTTTCCAACCGTGACAGGCATGAGGGACCGGTCATAGCGGTCGGTCTGGCCGAATACGACCCTTCCGGTGACAGTGATGTAACTGAGATATTTGACCGTGCGGATCACCTGATGTATGAAGATAAACGTGAATTAAAGGGAACCCCGTGACTGGTGACTCTTCTCTTTTTCCTCGTACATGGACTCGTCGGCTATTCGGATGTAATCCTCGATAGTGCCTTTGTCTTCGGGCAATATGATGCAGCCGCCGGTACTTGCAGACAGTTCAAATGCGATCTTAAGTCCGTTAACGGTTTCTTTAAGTGCATTGCGGAAACATTCCCTGTATTCTTCGATAGACATTCCGTCAACATATTCACCTACGGCAACAAATTCATCTCCGCCGTATCTTCCGAGCAGCCAGCCGCCCATACCCGATAAAGACGTGCGCATTGCTTCCGCAGTCGCTTTTATCGCAAGGTCACCGTTTAAGTGGCCGTAATCATCGTTTATGAACTTCATGTTGTTGATATCGACAAATAATAGGGCTGCTTTATGACCGGCTGCCTTCTGCTCGTTAATGTATGAGAAGAGGAATTTTTCGCATCCGGCCCTGTTATACAGTCCGGTCAGGAAATCGGTCATGTAGATCTCACGCAGCTTACGGTAGTTTTGCTGCGCAAATATGTAGTTCTTTATGGTGATGAGCTGCTGGTTTAAATTGTTGATGAGCCTTTTAAGTGTCAGCTCATATAATTCCTTGGGCGAATTTTTAATGGCGATATATCCTATGAGATTATCCTTGCTGTTTAGCATACAGATTATATAAAAATCGGATCTGCCCTCCTCTTTGTGGTAACCGGGATATATCATGCGTGAATCGATTATCCCGCCCGGGAGTGATTCTCCGTCCCTTTTCTCATAAATAACATCCATCTTGTCCCCGATGGATAAAACTTCTTTGACGTATTCCTCGGGATCCTCATCGAAGAAACGCGGATCGGTGCAGAAGCAGTAATCTGGTCCGAAGAAATCGTTAACACCGAAGGTACTTTTTGCCGCTTCATAGAAATCATCCTTGCTCTCAGCCGTATCCATTGCACCCCTTACGCGCTGGAAGAACAGGTCGATCATATCCGTCTTTATGGAGTCGGGATACATGTTGCGGACCTTTTCAAGACGTATGGCAAGGGTTTCCTCGTTAGGCTCGCATCCGCAGCTTTCCGAGGGAACGAAGCTTGAGTCAAGCACAAGTTTATAATCCGGATCGGGCTTCTCCATCTGATGCAGGAGTTCGTCATAAACATATTCACCCATCCTGTCCCACTGCCTGGATACCGTGGCTACAAGGGGATATGACAGTTTGGATTCCTTAATATAATCAAAGCCCGTTACTATAACGTCACGGGGCACTTCGATCCCGTGCTTATGGAGGCTGCTGATCGCTCCGAGGGCCATAAGGTCATTGGCGCATACGAAAGCATCGGGCAATGTCCGGCCGCTTTCCACCCATTCATTCACCTTGACCAGGGCAGTGTAAAATCCGAAATCACCCTGAATGGTGTCCATTAGCTTTAAGCCGTGTTCTGAAAGGGCTTCCTCGACGGCCTTTTTGCGCTCTGCGCATTCGACATGTCCTTCGATACCGCTCATGTAGATGATATTTTTAACATTGTGTTCTTCAATAAGATGTGTCGCGAGGTCATGCATGCCCTTGTAATTGCTCGACCCGATAAAGGGGATGCCCGGTATAGGAATCTCGGTGGTGATAACGGGGATGTCGCAGTCCTTGAAAAGCTCGACAACGCATTCAAACTCCTCCTTAATATTGAAGGTGTTCGTGAATACTATCGCACCGTCGTAGTCCTCAGGATGGATGAGGCTGAAAAGCTTTAAGTGATTTCTTTTACGCTCATCGGAATCATGCCACAGTATATATGAGGTGAAGACGAACAGATCGATGCCGTCCTTGGCAGCTTCCTTGCGGATGCTTTCAAGGACGAAGCCCAAAAATTCACCGCTCCATCCGTTTGTGATAACCGCTATCCTGTTATTTTTCTTTTTATCGTTATAATGCAGATCCATTACAGGGGACAGCCTTTCTGACCTTATTAACTAATTAATTATATCACATTTGACTGTAAATACAATTATGGTAAAATACTCTTTATGAAACTAAAAAAGAAACTTAATGACATTATCTTCATACTGGCGTTTTTGGCGTGCATGATAGTGCCTGCCGCTTTCATCAATACAAAGACGATGCAGGTATCCGCGATCGATAACAAGCTCCTGACCGAATGGCCCGGGCTTGATATTTCGCTTAAGACTAACACCATTGTCGAGGATTACTTAAACGACCGCATCGGTTTCAGGGAGCAGGCTATCGAGCTATACACCGAGCTTAACGACAAGTTGTTCCACGTGATGGTGCATCCTTTGTTCATGTACGGAAAGGACGGCCAGATATTCTATAAAGAATCAACATATATCAAGGGTTACCAGCATATGAATACAGATGAGGCTTACCTTGATACCTTTGTTGATTTTCTTAAGGAAACGGATGATTATCTTAAGTCAAAGGATATAAAATTCCTGTATTTTTTGTGCCCCGATAAGAAGACCATATACCCCGAGTACTTCCCGGATTCGATCCATGTAAACACCGCAAATCCCGGCATCACAGATTACATGGATTCGAAACTTAAGGATACGGGTATCGATTATATAATCCCGGTTGACGAGCTTAAGGAAGCTAAAAAGGATCAGGTTGTTTACAACAAGCTTTATGATGCCACGCATTGGAATGAGGATGGTGCTTTCCTCGGGCATCAGCTCATAGATCAAAAGATACAGGAAACGTTTGATGACGTAAGGCCTCTTGTAAAGGAGGATTACGACCGAACGATGGAGCATATGGATACACTGGATGTCGCTAAGTTTACGATCGATGAGGATGTACCGCATTATGCTCTTAAGTATGATAACGGAAGTGATATGACGGGTTATATGTATGAGACGGCGGCATTTGCGGACAACAGCTTTTACTGTCATTTTTCAAACCCGGACTGCGGCAACAACAGAAGGCTGCTCATATTCTGCGACAGTTATTTCGGGAACTATCACAAGTTTTATCAGAACAGGTTTTGTGAGGTGTATTTCGTACACTGGCACAATTATAAATACTTGCAATATTATGTAAACTTGTTCTTCCCGGACATGATAATATATGAGACCGCTGAGCGAAGTATAACCGGTGAGATGATAGGCGGGCTTGACGAGGACGGTAACAGGATAAGCACCATCGGATACGACAATGTTTACTACGAACCGCCATATCTTAAAACGGCAAAGGTCGATGCGCAGGCGGCTGCCACTATGGCCGGCATGTATAACGGGATAGTTATGGATGCTTCCGATAGGGTAAAGTATTCATTCACCATAGTTACGGGTGTTGACAGGGACGGGACAACACTTTATCTTCAGCCCGACGGAGGGCCTTCGGTCGTCAGCATAAACGGATATATAGAATCACTCGACGGCGGTGATTACGATGTATACGCAAATGTCGGAGGCGAGCAGTGGGTCGAGTGTGATTACTATGAACTTCACGGAAACGGAGAGCCATCCGAAACGAAGGAATTCCAGGTAAACGTTCAGAGAAGGTACTTATTTGAAGAGACGATCACACTTGTTGCGGTTGACACAAAGACCGGCATACCGTATTTGCTTGATGACCTTGAAGTGAAGTACGCGGAGTGATAAGGAAAACATAGATGGCAGTGAAAATGGATGCAAAAAAATACATACGTATCCGCGGTGCGAACGAGCACAACTTAAAGAACATCGACATCGAGATCCCACGTGATCAATTGGTGGTGCTCACGGGGTTATCGGGTTCGGGAAAATCATCACTTGCATTTGATACGATATATGCGGAAGGACAGCGGCGCTATATGGAGTCGCTGTCTTCGTATGCAAGGCAGTTCTTAGGGCAGATGGAAAAACCCGAGGTTGAGAGCATCGAGGGTCTTCCGCCCGCGATCTCGATAGACCAGAAATCGACAAACCGCAATCCCCGTTCCACAGTAGGAACGGTGACGGAGATTTACGATTATCTGCGCCTTTTATATGCCAGGGTGGGAATACCGCACTGTCCGAACTGCGGACGCGAAATTGTAAAGCAGACAGTCGACCAGATGGTGGATATGATAATGGAACTGCCTGAGGGAACCAGGTTCATGCTGCTTGCTCCCGTTGTAAGGGGGCGCAAGGGCCAGCATGAAAAAGTGTTTGAGAGGGCGGTAAGGAGCGGATACGCCCGCGTGATGGTTGACGGAAACCAGTATGAATTATCAGAGGAGATAAAGCTTGATAAGAATATCAAGCATAACATAGAGATTGTGGTAGACCGTCTTGTGGTCCGTGAAGGTATTGAAAAGAGGCTTACGGATTCGCTTGAGAATGTTTTGGAGCTTGCCGGAGGGCTTGCGATAGTTGATGTGATCGACGGGGAAAACATGAATTTCTCCCAGAGCTTTTCATGTCCCGACTGTAACATAAGCATAGATGAGATAGAGCCGAGGAGCTTTTCGTTTAACAATCCGTTCGGCGCCTGTCCCGTGTGCGCGGGCCTTGGTTATAAGATGGAATTCGATATCGATCTTATGATCCCGGACACATCGCTTTCCATTATGGAAGGTGCGATAGCGGTCACGGGATGGCAAAGCTGTACGGATCCCAAAAGCTTTACTTATGCGATGCTTAAGGCACTGAGTGAAACGTATGATTTTAGCCTTGATACCCCCTTTGAGGATTATCCCGACAATGTTAAGGATATACTCATAAACGGTACGGGCGGTGACGAGATAAAGGTACGATATAAGGGACAGAGAGGAGAAGGGGTTTACGATGTTGCCTTCGACGGACTTATTAAAAATGTTGAAAGAAGGTACCGTGAAACAGGCTCCGATCATATGAAATCGGAGTATGAGGAATATATGAGGATCACACCCTGCAGCGAGTGCGGAGGTAAGCGCCTCAAAAAGGGAGCGCTCGCGGTCACTGTAGGGGACAGGAACATATATGAAGTTACGACTTATTCCATAAGCAATGCGCTTGCTTTCTTTAATGATCTCAAACTTACGAAGCAGCAGGAGCTTATCGGCGCAAGGATAATAAAGGAAGTGAAGGGAAGGCTTAACTTCCTGGTGCAGGTAGGACTCGATTACTTAACTCTTGCACGCGCAACGGGATCGCTTTCGGGAGGCGAGGCGCAGAGGATAAGGCTGGCTACACAGATAGGCTCGGGGCTTGTCGGAGTTGCTTATATACTCGATGAACCGAGCATAGGCCTGCATCAGAGGGATAACGGAAAGCTGCTCAATGCACTTAAGGATCTAAGGGACCTTGGGAATTCCCTCATCGTTGTCGAACATGATGAGGATACGATGCTTGCTGCCGACTATATAGTGGATATAGGCCCAATGGCGGGTTCGCACGGCGGTGAAGTAGTGTGTGTTGGAACCGCAAAGGATCTTATGAAAAACCCTGATTCGATCACGGGTCAGTACCTGTCGGGAAAGAAGAAGATACCGGTTCCGAAAAAGCGCCGCAAACCAAAGGGCTGGCTTAAGATAAAGGGCGCGGCGGAAAATAACCTTAAGGATATAGATGTAGAGATACCGCTCGGTGTGTTCACGTGCGTCACCGGCGTTTCGGGATCGGGAAAAAGTTCGCTCGTAAACGAGATAGTGTACAAGGCTCTTGCAAAAAAGCTTAACCGTGCAAAGACGATACCGGGTAAGCATAAAGGGATAGAAGGAACCGATAAGCTTGATAAAGTCATAGATATAGACCAGTCACCTATCGGAAGGACTCCGAGGTCAAACCCCGCAACCTATACCGGAGTGTTCGATCAGATAAGGGACCTTTTTGCGGGCACCCAGGATGCGAAGGAGAGGGGTTACAGTAAAGGACGTTTTTCTTTTAACGTTAAGGGCGGACGCTGCGAAGCCTGTGCGGGCGACGGTATAATCAAGATCGAAATGCATTTCCTGCCGGATGTATATGTTCCCTGCGAGGTGTGCGGTGGCAAACGTTACAACCGTGAAACCCTCGAGGTGCGCTACAAGGGAAAGAACATATATGATGTCCTTGACATGACCGTCGAGGAGGCGATGACCTATTTTGAAAATATCCCTTCGATAAGGAAAAAGATAGAGACGATGTATGATGTCGGACTGTCATATATAAAGCTCGGACAGCCCTCGACCACCTTATCGGGAGGCGAGGCACAGCGCATAAAGCTTGCGACGGAGCTGTCAAAAAAGAGTACCGGAAAGACCATATATATCCTTGATGAGCCTACGACCGGCCTGCATTTCGCGGATGTGCACAAGCTTGTTGACATACTCCATAAGCTTGCCGAAGCGGGCAACACGGTAGTGGTCATCGAGCATAACCTTGATGTCATAAAGACAGCGGATTACATCATCGACATGGGTCCCGAAGGCGGAGACGGCGGCGGTACGGTTGTAGCGACAGGTACGCCGGAGGAGATAGCTAAACACCCGACATCGTATACGGGAGTGTTTGTAAAACGAGAACTTGAGAAGTGAGTCTGACTCACCCTTGAGCGATATTAAGAAGTACGGAAAATACTTCGGGATTATTCACCACGATAACCGACAGCGCATTCCGTGCGCGGTTAAGGCCGTGGAACAGGCGGCGGACCCTCAGTTCGCCTTCGGCGGACGAACGCAGGAAACCTTCGTCATCATAACTGAAGGTATCGTCAACAAGCATCACGACACTGTCGAATTCACGGCAGGTCGCCTGTGAATTATCGGAAATATATGTATAACCTGAGGCTGTGCACATGTTAAGCATGAGTGCGGCTTCTTTTTCATTGTTGGCATAGCTAAGGGAAACGGACGGGTATGCTTTCATCCTGTGGTTTCCGGTGCAGCGCATCATGCAGCAGATATAGGATGACAGCTCGCTATTCATTCGGATGCGGTTTGTAAGGCGGTATTTTATGAACCCTTCCATCCCGTCGATGACTTCACCCATGTCCTGCGGGCGCTCATAAGGCGATATTATGGCTTCGTAATCATATGAGATGATAACAGGAATCCCCGTGTTTGAGCTGTAGGCCGTCAGATCATCAAGCAGGGAGCGGGTCATCCTGTGCCCTTCATCCACAAGGATGGTGCTGTAACCGTCAAGCTCAGGCAGCGCCACCGCTTCGGCGCAGGGGTAAAAGTCAACCCTCTTAAGCCTTGTATCAAGCGTCTTCATCTCATCGGGAAATGAACCGAAATGGAGTACACAGGCCTTTTTTGATGATGACGTAAGTTCCATGGCAAGGTCATATAAAAGCAAAGTCTTGCCTGTGCCCGGAAGCCCCATGAAACCCTGCATTATCTCTGCGTGCCCGTCCTCTTTGGGGCTTCGTATACGTGAAAGGATCTGCTTTTTTATATCCTTCTGCTGTGAAGTCAGGAAATAGTTCCCTTTAAGAAAACGGTCGGGATCCGTAAGAGGAGATATTATATACTGATCCTCCCTGAAAAACTGCCCGATATTATCTTCTATACAGTCGTCAAGTCCTGTTATATCAGCCGTAAGTGTGTCCCAGCTTTCTTCAAAAAGGTTTCCGCTGTTGCTCAGGCGCAGCAGTTTATCGCTGCCGCTTAAGTATGTATATGAGCGGATGTTCCTGTTAAGCGAAGCCAAGTAATTGCGGTTTAACTGCAGCTGGTATTTGATGCGGTCATGGCTCACGTCATGACTCTTGAGTTCTATGTTTATGACCGTATCCCGGCCTATTTTTAAAAGGTCGAATTCCTTGCCGAGCTTTGGTATCGTATACGAGTAATAGAAATTGAGTGCGGATATATCTTCAAGACGCTCGATAAGATGCCCCGTGAGTGACTTAAGTCCCTGTATCTCCCATTCCTTTATCCGCATGAAATATGCGCGCCCCGACATCTGGCGCTCAAGGGAGGCAAGATGCGCCGGATCGGATATCCTTGTGAGATTGTAGATATTAATTGCTTTCATGTAATGCCACCTCTTCTATATCATAGCACATTTAATGAGTCTTAGGGAACGGTTCTTCCGTCTTGTTTTTCCTGTAAAACCAGACGGAAGAACCGTCCCCGTGTCTGAAACTGCAATTAAGGGGTTAAGTTTTTCGGAAGCTGTCCGATAAATATAGTAAGCACGGAAGCATAATGATGGAGAAGGAGTCTCTGTTGTTGTGCTTCATTTATTTTGTGAAATTTCCTGGAAATTTCCTCTTTAAAATCATATGGTTTTAGAGTATAATGATTTAGTATACATAAGATGGGTTAATTATGTTAACGAATAAGACCATGATCGAAAGGGGAAATATAGATGGTTTATACTGATATAGGAATTGACCTTGGAACTGCCAGCATACTGGTATATATCCATGGCAAGGGTGTTGTACTTAAGGAGCCCTCGGTAGTTGCATTCGACAGGGATACCAATAAGATAAAGGCAATAGGCGAAGAGGCAAGGCTGATGCTCGGTCGTACACCCGGCAATATAGTTGCGGTAAGGCCACTGAGGCAGGGAGTTATCTCCGATTATACCGTAACAGAGAAGATGCTCAAGTACTTCATCCAGAAGGCGATAGGAAGGAAGACCTTCCGTAAGCCGAGGATCAGCGTGTGCGTACCCAGCGGGGTAACCGAAGTTGAGAAAAAAGCCGTTGAGGATGCGACATACCAGGCAGGAGCAAGGGATGTTGAGATCATAGAGGAGCCGATAGCGGCAGCGATAGGAGCAGGCATCGATATAAGCAAGCCTTGCGGGAACATGATAGTGGACATAGGCGGAGGAACTTCCGACATAGCCGTAATTTCTCTGGGCGGCACGGTCGTAAGCAATTCCGTTAAGATCGCCGGAGATGATTTTGACGAGGCGATCGTAAGATACATGAGAAAGAAACACAACCTTCTGATAGGCGAACGGACTGCGGAGGATCTTAAGATTAAGATCGGTACCGCGTTCAAGCAGCCCGAAGTGGATTATCTGGAGGTCAGGGGACGTAACCTCGTAACGGGTCTTCCGAGGACCGTAAAGGTATCAAGCGAGGAAACGGAAGAAGCCCTGCGTGAGACAACGGCACAGATAGTGGAGGCGATACACAGCGTACTTGAGCGCACGCCGCCCGAACTGGCAGCCGATATCGCGGACCGGGGGATAGTCTTGACGGGCGGAGGAAGTCTTCTTCGGGGGTTGGAAGATCTTATAGCTTACAAGACAGGTATAAACACGGTTACCGCGGATGATCCGATGACCGCAGTGGCGATAGGAACGGGTAAATACGTTGAGCTGCTGGCAGGATATGATGCGGAGATGGGGTAACCGCTCATAAAAAGCGTCGGGGAGGTATAACGTATGCTTAAGGGATTATACACAGCCAGCACCGGTATGGTAAACGAGCAGAGAAGGGTGGACGTATTATCAAACAATATGGCCAACTCGGCTACCACGGGTTTTAAGAAGGAGGGGACCACTTCCCAGGCCTTCAAGGATGTGCTGGCATACAAGATAAAAGACACATCTGAACCTTATTACGCAAGGTATGAGGGCGTTATGAACATGGGAGTCAAGATCGGTGAGAATTACACCGACTACTCTCAGGGTTCATTCCATGAGACGGGAAATACCTTTGATCTGGCACTTTCGGGCAAGGGATTCTTCGCGATCGAGTTTACATCCAAGCAATATAAAAATAAGGGCAGCGAAACGTCCATCAAATATACAAGGGACGGAACCTTTACGCTTAACAAGGACGGTGAGCTGGTGACAAAGGACGGGGATTATCTCCTTGACAAGGCGGGTAATCATATAACGCTCGATCCCATGCAGCAGTATTCGATAGACAGGAACGGTAATATCAGGAACCAGGCAAATAATGAGCTGCTCGCGTCAATCCAGGTGACTGATTTTGCGGATTATGATTACCTTGAAAAATACGGTGAAACAATGTTCCAGCCGGTTGAGGGGGCTACCGAAGTTCCGGCTGAAGCACAGGTTTATTCCGGATACCTTGAAGCGGCAAACGTTCAGGTAGTACAGGAAATGGTAGACTTAATTGCTTTTACAAGGGCGTATGAATCTAACCAGAAGATAATCCAGGCGTATGATTCTTCGCTCCAGGTTGCAGTCAATGATCTTGGAAAGGTATGATAGGAATTTATAGGAATTAAGGAGGTTCGGTATGGTCAGGACATTATGGACGGCGGCATCGGGAATGATAGGTCAGCAGATAAATGTTGACACGATAGCCAACAATCTCGCAAACGTTAATACAGTTGGTTATAAGACAGAATCAAACGAATTCAAGTCGCTCCTGTATCAGAATATACAAACAAAGACAACGACCGCCAACGGCGAGCGCAAACCGATAAGCGCGCAGGTGGGCCTGGGTGTCAGGAATGCGTCTATCACATCGCATTTTACACAGGGTGCATTCCTTGAATCGGAAAATCCCACTTCATTTGCCATAGGCGGTGCCGGATTCTTTGCTCTTCAGGGTGAGGACGGTAAAACATATTACACAAGGAACGGTAATTTCATATTTGCGCTGGGCGATAACAATACACTTATCCTTTCCAACTCGGACGGACTTCCGGTGCTTAATACAAACGGAGAGCCGATCCAGTTAGATGCCGATGAATATATGGCTGACAGGATCACGGTCACCACTGACGGCAAGGTATGTTACCCGGATGAAGCCAACAATCCTCAGCCCATTGAAGGAATGGTAATAGGACTGTTCCAGTTCCAGAATCCGTCGGGACTTAAGAAAGAAGGCGATGCGCTGTATTCGGTGACGGCGGCTTCGGGTGAGGCAATAAACGAGGCGGAAAACGATAACCTTGAAAAATCGGAGATACGACAGGGTTATCTAGAGGGATCCAATGTTCAGGTTGCCGACGAGATGGTAAACCTGATCATAGCACAGAGAGCATACGAGTTCAATTCCAAGGCCATCCAGGCTGCGGATACGATGATGCAGGAAGCAAACGAACTGAGGAGATAACCTTATTAAGGGGATAGACGATACCCGCTGAGAGATTAAATGTACATGCGGGCACGGAGGATGATCATGGATATAGGATCGATAAATAACGGATTTGTAAATACGGTGGCCGATAATGCCAAAGCCGCAACAAACGATATGTCAAAGAAGCTTAAATCCGATATGTCATCGGCATCGGATAAGGAGCTGATGGATGCCTGTAAGGAATTTGAGGCTTACTTTATCGAGCAGGTATTTAAGAACATGAAAAAATCCATGGTCCCCAAAGATGAAAGTCTCGACGGTTCGACATCGATGTTAAAAGATTACTATGAAGATGAGCTGTGGAGCAAATATGCATCGGAGGCTGCAAGCCAGTCAAGTAACGGACTCGCGCAGATGTTATTTGAACAGATGAAGAGGAATTACAGCATTATGGATCCTAAATCCATAGACGCAGCGGGAAATGCAGCCGTGGAAGCAGATCCCACACAGGTGGATGAAGTGGCACAGGCCAATGCGGTTTCGGCAGCGGTAAGTGAGGAAGAATAAACGGAAACTTTAAAGGGCTATATAGAACATATCATTTACAAAAACGATGAGAACGGTTATACCGTTCTCAATCTTGTGTCCGGGGAGGATGAGATCACCTGTGTCGGCTATTTCAGGTATGCCGATGAAGGTGAGAACGTCATTCTGACGGGTGATTTTACCGAGCATGCCGTATACGGCGAACAGTTTAAGGTAGAGTCATATGAGGTTGCCGAACCGGAAGACACCCTTTCGATAATAAGATATCTGGGATCCGGAGCGATAAAGGGCATCGGTCAGGCGCTTGCCACGCGCATAGTTAAGGAATTCGGTGAGGATACCTTCAGGATCATCGAGGAGGAACCCGAAAGACTTGTATCCGTAAAGGGCATAAGCGACAGGAAAGCCCGTGAGATCGCCGGCCAGGTCATTGACAAAAGGGATATGCGCAGGATAATGGTATTCCTGCAGCAATACGGCATATCCGATTCTCTCGCCATGAAGATATACAAACGATACGGAAATGAGGCCTACAGGGTGATAAACGAGAATCCCTATATGCTGGCCGATGACATTAACGGCGTGGGATTTAAGATAGCCGACGAGATCGCTTCCAGGGTGGGCATACATACGGATTCCGATTACCGCATAAAAAGCGCCCTTTTGTATATCCTTACACTGGCGACAGGAGAAGGGCACTGTTATCTCCCGAAAGATGAGATGATAAGGCGTGCCGCGGAGCTGCTCAATGTTCCCGAGGAAAGCATTGAAGTACAGCTTTTAAACCTTTCCATGGAACAGCGCCTGTATATAAAGAACATGGGTGACACAGCGGCCGTTTATTCACGCAGCTTCTATTTCATGGAGCTTAACTGTGCGAGGAAGCTAAAGGATTTAAGCATGATCACGTCGGAGGATGAGGATGGCATAAATGATAAGATCACAAGGCTTGAAAAGGCTGAAAAGATAGAGCTCGAAGAACTGCAGCGCGAAGCGGTATCGAGCGCTGTAAGGAACGGTGTTACTGTCATAACAGGAGGCCCCGGTACCGGAAAGACAACGATCATAAACATGATGATCCGTTATTTTGAAACGGGTCAGCTCGACATACTTTTGGCGGCCCCGACAGGGCGGGCAGCCAAGCGCATGACAGAGGCCACCGGCTGTGAAGCCTCGACGATACAAAGGATGCTGCACCTTAATGTGTCCGATAACAGGGACACAGGGTATTATTATGAATTTGACGAGACCAATCCGCTTGAGGCCGATGTGGTAATAATAGATGAGATGTCGATGGTCGACCTGCCGCTTTTTAATGCGCTGTTAAAGGCGGTCCCGGTTGGAGCGAGGCTAATACTCGTCGGTGATATAAACCAGCTTCCGAGCGTCGGTCCGGGGGCTGTGCTTAAGGATGTGATAGCATCGGGATGCCTTCCCGTGGTGTATCTTAAAAAGATATTCAGGCAGTCGGAGCTTTCGGATATAATACTTAATGCACATAAGATAAACGAAGGCACCTACCCTGAACTTAACAATAAAAGCAGGGACTTTTTCTTCCTTGAGCGTGACAACGTTGATCATATTTTAAACAACATAGTAAGCCTCGTAAGGGACAAGCTCCCTCCGTATGTAAATGCTTCGCCCTCCGAGCTGCAGGTGCTGACCCCTATGAAAAAGGGAAGGCTAGGCGTCGAGACATTAAACCCCATTCTTCAGAAATACTTAAATCCGCCAGACCCGTCAAAAAAAGAACACGAAAGCGGCGGCGTGATCCTGCGAGAGGGCGATAAGGTCATGCAGATAAAGAACAACTACCGCCTTGAGTGGGAGATAACCGGAAAACACGGCCTTGTCATTGACAGAGGACTTGGAGTTTTCAACGGGGACATGGGCATAATACTCAGTATCGATCATTTTAACGAGGAGATGATCGTTGAATATGACGGAATGAGGAGAGTCACATATCCTTTTGACGGCCTTGACGAACTTGAGCATGCATATGCTGTTACGATACACAAGGCGCAGGGCAGCGAGTACCCTGCGGTGATAATTCCGATACTTTCGGGACCCAGGCTTTTGTTTAACAGGAACCTTTTATATACGGGAGTGACGAGGGCGAAAGACTGCGTAGTGCTCCTTGGCAGCAGGAAACAGATAAATGCGATGGTGGATAATACCGATGAGCATTTAAGATATACGGGACTTTCCCTGCAGATAGAAAAGATATGGGAGGAGAAGGCTTGAATATAAGTGAGATCCCGGCAAGAGTAGCGGATATCGTTTATCCGAGGCGGTGTCCGGTGTGTGATGATGCCGTTGACTCTATCGGTCGATACATATGCAGAAGCTGTGAAGCTGCATTTGAAGCGGTTTCGGAACCATACTGCCTTAAGTGCGGGAAACCCCTTTTGGATGACAGCGAAAAGCTGTGCAGGGGATGCGAAGGTGGCCGGCACACGTTCGACAGGGGACGCGCCGCATTCAAATACGATACTTATCTTAAAGAGAGCATTTACCGTTATAAATACGGCGGCAGGCGGGAATACGCCGACTATTATGTATTTCGGATGACGGATATCCTTGGGAGCTTTATAAAGTCGCTCTCGCCGGATGCCCTTATACCGATCCCGCTCCACAAAAGCAGGCTTAAGGAACGGGGTTATAACCAGGCGGAACTTATCGCACAGGGGCTGGGGAAGAGGCTTGAAATCCCCGTAAAATGCGATGTACTCATAAGGAGCAGCAAAACCGAGGTACAGAAAAGCCTCAATGCTGCCGAGCGTCAAAATAATTTGAAAAAGGCTTTAAAAATAAGCTCCGATGTTGTAAAATTAAAGAACGTAGTGTTGATCGACGACATCTACACCACCGGCAGCACGATGGATGCCGCGGCTTCATGCCTTAAGGAAGCCGGAGTTTTACGGGTGTTTTTTGCAGTGCTGGGAGTGGCCGACAAGTATTAAATTTCGGAGGTATTACCATGAACGTACGTAATTGCAGAAACTGCGGAAGGCTGTTTAATTATATTGCGGGCGCACCGGTGTGTCCGGCCTGCAAGGATGAACTTGAGAAAAAGTTCCAGCAAGCAAAGGAGTTCATCAGAAACAACGCTCACAGTACCGTTAAGATGGTAGCGGAGGAGATTGATGTTCCCGAAAGTCAGGTTAAGCAGTGGGTAAGGGAGGAAAGGCTTATTTTCTCGGACGGTTCGGTCGCAGGCATTACCTGCGAAGTATGCGGGTCGCCCATATCTACGGGTCGTTTCTGTGACAAGTGTAAGACTCAGATGATGAACGATCTTAACGGTGCGATAAAGAGGCCCGAGGAGCCGATGCAGCCGAGGAAACAGAGTAAGGATAATCCGAGAATGAGGTTCCTGGATAACAGGTAAGCCGGTATAAAAAATGTTAAACGAAGATCGCATAGCATTAATGACCAAAATGGCGGCTTATGAAGCCAGTCAGGGGAAGAGGGATATCACCGTCAGCGGTTTTTTTCGGGGTGATTATATCAGCTTTGGGGTTCTCAAATCAGCATTATGTGCAACGATCGGCTTTGCGCTGGTCATAGCAATGTACATCCTGTATGATATCGAAGGATTCCTGACTGACTTTTACAAAATGGACGTAGCGGCGTTTGTTAGGGATATTGCCGTGAAGTACGCTGTCGTTTTGGTTATTTATTTGTTAATTTCATATATCGTATATGCTTACAGGTACAGTAAGGCCAAAAAGCATATGAAAAAATATCTCTCCGAGTTAAAGGAACTCGAGGAGATGTACAGCTGGGAGTAAACCGATGACTAATCTGCTTGTAATCAAGGAACAGCTCGTGGGATTCTTCTCACGTTTTGAAACATATATAGTTGCTGTTCTCAAATTCATACTGGCCATGATCGCACTGCTTCTTATCAACGCCGATCTCGGCTTCATGCAGAAGATCGATAACGGTGCGATAGTACTTATCGTATCGCTTATCTGTTCATTCCTGCCCATGAACCTTATCGTCATTATCATGGCGGCTTTTATCCTGCTGCATGTATATTCGCTGTCGCTGGAATGTGCGGTTATAGTTGCCATCATATTTGTGATGATGTTCGTGCTCTATTTCAGGTTTTCACCCAGGGATGCATGCGCAGTCATCTTTACTCCGATATGCTACATGCTCAAGATACCGTATGTTGTGCCGCTTACACTTGGTTTTGTGGGAACACCGATGTCATGTGTTTCGGTAGGGTGCGGTACGGTTGTTTATTTCATGCTGGGTTATATCAAGGCAAATGCTGACCGCCTTGCAAAGTCCAAGTCCATGTCCGATCCCGAAGCGGCACTGGGGAGTTTTAAGTATATCATCGACGGCCTGCTCGGCAGTGATAAGATGCTGCTGCTTGTGATCGCTTTTGCGGTTGTCGTCGTTACCGTATACATGATAAAAAGCCTCCCCGTGGATCATTCGTGGAAGATCGCACTCGGACTCGGTGTTGTCGTAAACATTCTGGTGCTCCTTATCGGATGCTCGGCACTTGAGGTTGAGCTGTCGGTAGGCGGAGTTATCTTTGGCACACTGGTTTCGGCACTTATAGTCTTTATCATACAGTTTTTCATTTTTAATGTTGATTATTCGCGTACCGAGAATGTTCAGTTTGAGGACGATGAATATTTCTATTATGTAAAGGCGATTCCCAAGATGTCGGTTGAGGCCAAGGACGTCAGCGTTAAAAGGATGCGCTACCGCGATGACTATTACGATGACGATGAAGATGAAGATGACGGGCTCGATTACATCGAGTGAAGATATTTAAGGGGTAGAAATGGCGCAGTTAGGTGAAGTCTTTAAGTCCATAGGAGAAAGGTATTTCGGATGGGTATCCCTGCCCATGATCATGTGGACTGATATAGTTGAGATAATCATCATTTCCTTCCTTGTCTATCATGTCCTGGTATGGATCAAAAATACAAGGGCATGGTCGCTCCTTCGTGGTATTGTCATAATACTCGTTTTTGTATTCCTTGCAGCACTGTTTGATATGACAACGATACTGTGGATCGCCAAAAACGTTACCGGTATCGCAGTTACGGCACTTCTCATAGTATTCCAGCCGGAACTGAGGAAAGCGCTTGAACAGCTTGGTAAGACGACGGTACTGTCGGGGCTTATCCAGTTTGATAACGGCCGTGTATCGGGCGAAATGTTTTCCGATAAAACCATAGATGAGCTTATCCGTGCTTCTTACGAAATGGGCAAAGCCAAGACGGGCGCCCTCATAGTCGTTCAGAACAAGGATCCCCTTACCGAATACGAACTTACGGGCATACTTATCGATGCGCTTGTTTCCAGCCAGCTTCTCATAAATATCTTTGAACATAATACACCGCTGCATGACGGTGCTGTAGTCGTAAAGGGCAACAGGGTCGTGGCGGCTACCTGTTATCTTCCTCTTTCGGATAACATGGAACTTAGCAAGGAGCTCGGCACCAGGCACCGTGCAGGTGTCGGCATCTCCGAGGCGACTGATTCTCTTACGATAATAGTTTCCGAGGAAACGGGCAGGGTTTCCGTTGCCATGAACGGTGAGCTGCACCGTAATATCGATGCGGACTTCCTGCGCAGCAAGCTTGCTATACTGCAGAGCAAAACAATAGAAGAAAAGAAGAAGATCCTTTTCTGGAAAGGAAGGTCAAGAAATGAAACAAAAGCTGACAAATAATCTTGGCCTTAAGCTTGTCTCTGTTGTTTTGGCGGTTGTTGTGTGGCTCATTGTCGTAAGTATTGATGATCCCGTCATAACAAGGACGTATAACGGGATCGAAGTTGAACTGTTAAATACGGAAGCTATCACATCGCAGGGCAAGGTATATGAGGTGCTTGACGGCAGCAATGTTGTTTCGGTCACGGTTTCCGCCAAGCGTTCCGTGCTTGAAAAGATAAGCCGTGATTATATCAAGGCATCTGCCGACCTTAAGGAAATGACTATACTCAATTCGGTTGAGATCGATGTGCGTACCACAAGGTATTCCGATATGATATCGTCGATAACTCCGCTTACCAAAAACTTAAAGATCGATATCGAGGATCTTGAGAAAAAGCAGTTATCGATAAATGTTGAAACCGTAGGAAATCCCGCCAAGGGGTTTGTTGTCGGGAGCAACAGCCCGAGCGTTAACATCACATCGGTTTCGGGCCCGGCTTCGGTTGTGTCGCGCCTTTCAAAGGCGGTCGCAACTGTAGACGTATCCGGTGCCTCATCTGATATAAGGGCATCATCAAAGGTTGTGTTATATGACGGTAACGGCGATGTGGTAAATACTTCGGCGCTGACTCTCGGGGTGACCGATATACTGGTCGATGTTTCGATCCTTGAAACCAAGGAGGTTCCTATAACGGCAGGTTATTCGGGTACACCCGCCGACGGATATGCGGCAACGGGCAAGGTCAGCATCGATCCACAGGTTGTCCTGGTGGCCGGAAGCGGTTCGGCATACAAGTCTCTTACCGAGTTAAACATCCCGGGTGAGGACTTGTCCGTTAACGGGGCAACGGGCAACATCCTGCACAGGGTTGATATAAATGATTATCTGCCGAGCGGTATACGGCTTGCGTCCGAGGACTATGACGGTGAAGTCGAAGTTACCGTTTATGTCGGTGAACTTGAGAACACAGTCATAGACGTGCCTGTAGCCAATATCTCGATCGAAAACATACCTGCGGGATTTGCGGCGGCACTTGTTGACATAGGCGGAAGCAAGCGTATCGAGGTACAGGGCCTTCATGATGACCTTGCCGCTATGGATGCTTCGAGGATCACCGGAACAATAGATGCTTCGTCGATGAATGCTCGTGAGACGATCGAAGGCCTGACCGGTTTCCATCCGGGCTCGTATGATGCTCCCGTGCGGTGGAGTGTTCCCGCGGGCATAACCGTGACCAATTCCTCGATGATGGAAGTGAGCGTGATAATCGCACCCGATACAGGCTCGGAAGGAGCGGCGATCGAGGCCATGCCGGACGCCGCTGCGCAAACGGGTGAATAAGGATTTCCACTTGTGGAAGTACCCGTTTCATGGTATAATCTGTTAGGATATTATGATATTAAGTCCTTAGACATTACGATATAGAAAACGGAGGCCGTTTCATTATGGTCAGCCAAAAGGTAACGATCAAGAATCCTACGGGATTGCATTTAAGACCTGCCGGTATCCTGTGTAAGGAAGCCATGCAGTTTAAGTCCTTGATAACTTTCAATTTTCGCGAAAACACAGCCAATGCCAAGAGCGTGCTAAGTGTCCTTGGCGCGTGTGTAAAATGCGGAGATGAAATCGAATTTGTATGCGAAGGTGAGGACGAGCAGGAAGCACTCAAGTCACTGGTTGAAGCCATTGAAGGCGGACTTGGTGAATAAAATATGAAATGAATCCGGGCCGGCATCCAGCCGGCCCGATTTTTAATGAGAATCACACGAAAGGACAATAGCTATGTTGAACGTACAAAGGTATCGTAAAAATCCGGTCCTTCATTATCCCGAAAGACAGTGGCCGGATAAGGAGATCGAAAAGGCACCCATATGGTGCAGCGTTGACCTGCGCGACGGTAATCAGGCACTCATCGATCCGATGATCGTTGAGGAGAAGCTTGAGTTTTTTGAGATGCTCATCAAGCTCGGCTTCAAGGAGATCGAGATAGGCTTCCCTGCAGCATCGCAGATCGAGTATGATTTCCTGCGCCAGCTCGTTGACAGGAGGATGATACCTGATGACGTATGGGTACAGGTACTGACGCAGTGC
Source organism: Lachnospiraceae bacterium (assembly GCA_017550535.1). Classification (GTDB taxonomy): domain Bacteria; phylum Bacillota; class Clostridia; order Lachnospirales; family Lachnospiraceae; genus UBA2868. Next base: position 37,062 of record JAFZOS010000028.1, read on the forward strand.
CGCGAGGAACTTATCGATCGTACCTTTGAATCGATACAGGGCATTAAAAATGTCATCGTGCATATTTACAATTCGACTTCCGTCCTCCAGAGGGATGTCGTGTTCAACATGGACAAGGAACAGATAATAGGTATAGCCGTAAACGGGACAAAGTGGGTTAAGGAGCGTGCCGAAAAGTTTGACGGTAACATCCGCCTTGAGTATTCGCCCGAAAGCTTTACGGGTACCGAAGTCGAATTCTCGCTTGAGATATGTGAGGCTGTATTAAAGACGTGGGGAGCAACGAAGGACGATCCCGTTATCATCAACCTTCCCGCAACGGTTGAGATGAACACGCCCAACGTATACGCCGATCAGATCGAGTGGGTGAATAAGCATTTTTCTGATCGCGACAGCGTGATCCTGTCCGTGCATCCTCACAACGACAGGGGAACCGGTATCGCCGCAACGGAGCTTGCGCTTTTGGCGGGAGCCGACCGCGTGGAGGGAACACTTTTCGGTAACGGCGAAAGGACGGGTAACATCGATGTGTTAAACGTTGCCTATAATATGTTCTCGCAGGGCATCGATCCTATGCTTAACATTGAAAAGATAAACGACATCATCGAGGTTTACGAACGTCTCGTAAAGATGCCGATAGACGACAGGCATCCTTATGCCGGCAAGCTTGTGTTCACGGCGTTCTCCGGCTCGCATCAGGATGCGATAAACAAGGGCGTAAAGGCCATGAAGGAAAGGAAATCCGAAATCTGGCAGGTACCTTATCTTCCGATCGATCCTTCCGATATCGGCAGGGAGTACGAGCCGATCGTTCGTATAAATTCCCAGTCCGGCAAGGGCGGTGTCGCTTTCATCATGGATACCTATTTCGGATTCAAGCTGCCTAAGGGAATGCATAAGGAATTCGCTAAGGTCATCCAGGCGATCACCGAGAAGCAGGGCGAGATATCACCCGACGAGATCATGGCCGCGTTCAAGGAAAGCTATATCGATATGAAGGAACCCCTTCACTTCCGCAAGCTTAAGGTCGATGATCAGAGTGATTCTTCCGATTCCGAATTCGATACGCACATCATGCTCACATACACCGAGCACGATAAGGAAGAATCATTCGAGGCAGTCGGCAACGGTCCTATCGATGCCGTGCTGCGCGGACTCAAGGAAAACCTTGGCTTAAACATAAAGGTACTCGATTACGAGGAACATGCACTTCAGGGCGGCGCGAACGCGCAGGCGGCCGCTTACATACATCTGCTTAATGATGAGGACGGAAGCGTTACCTACGGTGTCGGCGTAAGTTCCAACATCACTCGTGCATCGGTACGCGCAATGTTCAGTGCGATAAACAGGCTGGGGTTGATAAAATGAAAAAATACGATTACCTCATAGTAGGAGCGGGACTGTTCGGTTCGATATTTGCGCATGAAGCAAATAAGGCGGGAAAGAAATGCCTTGTGATCGACAGGCGTTCTCATATCGGCGGAAATGTATATACGGAGGAAATCGGGGGCATCAACGTGCATAAGTACGGTGCCCATATTTTCCATACAAGTAATAAGAAGGTATGGGATTACGTCAATTCGTTTGCGGAATTTAACCGTTACACGAATTCACCTGTTGCAAGGTATAAGGATGAGCTTTATAACCTTCCTTTTAATATGAACACCTTCCATCAGCTGTGGGGTGTAAGGACCCCTGATGAAGCGAGGGCCAGGATCGAGGAACAGAAGAAGGAAGCGCTTGACGCGATGAAGGCAGCAGGCGTGAGTGAGCCGAGGAACCTTAAGGAACAGGCCCTGACTCTTATCGGCAGGGATATATATGAAAAGCTTGTCGAAGGCTACACCGAAAAGCAGTGGGGCAGGAGAGCTGAGGAGCTTCCGGCTTTCATAATAAAGCGTCTGCCTGTAAGGTTTACTTACGATAACAATTATTTTAACGATAAATACCAGGGAATCCCCGAGGGCGGATATACGAAGATGATCGAAAAGATGCTTGAGGGGATCGACGTTAAGCTCAACGCGGATTATTTTGCCGACAGGGCATACTATGATGATATCGCGGAAAGGCTCGTGTTCACCGGTATGATAGATGAGTTCTATGATTACAGGTTCGGTGAGCTTGAGTACAGGAGCTTAAGGTTTGAGACCGAGGTGCTTGACACGGATAATTATCAGGGTAATGCGGTTGTAAATTATACGGAATATGAAGTGCCTTATACAAGGATAATAGAACATAAGCATTTTGAATTCGGTACGCAGGAAAAGACGGTCATCACAAGGGAGTATCCGGCGAAGTGGAATAAGGGTGACGAGCCCTATTACCCGATGAACGATGAAAAGAACAATGCCCTGTTTGCAAAGTATAAGGAGCTTGCCGATAAGGAGGATAAGGTGATCTTCGGCGGCAGGCTGGGTGAATATAAATATTATGACATGCACCAGGTGGTTGAGCGTGCCATTGAAATAGTAAGGGAGAATATATCATGAAAGAAGAAATGTCATTAACCAAACAGTTAACTATCGCGGCGATACTTTTGGCCATATGTATCGCTTCGCAGTTCTTTAAGAACTTAAGCGTTTATATAACGGGCCCCATAATCAACCTGTGCCTTGTGATGGCGGTAATGACGATAGGCTTAAAGTGGGGATTGATACTTGCGGCGATAACACCGGTAACGGCATTCTTTATTGCATCAAGTCCCGTCATGCAGGCGGTTCCCATGATCATTGTTTTCATCATATTGGGTAATGCGGTCCTTGTTATAATGACCCGGTTATTATTTAAGCCTTCCGTCACGGGTGAAGGAAGGCTTGTAAGTGTTAAGTCTGTATTGACTGCCATATTGTCGGCCCTGGCAAAGGGGGCTTTCATGGGACTTACCATATCCCTGTGGCTGCTGCCTGCGTTTATCCCTAAGGCAAGTCCGTTAAGCGGGAAGATGAGCGTGTTCCAGATGATGTTCTCACTGACTCAGTTCATCACCGCAGTCATCGGTTTTGCATACTTTTTCCTTATCTGGACACCTGTAAAGAAGTCGCTTGATAAGTGATCCCTAGCAATAACTTGAAAACATCATGCCGCTGTAGTTACTCGTAATATACGGCGATGCATAGTTATGCCCGTTTGGATTCTTGTAGGCGACGATCCTCTTGTCCGTATACTTTAACGGATCCAGTGCAACAGAATTGGCTTTGTCGAGGATGTTGTTCGCAAACTTCCTTATATTATCGAACTTTGTGAGAGAATCATCCTCGTTTGCCGTCTGTTGTATGAGGTTCTTGTCAAGTGATATCTGCCCGTCCTCTCCGAAGTTAAGTCCGAGCGATTCAAGCTCGTTTCCGAACCCGCTTGACAAACCTGTCATTTCACGCACTAAAGCCCTCGACTGCGGCTGCGAGTCAAGGTACTTGGCTGCACTTTGCATGAAGGCGTTATATCCCATGATCAGGTGCGATATATTATCTGTAAGTGATTCTACATCCGTCTTTACTCCGATCGATACGGTTTCGTCCGCTTCGGTGGTACCCTTAAGAGTCAGGTCATATATCTTGTCGACCGTAACGTTGTTTGTGTGCGACGACCGCGACTCGCCGTTTACCGTGAATTCCGCATCCTCGGGAGTTTCCGTGATGTTATCCAGTCCGAAGTACCTTACCGCTCCGCGGGCTTTGCTGGTCTTGTCATCGCTTACGATGAACTGGAGTCCCGCATCACCCCTGACGCCGGTATCATCCGAAGTCATCTTAAGCGATATGTTCCCCGCTCCGTCCTCGACCGTTTCCGCATGGATTCCGATGTTTGACCGGGTTATAAGCCTTGCGAGCTTTTCCTCGATCTGCCGGTTGGTGTCTCCTTCATTTATATTGAACTGGAACTCGTAATCAATATCCCTTGACCTTATATCAAATGAATAGGTGTCAGGGGGAAGGATCATTTCATCGGGCGGCATCGGGAAACCTTGATTGGTCTGCCCGCGCGCCAATTGCGCTATGGTCAGTTCGACCTCGTGCGAGCCCTCCTCGGGTGAAGACCTTCCTATATAAGAAGCGCTCACCAGCGAATCGTTGCTGCTCATCACGGTCTTCTTGCTCAGCATCTCGTCCCCGCTCTCTACGGAAAGGGAGGAGATTGTATTTTTGAGTGACCGCGCACTTTCTTTAAGGTTCACCGCAAATTCCTTGGTGGCCTGAGAGTTATCAATAAGAAACAGAGGGGAATCTTTGTTGAGCTTGACAATAGAATTAACGACGCCTTTAAGCTCGCTCTTCTTATGGGCATCGTACTTTGAGTTCGATCCCGTGGGAGCATACGTCGTCATATAATGATTATAAACAGTATTTAATGCAGCTAAGTCTGCCATAAGAGCCCCTCCTTTCTTCCTTGATCTTCCCGCATATCAAATGCGGGGAGCCCGTCGGCTGCAAACAGCGAATCTATGCGGTTCCTGCCTGCTGACCTTACCGGATCCTTCCGGTAAAAGGGTATACGAGGGCATATTTATACTAATTGTGCCTTTATTATATACCCGTTCATCACAAAATGCAATACATGTGACAAAAAATAACTTAGTTTTTTTATTAATTTTGCCGAAAATTGCCTAAAAAGGTTGACATATATAAGATTTTGTGGTAGCACCATTTTATCATACAAGATGTAGGGTTTGCAATATCATTTGATCAGGTTGTCTCAGCGTAAAAATATCAGTGTTTTAGCGCAAAAAGTTGTTGACGAAGGCTTAAGCTTATGCTATATTGTGTTGGCAAGGTGGATTTGGGGCCTTATTTTTTTGCCTATAAATCCGATTTTCACCATTATAAGCGGAGGTAGATCATGCGTACAAGAATCACACTTGCATGTACTGAATGCAAGAACCGTAATTACGATACCACTAAGGATAAGAAGACACATCCCGACAGGATGGAAACGAAGAAATACTGCAGGTTCTGCAAAAGGCATACCATGCATAAGGAGACTAAGTAATCCGGTTTTTTGTTTTTAAGGAGAAGATCATGGCAGATACGAATGATAATGCTGTTGAGCAGGTTGCCAAGAAGAGCGGCAGCTGGTTCAAGGGTTTGAAGGCTGAGTATAAAAAGGTTATATGGCCTAATAAAGAGGAAGTGACCAAGCAGACGATCGCCGTTGTGGTTGTATCGTTTGTTGTTGGTGTTCTCATTGCTGTCCTTGACATGGGACTTCAGTACGGTATTGATTTCATTATTAATCTGTAAGGAGGACGATCATGTCGGATACTAATAACAGCACTGAAGCCAATTGGTATGTGGTCCACACATATTCCGGATATGAGAATAAGGTAAAGGCCAATATCGAGAAGGCTATCGAGAACAGGCATCTTGAGGAGGAGATACTCGAGGTAAGGGTTCCCATGCAGGATGTCACCGAGGTTAAGAACGGCGTAAGGAAAACGAGCGCCAAGAAGATGTTCCCCGGATATGTTCTTATTAATATGATAATGAACGACGTAACATGGTACGTTGTCAGGAATACACGCGGCGTTACCGGCTTTGTGGGCCCGGGAAGCAAGCCCGTTCCGCTTTCGGAAGGTGAAATGAAGCCGCTCGGCATCAAGACCGAAAATGTTTATATTGACTTTACCGAGGGCGATACCGTTCTTGTTATCGCGGGCGTATGGAAGGATACGGTCGGTGTTGTCAAAAGGATGGATATGGGTAAGCAGATGGCTACGATCACGGTTGAGATGTTCGGCCGTGAGACACCCGTTGAAATAAGCTTCGATGAGATAACGAAGCAGAAGTAATGAGTTTTCAGGGTTTATCCCTTTGAACTGTGGGAGGGAAATTGTTCCCGCCACTACCACAACTTTTTAGGAGGAAATTAAAATGGCTAAGAAGGTAGAAGGCTACATTAAGCTGCAGATCCCTGCCGGCAAGGCTACACCGGCACCTCCGGTTGGTCCTGCACTCGGTCAGCACGGTGTTAACATCGTGGAGTTCACAAAGCAGTTTAATGCAAAGACAGCAGACAAGGGTGATGTACTCATCCCCGTTGTCATCACGGTTTACGCAGACAGGAGTTTTTCATTCATCACCAAGACTCCCCCTGCAGCGGTTCTTATCAAGAAGGCATGCAACATCAAGTCGGGTTCGGGTGTTCCGAACAAGCAGAAGGTTGCTACGATCAGCAAGGCTAAGCTTCAGGAGATCGCAGAAACAAAGATGCCCGACCTTAATGCGGCTTCACTTGAGGCTGCAATGAGCATGATAGCAGGTACCGCCAGGAGTATGGGTGTTACGGTTGAAGAGTAAGGAGGATGCGTAAATGAAACACGGAAAGAAATATACTGAAGCAGCTAAGCAGATCGATCGCGCAACCGCTTACGAAGCCGCTGATGCTATCGCATTGGTTAAAAAGACGGCTACCGCTAAGTTTGATGAGACGATCGAATGCCATATAAGGACAGGCTGTGACGGACGTCATGCGGACCAGCAGATCCGTGGCGCCGTTGTACTGCCAAACGGAACCGGACGTACCACAAGGGTGCTTGTATTTGCCAAGGGCGACAAGCTTGCCGAAGCTGAGGCAGCCGGTGCCGATTACGTAGGCGGAGACGAGCTCATTCCCAAGATCCAGAACGAGGGATGGCTTGACTTTGATGTAGTTGTTGCCACACCCGATATGATGGGTGTTGTAGGACGTCTCGGTAAGGTTTTGGGACCTAAGGGTCTTATGCCCAACCCGAAGGCAGGTACCGTAACGATGGATGTTACGAAGGCGGTTAATGATATCAAGGCAGGTAAGATCGAGTACCGTCTTGACAAGACCAACATCATCCATGTTCCGGTTGGCAAGGCTTCATTCTCGGAGGAGAAGCTCCAGGAGAACTTCAACACGCTTATGGAAGCTATCGTTAAGGCTAAGCCCAGCGCACTTAAGGGCCAGTACTTAAGGAGCATTGTGCTTGCATCTACGATGGGCCCCGGCGTTAAGGTTTCGACTGCGAAGTATTAATTATGAAAGATCATGTAAAGATTATAGGGATATGCGTACGCATATCCCTATTTTTTACAATATGTATATGTTTATGCGGCTGCGAACTGGTTCAGGATTACCTTGACGAAGCCGGTGAGTATGTCGATACGGCAAAGGACTGGCTTGATATAGGCGGCGGTAAGACGATAATTACGGATGAAGATGAAACTGAGGATCTGCCGCTTATCGTTTTAAACACCGAAGACAATCCTGTCATAGGGACAAAGCCTGTATCCGACGAAAACCAGGTGTCGATAAACATGGTCATCGAAGAGGATGTATGGGATGACGAGAACAAGGTCTATTCCATGAAAGCTTCTTCCCCTGATGAAGTGTCGCTCGTGTTTGTGGGCGATATATGCTTCCATGACGGGTATTCAAACATGAACGCATTAAAGCAGAGGGGCGGAGCCATTAGCGAGTGCGTCCTTCCCGAAGTGATGGAAGGCCTTAAGGCGGCGGACATATTCATGGCAAACAACGAGTTCCCATACAGCAGCAGGGGAACCCCGACAGCGGACAAGCAGTACGCCTTCAGGGCCGATCCGTCCCATGTTAATCTGCTCCATGATATGGGAGTGGATATCGTTTCGTTAGCCAATAACCACGCGTACGATCACGGACCGGACGCGTTGACTGATACGGTCGATATACTTACCGAAGCCAAAATACCGTTCGTCGGCGCGGGTAAGAACATAGATCAGGCTACAAAACCCGCATATATAAAGATTAACGGCATGACGATATCATACACAGGTGCGACCCAGATCGAACGTACCGCAAATCCCGATACGAAAGAAGCGACGGCTGATTCTCCCGGTGTACTCAGGACGCTGGATCCGACAAGGTACCTTGAAGTGATAAAGGAGGCAAAGGCTAACAGCGACTTCTGCATAGCATACGTTCACTGGGGAAGTGAGAATACCGATCTTGTAGAATCAAGCCAGCGCGACCTTGCCAAGAAATATGTCGCGGCGGGTGCCGACCTTATAATAGGAGATCACTCGCATTGCCTGCAGGGACTTGATTATATAGAAGGGGTACCGGTAATATACAGCCTTGGCAATTTCTGGTTTAATTCAAAGACGGTTGATACGGGATATTTAAGAGTCATACTTGATAATGAACATAACATAAAGTCGGTACAGTTTGTTCCCTGCGTTCAGGAGAACTGTAAGACAAGGCTTGCCGAAGGAGACAAAAAGAAAGCTATCCTTGATTATATGCAGGGGATATCTAATTATGCCGCGATAGACGGGGACGGGTTTATAACAAAGTCGGACACCGATCATAATACCCAGCACGGGCAGAATACCTCACCTTCAAGGAAGAAGGAGGAAACACCTGCGGACCAGGGTGCGGTACCGGCTGTTGACCCGGCGCTGCTTCAGGGACTTCCTACTGTTTCGGGGCAGTAAAACCGCTTAAAAGCAGTAAATTCATGGTTGACACACGCGGTGTCGTGTAATATAATATCTAGGCGCGACTACGACCGGTTATGCCATAGCCCCGGTATGACGGCGTTTGTCGGCAGTAGATATATTGGGGATCGGGGGCGTCATTTCCCAACGCCGGCGATCGATTTAGGAGGAAAGAAAATGAACACATTTATGCCAAGCGAGGCAGCCGTTGAAAGAAAATGGTATGTCGTTGACGCTACAGGTTATACATTGGGTCGTCTCGCATCCGAGATAGCCAAGATATTACGGGGTAAGAATAAGCCTATATTCACACCTCATGCAGATACCGGCGATTACGTTATCGTTACGAATGCCGATAAGATCACAGTAACCGGTAAAAAGCTCGATCAGAAGATCTATTACCGTCATTCCGAATATGTTGGCGGTTTAAAGGAACAGACCTTGAGGGAGAAGCTTGCAAAGGCGCCCACCGAGGTTGTTGAGAAGGCTGTAAGGGGAATGCTTCCCAAGGGACCTCTCGGAAACAAGATGTACAAGAAGTTATTTGTCTATGCAGGAGCTGAGCATCCTCATGCTGCTCAGAAGCCTGAAGAGATCAAGTTTTAGGAGAGGTTTGAAAGGAGGAAATTACAGTGGCTAAGGCAGCAGAAAGGTTCTACGGAACAGGCAGAAGAAAAAAAGCTATAGCAAGGGTATATATAATGCGCGGCAAGGGCAACATCACCATCAACAAGAGGCCCATCGATGAGTACCTTGGACTTGAGACACTTAAGACCATCGTTCGTCAGCCGCTCGTAGCAACAGATAATGTTGATAAGTTTGATATCCTTGTTAACGTACATGGTGGCGGATATACAGGCCAGGCCGGTGCTATAAGGCACGGAATCGCAAGGGCACTTGTTAAGGCTGATGCTGACTACCGTCCGACCCTTAAGGAAGCAGGTTTCTTAACCCGCGACCCTCGTATGAAGGAGAGGAAGAAGTACGGACTCAAGGGCGCACGTAGAGCACCACAGTTCTCGAAGAGGTAAGGATCACTGCGAAAAGCAGGTTACAAAGGGAGTTCCCGAGTTTACTCGAGGAACTCTTTTTGTGACCTGTTTTTCATTGGGAGACAGGAGACGGACGAAAGAATCCGCAAGGATTCTTGAGTATGTCTCCTGGATTCGCAGTGATCCGTTTTTTATGTTATTATACTATAAGAATGATTCTCACCAACGGAGCCCCATATGAAGATAAGACGACTTATAACCATATTATCAGCATTAACCCTCACATGCATCGCAGGATGCGGGAAGGCAGGAAACATGGAAGCATTTACTGATGTTCAGGCGTATCGGACAGCGATAGACCTGGATTTTGAATACCTGGATGAAACGGACCCGGCTATATGCGTTGACCCTCCCGGAACGGGAAATCCCGAAGAACTAAAGCAGGAGGCCTTTAAAGCATTTGAGATAATAAACGAAGCACGTGTGTCAGAGAACCTTGCACAACTTCGGTGGGATGCAAAGCTTGAAACATGCTCAAATATAAGGGCTGAGGAGCTGTTATCCCGTTTTGACCATGTATGTCCTGACGGAAGGTCATGGTTCCTGGTTGCACCGGATACTGTATTTGGCGAAAACATATACAAGGGTAAGAAGTCGGCAGATAAGGTTATGGAGTCATGGATGAACAATCCGACCGATAAGAAGAATTTCATGTGCGACTATTTTACAAAGGCCGCCATTTCCATATATGAAGACGATAAAAATGTGTGCTATTGGGCGATATTGTTTGGCGCCGATACCATAGATGTTTCCTTTTACGATAACGTGGAGCCTGCTTCTGTGTGGATACTTAGAGATACCGACAGTAACCGTCATACATCCATATGGGGGACCGCTATGATAAAAACCGATGAACCGGGTAAGGAATATAACGCCGGGATCCCTAAAGCGGATGATGATAAATATCTGTTCCGCATGATAGATGATGACGAGATGTATTACGAAACTCAGATCCCTGAGCTTAAAAGCGGATGGAAGCTTAACCTGCATAAGCAGGAAAATGCCTTGGATCCGCAGCTTGATGTTTATGATGAAAACGGTGACCTCATTCAGGAGTGCTCCGTATTCTGGGCGGCTTTGTAGTCTGACTCATTTCCTGATATGCGCGCCTGTGAACGTCACCACTGCGATGATCTTGCCGAGATCATCGGTGACCGTTACGTCAAAGAAACAGTTCGTACGTCCGTCTTTTATGAGCATTGCTTCGGCATAAAGGACGCGGCCCTTGGTCGCCGACATGAAATTGGCGTTTCCCACTATGCTCACGGTCGCATATTCCTTGCCGAAATTGGAAGCAACCGCAAACGCAAGGTCGGCGAGTGTATATATCGCGCCGCCCATTATGCCGCCGTAGGCGTTCCTGTGCTTTTCGGTAAGCTTTAAGCTGCATTTGGCGTAATCCTCGCCTATCGCATCGATATTTATCCCTGTAAGCTCGGTAGCATACAGATCCTTTGAAAATTCCTCTCTTGCTTCTTCGAGTGTACCCATGATGTTCCTCCTGAAATTGAAATCAACAACAGTATACCACATTGACCGTTTATTTGGGGATGTGTTACAATTACCTATATTTTCAGAATCAAACAAGGGGTGAAATATTATGAAATGTACTATGTGTGGAACCGAAAATGAAGCCGGAGCAAAGTTCTGTACTTCGTGCGGTGCAAAGCTTATAGAAGCCGAAGGACCTATAAATGAAGCTGTGTCACAGCCTGCGGAACCTGAAGTTAAAGAACCTGTACAGGAAGCAGTTGCGGAGCCGGTCCAGGGGATCGAGGGCATGGCCGAAGAGCAGCTTAACAGGGCTGAGGAGGCTGTAAATCAGGCAGCAGACAGTTTATCCGGTGCAGCATCCGATGGACTTAACAATATGGGCAGCACGGATTACTCTTCTGATTACAATGCGGGGTACAGTGATATATATGTTGAAGAGGGCGGCGGATACATAGGGTTCGCGATCGCATCGCTTGTGTGCGGTATCCTGTCGATCCTTTGCTGTATGTTCAGCTGCATCGATACACCGCTTTCCATAGCCGCTATCGTCCTTGGAGTGGTCACCATGGTAAAAGCTTACGACGGCAAGGGCTTTGCGATAGCAGGGATCATCACGGGAGCCATCGGTATCCCGCTTCAGATAATAATGCTCTATGCATTCAGCGCCGGAGGATTTTTTAATAAGTGATCATGGGCGTATATAATAAAACTCTGTATGAACTTGGTAAGTGGATACTGGCTGCGGTTATTGCCGCAGCCGTATTTGTATGGATATTGGGTGATTCTTTGCTGACCCACGTCCCGGAATGCGCCTTTGAATCGCTGACCGGACTTTACTGTCCGGGCTGCGGCGGGACACGGGCGGTCATAGCATTGTTTAACGGGCATCCCGTAAGGAGCTTCCTTTATCATCCGGCAGTGCCGTACGCATTCGTTGTGTACTGCGAATTTATGATAAGGATGTTCCTTGTAAAACACTTTGGCGTAAAGAGCGGAAAAGACGGACAGATCAACATTTTCATATATATAGGTATCGGGATCATTTTGATACAATGGGTGGTTAAACTGATTCTGTTGATACATTATGGCGTACATGTGATATAATCATATAGTGGGGAGTATCTTGGGAAAGGTACTTTTATGGATAAAAACGTATATGATGCTCTGCGAGAGCTGATGAAGAGGGCTGCCACGGAAGACCTCGAGCGTGATTCTTACAAGGAGATATGCGAGAGCGTTAAAGTGGCAAAGATGTATTACGACATGGACCTGGGTGATTCTAACAGGTATGTCGATCCGTTCACCGGCCAGCTTGTCGTTGCACAGCGCCAGAAGGATGATAAGATCATCCTTTATGACAGCGGGGATGTAACGGATATGGTGCTCACGTATCCATACTATTACAACGGGTATGAATATGTCCACGCGTATATCGAATTCAGGCCGGGCATAAAGAAGGATGACCTGGATGCCGAGCTTTATCAGATGCTCGCGGATACTGTTTATACCATCGTAAGCCGCCGCAACATGCGGGTCATGCTTGATTTTGCCGAGAAGGTGGACTTAATGACCGGCATCCCGAATGTGATCGCGTTCAAGCAGAAATACTTAGGAGTGACGGCATCGGTCCCGGCTTATGAATTGATCGTAATGAGGATCAATATGATGAACTTCCGCTACATTAATGAGAGCGCGGGAGCTCAGGCGGGAAATGAGGCGATAATAAGCCTCGCAAGGCAGCTGGTTCAGTTTGTCGCAAACGACGAGGCCGTATGCAGGCTGGGCGGTGACAATTTCGCGCTGTTCATATATGAGAAGAATCTTGATAAAACCCTCAATAAACTTAACAATATCATAATCACGGACCTTCCGAGCGCACCCGGACGGACATTTGAGCTGTCATCGTGGGTGGGCATATCCATGCTTGAAAAGGGCGAGGATAAGTCATACGACATAAGGCTGAGCAACGCCGCAATGGCCTGTGAGATAGGCAAGGCGAGGCTTAAGAGGACGGTAACGTTTTTTGATGCCGAAGTAGCGGCTATGGTTAACACCGGACGGGATATGATAGCAAAGTTCCGGCCGGCACTCAGGAATAACGAATTCCTGCCGTATTTCCAGCCCAAGGTAAACATGCGCACCGGAGAGCTTGCGGGTTTTGAGGCACTCTGCAGGTGGAGGCACGGCGGAAAGGTCATATATCCCGATCAGTTCATCCCGCTGCTGGATCGTGAGGGAGTGGTAACTGAGCTTGATATGCACATCTTCAGCATGACTTGCGGGATAATCCGCAAATGGAAGGACATGGGACTTAACGCGCCCACGATTTCGTGTAATTTTTCCAAGAAAAACCTGTTCGTTAAGGACATAGAAGATAAGATATTTACCGTTGTAAAGGAACACGGCGTGGATCCTGCCGATCTTGAGATCGAGATCACGGAGAGCATGAAGGAGTCCGAGTATGACCGCCTGATAGGTTTTGTCAGGACACTTAAGTCAAACGGTTTTCATATCTCGATCGATGATTTCGGAACGGGATATTCTTCGCTGTCCCTGATACATAATATTGATGCGGACGTTATAAAGATAGACAAGAGCTTCATCGATAGCCTGCCGCAGGATACGAAGTCGGCCGTGCTTATAGAGAGCGTGGTAAGCATAGCATCAAGGCTCAATATGTCGACAATCGCCGAGGGCGTTGAGACTGCGGAGCAGGGCAGGTGCCTGTTGGGGCTCGGCTGCCATATGGCGCAGGGCTTCTACTACAGCAGGCCGGTAAGCTATGAGGAAGCGACCGATATTGTAAGGACCGGACACTTTGAAGCTTTAATTCAAATGGATTGAGGAAAAACATGGAAAAAGAAACGGGTCTGAAATTTAAGGAAAAAGCAGCATACGGCATAGGCGCAGTCGGCAAGGACATGGTGTATATGTTGAGCGCCAGCTACATACTGTACTATTATCAGGACATAATGGGTGTGAGCGCCGCGGCAATGGGCGTCATACTTTTGATCGCCCGGGTGTTTGATGCGTTCAACGATCCGATCATGGGTGTCGTTGTCGCCAAAACAAGGACCAGGTGGGGAAAGTTCCGCCCTTGGCTGATGATAGGTACGCTCACGAATGCCGTCATCTTATATCTTATGTTTAGTGCTCCGCCTTCGATGGACCCTAAGGGCCTTACCGCATACGCGGCCGTATTCTACATCCTGTGGGGCGTTACCTATACGATGATGGACATCCCCTATTGGAGCATGGTCCCGGCATTTACGAAAAGCGGAAAGGAAAGGGAAGGTCTGTCGGCACTTGCGCGTTCGTGCGCGGGTGTGGGCAGCGCGATCATATCGATAATCACGGTCAAGGCCGTATCGGCACTGGGCCATGCCTTTGGCGGGAATGATTCTACATATGAGCGGATCGGTTACAGCAAGATGGCGCTGATCGTCGCGCTTGTATTTATCGCATTCATTTCGATCACATGCCTGTTCATTAAGGAAAAGTCAACCGTCGACATGGAAACGGCTTCGGTTAAGGAAATGTTTTCTGCGCTCCTTCGTAACGACCAGGCGATAACCATGGTCATAGCGATAGTTATAGTGAACACTGCGCTGTATGTTACAAGCAACCTTGTAATCTATTTTTTCAAGTATGATTTTTCACCTGATATCTGGGAGGATAACTACACACTGTTCAACGTGGCGGGCGGCGGTTTCCAGATACTTGCGATGATGCTTTTCTTCCCGCTTTTGCGTAAGTTCATAAACTCGATGAAGATATTCTACACCTGCTTTGCGATGTCGCTGTCGGGATACGCCATACTGCTTATCGAAACCTTCTTCCTTAAGGAAAACGTATACTTCCTGCTGATCCCGGCCTTCCTTATAATGAGCGCGCTCGGGATGATGAACGTCGTGACAACGATCTTCCTTGCGAACACCGTTGATTACGGCGAGCTTAAGAATAACCGACGCGACGAATCAGTCATCTTCTCGATGCAGACCTTTATGGTAAAGCTTGCCTCGGGAGTGGCAGCATTTGTTGCCGGCATAGTGCTCCAGGTGTGCAGGATCAATCAGGATAAGGAAGCGGCGGTTACCGAGGGCATTTCCGCTTCATCGAGGATGGGCCTTCGGATGAGCATGACGATCATACCTATAATTGTCCTTGTTATCGGACTTATTATATTTGCAAGGAAATACATACTGACAGATGAAAAGCTTGAGGAGATCACGCGTGAGCTTGCCGAACGCAGGAGTAAGGAGGATGTGAAGTGACAGTGCTTATCATCGCAGCCATCCTGCTTGCCTTATTTGTAATCTCTTCCTGCATGCTTGCGCATTACGGAGTGCATATAAAGCGCCAGTCTTTTGAGTACGCGCTTAACTGGCAGCGTGAGCACTACGACATATCGTTTTATGATCCCCTTGAAAAGGTTGATTATAAGATCGCCGGTTTTGACGGCTACGTCCTGCCGGTACAGCTCCTTAAAAACCCTGTGCCGACAGATAAGTATATCATCATATCCCACGGCCACACGGACAATCATTACGGCATGTTAAAGTACGCGAAGATGTACCTTGACTTTGGTTTTAATGTCATAATTTACGATCTCCGCGCCCACGGTGAAAACAAAAAGACGATATGCACCTTCAGCATCCGCGAGTCGAAGGATTTATATGAGCTTATAAAGGATACCCGCAGGCGTTATCCCGGCCTTAAGGTCCTGGGCCTTCACGGAGAATCACTCGGCGGCGCAACAACGATCGCCGTGTTAAAATACGCGCCCGAGGTTGACTTTGTCGTAGATGACTGCGGCTTTGCGGATATAATAAGCGTGATGCAGGGCGGACTTAAGGCAATGCATATCCCGCCTTTCATGGTTTATCCCGCGTCTGTCTGCGCCCGCATAATGTATGGGTATTCGTTTAAGGATATGCGGCCGATCGATGCTTTGAAAGATAATAAGGTACCGATCCTGTTCATTCACGGCGCAGAAGACACCTATATCCTGCCTTCGCACAGCGAACGCATGAGCAGGGAAACAAAGGGATATAGTGAGGTGCACCTGATCCCGGGCGCTGCCCACGCCGAGTCGATACTCACAGATCCTGAAAGTTACCGAAAGTATGTTGAGGAATTTCTCAGACACGGGGACGGTTCTTCCGTCTGGTTTTAGTGATGACCAGACGGAAGAACCGTCCCCGTGTCCGGATTTCTGCAGAGGGAAATATATGCGTAGAAAAAACATCGCCTTATTCACGGCGCAGCCGGAAGCTGCGCACGGAGTAAGGATAATAAACGGCATCGCAGCCCAATGTGAAAAGTACGGATACAATTTTTCGGTTTTCACGCCAATGACGCATCTTGAATTTAAACGGGCTGCATATGTTGAGGCCGAATCAAACATTTTCAGGCTGTTAAATTTCGATATGATCGACGGCCTGATCCTTGATGCCGTGAATCTGGTTCCGGGTCAGGGCAAACGGGTAACGGATGAGCTGCTTGAACGCATTAAGGAGCATCCTGATATTCCTGTTGTTTCGCTGGAAATGTCGATATGTGATCTTCCTGTTATAAAGAGCGATAACGAAGAAGCTCTTCGTGAGATGTGCAGGCACGCGATAGATGTCCACGGAAAGAAAGACATCTGCATTCTTACCGGCCAAAAGGGAAATGAAGTCGCCGAGGAGCGGCTTGAGATCTGCCTTGACGAGATAGGCAGGTATGGCATCGGTGTCAGCAGCGAGCACATTGTTTACGGGGATTTCTGGTATTCAAGCGGAGACGAACTTGCAAGAAGGATGGCGGCCGGTGATGTAAAGCTTCCCGAGGCCGTTCTTTGCACCAGCACGCACATGGCGCTTGGACTTATCTACAGGCTTGTTAAGCTTGGTATCCGTGTTCCGGAAGACGTGATAGTGTTGGGTTTTGACACAACGAACGAAGGCTGCTGCAATGATATCATCCTTTCGGCATTTGATGCGGCCGATGCGGCTTCGGCAGCCGGGACCGTGGACTATATAAGGGGGATCATCGATCCCGGAAAAGAAATCCTTCCGTATAAAACGGACGTAAAGAAGATGTTTTTCAACGGTATGAGCTGCGGATGCGAACCCGAGATCAAACATTCCTTAAGCGTTTTCCGACGCGCGTCATACCTTGTTGCATATAACAGCTCTGCAGACCATGAACTGAATGAGATAAGCTTTGGACGCCTGATGGAAAGCTATTGCCTTGAGGAGCTTACGGCCACGAGGTCGCCGGAAGAGTGCTTTGGGAAAATGGCGGAGCTAATTTATCTGTTAAGGCCATTCACCGATTACCAGCTATGCTTAAAGGAAGACTGGCAGGAAGAATCATCCGCCGGCAATAAGGGCTATCCCGGAAAGATGATGGTTGCCCTGTCAGCGAAGGTGACACCGGATAGAAACTACGATGTCAGCATATCACCGGTTATATTTGAAACGGATAAAATGACCACTCTTTTTGATGATGACAGTACCGGGCCCGGTATCTTCTATTTTTCGCCCATTCATTTTGAGGGCATAACATTAGGGTATTCGGTATTAAGGAGGTCATTTAAGGATCCCTGCGAACTGACTCTTGTATATCGTACCTGGCTTCGGTTTGTGAACAATGCATTGGAAATGACGAGGACAAAAAGCCAGCTGCTGTCATTGTCTGCCAGGGACAGCATGACGGGGCTGTATAACCGCTGGGGTATGAATCTTGAGCTCGATAAAATGCTGTCAATGAGCCGCAAAGGCGAAAGCATATTTGCGATGGTCATCGACATGGACGGTCTGAAAAAGATCAATGATACCTACGGGCATATGGAAGGTGATCATGGGATCATGCTTTTGGGCACTGCGGTAAGGCAGGTGACTCTTCCCGGTGAGATATGCGTGCGTGCCGGCGGCGATGAATTTTATATAATAGGGATCGGTAAATATGATACCGGGGATTTAAGCAGGCGCATTGACAGCCTTAATGCGGTATTAAAGAAGCTTAATGCCGCGGCCGGAAAACCCTATGAAATAACGGCGAGCATCGGCTTTGCAGCGGAAACCATAGACGAAGGGACGATGTTGGATACGGTTTTAAACCGCGCCGATAAGGAAATGTATAAAAGCAAGGTCGCCAAAAAAAGATGACAGGCAGGGAGGATAATATGAAGACAGCGGAATATGATGTTGTAGCACTTGGCGAGCTGCTTATGGATATGACAAACAACGGGACGTCCGGACAGGGGAACGTGCTGTATGAGGCCAATCCCGGCGGAGCGCCCTGTAATGTGCTCGCCATGTTGAAAAAGCTTGGACATAAGGTTGGATTCATCGGTAAAGTCGGTGATGATCTGTTCGGACACGAACTTAAAGGTGTCCTTGAAGAAGTCGGCATAGGTACGGAAGGGCTTGTAATGGATAAGGAAGTCCGTACGACGCTCGCCTTTGTCAAGACGTTTTCCGACGGAGACCGTGATTTTTCATTTTACAGAAATCCGGGCGCCGATATGATGCTTGACAGATCGGAAGTAAACACAGACATGATAGCAAGCGCAAAAGTGTTCCACTTCGGAACGCTTTCAATGACAAGTCCTTCAGTCAGGCAGGCAACTGTATATGCATTGGACAAAGCCGTGGAAGCGGGTGCTCTTATATCATTTGACCCCAACATAAGGGAGCCTTTGTGGAGCAGTATGGATGAAGCAAGACAGCAGGTGCTTACAGGACTTAGCTACTGTGATTATCTGAAGATATCCGATAATGAGATACAGTGGTTGACCGGATCCGATGATTTTACCGAGGGCGCGGAATGGATACTCGATCGATCCGGCATATCGCTTATCATGCTCTCTTTAGGAAGGGACGGGAGCATGGCGTTTTACAGGAAGGATCCTAAGTCGAAAGATTATATCTGTGTAAAAGCCGAAGCGTTCCTGCAGCCGAACACGATAGAGACCACGGGGGCCGGAGACACGTTCAATGGCTGTATACTTCACCATATCTGTGAAAAGGGCATCGGGGATCTGTCCGAAAATGACTTAAAAGAGATGCTTGTTTTTGCCAATGCAGCCGCATCCATTATAACAACCCGTAGGGGAGCGCTCAGAGTGATGCCGGATCCGGATGAGATAAAATGGACCATGGGGACGGGGTTATAGGTCCAAAACTTCACGCATTTTTATAAACACAGATCCTTTTCTTTTTTTCTTTCTTTTCTATGTATAATTCCGCATCTGCTTTCGTAAGGATCTGTTCAATTTCAACCGTATCATCAATGATGAACTCTACAGCTCCTATGCTGATATTTACGTAATATCGTTTATCACTTTGATCATTGAATTCCTTCATGGATTTCTGTATCCTGTCCTTGATGATCTCCGAGCAACTATCCTTATTTATTATTGCAAACGCAGCAAATTCGTCTCCTCCCATTCTGCCGACAACATCTGTGCTTCGGAAAGAATCGGTAAGTATTCCGGCGATCGTTTTGATCGAATAATCGCCTTCATCATGACCAAACTCATCATTTACGATCTTCAGATTATCCATATCCGCATAAAGCGCCACTGCTTTCTTTCCCCGGTTCCCGGGATTTTTTAATATCTCGCGGATCGTAGTAAAGAAACCTCTCCGGTTTGTCACACCGGTCATTGGATCAAGACGGCTCATTGCATCCAGCTTTTTATTTGCGGCAACGGATTTTGCAAGGTTTTCTTCCAGTTGTTTTTTGATAGCCCTTTGTTCCTTTATAATATTGATCGCCTCCATTGATACACTGATCTGGCAGGCAACCTGCTGAGCATATTTAAAAGAATCAAATTCTGTTTCAATGAGCAGCAGACCGTACTGGATCTCTCCCGAAAAAAGCGGCAGAACCAACATATCAAAGCGGCGGTCCTTCGGCATATATCTGTCCGAAAAAATCTCTTCACAACCTATCTCACCTTCCGCTTCCGAATACATTTTAACCGAATCCCGATCGTAGTTTCCCCTTATATACAACTTCTCGGGCATGCTCCACCTGCTGCTGCCGTCATTGATAATACCGGTTTCATACATATAAATACAGGCAGATGCATACCCCATAAGCTGCAGCTTCGAGATAACAGTTTCATACCTTTTCGATTCATCCTGAAACTGCCTAAGGAGCATATCCC
Organism: Lachnospiraceae bacterium; assembly: GCA_017550535.1. GTDB lineage: Bacteria > Bacillota > Clostridia > Lachnospirales > Lachnospiraceae > UBA2868. The sequence continues at coordinate 57,206 of JAFZOS010000028.1, forward strand.
TTGTGATATTTCCAAGTATCGTTTCGTTCGTTTTGTTTTGCTCGAGTTTGAGCAGATTTCTGGCTCTTATACTGCTTGTATATCGTTCTCTAAGGATCGCGATGATCTCTGTCAGCCTGATGCATTGGGTTACATCCCTGACCCTCTTGCTGATATACTGGTACAGAATCTGATCGATCAAAAACAAAGTCTCTAAGTTAATATGTTCATTCTCATTTAGCCGGATATATTTCTTGTATTCCTCTTCCAATGTGTTCTCATCTATCCTTAAGGTACCATCCGGTTGTACCATTTTAAAGTAATATTCAAAGTACTCTTTAATAGTACTTATCACATTGTCTTTTTCCGATGGGTCATAGAAAAAATTAAAATACTCTTCTACAATCTCCTGCATCAGAAAACTGATAAGCTCTTCTCCGGAGCGCTGCTTAATACTGTCTGCTATACGCATTGCGATATTGCCGGAATCACATCCGCATGATCCCCTTACCACTAATTTGGAGGCAACCTGTTCATCGGTATACCTGCCTGCTATCAGATCCTCACACGCCAGCACCGCCCTGTATCCCATTTCCTTGGAATCTACCCTGACAGATGTGAGATGGGGATCCATCATAATGCAAAAACGCGTATCATCAAATCCGGTGATCAGAATATCCTTCCCCGGAATCAGACCCAGATTCTTAAGAGCCGTATAACCGCTGGCAGCCATCTGATCATTTGCATACACGATCGCTTCTATTCCCGGATTTGCCTTGATAAGAGCTTCCGTAATCTCCGGATAAAACTCCGTAAAATCCCCGTAAGTGATCAATTCTTCGCTGTCATCAAGCCCATATTCCTTTACGGCCTCCCGATATGCTTCCAACCGTTCGTTTGCATCCTGATTCGTCTTCGGTCCACTGACATATCCCACTTTTTTACAGCCATGGATCTGCTTTAGATGCATAACCGCCTGCTTAATTCCCGTTTTATTGTCAATTGTGATGCTATGGTATCCTTCTTCTGTCCCGGCTATAAGAATAATGGGAGTGTCGCTGTATTCCTTAAGAAATATCCTTTTCCTCTCATCATCTATCAGCGAAGTGATCACCCCGTATTCCATGATCACGGCATCAAATGACTGTAGTTTCAGACAGCTGTACAGGGCATTGTATTGGTAATTATATCGAAACCATTCTTCATCAGTTGTCCTGAGTTTTTCATTTATGATCCCTCCGGGTATGATAAACAGATTGGCATCTGTTTTAGCGGCAGCATTCAATGCTCCTTCACATAAGGCAACGGAGATCTCAGCCTCCAGCATCCCGACACATAATGCAATATTCAACCTTTTTTTCATTAGTATCTCCCGTATGACTCTAAATAATATTTTAATTATCAACATTATAACAAATATAACAGTGAATTTCCAAAACAGATACTGCATGAGTCTTGCTGATAACAGGGCTTTTGTATGATATAATTAGAAACAGGGCTTAAGAAATAGAAAAGAGGACAAGGGCCGCTATGGAAGCTTGGATGCTTAAGGAAACTCCCAAAACAATAATATTGTTCATGCTGTGCCTGATGCTGCTTCAGGCAGGATGCACGGTAAATATCAATCTTAACTCTGCTGATAAGCCTGCCGTTACCGTTTCGGGAAGGAAAGTCATCCATGAGGAGGAATTCGGAGGCATTTATTTAGACCTTTCGATAGATGAATTCGGTGATCTGGGGTTTGATTACGGTGACAGTGTCAGCATCTGTTTTTCGAACGGATTCAAGCTTGTAAACATTCCGTATTACAACGGTTACTATGCCCGTACCGGCGAGAGGTTACTTGTAGGTTATCCGGGTTATCCCTATATTGAGGCAGCCATTCAGGAAGGCGAACCTTTGTGGGATATTGCGGATATGCATGAAGGCGATACCGCTGATATAACGCTTTATAAAAAGGGTGCATATCTTGATGTGCAAAAGGCCAGGGATCTTCATTATGAAGATGACCGCAGTGCATATTCTTCCGATGAAGTATTTGCCAATTTCAGGAGCGTTAAGGCCGGCAAAATAAGCCCCGATACTCTTTACCGCTCGGCATCGCCCTGCGATAACAAGCGCGGCCGCGCGGGATATGTCGACAGGCTCATGGAAGGGGCGGGTATCGGCTTTGTGCTCGATCTTGCCGACAGCGATGAGATGATACAGGCTTATATGGAAGATGATGATTTTGATTCTTACTATTTTAAGTCCCTGTATGAAAACGGGAACGATATCCCGATGGCAATGGGTATGACATTCGGATCCGATGATTTCCGCAGAAAGCTTGCGGACGGATTCAGGGCTATGACGGCGCACGACGGGCCGTATCTTGTCCATTGCACGGAAGGAAAGGACCGGACCGGTTTTGTGTGCATGCTGCTGGAAGCGCTGTGCGGAGCAGGGTATGACGAGCTTCTTGACGACTATATGATCACATATGATAACTATTACGGCATCACGAAGGACAGTGATCCCGGTAAATATGATATAATAGTATCGGATGTTTTCAGGCCGCGTCTTGCGGTGATCGCGGATGATGAAGGTATCGATCCAAAGACAGCGGATCTTTGCGCTTATGCCGAAAAGTATCTTGAGTCGGCAGGGATGACAAAGAATGAGATAACAGCACTTAGAAGCAAACTGACCGGCGGACGTTAGATGCCGGGGCGGAGGGAGACCATATGAACATAAGCAGCCTTATAAAAGAACTTACTGAATACGGTATGAGGAAGGGACTGGTTGATCCGCCCGATGAGGTGTATACGATAAACCGGCTGCTTGAGCTTTTTAATGTCAGTGAATATGCACCTGATGAGGCGGCGGGCTTAAGTGATGAGCGTGAGCTTCATCTCATCCTTTCCGACATGCTGGGTTATGCGGTGGAAAATAAGCTTATTGAGGACAGTACGGCAAACAGGGATCTGTTTGATACAAAGATCATGGGTATGCTGGCCCATCCGCCACTTGTGATACGTGCCAAGTTTTCGGTCGCTTATCAAAATTCGCCCAAGGCTGCGACTGATTTTTATTATGACTTTGCAAAGGCTGTAAACTACATCCGTACCGACCGCATCGCAAAGGATGAAAAATGGTCGGCAAAAACCGGGTTCGGCGATCTTGACATCACTATAAACTTAAGCAAGCCCGAGAAGGATCCGCGCGACATCGCAAAGGCGGGTGCCGCCAAAAAGTCGGGTTATCCCGCGTGCCTTTTATGCCGTGAAAATGAGGGCTATGCGGGCCACATGGGTCATCCCGCGAGGCAGAATCACAGGATCATCCCTATTATCCTTAACAACGAGCAATACTACCTGCAGTACTCACCCTATGTTTACTATAACGAGCACTGTATCGTATTTAATGAAAAACACATCCCCATGAAGATAGATAAGGATGCGTTTATAAAGCTCCTTGATTTTGTAAGGCAGTTCCCGCATTACATGGTCGGATCGAATGCCGATCTTCCCATAGTGGGAGGCTCGATATTAAGCCACGATCATTTCCAGGGCGGACGGTATGAGTTCCCGATGGTGCGCGCGCCCTATGAGAAGGAATTTGAGCTTCCGGGGTTCCCGGGGGTGCATGCGGGACGCATTAAGTGGCCTATGTCAACGCTTCGCCTGCGCGGAAACGATGAGTCGGTACTCGCCGATGCCGCCGACCACATACTGTCATCATGGCGTAATTACACCGATGAGGAAGCTTACATATTTGCTTACACCGACGAAAAAGGCCCGGATGGTACTGAAACCAAAGTGCCTCACAATACGATCACACCCATCGCCCGCATGCGCGACGGTGAATATGAACTCGATCTTGTGCTCCGCAACAACATAACAACCGACGATCTTCCGCTCGGCGTATATCATCCCCACCCCGAGTATCATCATATAAAAAAGGAAAACATCGGGCTTATCGAAGTCATGGGGCTTGCGATCCTTCCCGCAAGGCTTAAGACAGAAATGGCTGCGCTTAAGGAAGCGATCCTTGCAGGTGCCGATCTTAATGCAAATGACTTAACACGCCCACATGCCGATTGGGCAAACGGGTTTATAAAAAATCATAAAATAAACAAGGACAATATCGATGCGATAGTCCGCGACGAGATTGCCCTTGTATTCATGCATGTCCTTGAGGATGCCGGCGTTTACAAACGCACGGCCGAAGGTTTAAGCGCATTTGATAAGTTTATCGACAGCCTTTAACTCCTTGCCACATCCTCGAATGCTTCTACTATATCCTTGCCCGGTGCAGGTGTCATAAGGCTTACGACTACGATGAGCACGAGGCTTATTATAAAGCCGGGAACCAGTGAGTAAAGTCCCGTTGCGCTGCCGAGTGTCGAACCTGCCATGAGCGGGATGTAATCCCACAGGATAACAACTGCCGCACCAGATACGATGCCTGCGAACGCACCGCTTAAGTTGGTGCGCTTCCAGAATAATGACATAAGTACAAGCGGTCCGAATGCCGCGCCGAATCCTGCCCACGCATCAGATACGAGAGCCATTACCGAGCTGTCGGGATTCCATGCTATTGCGATCGCGAGCATTGCCACGATGACAACGGTAACCCTTGAAAGCTTGAGTACCGAAAGCTCATCCGCATCCTTTTTGAATATTCCCTTATACAGATCCTCGGCAACCGCAGATGCCGTAACGAGCAGCTGAGAATCAGCCGTAGACATTATAGCGGCAAGTATCGCACATAAGAAGATACCTGCAATGAACGGGATTCTGAAGTCCTCGATGAACATCTTCTTTATCATTTCGATGAATACACTCTCTGAAGAAGCCGTTCCCTCGCTGCCAAGGATCACGGGTGCAAGGTAAGCCCTTCCGACAATACCGATGATGCAGGCAAACAGCAGTGATAAGAATACCCAGCTGATACCTACGATCTTTGATTTTTTAAGTTCCTTATCATCCTTTATCGCCATGAACCTAACAAGGATATGGGGCATACCGAAGTAACCGAGTCCCCATCCGAGAGATGATATGATCGACACTGCCTTTATGGGTGCGCCGTTCTCCTGCATTATGTTCATAAACGATACGGGATCGACGCCTGTGCCAGAGAGTACCGATGACATATTTGATGCACCCATCATGCAGTAAGCGATGATCGGGATTATAAGCAGTGCAACGAGCATCAGAGTACCCTGTATAAAGTCGGTCGTACATACGGCAAGGAAGCCGCCCATGAACGTATACACAAGGATAACGAGTGCGCCGATAACGAGTGCCGTGTGGTAATCGATGCCGAATATCGAATTGAACAGCTTGCCGCCCGATGCAAGCGCCGAAGCGGTATATACAAGGAAGAAGATGACTACCACGATCGATGAAGCTCCGAGGAGTAGGTTCTTATCATCCTTATATCTGTTCTGGAAAAACTCGGGCAGAGTCAGTGAGTTGTTTGCGCGTATCGTATATTTACGCAGCTTGCCCGAAATGAATATCCAGTTGATCGCTGTTCCTATGAAAAGACCGATACCGATCCATGCCTGGCCGGTTCCCATAAGGTAAATGGATCCGGGTAATCCCATGAGCAGCCATCCGCTCATATCGGATGCCTGTGCCGAAAGTGCGGCCACGAATCCGCCTAAGTTACGGCCTCCCAAAAAGTAATCCTCCGTATTGTTGTTCTGCTTCATGCACATCGCGCCGATGATGATCATCATAAGCAGGTATGCGAAGAAGGCAACAAGTACGAAAACCAAAGAGCTGCTTGTCATAATACATCCTCCGTTTCTTCATATTTATAATGTATAAATACACACGAAATCAGTATAATATACACGGGTATCACAGTCAAACCTAATATTTGCCACAAATAAGGTTTTTTGTTATGATATTTCCATGTGGACAGCAGATAAATGGACCGATTACGAGGTTCTTGATACAAGTGACGGCGAGAAGCTTGAGCGGTGGGGCGATTACCTTCTCATACGCCCCGATCCCCAGGTCATCTGGACCGGCGATCGTAAGGATAAGGGATGGAAGCATCCGAACGGACATTACCACCGCAGCAACAAGGGCGGAGGCGAGTGGGAGTTCTTCGACCTTCCCGATCAGTGGACCGTTTCATACGGTGATCTGACCTTTAACCTTAAGCCTTTTTCCTTTAAGCACACGGGTCTGTTTCCCGAGCAGGCGGTAAACTGGGACTGGTTTTCGGACCTCATTAAAAATGCGGGTCATCCGGTAAAGGTACTTAACCTGTTTGCCTACACCGGAGGTGCGACTCTTGCGGCAGCAGCTGCAGGCGCGCATGTTACCCATGTTGATGCGTCAAAGGGCATGGTCACCTGGGCCAAGGAGAATGCAAGGAGCTCCGGGCTTGAGGAAGCTCCGATACGCTGGCTCGTGGATGACTGTGTCAAGTTCGTGGAACGCGAGATACGACGCGGGAATAAGTACGATGCGATCATCATGGATCCCCCGTCATACGGGCGCGGCCCGGGGGGTGAGGTTTGGAAAATAGAATCATCCATATTCCCGTTTATAAACCTGTGTACTCAGGTGCTTGCCGAAAAGCCGCTGTTCATGCTTATAAATTCGTACACAACGGGACTTCAGCCTGCGGTGCTTTCATATATGATCAATATGGCAGTGGTGAAACGATTCGGAGGTCATGTTGAGTCGGATGAGATCGGGCTCCCCGTTACCGCATCGGGACTTATCCTTCCCTGCGGCGCATCGGGAAGGTATGTGGGGGATTGACCGTGGCGGCAAAAGGTGATATAAACGAATGATTGGATGAAAGGATTTTAATATGAAGATTTTGGTAACGGGCGGTGCCGGATACATAGGCAGCCATACATGCGTTGAATTACTTGAAAACGGTTACGACGTGGTTATAGTTGATAACCTGGATAACTCAAGCGAGAAGGCGGTTGAGCGTATAGGTGAGATAACGGGTAGGAAACCCGTGTTTTATAATGCGGATATACGCGATGCGAAGGCAATGAACGATATATTCGCAAGTGAGAAACCCGGCTGCGTCATCCATTTCGCAGGCCTTAAGGCTGTCGGGGAATCGGTTCAGAAACCGCTTGAGTATTATGAGAACAACATCGGCGGTACCATGGTGATGCTTGATGCCATGAGGAAGAACGGCTGCAAGAACATAATCTTTTCATCGTCGGCCACCGTATACGGCGATCCGGCTTTCGTACCTATAACAGAGGAGTGCCCAAAGGGTAATCCGACCAATCCCTACGGACGCACAAAGAGCATGCTCGAACAGATACTTACGGACCTTAATACGGCCGATCCTAAGTGGAATGTGATCCTGCTGCGTTACTTTAATCCGATAGGTGCTCATAAGAGCGGGCTTATCGGCGAGGATCCGAAGGGTATTCCCAATAACCTGCTTCCCTATGTGGCTCAGGTAGCTATAGGTAAGCTTGAGTGTGTGGGAGTGTTCGGAAATGACTACGATACGCCGGACGGAACCGGTGTCAGGGATTACATCCATGTGGTCGATCTTGCCAAAGGGCATGTAAAGGCCATTGATAAGATAAAGGAAAACCCGGGCGTTAAGATATATAACTTAGGGACCGGCAACGGATACAGTGTGCTTGATGTTATAAAAGCTTATTCAAAAGCATGCGGACACGATGTGCCGTATGTGATAAAGCCAAGGCGCTCCGGCGATATCGCGACCTGCTACGCCGATGCTTCGCTTGCAAAGAAGGAGCTTGGATGGGAAGCCGAGTACGGTATAGATGATATGTGCGCCGATTCATGGAAATGGCAGTCCATGAACCCCAACGGATACGGAGATAATTAATGACCAATCCGGTCAATATAAATAATAAGGGAATATTGAGGGAAAGCATATAATGGCAAAGAAAGATAAGAGCGAGAAGATTGCTCGAAGGATCGAAAAACGACAGAGACGAAAAGAAAACAGGGAAAAGCATAAAAAGATAAGGATCATACTGGCCGTTGCTTACGCGCTGCTGTTCATAGTCGGTGCATATGCCCTTTTATCGGTATTTGTTTTCGATAAGATAAAAGAGAATAAACAGGCAGAACTTGAAGCGGAACAGGAAAGCGGTGTCATTGAGGTAAATGACAATACGGAATCGGTGATTCCCATAAGCAAGGAAGAATTAAAGGCCAAGCAGGAAGCCGAAAAAGAAGAGGAAACTGTTTCGGAGGATGAAGCACCTGTTGTCGAGGAGACCGAGATAGAACAGAAGGCAGGTGGACTCCTCGCACAGATGAACCTGGATGAAAAGATATATCAGATGATGATATTAACCCCTGAGCAGCTTGTCGGGGAGGATGATATAACTGCGGCAGGCGCCAAAACAAAGGAAGCGCTTGAAAAATGTCCCGTAGGCGGCTTAGTGTATTCTTCTTCCAATTTAAAGGATACAGAGCAGACAAAGACGATGCTTAAGAACATAGATGAATACGGCTTGAAGACAGAGGGCTTTCCTTTATTCTTATGCGTGGCTGAGGAGGGCGGTAATGCTGCCCCGATAGCCGGAACCAAAGCATTCAAGACAAAGGGCGTATCGGCAATGGGTTCTGTGGGCAGTGCGGATGATGCATATAACGCAGGCCATACGATAGGAGAATCACTGTGGAGCCTTGGATTTAACGTTAACCTTGCCCCTGACTGCGATGTGCTCACCGACAGCGGGAATAAATTCATAGGCAGCCGTTCATTCGGTTCCGACCCTGTTACGGTAAGGGAGTATGCCGCTTCGTATTCAAACGGCCTCCATGATTCTGTTATATTAAGTACATTTAAGCATTTCCCGGGCTACGGTGCCGTATCGGGCGACCCTAAGGACGGGAAGGTTTCCACGGATAAAACGCTCGACCAGTTAAAGGAGGCGGAGCTTGTTCCCTTTGCTTACGCGCCGTCGGCCGGAGCGGACTTTGTGATGGTCGGCCACGTATCCGTTCCTTCTATATTAAATGATGATACTCCCAGCTCACTTTCGCACCAGATGGTGACAGATGTTTTAAAGGGCGAGCTGGCATATGACGGCATAGTGGTGACCGATGCCCTTAACAGGAAAGCGGTAACGGATATCTGTGATTCTGCAAGTGCAGCGGTTCTGGCGATAAGGGCCGGTAATGACATGGTCCTTACACCTGACGATCATACCAGCATACCGGATAAGGTTAAGGAAGCGATAGCAAACGGGGATATAACCGAGGAGCAGATAGATGCTTCGGTCAAGAAGATACTGGTTAAGAAGCTGGTTATGAGTGAAGCCCGGGCAAAGAGGATACAGGAAGACAAGGAACGTAAGGAAAAAGAGGAAAAAGAAAAGCAGGAGCAGAAAAATAAGAAGAAGAAAAAGAAAAACTGATCCGATGATAAATAACTAAGTTTTTTAAAAATCCCCTTGCAAGAGGGGGTTTTTTGTTGTAAAATATCGTTTGCTGTGACATTGATAGCTGTGAAGCGTGAGGTTACCGGCCTGCCGGATAGTTCCGTGGAGCGAATGTCATGTTAGGAAACTGGCGACAAGTCACTGTACTGATTCATCAGTCTGCGCAAGCAGAAACGACGTGTGAGCGATAAATGATGTGATCGTTTATGACACACACGGGAGAGTGTACAGTCACCGCTTGTCGTACTTATCAACAAAAGTGCGAAAAGGAGGCGACTTTTTTTATGGCAACTCAGGTAATGAGAATCACACTTAAGGCTTATGATCATCAGCTCGTTGATGCATCTGCCAAGAAGATCATCGAGACTGTCAAGAAGAACGGATCTGAGGTCAGCGGCCCGGTTCCGCTTCCCACAAAGAAGGAAGTTATCACAATCCTTCGTGCTGTTCATAAATATAAGGACAGCAGGGAACAGTTCGAGCAGAGGACTCATAAGAGGCTCATCGATATCATTACACCTACCCAGAAGACGGTTGATTCACTGTCAAGGCTCGAGATGCCCGCGGGTGTGTACATCGATATCAAAATGAAAAACAGATAACTCCTACTAGAATGAACGTCCGAAAGGGCGGTCCGCTGTAGGAACAAAGGAGGTTAAGATGAAGAAAGCGATTTTGGCAACAAAGGTCGGAATGACACAGATCTTCAATGAAGACGGCGTGCTCGTTCCCGTAACCGTGCTTTCGGCAGGTCCCTGTGTGGTCACACAGATAAAGACCGAGGAAAACGACGGCTACAATGCAGTCCAGGTAGGTTTCATGGACAAGAAGGACAGGATCATCAATAAGGATAAGTCCGGTAAGAAGGAAATAATACACAGGCATGGCGTGAACAAGCCGCTTAAGGGCCACTTTGACAAGGCCGGCGTTTCAAGCAAGAGGTTTGTCAGGGAATTCAGGTTTGAGAATTCAAGCGAGTACAGCGTGGCTCAGGAAATAAAGGCAGATATCTTTGAAGTTGGCGACAAAGTCGATGCAACTGCCATTTCAAAGGGTAAGGGCTTCCAGGGTACCATCAAGAGGCTCGGCCAGCACAGGGGTCCCATGGCTCACGGTTCCAAGTTCCATCGTCATCAGGGTTCAAACGGTGCATGCTCAAGTCCCAGCCGTGTATATAAAGGAAAGGGAATGCCCGGTCAGATGGGTAACAAGAGGATCACGATCCAGAACCTTGAAGTAGTCAGGGTAGATGCTGAGAACAACCTGCTGCTTGTAAAGGGTGCGGTTCCCGGACCCAAGAAGGCGCTGGTTACTATAAAGGAGACCGTAAAGGCTGCTGTATAGCCTTTATGAGGAAGGAGGAACACACAGATGGCTAACGTATCTGTTTACAATATGAAAGGCGAAGAAGTCGGCAAGATGGACTTAAACGATGCAGTATTCGGTGTTGAAGTAAATGAGCACCTTGTACACATGGCGGTGGTCCAGCAGCTCGCCAACAGGCGCCAGGGAACCCAGAAGGCCAAGACAAGGTCCGAGGTATCCGGAGGCGGAAGGAAGCCCTGGAGGCAGAAGGGAACC
>JAFZOS010000029.1 GCA_017550535.1 Lachnospiraceae bacterium
CCGGCTTCATCAGTCTTGAATGGCTGCCCTATTTTGCTAACTGCCGCAGAAAAGGATATGACTTTGATGCCAGGTATCAGGACGGGCTTGCAAGCAGGAGGGAGAAGAAGATCATGGACTTCTTTATCGGGGAAGATGAAGACGGGGATCCGGTCTACAAGGACGAGAGGATCCTGTCTACCGATCTTAAGAAGATGGCAGGTTTTGGCAAGGGCGGATTAAAGAACTATCCGGGCATAGTCACCGGCCTCCAGATGCAGACCTATCTTGTGATTGCTGATTTTAAGAGGCGGAAAAACAAGCGCGGCGATGAGTATGGCATGCCGGTATCAATCATGCTTCCGCCGGAATCGATCTGGGGATATGACAAGGTCACGGCAGCATATTCCGAAGATCCGGATGAGTCCTGGAACAGGATATTCGGACACGTTAAGGAGATGTATCCGGAAGCTGACGATACAGATATAATAAAACTTATAGGAAATAAGTAACATATGAACATTTACATTGATTTTGATGACTGTCTGTGTGAGACAGCGAAGCACTTTTCAATACTTGTTAAGGATCTTTTCGGGCTGAACGTGCCTTATGAGGATATAAGGTATTTTAACCTTCAGAAAACCTTTGCCTTGACAGATGAGCAGTATGAGGAGATGATGATCAAGGCGCACAGCCCCGAGGTTCTCCTGTCCTATGATGAAACACCGGGAGCGGTAGAAACAGTAAACGGCTGGATAGACGAAGGTCATAACGTGTCCATAATAACGGGCCGGCCCTTCAGTGCGTATGAAGCGTCACGTGAATGGCTCGACCGGCATGGACTTGAGCGGGTCAGGCTATACTGTCTTAACAAATACGGCCGGGACAGTTTTATCAAAAACAGCGACTTCAGCCTTGAGATAGAGGATTACTATAAGATGCATTTTGATTATGCAATAGAGGATTCACCGGCTGCATTCCGCTTTTTTGAACACCTGCCGGACCTTAAGGTAATGGTTATTGACAGGCCCTGGAATCAGGGGTGTGAGTTCCCGGGAGAAAACTATTTTCGATGCTACGACTGGGATACGATAAGAAGAAGTTTGCCGCAAGGCAGTAAGATAAACGACAGAGAGGAGAGCGACAATGGGAATGGTTTATGAAAGGCAGCTTGCCATACCGGCAGAACTTAAGGAGATGTATCCGCTCACGGCAAAAATGAATGAGACGATACAGAAAAGGACGGCGGAACTTGAATCGATATTTGAGGGGAGGCGTGACCGCCTCATCCTGATCATAGGACCTTGTTCGGCAGACAATGAGGATTCGGTCATGGATTATATAAGCCGGCTGGTTCCCGTCCAGGAAAAGGTTAAGGATAAGATAATGATCGTTCCCAGGATATACACGAACAAACCGCGGACGACGGCGGAAGGATACAAGGGTATGCTCCACCAGCCCGACCCGACGGAGAAACCCAACCTCTTTAAAGGCATCGAGGCTACAAGGCACATGCATATGCGGGCCGTCATGGAGACCGGTTTTGCATGCGCAGACGAAATGCTGTATACGGAAAATTACGCATATCTGGATGATCTGCTCGCATATGTGGCGGTAGGAGCACGGTCTGTAGAGGACCAGCAGCACAGGCTGACATCGAGTGGGATCAGTGTTCCGGTCGGCATGAAGAATCCCACGTCGGGTGACTATCGCGTGATGATGAATGCTATAAGCGCAGCCCAGAACGGCCATACCTTCATATATCGCGGATGGCAGGTCCACTCGGACGGAAACAGGCATGCCCATGCGATCCTGCGCGGCTACACCGACCAGCACGGCTCGATGAAGCCAAACTACCACTACGAAGATCTTGTAAGGCTGTGCGACGTATACGATGAGATGGAACTTCAGAATCCCGGCCTTATCGTAGATACCAACCATTGCAATTCAAACAAGAATCCCTTCGAGCAGCGGAGGATAGTAAAGGAAGTCCTTCATTCGGCAAGACATGATGAGCGTATAGCCAAGATACTTAAAGGCTTCATGATAGAGAGCTATATCGAGGACGGTTCCCAGGAGCCCGGAGGCGGCGTATGGGGTAAATCCATAACCGATCCCTGTCTTGGATGGGAAAAGAGCGAGAAGCTCATATATGAGATCGCGGAATTATTGTAAAATTCCTTAAGCCTTTTATGATAAACTTTGGGAAAGGAAAGGGAGGAAAATGATATGAGCAGGATAGATCTTATAAATGCCTCTTGTGCGGATCAGACCGTGGATGCTGTAGTAAATGCCGCAAATAACGGCTTATGGGCCGGCGGAGGTATATGCGGTGTGATCTTTCGTAAGGCAGGATCAGCAGAACTTACGGATGCGTGCAGCAGGCATAAAACACCCTTAAAAGACGGAGACGCGGTTATCACTCCTGCCTTTAAAATGAAGAACGCCAAGGCGATCATTCATGCGGTTGGCCCCAATTTTGCGGTTACGCCCGATGCATTTGACAAGCTGTTTGATGCCTACTACAATTCCCTCCGGGTCCTTATGGAGAACGGATACCACAGCATATCCTTCCCCCTTATAAGCTCAGGTATTTTCGGAGGCGATCTTGAAAACCCTGCGGCAGAGTCAGCCGGGCAGTGTTTGAAAGCCTACAGGAAGTTCACTGCCGATCATCCGGATTATGACGTGGATGTGAAGCTGTGTGCCTTTACGGCCCCGGAAATGCAGGCAGCAATGAAGGAATTTGAAAAATAAGAAGATAAACGGAGATTATAAATGCCACCAAGCAGACACAGCAGTTCACACCACAGCAGCAGCCATCACAGTTCGCACAGCTCATCGCATCATTCGAGCAGCCGGAGCCATTCAAGCCATTCGTCCAGTCATCACAGCAGCTCCTACAGGTCGTCGGGCAGCAGCTATAGAAGCAGAGCGATCGTGCATCGCAGCCGTACATCGCAGCCTTATGGATGGAATCACGAGGTGCACGGAAAGGTAAGCCATTTCTACTGCACAACGCATGACTATGATTATTATCCGCAGGGCTGGACGGCATCGGACGGTAAATATTTTGAAGAAGGCTACTACGATGAGAACGGCCGGCATTATGACAATATGGTCATGGTCGGCGGTTCGACTATGCTTAAATGCGAATACTGCGGAAACCGCATGGTCTATAACTGGACGGAAGGGACCGTGCCTGTCTGCGATAAATGCGGGGCCCAGTTTAAGATAGATATAACGGATAAAGAGAATAAAACATATGCCGATAACGGTTTTAAGAAAGTTTTTTCTGAAACACCCTTTGCCGGGAAGGCGGCGATAATCACCTTTTTGATATGCCTTTTAATGCCTTTCTTCGTTATTATAGGCAGCCTGTTTCTGACTTTTACCTCGCACATCGGCTCAAACGTAAACAGAAGCACTAAAGAATCCGTAAAGAATTCCATTTATGTTGATGAGATCGGAAGGACCTGCTATCTTGACGGTGAAGACTGGTATGACAGTAAGACCCAGTGCTGGTTTTACTATAACGATGATGTATCGCCGTATCAGTGGCAGTACTGGTATGAAGGGATATCTTCCGACTACGGGGATTACGGCTGGATGGAATATGATATGGACGAAGGTGCATGGTATATCGAAACCGGCAACGGTAAGTGGGTGCACCTGCCGGACACTTATGATACATCGGCTCTTTGGCACATGACGGATGAATACACGAACGAATACTGATGATCATTGCCGGATCTTACATTCACACATTATATTATTAAAAGGAAATGTGAAATGATATATGGAAATAAGATCATTTGACTCTCTCGAGGCTGCAATAGAAGGCTGCTTCGGAGAGGGTGTCAGGGAAGTTAAAAGATCATATGTTGGCGGAGGCGATATAAATGATGCATCGTGTCTGCTCCTAAGCAACGGGGAAAGGATTTTCGTCAAGTCAAATACCCTTGCCAATAAAAGCTTCTTCGATGCGGAGGAAGCCGGCCTTAACGCGATAGCCTCGACCGGGGCGGTAAGGACCCCGAAGCTTTTGTGCAAGGGGACCGACAGCAGGGCTGGGATTTCATTCCTTATGATGGAGATGATCGATGAAGGCAGGAAATCGGCAAGGAGCTGGGAAACCTTCGGATGCGAGCTTGCCGGTATGCACAAGAGTGATACATCCGCCTTTGTACCCTCAGGTAAGTTCGGCTTCTTTGTTGATAATTATATAGGAGCTTCCAAGCAGATAAATACACCTAAGGATACCTGGATAGATTTCTTCAGGGAATGCCGCCTTGAACCGCAGTTTAAGATGGCTGCAGGGTATTTTGACAGTAAGTTTATAAAGGAGATGACCCGTCTTCTTGACAGGCTTGATGATCTGCTTACAGAACCCGCAAGTCCCTCCCTGCTTCACGGGGATATGTGGTCAGGTAATGTCATGGCGGATGAGACCGGCAGGATCATGCTTATAGATCCCGCAGCTTATGTAGGACATCCCGAAGCGGACATTGCAATGACGGAGCTCTTCGGCCGCCTTCCCTCGGAATTCTACAGGGCATATGCGGCAGGAAACCTTATGCAGGAAGGATACGGGGACAGGAAGGATCTATACAACCTCTATCACCTGACGAACCACTTAAACCTCTTTGGCAGTTCATATGCGTATTCTGTAATGAATATCGTGAAACGCTATGTCTGACAGCCCTACGCTCCGCTTGTGAAAATCAGGAAAACCAACATCCCGACGAAGCATACAACCGCCATTATTATAGAAGAAACTATATAAAACACATCTGAAGCCATTTTCCACCTCTCATAATATTCTAAAGACAGTTTGGTTATAAGTAAAGGTTTTATATGATCCGGTTTATTATGTGCAACATTTGTGAACAGGCAAAATATGGTAAAATATCCTATATCAGAACATGAAAAAGGAAGAGAAAAACATGACAGACTACAATCTTATTCAAAAACAAGCCAAAGAACTGACAAAAGATAATAAATGGGACATCACGTTATATGCGAATATCTCTGCTCTTCTGTTTGAGAACATGGAAAACGTGAACTGGGCAGGCTTTTATCTTCTTCGCGATGGTGAGCTATGGTTAGGTCCCTTTCAGGGGAAAATTGCATGTACCCGGATCCCCGTCGGTAAAGGAGTTTGTGGAACAGCCGTTAAGGAAGACAGGATAGTACGCGTAGAAGATGTACATGAGTTTCCGGGGCATATTGCATGTGACAGCTCATCTGAATCGGAAATAGTACTGCCGATCCATAATGATGGGAAGACAATCGGTGTCCTGGATATAGACAGTACTATTAAAGGAAGGTTCAATGAAGAGGATGAAGAGGGGCTGAAGCACATAATCGAGATCATAGAGGGAGCAGTTTAGATCAGTTCTTCCCGCAGAACACCTGAATAGCCCTATCGGTAAATACCGCAGTCCCTGTACCGCCGGCCCTGGACGGGCTGGGATTTACAAACATTACAGTGACCTGCCATCATGACCCGGATGATGTGTGGCGATATGAACAGACACTTCGAATATCTGAGGAACGTATTGTGTACGCCATGGAAGATATGAGCGCATTTTTCATAAAGGACGGGAAGATAGAGACTGTCGGAAAGATCTATCGTGTAGAGAACAGAGAACTTCGGTTGCTTACGGAAAAAATAGAAACAAGTATATAACATTTAACCCAACTTTAATCTTCTTTCAAAGATTCCTTAATAAAGCTATATTAGACTTCATACCGTCAAATGAGACGGCTTTTTAATTTGCTTTTTCAGAAAAATAGGTAGGCTCAATTTACCGAAACAGTTATTAAAGAATTTGTGATATGAGCATATAATCAGCTCATAAGATAAAACATCGGAAGGAGGTTGGAGCGATGTTAACATTATTGATGATGATCATGTTTTTTGCAGTATTTGGAAGGTTGTTAGGATTTGCATTAAGAGTAGGCTGGGGCATGTTTAAGATAGCTGCATACCTTATATTCCTTCCGGCCATAGTACTTATGATGATATTCGGAGGACTTATCTATGTAGCACTGCCCATACTTATAATAGCCGGCATTGTTGGGCTGGCAGTAAGAGCGTAGGAGGAACGGATATGACGAAGTCATATTCAGCATTCGTTCCGACGATTGGCCGCCGACGGAGGAGGGAGCATTACATATTATATGAGAGGTAATACATATTATGGTTATGAATGAAATCGAGAGAAGAGAAGTAAACGAAGCTATTGATGCAGCGGATGATGCCATATATCATCTGAAAAGTGCAAGACGCTGCCTTGACAGTGCGGGGACCTGGGGCCTGTTTGATATATTCGGCGGGAATCTTCTGACCGGGCTTATAAAGCACAGCAAGATGGCAAGTGCGGAACGGGAGATAGATGATGCAAGGTATGCCCTTCAGAGGTTCAGTAAGGAACTGCGTGATGTGAGCGGCTTTTCATCCATCCATATAGGAGATTTCCTTACTTTTGCGGATTTCTTTTTTGACGGATTTGTTATGGATGTGATCGTACAGAGTAAGATCAGTACTGCCAAAAGGCAGTGTGATGATGCCATAAGGCAGGTAGAATCTATCAGGAAAAAGTTGGTAATGATCTAGGTGAGTCAGGGGACGTTTCTTTTGACTCACTTTGTAAAGGATGTTAAGAATGATCGGATTATGATCAGATCATCCTTGTTTACTGCAGGAGCGGGCGACGCAGCAAGGAAGCGTCGCAGAAACTGGCAGATATGGGATATTCAAACGTATATGAATTTGGCGGGATCATAGATTGGACCGGAGACATTGAAAAGGGAGAAATGACGGATGGGATTGTTCAAGAGTAAAGAGGAGGAGAAACTGGACAAAGTCATACAGCGGCTGCAGATGAATATGTCAAACAACTATAAAGACAACGCCCAGGATGATCTGAAGGAACTCGAAGCAACGATGAATGCCGTGCGTACTTCGGGAAAGCTCAAAGATAAGGCGCTTGCAAAGTATGAAGCTATCCTTGATGAATACAAGGAGAAGATGAAGGGATATAGCCATAAGGATCAAAAACCGTATTGGTGATAGGTGACTCATGACTCACCTTGACCCAAAATGCCTCTTGACAAGGGGTAATTTTTATGTAATAATCACTTGTGCAAAAGTAAATAGCGCAAAATCATTCAGATAAGGTCAAGGTTATATGAGTAAGAATAACAAATATGAAAGTCTGAAACTAAATAATCAGGTTTGTTTTCCGCTGTATGCATGTTCCAAGGAGCTTACCAAGCAGTATGGTCCGTATCTGAAGGAACTGGGTCTTACCTACACGCAGTATGTTGTGATGATGGTCATGTGGGAAAGGGAAAATGTATCATCACGGGATCTGGCGGAATGTACGCACCTTGATTATGGGACTCTCACACCGGTATTAAAGCGCCTTGAAAATGCGGGTTACCTTACGAGGCAGAGGATGCCGGAGGATGAAAGGCTGCTGGTACTTTCACTCACTAAGGAAGGAAAATCACTTAAGGATAGGGCGGTTAAGATTCCATCGTGTATTGCTTCCCGCATGGGACTGACGATGGATGAGTTCAAAACACTCTACGAGCTTACATATAAGGCGCTTAGCAACATGGAAAACGATAATACGGAGGCAGAATTATGACAGACAGGGAAGCGATCTTGCAAAGGCACTCGGTAAGGGTTTATGAAGACAGGAGAATCGACAAGGACACAGTCGGATTGATCGAGGAAAAGATAAAAGAGCTTAATAATGAAGGAAACCTTAACCTTCAATTCATAGAAGATGCAGGCAAGACCTATAATAAGTTAATGAACAGGGCAATGGGTTTAGGGTCGGCGCCAAGCGTGATAGCCTGTGTCGGCAAGGATACTGACGATCTGGATGAACGGGTAGGATATTACGGCGAGAAGCTGGTCCTGTACCTCCAGAAGCTGGGGCTCAATACCTGTTGGACAGGTACTTTTAACAGGAAAAATACCGGAGCCGAGGTGGCCGGAGATGAAAGGCTTGTTATCTGTATAGCCGCCGGATACGGAAAAGACGGGGGCCGGCCGAGAAAGTCAAAAAGTGCCGAACAGGTTACGGCAGGAAAAAAGGACAGACCAAAGTGGTTTAATGATGGTGTGGAACTGGCACTTTTGGCGCCTACCGCGATAAACCAGCAGAAATTTACCATAAGGCTTAATGATGATGATACCGTGGAGTTCATTGATAATGGCGGTGTATTAAGCCGGGTGGATTTAGGGATAGTTAAATGTCATTTTGAGATTGGTGCAGACAAAGTCGAAAAGGAGGAAAACAGATGATCTATGATTTTGAATTAACAACAGGCAAGGGAGAAAAGCTCAGTCTTTCTGAGTATAAGGGAAAGGTGATTTTGGTCGTTAATACGGCAACCGGATGCGGGTTCACACCTCAGTATGCTCCTATCGAACAGTTATACAAGGATTATCATGATAAGGGGCTTGAGATATTGGATATACCCTGCAACCAGTTTGGGGGACAGGCTCCGGGTACGGATGATGAGATACATGAGTTCTGTACAATGCACTTTAATACTACATTCCCTCAGATGAAAAAGGCTGATGTAAACGGAGAAAACGAGCTTCCGCTGTATACTTATCTCAAATCGGAGATCGGATTTGAGGGATTTGAGGAGCACGAACTTAAGCCCGTGCTTGTAAAGATGTTTTCGGAAGCGGATCCGGAGTGGGATAAGAAGCCTGACATCAAGTGGAACTTTACGAAGTTCGTCATTGATCGCGAGGGGAATGTTGTTGCAAGGTTTGAGCCGACCGCTGATATGAAGACGGTCGAAGAATGCATAAAAGCGTTACTTTAAGGAGATGATAAAATGACATATGCAGTAAGATATTACACAAAAACCGGAAATACAAAGCGGCTTGCCGAGGCTGTAGCTAAAGAACTTGGAGTGGAAGCATATCCGCTTTCTACTCCGATAGAAGAAAAGGTGGATATCCTCTTCCTCGGGAATTCCTATTATGCCTTCAATATCGATCCTGAAGTGAAGGACTTCATAGCATCACTTGATAAGGATAAAGTAGGCAAAATCGCTAACTTCGGATCCGCAGCCATGCTTAACTCTACATATAAGAAAGTAAAGGCGGAGGCCGATAAGGTTGGGATACCTATGATAGAAAAAGAATTCCACTGCAAGGGCGAATTCAAGGGACTTCATAAAGGAAGGCCAAACGAAGATGACCTAAAGGAAGCAGCCGCTTTTGCAAGGAGCTTGTCGGCTTTTTTCGCGTCGGCCTCGGTAAATCCTTCGTTGGGATTTATAAAATAAACACGGTCGTTTATCCTTTCATACTCGTCGGGGTTGCCGTCTATTACGATATAATCCTTTCCCCTGTGAAAATATAAAAACCTCTCGATTTCCTTATCGCGAGGTCTTCCTTTAAGATACGGTGTTTTATCACTGATCTTCAGTCCGTAAGAATCAAATATCGCTTCGAGTTCCTTTATATACGGAGCGTTATCCTTGTCTCCGGCGCCGTTAAATCCCAAGCGCCACGAAGATGTGAGCACCGGTATCAGATCATGCTCCGCCAAAAAGAAGCAGAAGAAATTGGCAAGTCCGTAATTTAATGTAAACGGTTTTTTCCAGTCACTTTTTTTGTTAAGAAGTCCATCCACGTTGAAGAAGCAATACCTATTAGCCATGGGATCACCTCCTTATTAACTGCGGAAACCAAATATCCTTCCATATATTATTTCGGATACATAGTATTAAGAATTAACTGTTCCGATCAGGAGATTTATGATAGAATATCAACTTGTCAGACAAAAAAAGAAACAATGAAAGGAAAAGATAAAATGAGCATGTACTTTAAATCACGTAAAGCGACTTTGGCTACAGCAGCCATCCTTACAGCGGTTATGTCCCTTACGGGCTGTAAAGATGACGGCCCGAAAACGAGCATCATGGATAGCTCAAATGAAGTATCGTCTTATTCGGAAACTTCAGACAGCACCGATACAGGTACCGATATAAATGCGGATATAGATCTTGATTCTCTCAACAAATCGATTGATGCAATAAATGATCTTAAATTTGATATAGGATCTGATACAGGCTCCGATAGCAATAATACGGAAAGTAATGCTGTGCAGGCGGGTGACTCTTCCGACAGTACAAAGGATGAGCCTTCGGGAGAAAAAACTGTATACAGTTTCACGGATGTTTACGCTGACGAAAACGACCTGACAGTCATCCCGAACGGCGGCATGAATGCATCGACGGTTTTATACGGCGGGAAGGACCTTAAGGGATTCCTTGACTATGTCGATTCGAATGTTTTGGAAAAGGGCCGTACGATTAACAGGGATTTCTTTTATGACATGCTTGCTGTCATGATGGTTGACAAGGATTTAAGCTCGGATGCCGACAGTATAGAGAAAAATCTTATCATGTCGCTTGCAATGGCCAACAATTTTCACGATACGGATGTTAAGATAAACGACTGCTATCTTAATGCAGCCAATGCGGCCGAATACAGGTATCATGTGACCGCCTACGGGAAAGATGATACATGGGTCGTTAATTACAGGGACCGTACCATGTATATGAACGACGGTAAAACGGAGTATGTATCCGAGATGTTCAAGGATGAATACCTTGCGGTGTGGATGGTAGCCATAGAGGATTATTACGGGTTGGTATTTAAATAAAGTGACTCACTCACCCTGACTCAAAAAAGAGTCAGAAGAAACGTCCCCTGACTCACCTTATGTGATATAATTATATGACAGAGGGGTATATTGGGAAGGTGCATTGATGGATAATAATGTATATGAAGCTCTGCGCGAGCTGATGAGAAGGGCTGCCACGGAAGACCTTGAGAGGGATTCCTACAAGGAGATATGCGAAAGCGTTAAAGTGGCAAAGATGTACTACGACATGGATCTGGGTGATTCTAACAGGTACGTCGATCCTTTTACGGGGAACCTTGTGGTCGCGCAGCGGCAGAATGATGACAAGATAATCCTTTATGACAGCGGTGATGAAACCGAACTTGTACTCACATACCCGTTTTATTTCGAAGGATTTGAGTATGTTCATGCATATATCGAATTCAGGCCGGGGATTAAGGAGGATGAGCTTGATCATGACCTGTATCAGATGCTTGCGGATACGGTATATACCATCGTCAGCCGCCGTAACATGCGGGTCATGCTCGATTTTGCCGAAAAGGTCGACTTAATGACAGGTATTCCCAATGTTATAGCCTTTAAGCAGGAGTATTTAAAAACGGTATCGGCGGTTCCGGCTTATGAACTTATCTTAATGAGGATCAATATAATGAACTTCCGCTATATAAATGAGAGTGCGGGAGCTCAGGCGGGAAATGAGGCGATAGTAAGTCTTGCCAGGCAGCTGCTGCAGTTTGTCGGAAACGATGAGGCGGTATGCAGATTGGGCGGTGACAATTTCGCACTCTTCATATATGAAAAGAATCTGGACAAAACCCTCAATAAACTTAACAGTATAATCATCTCGGATCTTCCGAGTGCACCCGGGCGGACATTTGAGTTTTCCTCGTGGGTGGGCATATCCATGCTTGAAAAAGGCGATGAAAAGCCATACGACGTAAGGCTGAGCGACGCATCCATGGCCTGTGAGATAGGCAAGTCAAGGCTTAAGAGGACGGTAACCTTTTTCGATGGCGAAGTAGCGGCGATGGTAAACACGGGACGCGACATGATAGCAAAGTTCCGCCCCGCCCTTCATAACAACGAATTCCTGCCGTATTTCCAGCCCAAGGTAAACATGCGCACGGGCGATCTTGCCGGATTTGAGGCACTGTGCAGGTGGCGCCACGGCGGCAAAGTCATATATCCCGACCAGTTCATTCCGCTGCTCGACCGAGAGGGCGTGGTGACCGAGCTTGATATGTATATCTTCCGCATGACCTGCGAGATAATACGTAAATGGAAGGACATGGGACTCAATCCCCCGACCATATCTTGTAACTTTTCTAAGAAGAACCTGTTTGTGCCCGATATCGAGTCTAAGATACTTGATGCCGTAAAGGAATGCGGTGTTAACCCGGCCGACCTTGAGATCGAGATAACAGAGAGCATGAAGGAATCGGAGTACGACCGTCTGATCTGGTTTGTAAGGACGTTAAAGTCACACGGATTCCATATTTCGATCGACGATTTCGGGACCGGCTATTCTTCGCTGTCCCTTATCCATAATATCGATGCGGACGTGATCAAGATAGACAAAAGTTTCATTGATACCCTGCCGCAGGATAGGAAGTCGGCGATACTTATCGAGAGCGTTGTTAACATTGCTTCAAGCCTCAATATGTCCACTATCGCAGAAGGTGTTGAAACCGCGGAGCAGGGCAGGTGCCTGCTTGAACTTGGCTGCCACATGGCCCAGGGTTTTTATTACAGCAGGCCGGTAAGCTACGATGAAGCGACTGACATAGTAAGGACAGGGGGTTTTGAGGCACTTATCGAAATTGATTGATGAGTCAACAGGAAAGTCGGTGAAGTGATCTTCACCGACTTTTGACTTTGACAAAAAAGATTGTAAAACAGCAAATTACAGATCATAAATTACAGATCATAATATTCGGCAAATTCAGCAGGATGAGGTAACCTTGATATCCTGCTGCTTGCTTTTCTGCATCTTCCGACAAGCTGGGTAAGGAGCCTCTCAGGGAAGACCCCGCCGGCTGTCAGGTAATCATGATCGGATTCAAGAGCATCAAGTGCTTCATCCAATGATGTAGGAAGTCCGGACAGTTTAGCCTTTTCTTCATCGGAAAGCTCATACAGGTTAAAGTCATACGGACCCCAGCCTGCTTTATGAGGATCGATCTTATTCTTTATACCGTCAAGTCCTGCCATAAGGATAGCAGCATAAGCATAGTACGGGTTGCAGGTTGCATCCGGGTTCCTGAGCTCGAAACGCTTGGTCTCGGGCGTCTTGGCATATGCCGGTATACGGATTACGGCGCTGCGGTTGGACATTGCGTAACCGATGGTAACGGGCGCTTCAAATCCGGGTACCAGTCTCTTATATGAATTGGTCGAGGGATTGGTTATGGCACATAAAGAGCGGGCGTGGGAGAGAAGTCCGCCCATGAACCAGTGTGCCTGTTTGCTGAGCTGGGCATAACCCTTGGCATCGTAGAAAACGGGCTTGCCTTTTTTGAAAAGGAGCATATGAACATGCATACCGTTACCGGCTTCACCTGCCAGGGGCTTAGGCATGAAAGTTGCGGTACAGCCGTCCATAACAGCTTCATTCTTTATAACGTATTTGGCCGACATGGTATCATCGGCAAGTTTAAGCATATCTCCGAGTTCAACTTCTATTTCCATCTGGCCGCTGCCGCCAACCTCGGGATGATGATATTTAACATCAATGCCCCAGTCACTCATGGCAAGGCACATCCGTGAACGAAGATCATTCCTTATATCTGTCGGAAGCGAGTTGTGATAACCGGTTCCGGGCTTAAGCTGATAGCCCTTGTTATTCTCGGCATGACCGGCCGCAAATCCCGCCTGGGGAGTGAATATCTCGGTATACATGTTGTAATAATCGGTACTGTATTGGATGCTGTCAAAGATATAAAATTCATACTCGGGGCCGATCACCATTCTGTCAGCGACTCCAAGTTCTTCCATGTATTCCAGTGCCCGGATCGCAACATTTCTGGGATACTGGTCAAAGGGCCTGTTCTTTGGAAGATCGATGATCTTTACATCGCCTATCATTGACAGTGTAGGTATTTCAGAGTAGCGGTCGATCACAGCCGATTCGAGTACGGGAATGAATACCATATCACTGTTCTCAATAGGGGCATAACCATAGTTGGAACCATCGAAACCAATGCCGTGTTCCATGGTGCTTTCAGTAAGTCTTTCGGCAGGGATGCTAAGATGACGCCATCTTCCGTCGATATCCGTCAGCTTAAAATCTACCATCCGTATTCCTTCGTCCTTAATGAGCTTCTGAATGTCTTTTAATGTCTTAGCCATAAGAAACTTCCTCCTTTTTTGATTTACTCCTGTATTCCATTATACAGGGTATGCTCATTGAGTGCCAGTGTCATGAGCAGGAGGAGTAAGGCATTGTTCATGAAAAGATTTTCATGCTGTCAGGACGTGCATTGCCTATTATCACAAGCCCGTATTTTTGGGCAAGATCCACGGCTTCCGCCGTCGGTATTGATTTTGACGCAAGGATCGGTATCCCTGCGGCGATCGGTTTTTCGGCCATATCAACAGGTACCCTTCCCGAGGTATAAAGGATGCATTCAGAAAGCGGAACACCCAAGCTTAATCCGTAGCCAACAGCCTTATCAAGGGCATTATGCCTTCCGATATCCTCGCAGGTAAACAGTATTTCCCCTCCCCGCGCAAGGATGCAGGAATGCGTACAGGCTGTCATATCATGAAGAGCGGTTCCCTGTTCGAACCGCTCCGCCATTGAAAATATCCATTCGGGCTTATAATCAGGCTTGGGGAGCTCCTTAAACGGCCTGCGCCCCGCAGCCGGGTTGATATCCTTGTTTAAAAAAACACTGACTTCAGTCCTGTATTTGCTAAACAGGATCTTATTTACATCTTCCGCGCTTTCTATGAATCCATCCGTCAGCAGCCTGCCCATCACAAGTTCGTTCAGATATCGGTCGGTACATATCAGCCTCATCACATTCTGTTCATTGACGATCACACTGAGTTCGTGTTCACGAAGAAGAACAAGCCCGGTTTGGGTTTGGCCCCCGTCCGCCGTGATAAGCTTTACTTCGTCCCGTCGATACAAATCCGAATTAATCATATCATCACCCATGTCAGTTTAAACTTTAGTCATCCAGTTCGGAAAGATCTGAGATAAATCCGGCATTCGTTACAGCGACTACCTTGCCGCCTTCGATCGTAACATCACAAACGGCAAAATCAACAGCTTTATCTGTGCTGTCAGCTGTAAAATGTCCTATTACAGTCCGTCCGTCGCCATCCTCGATCGTAGGCGCGATCTCAACATAGTAAATTCCGTCCTCATCAAGCTCATCAGCATAATAGTCCAACAAAAAAATTTTACCATATTTCGGAAAATAAACATATACCTTAAGCAGTTTCCCGGGTAAGATGAAAATTGATTTTTTCAGCATTAAAGTATAATATTACTTAAGGAAATGGCTGCGGAAGCCATTGTAAATACAGCGAATCCGGATGTTGCGAGATAAAGTAAATATACCCGGAGAAGTGAAAAGAAAATGAGTCAAAACAAAAGAAAACCTAAAAAGAAACCAACAATAGCAGCGGTGCTCATGCCTTTAATAACCATCCCGATAGTTGTACTTATCGATATCGGACTCGTTGTATTAGGCGGTTTTCTTGATGTTTCAATGTATGATCCGCAGCCCGGTACAATCGGCACTCCGGTTCCGTTTTTTACGGCGATATTAGCGGTCGTAGCCGCCGTTATCGCAATAATCGGTTTTATCATAATGGTTGTGTTGATGATCGTCGGCGCTGTACGGTTAAGTAAGAGTTCGCATGCGGATGAAGAATAAATAATTACGGGAAAGTAAAGTATAAGATTTATGAAGCAGTACGAAGCGGTAATTTTTGATATGGATGGAGTGATTTTCGATTCGGAAAGATGTGTTCTGGATTGCTGGATCAAAATCGCCGAAAAATATGGAATACGGGACATAGAAAGATCATTTCTGGCCTGTACAGGAACCAATAAAGAAAGAACCCGGGAGATCATGATTGAGGAATATGGGAGTGACTTTCCGTATGACAGGTTTTCGAAAGAAGCATCAAAGTTATTCCATGATAAATATGACAACGGAAACTTACCGGTCAAGCCCGGGGTTAACGAAATCCTTACGTTTCTGAAGAATGAAAAGAAGAAGATAGCACTTGCATCTTCCACCAGGAGAGAGATCGTTCTTAGTCAGCTAAGGGATGCAGGGGTTTTAGACTATTTTGATGAGGTTGTCACGGGGGATATGGTGACAAAGAGCAAACCGGATCCGGAGATATTTCTCCTGGCTTGCAGGAAGATAGGCGTTACCCCGGATAAATCCTATGCTATCGAAGATTCGTATAACGGTGTCAGATCTGCATCAAGAGGCGGACTTATGACTATCATGGTACCCGACCTTCTTCCTGCAGATGATGAAATGAAGGGATTATCAGAGATCGTACTTGACAGCCTCTATGATGTGGTTGATTTTTTGGCAAAGGAGATACATGTTCGGGAAGAAGAAAAAGAGCTTTTCTGTGAAATATGATCCGGATAAAGAGTATCCGGTAATAAAGGCTTCGATATGCAATGGTGAAAGAGTGGCCGGTTTTAAGAGTAAGGAAGACGGACACTTTACGGAAGTGATTTTCATAGCAAATGAGGCGGATTTAAAGGCGTTTAAGGATGCCTATGGAATCGAAGACATAAAGACAGAGTATTAAGATGAAGCAGCTTTCATAGAAAATAAATAAAATAAAACCCCGTTACGGACTGTAAAATACAGGAAAAGAGGGATCAAAGTGATACAGTACAATGAGGAAAACAAGCGCGGTAAGATAATAGTACGCACCAGTATTATAGGAATAGTCGCAAACGTGTTTCTTGCCACCTTCAAGGCGATCATAGGAATACTAAGCAATTCCATAGCGATCCTGCTTGATGCGGTAAATAACCTTTCGGATGCATTAAGTTCCGTGATCACGATAATAGGTACGAAGTTGGCGGGCAGGGAACCGGATAAAAAACACCCTTTCGGATACGGAAGGATAGAGTATCTAAGTTCGCTGATCATCGCGATCATTGTTCTCTATGCAGGCCTCACATCGATCGAGGAATCCGTTAAGAAGATAATAAGCCCGGAAGCCCCGGAGTATTCGATAACATCTCTTGTGATAGTCGGTGTTGCGGTTTTTGTTAAGATAGGTCTGGGATTGTACGTAAAGTCAACGGGTGAGAAGGTTAATTCGGGGTCCCTTGTCAATTCCGGGAAAGATGCCCTTCTTGATTCTGTAATATCTCTGGCAACCCTTGTCGCAGCACTTGGGTTTACACTTTCCGGATTATCGCTGGAAGCATATCTTGGAGCCCTGATCTCACTTGTGATAATCAAGGCCGGATTCGAAATGCTGTCGGAGACTATTTCCCATCTTATAGGCGAACCGGGTGATGTGGCACTTATGCAGGATATCAAGAAAACGGTCCGCTCGTTTCCGGAGGTGAACGGGGCTTATGACCTGGTCCTTAACAACTACGGACCGGATACATATAACGGTTCCATTCATATAGAATTATCAGATGAATACTCCATAAGCCACCTGGATGAGCTTACAAGAGAGATCATGGTAGAGGTTTATAAGAAGCATCACGTTATACTCACGGCGGTCGGTATCTATTCGATCAATACAAAGGATGAGGAAGCGGCAAGGCTCAAGGAGGAGATAGGCAAGCGCGTTCTCGCACATGAACATGTAAAGCAGATACACGGGTTTCACTATAATAAGAAGGACAGGTCCGTCCGTTTTGACGTAGTCATAAGCTTTGATGCGGCGAGCCGTCAGGAAGTCTTTAAGAATATAAGGGAGGATCTAAGGAGTGCATATCCCAATATGAAATTCACATTGGCGATGGATATGGATTATGGCGAGATCATCTGAGGATGGCAATGAATAACATTGTTATTTAAAATTAATTATCATTGGAGGTTATCATGGGAATAATAGCAGGAATTATCGTAGGAGCAATATCAGGATGCATAGCGGGAGCCATCATGGGCAGCAAGGGAGGATTTCTTAAGAACATAATCCTCGGCCTTGTCGGTGGTTTTGTCGGAAGTTTTGTGTTCAGCATTATCGGTTTTCATGCTTCGAACATCATCGGAAGCATCATTACATCGGTAGTGGGTGCCTGCCTTGTCATATTCGTGGGCAGGAAGCTGATGAAGTAGAAAGATACTGAAGCAGAAAGCTTGCGACAGTCAGTATCAACTTAGGAATTAACATAAAGAGGAATTTGTGGTATTGTGTGACTTGAAGAGACGTAAAACAGACGTGCTTTCGGAGGAATGGTGATGGATCTTGATGACTTTGCCAAAACACACAATGTAGAAGTTGCCGAACAGTGCATAAACACTGACGACATTAAGGCAGTAGAGCAGAATATCCGCAGGTCCCTTATAGGACTGCTTGGGGATATCCTGACAACAGAAGAGATAGTAAAGAAGAAAGAGGAGCTTCAGATCGCCTTTGGACCGAATCTTCGGCAGTACCTGCAAAATTACGGGTATCTTAAGTACGGTGAAGTAAGCTTCTACGGCATGAGCAAAGGAGATCCGCTAAGCTCAAGTCTGGTCACGCAGACCAAGTACTTCAATAAGAATTTCCCGGCGACCTGGGGGAAGTTCGTAATTGAGGACCGCGGCGGGAGTTATGCCCTTGTCGCACCGGATGACGAAGTGTATCTGTTCGAGACAACGCAGGAAGAGCCGGAAGACCTTACAGATACAGGAATGAAGCTTAACCGGTACATGTTGGATCGATTGTCCTCCGCCCATGGCGACAGCCTTTATAAGGATGGAGAAGTCGAGACTTATGAAGTGGCATGGGAAGCATTCGAACGGGATCTTAAAAACCATAACCTGCCTGACTTTGGACAGCCGTCCGTAAAAGAAGTGATGGCCAAGAAGAAGGAAAAGTCATCCCTCTACAGCAAAAAAGAGCTGCAGAATCATATAAATCTACCATCCCGTAAGATGATCACGGAAGAATGCTCAAGGATGCTTGATGCAAATAACGGCATTCCGGCAGAGATCGATATATGGGTGGAAAAATGCATTGCGTATTATTTCCCGCACGGGGCCATACTTAATGATTCCAGGATGGTAACAAAGACCGGTGATTCGTCCACATATTATCTGGATCCCAAAAAGGTTCTAAAGCCCCTGTACAAATACAGGGGATACACCTGGTACACATGGAAAGAGATCTATGCATATATCATCTATTAACAAGCCATGGGGGGAAGTGGTATAATTAACCCGGATGGTACAGGAGGACCCGGAGCATATGGAGAAATGGAAGACCAGGAAGATAATTCTGTTTATTACATTATGTGTGTGTCTCAATGTGGGCGGTAAGTTTATTGCCGTGTGGCTTGAACTTCCGCTGTGGGCCGATTCGTTCGGTACTGCGCTGTGCGCCTATATAGGGGGACCCTTTTGCGGCGCGCTGGTCGGATTGACCGGAAACCTTTCTTATTGTGTTATCAACCGCCTTTCGGCAGTATATTCCATAACAAATGTAGCTCTTGGCATTATAATAGGCATCGCGGCCAGAAACAGGTGGCTTGACCGTTTCTACGGTTTCATGAAGACCGCTTCCTGGGCGATGCTTACAGGTCTTATCGTATCAGTACCCATTGACATCATATTTGATAAGGGTTTTACCGGAAATAAATGGGGCAATGCGGTTGTTGATTATCTGCTTGACAAGGAATGGCCTTCCTTTGTCTGTACCCTGATGGGCCAGACAGCTATCGAGTTTGCCGATAAGGTGCTCACGATCGCTGCAGTATATCTTGTCATCCTCTTCAGGCGCTGGAACAGGGAGCGCAGGAAAGAGAATGAGATGCGCATGGGCAATACCGGAACCGCAGCCATGATAATCCTTCTGTCATTTAGCCTTGGCCTTGGCATGTCTTCTACCGTAAGGGCCGCTTCAAATATTCAGGATGAATCCGTCGATTACAACGATTACGTACAGAGCGTTTACAGCAGCAATAACGGACTGCCCTGCGGTGAATCCAATGATATAGCCCAGACCAATGACGGAGTTTTATGGATAGGAACCTATGCAGGCCTTTATCGTTATAACGGCCGTGAATTCCGCTGGGTCGATAATTACGAATCAGTCAAGAACGTTAACTGTCTTTATGTTGATGAAGAAGGCCGTTTGTGGATAGGTACAAACGACAACGGCCTGTCCATAGCGATCCGGGAGAAGGTCATAAATGTAATCGATCATTCAAGCGGTCTTCCTTCCAATTCCGTAAGGTGCATCATACGTGCGGCCGACGGTTATTACTATGTCGGCACCACCGACAGCATGCAGATCCTCCAGATGAACAACGGTCTTGTACCGTCCAATACATTGGAAGAAGTGAATTATGCCGACAGCATTACTGCCGACGATAAGGGCAATGTTGCAACGATAGCTTCAAACGGCAAGCTTTTTCTTATGAAGGGCGGTCAGATCCTGTCGGTACATGAGCTGCCGGATAAGGAAGAGATATATAAATGCTGTGCCTTTGCTCCGGACGGAACCCTGATGGTGGGAACTTCGGTCAACCATATCTATTGCTATGAGGTTGCCGGCGGCGACATTACTGAGACCAAGGTAATAACCTGTGAGGAAGTAAACTGCATCAACAACCTTAATTACATAAGCAACGGTACCCTGTTCATATCAACGGACAGCGGTGTGTCCTATATAGACAAGGCAGGATATCATAAGCTCAATACCAATGAATTCAACAATTCTATCGACAACATGCTGTATGACTATCAGGGAAACCTGTGGTTCACATCTTCAAGGCTGGGTCTTTTAAGGCTGGCAAAGTCACCCTTTAAGGATGTATACGGGGCGATAGGAATGGAACGAAAGGTCGTAAATGCCATCGTTGCATGGAATAACTGTTACTATATCGGTACCGATACGGGGCTGGATGTGGTTGACAGGGCCTGCCGCAAGGAGATAGACAATGACCTGACGGAGGAACTTGAGGGTAAGCGTATCCGGTGCATGTATGTGGATGATAATGACCACCTGTGGGTATGTACTTACGGCAGCGGTCTTATAGAGTATGCTTCCGGCGGGGAGAAATGGATCTACAACGCGGACAGCGGAAGCTTCGGAAACCGTGCCCGTATAGTGACGGGTCTTTCGGACGGTACGATCATTGCAGCCGGTGATACGGGAATAAGCTATATAAAGGATCATAAGATCACAAATACCATCCAGAATGAGGAGGGATATATCAATTCGATGATCTTAACGATCACCGAGAGGAACGACGGTACGATCCTTGCGGGTACCGACGGCGACGGGTTGGCCGTAATAAAGGACGGTAAAGTAGAAAAAATGCTTAACAGGGAAGACGGACTGAGCAGCGGTGTTATCCTGCGTACGGTTAAGGATCCCAAGTCCGAGGGAGTCTTCGTCGTTACCAGTAACAGCTTATGCTACCTTGAGCCGGACGGTTTGATCCGAACCCTGGAGAAGTTCCCGTATTTTAACAATTATGATATCTGGATCAAGGATGAGGATACGCTTTTTGTCATGTCCAGTGCCGGTATATACGTTGTGGAGCGTGATGAACTTGTGGAAGACGGCGAGATATACTGGGAGCTGCTGGATGCAAGAAGGGGCCTTGGAACATCGCTTACCGCCAATTCATGGAATTACTATAACGGCAGGGGAGAACTCTTCCTTCCCTGTGATACGGGTGTTTATATAATCGATGTTGAAAAATATGACAGCGATGTCCGCTCTTACAGGATGCAGCTTGCTTCGGTAAGGCTTGACGGAGTGTTACAGCCCCTTGCCCGCAAGGAGGCTATAACGGTCGGACAGGGTGTGAACCGTGTGGAGCTGGGACCTGAGATCTTAAACTATACGATCCAGGAACCCAATGTAGGTTACTATCTTGAGGGATTTGACACCCAGTGGACGACGGTTCCTCAGAATAACCTTAATAACATCATATACGTCAACCTCCCGGCAGGTAATTATACCTTCCACCTGGCCATCTTCGACAGCGCCGGTGAAAGCGTGCTGGAGGAGCGTACCTTTGAGATCGTAAAGGAAGGCGAGCTCTATGAGAAGCCCTTCTTCCAGGTGTATATGCTGCTTCTCTTATCCCTTATGCTTATCTGGTTTACCTGGCTGGTTGTACAGAGACAGCTTAACCAGCAGCAGATCAAGCTGAATATGGCCAATGAGACGGTAACGGCTATCGCGAACGCCGTCGATGCCAAGGATGTACGTACCCATCAGCATTCCGTGCGCGTGGGTGAGTATTCGGCCCTTATAGCACAGGAGATGGGGTGCTTCAAGGGCTTGCGTAAGAAGAAGGATTTAAACAGCTTAAAGAGGGCGGCCCAGCTGCATGATATCGGCAAGATAGGTGTTCCGGACAGCGTGCTTAACAAGGTCGGAAGGCTGACCGATGAAGAATACGTGCAGATGAAGTCACATGTTGAGAGGGGTTCCGACATACTTAAGGACTTCACATTGGTGGAGAATGTAACCGACGGAACAAGGTACCATCATGAGCGCTACGACGGACGCGGGTATCCTGATGGCTTAAAGGGCGAGGAGATCCCTCTTTTCGGCCGTATCATAGGTGTTGCCGATGCATTCGATGCGATGACAAGTAACCGTGTTTACCGCAACCACATGGATACCGATTATGTAATAAACGAAATGAAGCGGGGAAGGGGTACGCAGTTTGACCCCAATGTACTTGACGCATTCTTCCGCCTTATCGATAAGGGCATAATCAATCCGGATAAGATCTACGCCCAGAAGAGCGAGGAGATCAAACAGGCCGGCCAGGATGCCCAGGATGAACTTGCCCGCCGTGTCGAGGAGGACAAGAGGATCCAGGCGGCACAGATGAAGGAAGATAAGGAAGAAAAAAAGGAAGAGGATAAGAAGGAAGCCGGAGAAGAAGTAAAGGAAGAGGATAAGAAAGAAGCCGGAGATGAAATAAAGGAAGAAAATAAGGAAGAAGAGAAGGGGGACGAGGCATGAAGCGAATATATATAACAACCCTGGTAACCTGTCTTGTCATACTGGGTACCCTGATCTGCTGTTTCAGGCTTCTTAACCTGTCAGGGGGTAAGGATCACCTGACGGTCGGCTTTATCTATGACAATGATGACAGCACACCGTATACCTATAACTTCTCGCTTGCCAAGGATGCGGTTGAGAAAAAGTACGGAGATAAGGTGGATATCCTTACGTGCAGCAACGTACTGGATGATGGGATGGAAGCACCCTTAAGGGAACTGGCCGATAAGGGCTGCGACATCATATTCTTTAACGGTTACAGTGATCTGGTAATAAAGCTGGCTCCGGAATATCCGGATATACAGTTCTGCCAGACATCATATATGGACATGTACGGCAAGACGGTACCGCCCAATTACCATACCTTTAAGGGTGAGGCTTATCAGGGCCGCTACGTGAGCGGGATCGCAGCCGGTGTTAAGATAAGGCAGATGCTGCTTGAAGGGATCATTTCGGAAGACGAAGCCGTTGTGGGTTTCGTTGCCGCCTTCCCGACATCGGAGGTCATTTCGGGTTATACGGCCTTCCTGCAGGGAGTCCGTTCGGTGGTGTCGGAGGCTAAGATGCGTGTCTGCTATACCTATACCTGGAGCAGTTACGCCCTTGAAAAGAACAGCGCCCATAAGCTCATAGATGAAGGCTGCGTTGTGATATCCCAGCATACAGATACCATAGGTCCGGCCATTGCCTGTGAGGAAGCATCGGGAGAGAAGAGAGAAAAGCCCGTTTATTATGTAGGTTATAACCAGAGCATGTCCGAGGTTGCCCCGGGCACATCGCTTGTTACGTCAAGGATATGCTGGGAGCCCTATGTGCTCTCGGCTGTTGATGCAGTCATGAGCGACAGGGAGATTGAGAAGGTCGTTACAGGACGTATCCACGGAACCGATGTATCAGCCGGATTCGATAAGGGATGGGTGGAGATGGTCGACCTTAACCTGTTGGTAGCGGCACCGGGTACCGAAGAAGCCATGAATGATGCAATAGAGAAGTTCAAGCACGGCAGCGGTGATTTCGTGTTCAAGAGTAATCATACAGGAGTTGATATCCTTGATTCCTCAAACACCATAGACTTAAGGAACGGATATTCTGAGAATGCCAATACATCCTATCCTTTATTCCACTATATCATGCCGGACATCATCACAATAGATGATTGAACTTGAAGGAAAGGAGTAGGCGTGGATTTTCAGAGCATAGTTGATTCTTTATATTCTCCTTCATGTATAGTATCTATCGACAGAATTCCTGACGGCAGGTATGAAAACATACGTATTGCAGCAGGAAACAGGAAGTATGCGGATGTACTGGGCTTGCGAATGAACCCGGACGCATCGGACAAGGCCATGGATGCGGATGGCAACCTGGTCCCGGGATTACCTTATACGGATTATTTTCAACAGACTCAGAATTTCGAAGACCTGATCGTAAATGCTGCGATACAGAAAAAGGAAGTACACACATATGCGCACATCTATAATGTCGATGTGTGGTTTGATATCTATGCCATACCGATCGACCATGAAGAGGGGAATACCTGTTACTGTCTGTATCTTGCTGTACCCAATGACAATGCGGATGCCCTTTTTGATACCTTCAGCTCATCCAAGACATCGGAGGATGTCCTTAAGACCTGCATAAAGCTTCATAAGGCAAATAACCTGCAGGAAGCAATGGAAGGTGTCATTGCCGAGATCCGTCTTATATGCAAGGCTGAGGGCTGTACGGTCCTTCTTTTAAACCATGAGGAAGAGGATTTTTCCATACTCGCCACCAACTTCGTCCCAAACAGTACGATAAAGAGGGTCACGGAATTTGAGGGCTATTATGACGTGGCGAATTCCTGGAAGGATATGCTGGGTGAAGAGGGTGACTGCATAATCATCAGAAACGATGAAGAAATGGAAAACATGAGCAGGATAAACTATCCCTGGTATAAGACCCTGGTCGAAGCAGGCGTTAAGAGCGTTGTACTCTTTCCCTTACGTCAGGGCAATGAACTGCTCGGTTTTATCTGGGCCGTTAACTTCGATACCGAGAACGCGCAGCGCATCAGGGAAATACTTGAACTGACGACTTTTTTCGTTTCTTCTCATATAGCACGTTATAAGGTAATAAGGCGTCTTAAGTACTTAAGCTACACGGATGCCCTTACAGGTCTGCCCAACCGCTTTGCATTAACGGAGTACATATCGGAGCTTATAAAAAAGAGAGAGAAGTTTGCGGCGGTATCG
The DNA here is from genome assembly GCA_017550535.1 of Lachnospiraceae bacterium. Lineage (GTDB taxonomy): Bacteria > Bacillota > Clostridia > Lachnospirales > Lachnospiraceae > UBA2868. The sequence goes on from JAFZOS010000029.1 coordinate 25,109, forward strand.
ATTGATTTTAATGATTTCAAGCATGTAAACAATACTCTGGGTTTTGATGCCGGAAACAAGGTCCTTATAAACGTGACCGGGCGGTGGAAGGCGGTATCGAACAATATATTCCCGGATATGAAGAAGTATCTTACCTGCATAGGAGGAGATGAATTCTTCCTTGTGATCAGCGGATACGAAAACGATGAGGACTTAAGGAAGGCAGTTGACTCTTATAACGATGCCCTTACCGATAACCTTACGGTTGACGGCTGCGATCTGTATGTATCGGCCAGCTTCGGATATGCCGAGTATCCGATGGATGCCGATACGACGGATACGATCATTTCTTTTGCAAATGCTGCGATGAATGATATAAAAAAGACCAACAGCAGCGAACATGTCTTAAAGTTCACGCCTGAGCTTTTAAGGGATGAGCATATACTTGAGATCGAGAGACTTATAAGGAATGCTCTTGATAATGATGCTATATATTTCAACCTGCAGCCCCAGTACGATATGGATCACAAGCTTCGCGGCTTTGAGGCCCTTGCCCGCATGAAGGATGAGGATGGCAATGAAGTAAGTCCCGAAGAGTTTATACCTGTTGCGGAGAAGGTCGGGCTTATAGACAGGGTAGACGGATCGGTTGCCAGGAAGGCTGCCATGTTTTTCGGCGGTCTTTTGCGTGAAACGGGAGCCAAGCTCAGCCTTTCCTTAAATGCTTCGGTCCGCCATATGATGAAGAGCGATTTTATAGATGAGATGAGAAGTCTCCTTAAGGACAGCGGCATACCCGCAGACCAGCTTGAGATAGAGATAACGGAATCCATCATGATAGATTCCGTTGATAAGGCCCTGCGCTGTATTGACGAACTCAGGAGCATGGGCATCCAGATAGCCATCGATGATTTCGGTACGGGTTATTCCTCATTAAGTTACCTTAACAGGTTCCCTGCAAACCTTCTTAAGGTCGATAAATCCTTCATCGATGTAATGAATTCGAGTGACTCTTCCAGGCAGTATGTTGCCGCCATCATTTCAATGGGGCATGTCATGGGATTCGACGTTATATCCGAGGGTGTTGAGGAACCCGAGCAGCTTGAGACCTTAAAGGAGATCGGGTGTGACTATGTACAGGGCTTTATCTGGGGACGTCCCTTATCGGAGGAAGATGCGCACAGGCTCATAACCGGGCTGAAATAATCACCTTAAAGGGAAAGAGGAAGATCATGTTAAAGGATGAGATCATAATAACGGATGCGATAGTACATATACTGGAGACCGGTGTCGGTATGCCCGTACTGTCGGAGCACTTGCTGGAGAGGCATGAGGAACTTAATGACCTTTTAAGGACCCATATATATAAAGTTGCTTCAAGCGATGACCTTAAGGACTGCGTGTTCAGCGATGAAGAAGGATCGGATATGTTCAGGCTCGTTAAGGAATTCAACGGGGACGATCTTATAGGGTTCAGTCATGAGGCAGCAGGCAGGCTGTATGATATCATGTGTGCCAACCCGGACATACCCTCTGCCGATTTCTGTGTGGTGACTTTTAAGTGCGGGGGGAAACCGTACCTTGCCCTTCTTAAGCTTAACTATAAGGACAGCTTCGTCCATATGACACAAAGCGAAGACGACGGGACCAATAACATATCCATAATCATGCAGACAGCCACCCTTCCTTCATCGGGAAGCAAGCTGTCAGAGGCAGTCATTATAGATCTTGAGGATTATTCGATAAAGATCACGGAGAAGAAATACGAGGTGAACGGAGTCAAGACGGATTACCTGTCCGAACTCTATTTAAAGTGCCACGCCAGGATGTCGCAGAGGACCAGGATGAAGATCGTCGAGAAGGCTGTGGATCAGATAAACCATAAGTATTTCGAGGATGATATTGAGAAGCAGCTGCAGTCAAAGGCAGTTATAGAGAATCAGATAAGGGAGGAAGGTGCGATAAGGCCTTCCGCCATCAGTGAGAAGCTGTATGAAGAATATCCGACGGTTAAGGAGGAGTTCGAAGAGAAGCTTGATAAATACAATATGGTAAAGGAAGAGGTACGCCCGCAGAATGAAATGACCGTAAGGAAGTTCCAGAAGCAGTACCTTAAGACAGACAGGGGTATCGAGATCAATATCCCGATGGAAGAATACAACAATAATGACAGTGTTGAATTCATCACCAATCCGGACGGAACCATATCTATAATGATCAAGAACATCAACAGGCTTATGGCAAAGTAATTGTCACATTCACACTTAAACATACAGTTGAAAACACTACAATGGTGTGCTAATCTAAAACTGTAAGTAAAAGGTGGTGAATGATTATGCTCAGGTCGGAAATTCAGAGAAAAATGGAATACATGGCCAAGGGTGCCGATATGTATGAAGCAGGCTGGAAGAGCAGCTACAAGAATGACTATATAAGGCAGACCTGTGAATATATGGGTATGACTCCTCAGGCCATGAAGATAAAGAATCCGGGATACTATGCCGAGATCCTTCTAAAGGCCGGTGAAGAGGCAGGCAGGGAATGGGAAGAAGAGAAGCGGCTTATAGAAAAGTGGGAGGAACAGCGCAGGAGGATCCTGGAATCAGCCAGAATGGCATAAGGGATTTAAGGGAATGAGGAAAAAAGCTGTTGTAGCCGGACATATATGCATCGATATAACACCCGGGATAACCAGGCAGGCATCGGATAAGATACAGGATGTACTGATGCCGGGCCGGCTTATAAATGTCGGGGAAGCCGACATCCATACCGGAGGAGCGGTCGCGAATACTGGTCTTGCAATGAAGATCCTGGGAGCCGATGTTTCCCTTGTGGGGAAGCTTGGTGATGATGACTTTGCAGATATGGTTATCTCCGTTACGGACAGGTATGATGCTTCGGATGGGCTTATAAGGAGTGAGGGTGATTCTACCTCTTATTCCGTCGTGCTGGCCATCCCCGGTATAGACAGGATATTCCTTCATAATCCGGGAGCCAACGATACTTTTTGTGCGGATGACCTGCCGATGGATAGGATAAGGGAAGCCGCCCTTTTTCATTTCGGATATCCGCCCCTCATGAAGAGGATATATGAAAATGACGGCCGGGAGCTTGTCAGGATAATGAGGGAAGTAAAGGAGGCAGGAGCAGCGACAAGCCTTGATATGGCGGCTGTCGATCCGGATACGGAAGCCGGAAGGGCCGACTGGAAGGGTATACTTGCAAGGGTCCTGCCCTATGTGGATATATTTGTTCCAAGCATTGAGGAGCTTCTCTTTATGCTTGACAGGGATAAGTATGACAGGTTAAGGACTTATGATCCGGCTGCTGACTTAACCGGCATGATAAGCCTTGAGGATATAGAGCCCCTGGGACGTAAGTGTCTTGATATGGGTGCGAAGATAGTTATGATCAAGTGCGGTGCACCGGGAATTTATTACTGTACCGGAAGTGAAGAGAAGCTTGAAAATATAAGCGGGAGGCTGTCGCTTAATACATCGGTATGGGCTGATAAGAAGGGCTTTGAGAGAAGCTATAAGCCCGAGAAGATAGTCTCTGCAACAGGAGCCGGAGATACGAGCGTTGCCGCATTCCTGACTTCTGTATTAAACGGTTCTGCGCCGGAGGAGAGCGTAAGATATGCGGCTGCCACCGGAGCATGCTGTGTAGGAGCTTATGATGCCCTTAGCGGTTTAAAGAGCCTTGATAAGCTTGATGAAATGATTAATGCAGGCTGGGAGAAGATACAGTAAACAGAGGGATCAGGACCTGCTGTACTCTGTGAGGAGACCGGAGATCTTCACCGGACATACGGCACTTATTAAGATACCGTCTTCCTCATAGCTTTCCGATAATATCTGACCCTCGCTGTGAAGAAGGTTTATAAGGTGGCCGTCGGTATAAGGGATGCATACATCCACATGTACGCTGCCTGACCGGAAGATATCCTCAAGGGCATCAAGAAGGTCATCGATACCGTAACCGGTACGGGCCGAAACATATACCGATCCGCTGCCCGGTTGATTCTTAACGGTTAAGCTTTCGGACCGGATATCAGCCTTATTATACACATATATCCTGGGGATGCCCATGGCATCAAGGTCCTTAAGGGTATCCTCGGTTATGATCTTATGGGTTTTATAATGGGGATCCGATGAATCCATGACCAAAAGAAGGACATCGGCATACTTTACTTCCGCAAGGGTTGAGCGGAATGCCTTAATGAGGTCGTGGGGTATGTTCTCGATAAAACCTACCGTATCCGACAGGAGGAAGGGCATCCTTCCCGGTATCTCTATCTTCCTTATCGAAGTATCAAGAGTGGCAAAGAGCATATCCTTTTCGAAAACCTTCTTATCATCCGACTTCTCGGGATAGGGGCTTCCCATCTCAAGCAGGCGGTTCATTAGGGATGATTTTCCTGCGTTTGTATATCCGACAAGAGCTACCTGGGGATATCCGTCCCGTTCGCGTCCCTGACGCTGGACATCCCTTGTCTTTTCGATCCCAGCAAGTTCTTTTTTTAGTTCGTTAAGACGCCTGGATATCTGGCGCCTGTCAAGCTCGATCTGTTTCTCACCTATACCCTTGTTGGCACGGCTTCCTCCTCCGCCGCTCTGACGGCCAAGGTGCTGCCACATACCGGTAAGGCGGGGCATCATATACTGAAGATATGCCGACTCGACCTGAAGCCTTGCTTCACGGGTACGGGCCCTTCTTGAGAAGATCTCAAGAATAAGATTGGTCCTGTCCCACACCGGAACGCCTATCACCTTCTGTAAGTTCTTCATCTGCGTTGGTGACAGGTTACCGAGACAGACAGCGTACTCGGCCATGGTGGCAAGTATGCAGGTCTTAAGCTCTTCGGCCTTGCCCGATCCTATCCAGGTTGCGGTATCGGGATGGGGAAGGGACTGGGTCAGTGTATGCTTCACCTCAAGTTCGCAGGCCTCGCACAGGCTTTCAAGTTCTTCCACGGCATGGTTGAATTCCTCATCCGTTTCATTCATACGAAGACCGACAAGGACTACGGGTATCATGTTTTCGTTGTCTGCATTTATGTTCATTCTGTAATTATAAGATTTTTCGGGCTAAAAGTATAGTGGGACCAAGGATTGACAGTTTTACCCAGTACTCTATAATTAAATTAAGTAAACGGATTAAGAATATGTCAGGTATGGAGGTGCATTATGGCAGATAAGATCAAGGTTGCATTTTTCGATGCTAAGGATTACGATATCAAGTCCTTCGAGGAGGCCAATACGGGAGGCAATATAAAGATCAAGTTCTTCGAGACCAAGCTTGATGAAGATACCGTAAAGCTGGCCAAGGGCTATGATGTTGTGTGCATTTTCGTTAATGATACGGTAAACGAGAAGGTTGTTAATGCCCTTGTAAAGAAGGGGGTTAAGCTTATCGCACTTCGCTGTGCAGGCTTTAACAATGTGGATGTTAAGGCGGCAGCAGGCAGGATAGGAGTCGTAAGGGTTCCGGCCTATTCACCCTATGCGGTTGCCGAGCATGCCATGGCACTCCTTTTAACGTCAACAAGGAGGATACATAAATCCTATATAAGGACCAAGGACTTCAATTTCTCTCTTAACGGTCTTATGGGCTTTGACCTTCACGGCAAGACGGTCGGAGTTGTCGGTACCGGTAAGATAGGAAGGGTCTTTATAGATATATGTAAGGGCTTCGGGATGAAGGTTCTTGCATATGATAAGTTCCCTGCCAAGGACGTCGATTTTGAATACGCAGACCTTAAGGAGATATGGAAGAAGTGCGATATCATATCCTTCCACTGTCCCCTTACGGAAGAGACCTACCATATGGTCGACAGTAAGTCCATCAAGAACATGAAGAAGGGTGTAGTCCTTATAAATACGTCAAGGGGAGCCCTCATCGATGCCGATGCTCTTTTAAACGGCATAAGGAACCGCCATATAGGGGCAGCCTGCCTGGATGTATATGAGGAGGAAGCGGATGTCTTCTTTGAGGACAGGTCGGGTCATATATTTGAAGACGATACCCTTGCAAGGCTTATATCAATGCCCAATGTCATAGTCACTTCCCATCAGGCTTTCCTTACTCAGGAAGCCCTGACAAATATAGCGGCTACGACCATTGCCAATATGGAAGAATATCTTAAGACAGGTTCATGTGCCAATGAGGTGAAAGCATAATGGCTGAATTAAAATGCCCGCACTGCGGACAGGCATTTACCGTGGATGATGCGGAATTAAGCTCGATAATAAGCCAGATCAAGGACCGGGAATTCGAGAAGGAATTAAACGCAAGGGTGGGAGAGCTTGAAGACCACATGCGGCAGAAGCACGAGCTTGAGATGACCGCCCTTGAAAATGAGATAAAGCTTGAGGTAAAGGAAGGCCACGAGAAGGAACTTGAAAAGCTCCGCGAACGCATGAACAAGGCGGAGGAGAAGGCCCAGACCCTGAAGGCCCGGCTTGAATCGACCGAGGACAGCAAGAAGCTTGCCGTTATGGAAGCGGTAAAGAAGGTCGAGGATGAGAAGAGGGATCTTGAGAACGAGCTTGTAAAGGAGAAGGATCGCGGCAGGCTCCTGCTTGAGCAGAAGGATGAGCAGATAGCCTACTATAAGGATCTTAAGACCCGCATGTCCACCAAGATGGTGGGAGAGTCACTCGAGCAGCACTGCGAGATCAAGTTCAATGAACTGCGTCCGACAGCCTTCAGGAATGCCTATTTTGAGAAGGACAATGACGCAAAGACGGGAAGCAAGGGTGACTATATCTACAGGGAATGCGATGAGTCAGGTGTAGAGATCATATCCATCATGTTCGAGATGAAGAACGAGATGGATGAGACGGCGACCAAGCATAAGAATGAGGACTTCTTCAAGGAACTTGATAAGGACCGCAAGGAGAAGAACTGCGAGTATGCAGTCCTTGTATCCATGCTTGAGAGCGACAGCGAATTCTATAACGCCGGGATCGTGGACGTGTCCTACAGGTATGACAAGATGTATGTTGTAAGGCCCCAGTGCTTCATACCCATCATCACGCTCCTTCGTAACGCCGCAATGAACGCCCTTACCTACAAGCAGGAGCTTGCAATAGTAAGGAACCAGGATATAGATATAACCAATTTCGAAGATAACCTCCTTAAGTTTAAGAATGATTTCTCCCGTAATTACGATCTGGCCCATTCACATTTCGACAAGGCCATAGAGGAGATAGACAAGACCATTCAGCATCTTGAGAAGGTTAAGAAGGAGCTGCTTGGCTCAGATAACCAGCTGCGTATAGCAACGGGCAAGGTCGACGACGTCAGCGTCAAGAAACTTACCAAGGGTAATCCCACCATGCAGGCCAAGTTTGAAGAGCTTAAGAAAAACTGAGTATTCTATTTCGTGCTGGCGGAGTTTAAATATGTGTGATATAATAACCGTCGGAATGCAGGGTTAGTACATCGGTAGTATGCAAGCTTCCCAAGCTTGAGAGGCGGGTTCGATTCCCGTACCCTGCTTAAAGGACTCGAACGAAAATCGGGTCCTTTTTCAGTAATGAAGCGGGCTACAAAATTTTCAAAATTGTCAGAAAATTAGGGAAAATTCAGGTTACTGCAGGTTACGAAAATTGGCACATTGTGACATGTGTAAAAGATTTTGAAGTAACCCAAAATTTAGGAAGGAAGGAGAAGGTTACCGGTTTAGCCGCAATTTTCCCGGAACAGATCTATAGCTTCTCATATCATTTCATATTTATATTGGCGCCATAGGAGAGACAGGATGAAAGCATTAAAGAAGATATCATTATTCCCATTAAGATGCGTATTCCGCTTGAACG
>JAFZOS010000030.1 GCA_017550535.1 Lachnospiraceae bacterium
GACAGGCTTGAAGGAACAAAGATCCTTGAGACGATCGAGGATGCGAAGGACCTCGAGGCCGAGCTTATGAAGGAAGTCATGGAGGCTCACGAGGAAGAACATCACCACCACCATCATGACCACGATGAGCATCACCATCATAATGATGAGGAGGAGCACGAACACCATCATGATCACGAGCATGAGGAGCATGAGCATCACCACCATGATCACGAAGACCACGACCATGACCATGGTCCCGAATGTACCTGCGGTTGCCATGATCACGACCATCATCACCACGATGCGGATGAGGTATTTACTTCCATCGGCATAGAAACATCTACGAAGTATACCAAAGAGAAGGTTGAGGATTGTCTTGAGGCGCTTGACGATACAGGTAAGTACGGTACCGTACTCCGCTGCAAGGGCATGCTCCCGACTGAAACCGACAGGTTCATCCATTTTGATTATGTTCCGGGCGAGTGTGAGGTGAGGGACGGCGCCGCTGAGGTCACCGGTAAAGTGTGTGTGATTGGTTCAGACCTTAAGGAAGAAGCCATACGGGAACTGTTCGTGTAAAGATAAGAAAATCAAAAGATAACATTGATATATAACGCAAATATGTAACATAGATATATAACAGGGATATGTAACGATGATATATAACGATATTATATAATGATGTTACATAACAATGATATTTATTAGAGGCAGTCGACATGATATCAGTATTTGTGATCACAGGTTTCCTCGACAGCGGGAAGACCGATTTCATCAATTACACAATAACACAGCCGTACTTCCAGGCAAGGGAGAAGACCCTGCTCATCGTATGCGAGGAGGGCGAGAAGGAATACGACCCGAAGGTACTTGAAAGAACACGGACGATAATGGAAGTCATTGATGACGAGGATGACTTTACGGCGAAGCATCTGACGGAGCTTGAGAAGAAGTACCGTCCGGGGCGCGTGGTCATTGAGTACAATGGCATGTGGATGCTAAAGGACAAAAAGTTCCCGTGGAACTGGAAGGTGGAACAGCAGATAACGATGATAAACGGAGCAACGTTTGAAAGCTACTTCACGAATATGAAGTCGCTTCTTGCCGAGCAGATAAGGGGCTCCGAGCTTATCATAATGAACCGCTGTGACGGACTTGATGAGAAAATTGCATCCTTCAAGCGTAATATAAAGGCACTCAATCAGCAGGCCGCCATCATATTTGAGAATAAGGACGGCGAGATGAACGTAACGCTCGAGGAGGACCTGCCCTACGACCTTACAAAGGATCCGATCGTGCTTGACGATACGGGCTACGGTGTATGGTATCTGGATGCGCTTGACAATATGGACAGGTACAGGGGACGCACCATCGAATATACGGGCATGGTGCTGCATCCGCCGGGATTTCCGAAGGGCTATTTCGTGCCCGGCAGGATGGCGATGACATGCTGCGCCGAGGATATCGCGTTTTTGGGATATGCATGTAAATATGACAAAGAAGAAGAACTTAAAAACAGGCAGTATCTTAAGGTTAAGGCCAGGGTTGATATCGAGTATTTCGAGGACTATGGTAAGGAAGGGCCGGTGCTTAAGGCGATAAGCATCGAACCGTGCGGAAAGCCCAGGAATGAAGTTATATCATTCACTTAGGAAGAAAAGCAGGACCGTTAACGGTCCTGCTTTATTATAAGCCTGCGTACAAACGGCAGCATAAGCGTTGAAATGATAAGCCCCGAGAATCCCTGTATGAGATTTGCGGGGATGCTCGCAACTGCCGATGTTCCGTATATGAAGTATTCAAATATAAAATAACCAAGGGCAACAAATACCGTGGCAAACAGGCCGCACAGGATACAGCGTACGCGGTCCGCCTGGATTTTACCAAAAACCGCACCGTGGAAAATGAGGCCGCTTACGAGTGCGATGATACCCTTTATAAGCAGTGTTATCGGGGCATAGAAGAAATAACCTCCGAAAAGATCCGCAAGTGCCGAACCGATACCTGCGGCGGCAGCACCGTAAACCGGACCGAGCACGATGCCCGACAGGATGACAAGCGCATCGCCGGGATGTATGTATCCGCCGGTTCCCGGAGTGGGTATCTTGATGATGAAAGTAGCAACACAGGTAAGGGCCGCAAACATTGCCGTGCGTACCATTACTCTTGTCCTTGCATCTGCCATACCGATCCCTCCTTTTTTGTTATATATTCAATAGGTATACACCTACTGAATCAGTATGTCAATAGCAAACTTGATAAGGCAGCCCAAATATGCTATTCTGATTCTTGCACAAAGCAATAAAATAGCCCTAAGGGCGGAAAGGTTGGATACGTATATGAATTATCTTGAAATCGAAAAGGTAGTAGGAAGAGAGATACTTGATTCAAGGGGAAATCCCACGGTTGAGGCTGAGGTTACCTTGGTTGACGGAACCGTTGCAAGGGGTACGGCACCTTCGGGAGCTTCAACGGGTGAGTTTGAGGCACTTGAGCTTCGTGACGGCGACAAGGGCAGGTATCTTGGCAAGGGCGTTTCCAAGGCAGTTGACAACATCAACGGACCTATCGCCGATGCTATCATCGGTATGGACGCATCCGATACATATGCTGTTGACGCAGCGATGATCAAGCTCGACGGCACCAAGGATAAAAGTAAGCTCGGCGCAAACGCTATCCTCGCAGTTTCAATCGCAACGGCAAGGGCAGCAGCTACTTCTCTTGATATCCCTCTTTACAGGTTCCTTGGCGGCGCTCAGGCTACCGATCTTCCTGTTCCTATGATGAACATACTTAATGGCGGCGCACATGCCGACAGCGCAGTTGATACACAGGAATTCATGGTTATGCCCGTAGGCGCTCCTTCATTCAAGGAAGGATTAAGGTGGTGTGCCGAAGTATTCCATAACTTAAAGGCTCTCATCAAGAAGATGAACGACGTTACAGCAGTAGGTGATGAGGGTGGGTTTGCTCCCAACAGTTTAAAGAGTGATGAGGAAGCCATCGAGAAGATCCTTGAGGCTATCAGGGCAGCAGGCTTCGAGCCCGGTAAGGACTTCATGATCGCAATGGATGCAGCTGCTTCCGAGTGGAAGAGTGAGAAGGGCAAGGGCTTCTATCATCAGCCCAAGTCAGGTAAGGACTTCACAACTGATGAGCTTATCGCTCATTGGGAGAGCCTTGTAGATAAGTATCCCATCATCTCTATCGAGGATGGTCTTGATGAGGAGGATTGGGAAGGCTGGAAGAAGATGACCGAGAAGATCGGCAGCAAGGTTCAGCTCGTCGGTGATGACTTATTCGTTACAAATACCGAGCGTCTTGCAAAGGGTATCGAGATGGGCGCAGCCAATTCGATCCTTATCAAGCTTAACCAGATCGGTTCCGTATCCGAGACGCTTGATGCCATCAAACTCGCAAACAAGAACGGTTACACAGCAGTTACTTCACACAGGTCAGGTGAGACGGCCGATACTACTATCGCCGATCTTGCGGTTGCTCTTAATACCCGTCAGATCAAGACAGGTGCTCCTTCAAGGTCCGAGCGTGTTGCCAAGTACAACCAGCTCCTTCGTATCGAGGAAGCTCTCGGGGATGCAGCTAAGTATCCGGGAATGAAGGCATTCAACGTTAAGAAGTAATATCATCAGATACATCAAGGTCGATAATATCGTCCTCATTAAGGGAGTGCTTACGGGCACTCCTTTTCTGATGCCTTTTTTTGATGAGTAAGATATTGATGAGCAGGATCAGCGCGATCCCGCCTGGAATTTCGTATTTTAAATATTTAATGACAGGATTTACTGTTGCGTCTTCTACCTCGAAGCATACTTCGTTTCCCGAAGCGGTGAAGGTATAGTATTTACCCATGGGGGTAAGCTCGGCCTGCCCGTTACCTGAGCCGTTTGTAATGTATATCTTTATATCCTCAACACCAGAGGGCGGACAGTACCTTATAAGGTGTTCCGTTTGCCCGTCTTCCGGGATAGTAAGCTTCCAGGTTTCGATGATACCGTCGCTGCTGCCGTTACTGCCAAGTTCGGCAAGGAGATTATCGCCTTCCTTGAACCTGCCGTCAACCAGCACATCCGACTGGCCGCTTTCACGAAGCTGCATTCCGGCAAGGGTGGTTATGTACCTTGCGGTCTCACCGAACAGTTCGGAATCCGAATGTATATCGTTAAGAGATGCGTCTTCCCAGTGCCACTTTACATATTCGGCATCCGTAAGATCGAGCGGAACAGTGCTCACACTGTCGCCGTAGTCATATTCTTCTACCGAGATCGTTTTATCATCCACGATGAAACTTACCCTTATGGTACCAAATTCGGCAGGTAAGCCTTCAATTGCGGTGAGTTCACTGTAAGTTATGGGAGCGGCTTTGCCGCTGTAGCTTACGCGGTCAATGCCGGCCTGCTCGTCTGATACAAAATAATTGTCCCTAAGTCGGCCCTTCTGATCGTTATCACCGGCTATGGCTCCATGGCAGCTTCCGGTACTGTGTATGGTGGGAAGGCTTAAGCAACCCGTGATATCATAACCGGATCCTGCTATACCGCCTATGTAGCTTCGCCCGTAAAGTATGCCCTTTGTCCTGCAGTCCCGTATCGTGCTGAGTGACTGTCCGGAAATGCCTCCTATGTAATCGCCCGAATTGCTCTTTAACTTTCCGTAGTTCTGACAGCGCAGGACCGTACCCATTTCCTGAAGCCCGCATATTCCTCCGACATAACTCTTTACGCCTTCGATATATCCGTCATTCTTATCACGGCGCAGTACGCATTTTGTGCGGTAGGTTGTACCCGTTGCGGCATCCTTAATACCGGTAACATCGCTTTCAAGATCGAAATCATATTCAATTGCCATAGTGCCCGCTATACCGGACGTATTGATATCGCCATGTACGTCACCGTAATTGATGGAATCGGCGATGGTAGCATCGGTACAGTCTTCTGCAACAAGAGCTGAATTGTCCTCGAATACATCCGTGTAGTCCTGATCAAGCACGCCGTCTATAGCATCGGCGATAAGGAGCATGATGACGTTGAACTGGTCGTTTACTTTTATCATATCATCGACAAGCTTCCGGTTATTTGCGTTCATGTCATTATTGAGCTGCCCCAGGTTATCGCTCATGCCCTGGATATTCGATATGAGGCTGTTGCTGCGATTCTTATATTCATCGGACAGTTTCGGGAGCGTTATATCTGACCTTGAGTTAAGGTTTGATACTATATCTGATGCCGCGCTTGCGGCGTCCTTTAAGTCGTTGATGGATTGCTTTGTATGTTCAAGCGCATATTTTACTTCTTTGCGGACATCTTCGCTCATTTCCTGTTCGTGGGCTTCTATGATCTTTGTCATAACGGCTATGTTTGCCGCCAGGTACTCCGCGTAGCCGACCCCGTATTTACCCCTGAATGCGATCTCTGTATCAGCTTCGATGAGTGTTGAAACATAGGCTTCGGCAGCCGATGAGAGCTCCTTGTCCTTATCCGCATACGGTTCCTGTGATGAAGGGAAATCGATATACTGCGGCGGATCGACGGAAGTGTCTTTATGAACGACACGGGCGATCTTTGCGTATTCTTCGGCGTTGTCGGATGAGGGCCATGCGATCTCGTTGCCTTCCGAATCAAGAGGAACAAGGTTTGAACTTACTCCGTAATATGCCGCATCCTTGTGATGTGAATTTATAAAGCGGTAGTAATAGTGATCGTGTTCCTTTTCATACGCCTCATCATACATTTTCTGATGATCGTCGATGGCCTGCTTTATGTTTTCTTTTGCCTTGTTGTAGCTTACCGTTTCCTCTTCGGTCATGTATTTGTATATATCAAGGTCGTCAAGGGCATGAGTAAGATCGGAAACGGCCTTTGATGCATTAGAGGCAGCGCTTTTTGTCTTATCCATCATGCCGCCGCTCTTGCCCGCTTCGTCCATTGCATAGTCGATACGGTTAAGCAGCTCGTTTCCGTCGTCCATAATGCCGTTTATGAAATCCTGTGTTTCGCCCGAAAGATATGAAGTATCGTTAAGAGCACGGTCGGTGAACGCCTTAACCATGTTAAGCCGGGCGGTTATTATATCCGACTCGTTGCCCGCATCGTTAAGAGTCACATTCACCAGATCGTGGAGTGAATTCATATTTGATGTAAGCTGACTGATCATGTCATCGGAAAGATCGATGATGACATAAGGCTCGGCCTGGCCGACGATGCCGCCGACATCCTTACGGCCGTATACCTCACCGTTGTTAACACACAGGTTAACATACCCGTTCTGGCGGCCTACGATACCGCCCACGTTATATCCGACATGTTCGTAACCGACAAGTGAGTTGTTTACACAGCTTAATATCGTTCCCTGCGAGTACCCGCAGATACCGCCGATATCGACAGGATTGTTAAGGACGTTTGTTGAGTCCTGTTTATTGTTGTCACCGAAATAATTCAGCAGTTTGTTTGCGTACTTACTGATGTCAACATCCTGTATGGATATTGTCTGATCGACATTTTTGGTATTAACGCGGCAGTCGTTGGTACAGCCGTTTATCATACCGAGATTGTATCCTGCTATACCGCCGGTAAAGTGCATTCCCATGATATAGCCGCCTGCGGTGCAGGTGCTTATGTTACCGGTCTGTTCGTTATATCCCGCGATGCCTCCGGTATAATCGTAACCCTCAATATTACCTTCAAATGAGCAGCCGGTGATAAGGCCGAAATTATCTCCGACGATTCCTCCCGTTGCAAGGGGTTTGCCGGATGGAAGCAGCGAACCCTGTACTTTTAAGTCCCTTATTACCGCACTTTCCTGGGTTACACAGAAAAGGCCGGTATAACTGTCTGAACCGGTAACGGTAAGTCCTGAAATGGTGTGACCCTGCCCGTCAAATATCCCGCCAAAGATCGGGATGAACTTAAAATCACTGCCGTCGAGAACAATGTCGCTTTCAAGAACGATATTCTTATCTCTCGACCATGAATCGAGGCGGCAGTCCTTTTCAAGCTGGATAAGATCGTCGATCGACTTAATGTATACGGTCGTCATTTCAAGCTGCGTGGGATCGTAGGGAAGGCCGCTTAAGTCGTCCTCGTACGTCATTGAATCGCTGCTTACACTTATTTCGGTATTCTCGGCAGTATCACCGGCTGCAGGATCAGCAGCTTCAGATGACTTATCGTCCGTTTTTGCGGGTTCATCTGCCCTTACTATTTCAATCTCGGGGGACTTTCCGCTCCCCTCAACGAGATCTTTTCCCGTGGCGGCAATGGCCGTAACGGGCGTGATGACCGACATGATATTTCCCACTATGAGCAGTATGCAAAGCATTGAGGAGAGCTTTTTACGATTCATGACCGGTGCCCTCCTTTTTATCCGTTTTTGCAGGCTTTTCTTCCGCTATGCGCATCGGCATGGATGATACTTTTTCATCATATTCATCTTCCGTCATAGGCGTTATATTTCCCGCCTCGACGAATGCACTTATATCACCGCGCACGATAGCATTCATGGTACCTGTCACAACACCGTTTATGCGGCCGCGCACGATACCGTTTACATGGTTAAGGCCCATGGCCTCCTTAGTGCGTATGGGCATGTTCATGATAAACGCGGTCTTGCTAATTATCGTGTCACCGACAAGCAGGATCTGCGGCAGCACGAACATGGTTATGATTATCGATATGATGGTTCCGCGGCCGATACACTGTCCGATACCGTATATCGCACCGTCCGATGTAAGGCGCCCTATAAGGATGCCGGCCATTGCGAGCATGGTACCGGAAGTGACTATTGTAGGGAACGAAGCGTTCATTGTCTCGATTATGGATTCGCGGCGGCCTTTTAAGCCTCGCAATTCCGTATACCGCCCGGCGATAACGATCGCATAGTCGATATTGGCACCCATCTGGATAGAACTTACGATAAGCTGGCTTAAGAAGAAGATATTGTCGTGTTTAAGTGCGGGAACAGAGAAGTTGATCCATATGCTGCCCTGTATGACGGCAATGAGCAGCACCGGCATTCCCGCCGATTTAAACGTGAACAGAAGCACGACCAAAACGACCAGGATGGATACGATGTTGACGACCAGGTTATCACGGGAGAAGGTATTCTTAAGGTCAAGCTGGCTGACTGATTCTCCCACCGTATATATGCTGCCGCTGTAGTAGTCCCGCGTCATGTCGTGGATCTTGTTTATAAAATCGTAGGTTTCCTGACTCTCCTCCGGAAGGTCAAGGTATATCAACATCCTTGAATAGTTTTCACCCTGGAGCTGTTCCTTTGCGAAGTTCATCATCCTGTAGGCATCATCGAGCGTCTTTTTGGTCTCGGCATCCAGGGTAACGTAGCCTTCGTCGATCTCACGGTGGATGAACATGAACATATCGATAAGGGGTACCTTGTAGGAGGACAGGCCGTTTATCGCCTTTGCGTAATCCTCGTCGTTTACGGCGTATGCGGCATAAATGAGCTCGGCGACCTCATAGTCAAGGTCGATAAGTTCCGAGAACTGGCGGGGGCTCAATCCGTCCGTTAACGTGTAGCCGCCAAGAGCCTCGGTGTTTGCAAGCCCGACGCATGACTTTACTTCCTTGCATTCCGAAAGCCTGTTAAGCAGCTTTTTCTCACTGTCATAGTTTCCGGCAGGAACCACAAGCGCTATGAGGTTATCGTCGCCAAAGTTATCCGCTATCATCTCATCCGCTATCTGCACCTTATTCTTAATGGGCGTATGCAGAGTTGAATAGCCGAATACGTAAGGACAGTGATTCTGGATAAAAAAAGCTACGACGATGGCCGCCACAAAAAGCGGGGCTATAACGAACCTTGTCTTATAATCGAATTTGCCGACAAAGGGGATATCCGGAATGAAGTTCTTATGTTTTGTCTTTTCCATTAACGGAACGAACAGCATAATAATGCCGGGCATCAGCAAAAATACCGACAGCAGGCTTAAGAAGATCGCCTTTATGAGCACGATGCCCATGTCGGGACCTATCTTATACTGCATGAAGGTCATTGCGATAAGACCGCCGATCGTGGTAAGCGAGCTGCCCGATATTTCGGGTATCGCCTTGGTAAGGGCGGTGATGACGGCTTCCCTGGGTTCCTTGTCGCGATGCTCCTCCTTATAGCGGTTAAGGAAGATGACGGCGTAATCAACAGACAGCGCCAGCTGGAGAACGATCGTAACCGAATCTGATACGAACGATATCGTTCCAAGCAGGAAGTTAGTGCCCATTTGCAGCACGGCACCGGCACCGAATGTGATGAGCAGTACCGGTATCTCGGCGTAAGCTTCGGTCGTGATGAGCAGAACCGTTAACACTACGATAACGACGAGCACCGAGATGACCCTCATCTCATCGTTGATAAGCTCCGACTGTATGTTGCCGAGTGTGGTTGAAAGGTAAGAATCATACGGCGAGATGAGTTCCTTGACCTTGTCAAGCGAGACAAGACAGGCATCGTCGTTTTCGTCATGATCAAAGGTAATGTCAAATCGGGCCGATCCGTTGTTGTAATGCTTGTCGGAATCATCAAAATCCACCGAAAAAATGCCGGGAATCCCCTTAAGGTCTGAACATATCTTCTCTGCCTGGGAGTAGGATACGTTGGCGATCATCACGGTGCATGAGCCGTAAGTTACAAATTCCTCTTCCATAAGATCGAGGCCCTGTTTGGTCTCGGTGCTCTGGGGCAGATATGCCGCCAGGGAATTTTCGACGCTCACCCAGTTCCGTGAGAATGCGGAAAAAATGGTCAATATGATAAATATAAGAAAGAAAAGGTTGCGCTTGTCAACGATGAAGCCGCAAATCTTAAGCATAGCACTTCCACTCGCCTTTTCCTGCGCAGTTGGTTCCACTTCAAAGTCCCCTTTTTAGCTCCTTTTTTGAGGGGCATACTAATTCATAACAGTATACTCCAATTTATGACATTTAGCAAGTTTTGTGATAAAAGAAAAGCCTGTCAAAAACCATGGGTAAATTGTCGAGCTTGCATGTGGAGCGTAATAATTATAAAATAATATCGGAGTAGTTTGCTATGAATGATAAGGTTTTAAAAACCCTTGAATATAACAAGATAATAGAGATGCTCTCGGATAAGGCAACTTCGGAGCCCGGCAGGCGTAAATGCCTTGAGCTTAAGCCTTCATCCGATTTTTCGGAGGTCACAAGGCTCCAGCAGGAGACCTTCGATGCCGTGGGACGGCTCCTTAGGAACGGTTCCATAAACTTTGGGAACAACAAGGATATCGGCGCTTCGCTTTTAAGGCTTGATAAGGGCAGCGCGGTCAATTCGACTGAGCTCCTTAATATCGCGGGCCTGCTTGAAAACACCGCGCGGGTAAAGTCATACGGGCGGCGCGACGGTGATAAGGAGAGGGTCGCAGCAGAGAGTGAAAACGGAGAGTCATACAATGCGGGTGATTCTTTGGACGATATGTTTAACGGACTCGAACCGCTCGCGGCGATCTCCGCAGAGATACGAAGGTGCATCCTGTCGGAGGATGAGATAGCCGACGATGCAAGCCCGGAGCTTAAGAGCATAAGGCGTCTTAAGAGGGTCACTAACGATAAGATACACATCCGCTTAAACAGCATGGTTAACAATACCTACAAGTCCTATCTGCAGGACAGCGTCATAACCATGCGCGAAGGGCGGTACTGTATACCGGTAAAGGCCGAATACAAGGGAAACGTCCCGGGTATGATCCATGACAGGTCGGCAACGGCTTCGACCTTTTTCATTGAGCCTACGGAAATCGTAAACTTAAACAACGAACTCAGGGAGCTTGATATAAAGGAAGCAAAGGAGATAGAGGTCATCCTTTCGACACTGTCGGCTCAGTGCGGCGGGCATACCGAGGAGATAAAGCTTGATCAGGTCCTGTTAACGGAGCTTGACCATATATTTGCGCGCGGACAGCTGGCCCTTGACATGAACGGCACACGTCCCGACCTTAACAGGGACAGGGTCATTAATCTTAAGAAGGCAAGGCATCCGCTGCTTGATAAGAAAAAATGCGTGCCGATAGATATAAGGCTTGGGGATGATTTTGACCTGCTCATCATAACAGGCCCCAATACGGGCGGTAAAACCGTGGCGCTTAAGACACTGGGACTGCTTACCCTTATGGGCCAGTCGGGACTTATGATCCCGGCACTCGATCATGCACAGCTTGGGATATTTGACGAGGTGTTTGCCGATATCGGGGATGAGCAGAGTATCGAACAGAGCCTGTCAACGTTTTCATCCCACATGAAAACGATAGTCAATATACTTGATAATGCCGATGCGGATTCACTGTGCCTGTTTGATGAGCTGGGCGCGGGGACCGACCCGATAGAGGGAGCGGCACTTGCGACGGCGATACTCGAGCGGCTCCATAAACGGGGCATAAGGACCGCGGCGACGACGCATTACAGCGAACTCAAGGTTTATGCCCTGCGGCAGAAGGGCGTATGCAACGCAAGCTGTGAATTCAACGTCGATACGCTGTCGCCCACATACCGGCTGCTCATAGGAGTTCCGGGTAAGAGCAACGCCTTTGCGATAGCGGGAAAGCTGGGGCTGCCGGGCGATATAATAGAAAACGCCAGGGGTAAGATAGACGAGGCTGATGAGAGCCTTGAGGATGTGCTTTCCGAGCTTGAGGATGCAAGGCGGATGCTTGAAGAGGAGCAGCTTGCCATTAAGGAATTAAAGCAGGAGGCCGACAGTTTAAAGGCCGATTACGAGGCAAAGAAGGCAAGGATAAACGAGCAGCGAGAGAAGATACTTAATGAAGCCAGGGAGGAAGCACTTTCAGTCCTTAATGAGGCTAAGGAGACTGCTGACGAGGCGATAAAGAAATTCCAGAAGCACGGTACGATACAGGATATGGAAAGGGAGCGTACCAGGCTCAGGGATAAACGGGATAAGGTTCGCAATGAAATGCGGGACACGGGGACGGTTCTTTCGTCCCGTGGGGACCGCGGGACAAAAGAACCGTCCCCATGTCCCAAACCATCTGATTTTAAACTGGGGGAATCCGTAAGGATAATCTCGATGGGACTTACCGGAACGGTTAACTCCCTGCCGGATAATAAGGGAAATCTGTTCGTCCAGTGCGGCATCATGCGCATGCAGGCCAACATGAACGATATCGAGTTTATCGACAGTGTCGATATCACCGGACCGGGCCTTAATACAGGGTACAGATCAAAGGGTAAAGGATCCGGAAACAGCAAGGGAAAGCCGTCAGACGGCGGCACGTCAGGATACGGTATGGCCGCCGGGCTTAATAAGGCAGGTTCAATATCGATGGAACTTAACCTTATAGGCTTAACGACAGATGAGGCAATGCCGAAGCTTGAAAAATATCTGGATGATGCATACCTGTCACACCTTGAAAGTGTAAGGATCGTACACGGCAAGGGTACGGGAGCTTTAAGGAATGCCGTATGGAACCAGCTTAAGCGTATCAAATACGTTAAATCATACAAACTCGCAGAGTACGGCGAAGGCGACGCCGGCGTAACGATAGTAGTATTTAAGTAGAGGGAGAACAACCATGGCAAACAAACAGAAGATAATGATCGTTGACGATGATGCAAACATAGCGGAGCTTATTTCCCTGTATCTTACAAAGGAATGCTTTGATACGCATATAGTGCATGACGGCGAGGAGGCGCTCAAGGCGTTTGATTCTTACAAACCGAACCTTATTTTGCTTGACCTCATGCTTCCGGGTATCGACGGATATCAGGTGTGCCGTGAGATAAGGGCAACATCGCAGACGCCGATCATAATGCTGTCAGCCAAGGGCGAGATATTCGATAAGGTGCTGGGGCTTGAGCTTGGCGCCGACGACTACATGGAAAAGCCGTTTGATTCTAAGGAACTTGTTGCAAGGGTAAAGGCGGTGCTTCGGCGTGCACAGCCCGCAAAGCAGGTTGAGGCTCCGACCGATGTCAAATGCGTGGAGTATCCGGACCTTGTGATCAACCAGACGAATTATTCTGTAATGTATTTCGGCGAGCCGGTCGAGATGCCGCCCAAGGAGCTGGAGCTTTTGTACTTCCTTGCATCTTCACCGAATCAGGTATTCACGAGGGAGCAGCTCCTCGATCATATCTGGGGTTATGAATATATCGGCGACACGAGAACGGTCGACGTACACATAAAAAGGCTCAGGGAGAAGATAAAGGATCACGAGATGTGGAGGCTGTCGACGGTCTGGGGCATCGGATATAAGTTTGAGGTCAAATGAAATACAGGAAGACACTGTATCTTAAGTTCATATTGGCATATCTCGCATTCGGCCTGATAAGCTTCTTCCTTATCGCGACGCTGTTCTACAGGATGACTTTTGAGCGTCTTATAAAGGAGAAGGCGGCTGCGCTGTACAAGGAGGCAACGCTCATTTCCACCAGATATGCGGACAGCATTTATCACGAGACAATGGAAGCTGACGATGTAAGGGATCAGCTGGAGGCCATCGACACGTTCACCCAGTCCGTCATATGGATAATAAGCAGCGACGGCGAGCTTTTATACAGCTCCGATGATGCGAGTGTGGATGAAGAAAACACCTACATGATCGAGAATTTTGATCCGATGGATGCGGGCAGCGATTATTTTATGGTGGGGAATTTCTATGATTATTTCGAGGAACAGGTGCTAAGCGTATTATCGCCGATAAACTCGGATTTCCGCATCAAGGGATATGTGGTGCTCCACTATAATATAAAGGATATCACGGACAGCACGGACAGGCTGATGAACATTTACTATATAGCGCTCGGAATCATGTTCGTACTGTCGATGCTCGTACTTGTTGTGTTCACGGTCGTTGTGTACAGGCCGCTTAAGAAGATCACCAGGGCGACCGAGGAATATGCCGACGGTAACCTGATGCATACCATTGAGATCAGCAAGGATGACGAGATAGGCCACCTTGCGGCATCGCTTAATTACATGGCATCGGAGCTTTCAAAGGGCGAGGACAATCAGAAGCAGTTCATCGCCAACGTCTCTCATGATTTCCGCTCGCCGTTGACATCGATAAAAGGTTATATCGAAGCAATGGCGGACGGGACCATACCGCCCGAGATGATGGGAAAATATCTTAACATAGTACTTAACGAGACAGAGCGGCTGACAAAGCTTACGAACTCGCTCCTTACACTCAATAATCTGAACACCAGGGGCATGCATCTTGACTTGAGTGATTTTGACATAAACAAAGTCATCAAAAACACGGCCGCGACCTTTGAGGGAACATGCAAGGCAAAAAGGATACGCTTCAAGCTCGTGCTTTGCGGAGAAACCCTGCACGTGCATGCCGACATGGGAAAGATCCAGCAGGTGCTTTATAACCTTATCGACAATGCGATCAAGTTCAGCGATCCGAATTCAAGCATCAAGCTTGAGACTTCCGAAAAAAACGATACGGTATTCGTATCGGTAAAGGATACCGGAATAGGTATTCCAAAGGAGAGTCAGAAGCTCATATTTGACCGCTTTTACAAGACAGATATGTCAAGGGGCAAGGATAAGAAGGGTACCGGCCTGGGACTTGCAATAACAAAAGAGATAATTAACGCTCATCACGAAAATATAAATGTGATAAGCACGGTAGGCGTCGGAACGGAATTCATTTTCACCCTGCCGAAAAGCAAGATGGAGGAAGGACTTTGAAACCGGTAAATATCGTACTGCATGAGCCCGAGATCCCTGCCAACACCGGAAATATCGGACGTACCTGCGTGGCTTGCGGGGCGGTGCTCCATCTTATAGAACCGCTGGGATTTCAGCTTACGGAAAAAAACATAAAACGCGCAGGCATGGATTACTGGAAGGACCTTGATGTAAGGCGTTATATAGATTATGAGGAGTTTCTTGAAGTAAACGGCCATCCGAAGATATATATGGCCACGACCAAAGCACACAGGAAATATACGGATGTTGTATATGAGGAAGGCGCGTACATAATGTTCGGCAAGGAGAGCGGAGGGATCCCGGAGGAGATACTTGTTGAAAATGAGGAAACCTGCGTAAGGATACCGATGCTTGATGATATAAGGTCGCTTAACCTTTCAAATTCGGTCGCGATAGTGCTGTATGAAGCACTCAGGCAGCAGGGATTTGAGGGTATGCAGGAAACAGGAGAGCTGCACAGGTTAAGTTTCAAATGACATTTATATGTCGGGAGATAATGAATGAATACTGAAGATATCATGGAAGAGATCAAAAACGAGAATGAACAGTCTGCTGACAGCAATGAGCAGAACTTTGAATTCATCACTGAAACGATCAAGGAAAGGCCGATAAACAAAAGGAAAGTGATACTTAAATCGGTGTTTACGGCAGTTCTTGCTGTGGCTTTCGGTGTGATCGCATGTTTTACTTTTGTGTCGCTGTATCCTATCTTTAATGAATGGCTGCATCCGGTGGACAACACAAAGGTTGTGACTCTTGAACCGGCTGAGGATGAACCGGATGAAGTAAAGATCGAAGAAAACGGAGATGGGAATAACGGCGACAAAGTGTCCCTTATATCGGACATTAATAAAGGCGATGATGCGGATGGCGTTTCGGAAAACGAAATAGACACAGACAGTGAAGATGACGGTGAGGTCAAAGAACCGGCACAGGATGGAACAGATGGGAACGTGCAGGTTCCGGAGATCGTGACCAGGGTTGTGGAGACAGTTGAGAAGGACCTTGAACTTGAAGATTATTCAAAGCTTTATCAGCAGTTCGGGGAGGTTGCGCGCGAAGCGGGCAGGGCGATGGTAACTGTCACCGGCGTATCCGCAAACACTGACTGGTTCATGAACGTGTACGAGAACAAGCATGTGTGCGCGGGTCTCATCGTGGCGGAAAACGGCAAGGAGATGCTTATACTTACACGTACCAGCGTAATAAGCACAGCCGATTCGATAGCGGTCACCTTCTGTGACGGGGCGCGGTATGATGCATCAATGAAAAAATCGGATCCCAATACGGATATGTCGATCATAGCCGTTAACCTTGCAAGGCTCAGTGAAGAGACCAAGGAGGCCTGCAAGCTGGCCGAGCTTGGCAGCACGAAATCTTCTTCGATAGACGGGATGCCGGTCATCGCGATAGGAGATCCCTTGGGTGTTGCGGGTGCGATGGCAATGGGTCAGATCACTTCACACACTTCCGTAAGGGATATGACGGATACAAATGCATCGATTCTGACGACGGATATTTACGGCAGCTCAAATGCGAGCGGCGTGATCATAAATATGTCAGGAAGGGTTCTCGGCATAATAACACAGGACGGTGCTTCGATCGATGCGAAAAACCTTATACGCGGATATGCGATATCGGATATAAAGGATAAACTTGAGAAACTCAGTAACGGCCAGGAGATAGCGTACCTCGGCATAGTCGGTACGGATGTCACCGAAGAAGCGGCCGAGGATTACGGGGTTCCCATGGGGGCTTATGTAAGACAGGTGGTGATCGATTCTCCCGCAATGGAAGCCGGCATCCAGAACGGAGATGTTATCGTCAAGCTCGGGACAACGGATGTAAAATCATTTGCCGATTATAAAGACGCAATGTTAAAGTGTCAGCCGGAAGACCTTATGATGGTTACGGTAAAACGTATGGGAAGGGAAGAATACGTTGAACTGTCATACGAGATCGAACTCGGAAAACTCAGTGAATAGGATGCGGTCATAAACTGTCCGCAGGGAGGTTTTGTTTTGAAATATATAGAGCAGTTTCGTGAAAGTGACAACATAATGGATGTGTATCTTGTAAAGCACAGGCAGGCCGCCGTGACAAAGAACGGAAAGCCATATGAGAACGTGATATTACAGGATAAAACGGGAGTGATAGATGCCAAGATCTGGGATCCGAATTCGGCAGGAATCGAGGACTTTGACGTATTCGATTACTGCATGGTCACAGGCTCGGTGACAAGCTTTAACGGCCAGCTTCAGTTAAGCATAAAGCGGATACGCAAGGTAAACGAAGGAGAATACATACCCGCCGATTATCTTCCGGTCTCATCGTATAACATAGATGACATGTATGCCGAACTGACGGGCTTCATCGACAGCTTAAAGTCCGAGCATCTTAAGACACTGTGCAGGGCATTCTTTGTTGACGATAAGGATTTTATAAAGGCGTTTAAGAACAGTTCTGCGGCAAAGAGTGTGCATCACGGTTTTGTCGGGGGCCTTCTCGAGCATACGTTAAGCGTCGTTAAACTGTGTGATTTTTACACAAAAAGATATAAAAAGCTTAACAGGGACTTACTCTTAAGTGCCGCGATGTTGCATGATATCGGCAAGGTTAAGGAACTGTCAACGTTTCCCGAAAATGATTACACCGATGACGGACAATTGCTTGGACACATAGTGATGGGCTGCGAGATGGTGGGTGTTAAGGTTAAGGACATTCCCGGTTTTCCCGGGAAACTTGAAGCGGAGTTAAAGCACTGCATCCTTGCACATCACGGCGAGTACGAATTCGGATCGCCCAAAAAGCCCGCACTTATGGAAGCGGTCGCACTCAATTTTGCCGACAACCTCGATGCAAAGATGGAGACGATCACGGAGCTGTTTGATTCTACTCCCGAAACAGGGTGGCTCGGATATAACAGGCTCATTGATTCCAATATCAGAAAGACCTCTGAGTGAGATGATAAGCTATAATAAGAATGATATAATAAGTGATCTGATAATAACGGATATGTCAAATGAGGGTATGGGTGTAGGAAAGACTGATGGCTATACCCTTTTTGTTAAGGATGCGATAACGGGAGATGTTATCGATGCGCGCATAACAAAAGTTAAGAAGAATTACGGTTATGCAAGGGTTGAGAGGATAGTTAAACCGTCCCCTGAAAGAGTCACTCCGCGGTGTGCTTTTGCAAGGCAGTGCGGAGGCTGTCAGCTGCAGGCGATGGACTATAAGGCCCAGCTTGAGTTTAAGCAGGATAAAGTAAGGAACGCCCTCGTAAGGATCGGGGGATTTGAAACCGGTCATATAGACAGGATAATGGAGCCGATCATCGGGATGGATGATCCGTGGAGGTACAGGAACAAAGCGCAGTACCCCATAGGGACCGATAAAAGCGGCAATCCCATAGCGGGATTTTATGCGGGACGCACACATGACATCATTGCAAATACAGACTGTGTGCTCGGTCCACCCGAGAATAAGGAGATACTTGAAGTTGTCCTTTCCCATATGAAGAGTCACAAGATCGCGGCTTATGATGAAAAGACAGGACAGGGTATCGTACGCCATGTACTGATACGAAAGGGCTTTGTTTCGGGCCGGATAATGGTGTGCCTTGTGGTAACAAAGGATAAGTTTGCGGGGCAGCGTGAGCTTATCGAAAAGCTGAGGGAAGTAAAAGGCGTGTGCAGCATTTCCGTAAGCATAAACAGTGAAAAGACGAACGTGATCATGGGAAATGAGGTTCATACACTGTGGGGAAGCGACAGGATCACGGATACGCTGCTTGGGAAGACATTTGAGATATCGCCGCTGTCGTTTTACCAGGTAAACCCGGTGCAGGTTGAGAAGCTGTACGGCACGGCGATCGAATACGCAGCCCTTACCGGGGATGAAGAAGTGTGGGATATATGCTGCGGTATAGGTACAATATCCTTATGCATGGCAGATAAGGCAAAGGCGGTATACGGCCTTGAGATAGTTCCCGAAGCGATAGGGGATGCGAAAAAGAATGCGGCATTAAACAATGTTGATAACGTTGATTTTATATGTGCGGCTGCGGAGGAATACCTGCCTGCTCATAAAGATGAGATAAAGGCGGATGTAGTCGTTATGGATCCGCCCAGGAAGGGAATGGATGAAGCAGCGCTTGAGGCGGTAGTCGATATAGCACCCGAAAAGATCGTGTATGTAAGCTGTGATCCCGCGACTCTTGCCCGTGATCTTAAGTATCTTACGGGACGCGGCTATGAACTTAAGAGAGTCAGGTGTACCGATATGTTCTGCCATACCGTAAGCTGCGAGACATGCGTTCTCTTATCGAAGTCAGGCGAAGCGTAGACAGAGATCAGAGACACAAAAAATATATTTGGCAATAACGGGAGATAAAATGAGATACGATCATACAGAAAAAGCAGCCGGGTATTTTGCGGACGGGATGAACTGTGCCCAGTCAGTATTTGTTGCTTTTTCGGATGTGACGGGAATGGATGAGAAAACGGCAAAGCGTCTGTCTTCGTCATTCGGAGCAGGCATGGGACGGATGAGGGAAGTGTGCGGGACCTGTTCTGCTATATTCATGGTGCTGGGCTTACTTTATGGTGAAGGAACGGAAAGGGACGATACGGTAAAAGCGGCGCATTATAAGAGGGTACAGGATCTGGCAAAGAGATTTAAGGCAGAACACGGGACGATCATCTGCCGTGAGCTCCTGGCGGGCCTTAATGTCACAAATACCCCCGTGCCCGAAAAGCGCACGGAGGAATATTATAAGGTTAGACCCTGCGTTAAATTCGTCCGTACTGCAGCGGCATTACTGGATGCTTATCTTGAAGAAAATCCGCCCGTATGAAAAATGCGGACCGGGAAGATGTTTTCATGTACATAATGCAGAACATGCATTATAATAGAAAAGATTAAAACTGAAATAGGAGGTTTACCACATGATCTATTCAACAGAAGTTAAGGCAATGTGCTCTGTACATCAGGGCGCCCGTCATGGTGCGGCACCTATACCCGAAGAAGCAAAGTGGGTAAAGGCTAAAGAGATTAAGGACATATCCGGATATACACACGGTATCGGATGGTGTGCTCCCCAGCAGGGATGCTGTAAGTTATCCTTAAACGTTAAGGAC
>JAFZOS010000031.1 GCA_017550535.1 Lachnospiraceae bacterium
CTACACGCACACAAACAAATATGAAATTATAGTGGACCAATAAATCCGTGCACGAGAGGGCGCACGACATCCGGTGGATGTCGGTTTGCGCCGACCGAAGCAGGCGCCAGCCTGCTGAGACTTCGAACCCCCGACCTTCTGGTCCGTAGCCAGACGCTCTATCCAGCTGAGCTACGCGCACGTACTTTATTAAGCCGCAAATCAATATAACACACTATTTCATGTTCGTCAAACTATCTTTTGTCCCGATCAATGAATTCCAGGCTTAAAACGGCAACAAACGCATACAAAAAGATATACAGTATAAGGAATCCCCAGCACCTTAAGACGGTCGACGGTTCAAAAGCATAGACCGTGTTTTGGTTATTCTCACCGCTCCACTTAAGGATCTCTTCTCTTGAGCCGCTCTCCTGGGCATATCTCATGAATCCCTGTATGGGCTTATATCCATTTATGGAGCTGAAATCAATCTTATCACCTTCATCCAGGTTTTCATTCGCCTCTTCACCAATGCTTATCAGATAATCACCCGCGTCCACATCCTGAAACTTGGCTATGGCATTCCACAGCGTTACCATCGGCAGGCTGTTGTAATCACCCTGAGAGCACAGGGCTTCAAGTCCCCACTTTGCAACCGTGAAGTTTGTAAGCTTTACAGCCGGCCCCTCAAGCTGGAAGAATCCGCCCGAAAATACCAGCTGGAATATCAGTAGAAACGGCATGATCGTCATCGCCGTCGTCGTACTGTGCACAAAAGCGGAAATCATAAGCGACATCATATCGGCACAGTAGGTGATAAGGAACAGTGTAATACCGATGTCCAGTATCGGCCAAGGTGTGATAAGGCTTTTCAAAGGAAACGAAATACCCATGACATTACAGATCACCAGGGTTATCACCGACTGCCCAAGGCAAAGGAGAGCCTGATAGATCATATGTGCCGCAATGTAAGACGATACATGCATGCCCGAACGGTGCTCCCTTTTAACGATGGGACGTTCACGGCATATAACCTGGATCGAATTAAAGAAGCCGTTCCAGATACATATACATGCAAGTGCGAACGCGCCCATAAGGGTCCCTTCCTGAGTCTTAAACAAGTTTGCACCTACCACAAATGATACGAGTCCCGCAATGACCGCTGCCATAGGCAGGACCTTCCAGTCATTCTGAAATACAAACATCCTGAAAAGCTTACCGAGATATATAAAAACCTGTGAGAATCGTCCCCTGTGCTTTATACGGCTTTCATCCATCTTCATCACCCTGCCTTTCTTTCAGCTTCAGCCATAGCGTCAGCATACTTTTCAACGAACTCATCCGCACGTCCTTCGCCGCCTTCTTCTTTCTGGTTAATGGACAGCAGTATGTCTTCCATCGAGTCCTTGCCGAAGAAATCGTATGCCTCCTTGACAGGTCCGTAATATGCAAGCCTGCCTGTCCGTGATGCATCCTTTGCAAGCACGATCACGTCATCAAAAAGATCGATGACCCTGTCGGGCGTATGAGTGATCACGACCACGATCTTCCCTGTATCGGCGATCGAACGGAGCTTTTCAAACAGGCCCCTTGCCACAACTCCGTCAAGGCCGGAATCCGGTTCATCAAGAATGAACAGCGAAGGATCCGAAATAAATTCCATGGCGATCGACAGCCTTTTACGCTGCCCACCGGACAGTTTTTCAACAAGCGAATTACGTATGGCCGCAAGCCCGAATTCCTCAAGCACATCGTTAACCCTCTTTTTCCTTTTGGCTAAAGAAACACCCGAAGGAAGCCTTAAAGTTGCGGCATCTGAAAGGGTACGGAGAACGGTATCGTTGCCCCTCATAAGATCAAGCTGGGGAACAAATCCCACATCGTATTTCATCCGGCTGTATTGGGTATAGATATCATTGTTGTTAAGGAGAATGGATGCATCCGCCTTTTCATAACCTGTAACGGCGTTTACAAAAGTTGTCTTGCCGGCACCCGAGCCTCCTAGCAGCAGCACCATATGCCCTTCGGGAATATTAAGGTGTATATCCTTAAGCAGGTATTTCCTTTTGAAAAAGTCGATCGTCGTCCGCTCGTTGATATTGACGGTAAGACCTTTTTCGATTGATTCTGCCTTGGCTCCCGACAACCTGGCGCCGGCATCAAGATCGATCTTTTCAACCAGTTTTTTAGGCATGAATTTATCCGAGCGGCCCCATATGACGGCTGTGATCGATTCAACGAAAAACCAGGCAAACATCCATCTTTTCCGTTTTTCAAATACCATGCACAGTCCGTAGAAGATGCGCAGCTTATAAAGGTATTCGGTCAATACGATAATGAGCACAAATATCGCGATTATCCCTTTTTGCATCGAATCCTGCGGAGAAAACTCAAACGGGATCCTCAGTATGATCTCAAGCCCGACCAGGATCGCATATTTACGCCCGTCCTTTTCCCTGTCGGCGCAGCGGCTTAAATAGTATTCCCTGGCCACCGGAACAAACGCCCATTTGCTTTCAACATTGCACTTTTTAAAGATCATCATGCAGCCTATGCCCTCGATGATCCAGAAAAGCAGCTTAACGATGGTTTGAATGTAATCCATACTTCCCATAATCATTCCTCCGTTATGCGTATACTATCACAGCGATAAATTCACAGGGTTCATCAGAATCATTTGCAATCCCGTGGCCCGTGCCTGCGGGACAAATCGTAACATCACCCGCGGTTACCGTTTTAATTTCTCCGTTATCGTTATACTGCGCGGTACCGCTTATGATATAAAACAGCTCGCTGTCATTTTCATGAACGTGGAAACCTATGCTGCAGCTGCTGTTTAAGGTTATCTTAGAAAACATGCGGCCCTTACCGCACAGCTCATCCGGAGATTCGATAAAATTCGTTATCTCGACGGTGCCGTTTCCGTCCCTCATCTTCTCGCGATATTCAATTTTGCATTCTTCCTTTTTCCTTAACATGTGATTCCTCCTCCTGTCTTTATTGTTGCCTTATAATCATACTGTTTTCCTGTTTTTCCCATTTTAGTATGATTTTTCGTTTTCATTCCTGCTCAATAATCATACTGTTTTCCTGTTTCCTACATTTTAGTATGATTTTTCGTTTTCATTCCTGCTCAATAATCATACTGTTTTCCTGTTTCCTCCGTTTTAGTATGATTTTTCGTTTTCATTCCTGCTCAATAATCATACTGTTTTCCTGTTTCCTACGTTTTAGTATGATTTTTCGCTTGCATTCCTGCTCAAAAAGCATACTGTTCAACTGTTTTCCCCATTTCAGTATGCATCCGAGCCCCCGTGCCCCACTTCATTTTCCTACTATCTGTCTTGCCCAGATGCCCGAATGTACCATGATGCCGCCGATGACGGCCTTGGGCAGTTCAAGCGACTGAACTATGGCAACAAGCGGTATGACCGAAAGCTGTGTAAAGTGGCTTAGTATAAACGCTGTCGGGACAGAAACGACCCATACGAAGCAGCTGTCGAACAAAAATGTTATCCCGGCCCTGCCGCCAGCCCGGATTATAAAATACGAGGCATGCGCATACGCCATGACCGGCATAAGGCAGCCGAATACAACTATAAGCCTTGATGCCATCAGCTTAACTTCCGAAGCTGTGTTGTAAAGGTTTGGAAAGAACGGACTTATGCCGACCTGCACCGCACCGAATATCAGGCCGCAGAACACGGTAAACGCGATAAGTTTGACCGAGTCTTCCTTAGCCTTATATATCTCGCCGCTGCCGAGCGTGTGGCCTATGATAATGCCGACTCCTTCGCCCATCGCAAGGAATGCTACGCCCAGCAGATTAAACAGTGTTGATTCGATATTAAGCGCCGCCACTGCATTCAGGCTCTTTAAGGAATAGCACTGGTTCATGACCGCCATACCGCTTGCCCACAGGGTTTCGTTGCACATGAGCGGAAGGCTTTTCACAAAGTATTTAAGCGCCATATCCCCGGGTATCCTAAGGCTTGCAAACGCACCCCTTATAAAGGTATGGACAGCCGCATGCCTGCCCGTATATACAACAAGGATCATAAGCTCGACAAACCTTGAGATAACGGTCGCGATAGCGGCTCCTCTGGCACCCAGCGCAGGGAAACCAAGATACCCGTATATCAGAATAAAATTGCCGACTAGATTCACCAAAACCGCCGCAAGCGATGCTTTCATCGGTGCCGCCGTTTCGCCCGTCTCGCGCAGAGTACTCGAGTAGGCCATCGTAACCGGATGCGGCAATATACCCAAGAGCATTATAAACAGATAGGATATTCCGATGGATAGCGTTTCATCGGCGTCCGACTTAAGCCCCTCACCGTGAAGGAATGCACCGATAAGATACTTTCCGAGGATCAAAAAAAGAATTACCGCTAAAAGCGTCAGGACAGTGTTTAATACGAGCTTAAACCGGAACGTTTCCCGCACACCGTCTTCATCCTTCATGCCGTAGTACTGCGCGGTAAATATCCCCACTCCCGCGACCGCACCGAAAATGAGCAGATAATAAACGAACAAAAGCTGGTTTGCTATCGATACGCCCGAGAGCGCATTCGTCCCGAGCCGCCCTATCATCAGGTTATCAAGCAGACCCACGAAATTCGATATTGCATTCTGCACCATGATCGGGATCGTAAGCCGCAGCGCATATTTGTAAAATTCCTTACTTCCGATGTATTTACTCATTACCCGCCTCCGGTTTAAGGCAGTTATACATTCTACACATTACCGGCCTCCAGTTTAAGGCAGTTATACAATCCTTCCGAAAGAGGAGTTATATCTATGCCTAGTCCCCCAAACAGCGCGCCCGAATATACCTCCGATTCTTCCTTTAAAAGCGGGAATGGAAGCGGTATGCCCTGCTTTAAGACAGTTTCGACAGGCACGTCTATCTTTGAAAATGCGCCGCCCTTGATCGACGGATCACGCTTTAAATATGCCTTTTCAAGTGCTCCTTCGTAAGAATCATACGTAAGCACTTCATCGCTGCAAAAATTGTACGCATCATGCAAAAGTTCCCCGGGCATTTCACACAGCTTAAGTATCCCGCGCGCCGCATCCGAAACATAAAGCATCTGGAAAAAGCCATCAGAATCCACCGGATGGATTATCTGTCCTGCTTTGTTTATCCATTCAAAATAAACACTCTCGCGAGGAGCGTAATTTCCGGGGCCGTACAGGATCACGGGCCGCACGGACACGCCCTTTATACCATACTTTTTGCATTCAGCAACAAGTTCATGCTCTAGCTTTACCTTGCCTTTTATATATGCATCGACGCCGCCCGAAGTGTCTGTAGTATCAGAATTTCCGGGAGCATCCGTGGAGTCACTGGCTTCCGTCTCATCGCATATGTCCCGGTTATCGGACATTTCTGCCGATTCATCAAGCGCTTTCCCGGTGCCCTTTTTATATACATCGACGGTGCTTATAAAGATATATTTCTCTGGAGGCGCGCCCTTTAAGCAACTTAATATCCCGCTTATATCACCCTCATCATATGCACAAAAATCCACGACGGCATCATAGCCGATACCGTCAATCTCAAGTTTACATAACTCATCACTATTATGCCTGTCGGCCCTTATCTCGGTAACACCCGAAAGGCCTATGGTAATGCTGCCGCGGTTCAGGACCGTTACCTCATGCTCCTTATATGCATGCTGCACGAACCACCTCCCGAAGAAATAACTCCCGCCTATTACAAGAATTTTCATGCTCATGACCTGCGCCTGTCGGCGTGATTCTTATAAAATGCCTTTTTATCCGCATACATCGCCCTGTCGGCGCGGATAAAGGCATCCCTGTATGTTTTGTCGCTGTCCTTTTTAAATACCGCAAATCCTTTGGAAATATTGATCTCCATATCATCACTGCCGGATTCCTTAAGAAGCTCGTCAAACCCGTCGATTATCGCCGAGAGCTCCTCCTCCGTCATGTTAAGGATCACGACAAATTCATCGCCGCCGATCCTGAAGATCCTTGCGTGCCCCTCCAAAAATGTCCTGCGCAAAACATCCGCGGCCTTTATTATGGCCTTGTCGCCCTGCTCGTGACCTTTATTGTCGTTTATCTCCTTAAGCCCGTTTATATCAAACATCGCGACGGCAAATTCGGCCGTTCCCTTTTCAACAAGAGCGTCCAGCTGCTCAATGTATTCAAAATACGACGTCCTGTTTTCAAGCCCCGTAAGGCCGTCCTTGTATGCCGCAGACCTTACATAGCTTATCTGCCTGCTCATGTAATCACGAAGGCTGTGGATCTTTGCACTCATCGCACCTATCTCATCAACCTGGCCCGTACATTCTTTATCATCCGCGTAGGCAAGCTCATCGCTTAGATCCTTGCCCGAACCCGCTGTTATCTCATGTGCCAGCGTTTCGATGCCGTCCGATAAGTTGTTAAGCTCGCCGAACAGCTGGCGGAACCTCTGCCTGAACATCGTTGCGATATAAAGCACGATTATAGTTCCGAAAAAAAGCGACATGATACTTATGATAAGCGTCGTGCGAACCTGATGCGATATCTGTTCATCATACCAGTCGGCGGCAAAGTCAACCGCCACGATGCCCGAAACCTTTCCCGAAGAATCAAACACCGGCGAATAGGCACTGTAAAAACGCCCCCACCTGTCCGTATATGGCTCGGAATCAACCGCAGGCGTGCCAAGGCTCGCCGTATAAAGTGCATCTGTATAGACGATGGGCTCACCGAACTGACCGGGGTCTTCCACAGTCGGATCGATCGTGAAGACAAACTCCTTATTGCCCATGTCGCGTATGCAGTAGATGTATTTAAGATCGATGTTATCCTGATAATATGTAAGTGTCCTTAATACTTCCTGATACTCGGATGTATTTTCATCCTCGGCCTGAATGGAGCCCAGAACGTCGCCGTCAAGCATGGCAGCCGCAGTATTGGAAATATCGAGCATCCTGTTCTGTATAAGGACCTTCATCGAATTGGCAGACTGGGCCGTTAAGAATATACCAAGGGTAGCGTTCACCAGAATGACGAACACACAGAAAATGAGCAGTAATACACTTGTGCGGTTAAGCTTCATCTTTTTTAAAAACATGCACTTTTACCCGCCCTATCCGTAATAATAAACCTCACTGTAATCGTCGCCGCCGCCTTTCTTTACAAGTAAGGCCGTTAGCAGCATCCCGAAAAGCAGCCCGCCTATATGCGCAGCGTAATCAATGTTCGGCATCGCAAAGCTGCTGTACAGACAGTATATGATCGCAAGCGGGATCCTGCTCTTTACAATGTTTATCCCGCTTACCTTTTTGATCGACATCACGATGAGCGCGCCGAATATCCCGTATACGGCACCCGAAGCGCCTAGGGAACTGTACCTTATCCCGCTTATCATCTCATAAAGATACGAAACGGCATTTCCGGCGATGCCGGCCAGGATATATATGACCGCGTATTTTACATGTCCCGCCGCACGTTCGACCATCTCACCCATCGCAAACAGAAAGAGCATGTTGCCGACGATATGATCGATGCTGCCGTGAAGAAACATGGCTGTTAAAAGGCGGTACAGCTGACCGCCCGAAACAAGTTCAAAATCCATGACTCCTGCAGAAACAAAAGCCTCGCCCACCGTAACGGAAGCGAGAAACATCACCGCGTTCATAAGAACTATAGCAAGAGTCACGGGAGAATCATTCTTCATCCGTCAGATACTCCCTTAACTTTTCCCTGTCAAGTATCTTCTGGAGTTCACCGCGGGCCACAGGCCTCGTGACCAGTCCCTCAATACCCGGCTGAGGCTTTGCCTCGAAAACCGCACGCTCCTCCTCATAAACCAGGTAATAGATCGGCGTACGCCTAAGCTGCTCATACGATTTGATTATCGACATGATCCTTTTTGCGTTCATTACGGTCATATAACTGTCAAGGAAAATTATATCGGGAAGATGCGTGTTCATGTAAAATATCGCTTCCTTGGGATCCGAAAAACATGCGCATTCATAATCCCTCGCAAGATATATCTTCATGATGTCAAGAGTCTGGTAATCATCATCTATAACAACGATGGTGGGCTTGCCCGATTCGCTCCTCACCTGCTTTATATCGGGAACCACGAGATAATCCTCCGTCGAAAACAGTTCATTGGGATTTGTGGGTTTATCATATTCATTTCCCAGAATATCCTGAAGGTTATCTTCATTACCGAATTTTATGAATTTATCCAAACCAGCCATGATTTTACTCCGTTAATCTATCAGTTATTATGCTCGCCAAGGAATGCCTCAAACTCCTCGCGCGACTTCCTGAAGCATTCAAGCAGCCTCGGTGAGAACACTCCGGCTTCACCCTGCACGATCATGTTAAAAGCTTCATCCTTACTATATGCCGCCCTGTACACGCTTTCCGTTACAAGCGCGTCATAAACATCGGCTATCGATTCACACTGCGCCGAGATCGGGATATCATCTCCCTTTATCTTATCGGGGTATCCCCTTCCGTCGTACCTTTCATGATGATACCTGCATATCTCGTAACAGATCCTTGCGTAATCCTCATCCCAGATACCGCTTATGTTATTGACGATATCGGCACCGCGGATCGTGTGACTCTTCATGAATTCAAACTCATCGTCCGTCAATTTGCCGGGCTTGTTAAGGATAGAATCAGGGATCGCGATCTTGCCGATGTCGTGCAGCGCACTCGCCGATACGATGATATCGACGTCGGATTCGGTAAGCTTCGTTTCGGGATAATCCTTCATCATGCGCCTTGCGATGATCTCGGTGTAGCCCTTGATCCTGTTTATGTGATCGCCGCTCTCAAGGCTTCGGCATTCAACGACTGTCGCGAGGATGTCGACGATGTTCTGCTTACTCCTGTTAAGCTCCTCCTTCTGGACCTTTAAGAGCTTGAACTGCTTGTTCATCGTGATAGACTGTGATTCTACCTTTTCCTCGAGGCCTCGCTTGTAAATGAACAGCTCGGTAAGGTTCGAAACCCTGCGCCTTACTATCTCGGCAACGAACGGCTTGTGTACAAAATCATACACGCCGAGCCTTATCGGACCGTGCTCAAGTTCGGCCGCGCCCCTTTCGTTTATGAAAAGAACCGGTATCCTCTCAAGCAGCCCGCGCTCATCGAGCATCTTTAAGAATCCGTATCCGTCAAGGCCATCCATTGAAAACCGGTAAAGGACCGTCGCGATATCCTTTGCGCACATATCCATGATGCTGTTCATGTCGTTTACGTCGGACGCCGTTTCAACATCATACTCATCCCTCAGGATCTCCTTTAACTGGTTGCAGTTTATCACTTCATGATCAACGATAAGAATTTTTTCCATATCCTGTCCCCTTTGTTATCTCAGTACTTTTATCCCGTCCTCATCATCCGCGAGTGTAATGCCTACGTCACGCTGGGTTGCCAGCCATCTCTTTCCGTTTATCTCGGCGGTAACTCCTTCGTAAACGGCACCCTTCAACTCGATCTTTGCTTCCTTTGCCTCCTCGATAAGCTTTTCGACTACCTTCAGTTCCTCCCCGAGTTTTCGTTTGATCTCCTTTTTGGCAATGCGGACGGTATCGATCTTTTTAAACATATCCATCTCGCCCCTCACATTTTCGGGATACAGGGCTTCCAGTTCCGCATAAGCAGAATCAAGCGATATCAGTTCCTTGTCTATCTTCCTGATCTCATTGTTTATGACGATCTTACGCTTGATGACATCATTGCTGACGCCGACCTTGACAAGCGTCCTTACGCCCGTATCATTGCCGACTTCGTTTACCGTGATGAGCACCCTCGCATAAGTCGTACCACCAAGCAGCGATCCGTGACGTCCGGACACTAAGATCGAGCCGTCGCTTTCGACGTCACACTTAAGGCAGTAACTTGTCTTTATGTTTCCCTTCGCCTTTACGTTGGCATTTTCAAAAAAGCTGCCCTCAATGTTTCCGTCCGCCTTTATGAGTCCCTTGCCCTGTGCGTTTACGCCTTTTCGCAGGATTATGTTTCCGCCGGCTTCAAGCCTTGCGCCTTCGACAAAGCCGTCGACGATGATATCCTCCTTGGCGATGATCGTGCAGTTATTACCGATGCCGCCCTTTACATGGACGCTGCCGTCAAACTTTGTATCGCCCATATATGCCGTGACTTCATCCAGTTCCAGGAGATTTGATACCTCAAGTTTGTTTCCGTTAAGCTCGACGATGCCGTCGACATTGGAAACATAGGTGCGCTGATCCTGATCGATGTAGAATCCCTTACCCGTTAAGATATTAAGTTCCTTACCTTTTACCACCGGGAATTCGGCGCCGAAGATATTATATCCTGCGGGGCCTGTTTCAGCCGGATGATACAACGCAAGCTTCTGTCCTTTTTTGACCTGCTCGAACCATTCGATATCCTTGTAATCAAGGCTTCCGTCCTCAAGTACCTTGGGCTGTCTGTTGACCTCGGTCTTGAAAAAGTATTCGTAATAACCGTCGGGACCGGGCTCGGATTTGCGGCCGGTTGCGATCTCCTGAGGCTGGTTACCTGCCTTGTCAGTGAGGATCTTATTTATGATGTCCTCATTAATGCCTTTTACTATGCCCCTTTCCTCAAGGGCATTTTTTATAACGCTCCTGGTAATGCCGGTACGGCTTCCCGTAAGCTGGAAATACGCCGCCATCTGATCGGTGGTGACCTTTAATTCGAAATTGTTATATGCAATGGGTTTCCCGTCGCTTAAGCCCTGAGGCGTATCGTCCATGATGCCGGCTGACAAATAGGCCCGTTTAACGGACATATCGGTCGCCGGATACATAAGGCTTGAATACCTTGAAACATCAAGGCCATCCTCAAGTCCGAGACGGATCTCACGCATCTGCTGCCAGTCATAAAGGGGATTAAGATACACCGAAAAATTAACCTGGTGCTCCATGCCCCTCCTTATCTCACGCATCTGGCGCCATTCATACTGAAGTCCCGTATACTGACGGACGTTTAACCCGTGCTCAAGCCCCAGCCTTATCTGTTCGATGGATGAACCCCTCAGCTCATTTGTTATATATGGTTTGATGTTTATCTTTTTTTCGAGGCAGATGCGGATCTGTTCAAGCTGCTCCGCATCATAACGGTCCTCAATGTACGGTGCAAGGTCTACCCCTGCCTTTATAGCCTTTCTCAGTTCACGGAGGATGCCGGATGACAGGCTTAGATATTTCGAAAGGTTGATGCCGTCCGAAAGCGCCAGCCTTAACTGCCTCATGGTATCGAATGATACCCTTGGATATGCATACAGCCTGACGTTAAGCCCTTCCTCGAGTCCAAGCCTTATCTGCTCCATCTGGAACCAGTCGAAATCCTTCCTCGCATAGACCTCGACCGGAAGCTCCTTCATAAGCCCGAGACGGATCTCGCGCATCTGCAGCGCAAAGAAATCCTTGTCCTCATACGGCTCGATATCAAGACCTTCTTCAAGGCCAAGCTTTATCTCCTCCACCTGGTCCTTTGTAAATCCCTTATTTAGATATTCCTGCTGCTCCTGTCTTGTCATATTTATTCCCCTTATGGCCCCTTACCCTCGGGATGTTTGGGACGGATCCCCTTATCCGCCCATTTACTCAAATTATATGATACCAAAAATGCGTGAAAATAGCCACAATTTCTTGAAAATTTAACAAAAAAATCAGAATATTGTGTTAAAATAAAAAAACGGTCAGAAATTGTGATTCTTAAAGACGTATTTTATCCAGGTGACAAACATGAAAAATGATCTTAAAAAATGCCTGATAATCTCGGGCGGAAAATATTACAGGCCTTCTTTTATAACCGGTTTTGAGGGGTTTGTCATCGCCTGCGATCTTGGGCTTGATCATGCGATCAAAATGGGACTTGTTCCCGATATCGTGATCGGCGACTTTGATTCGGTTTCGGATGATGGAAAAAAGATGATCGATGAAACAAAGATCGAATGCATCAAACATCCCTCGATCAAGGATGACACGGACACGGCTCTCGCTGTAAAACATGCCCTTTCGCAGGGTTATAAGGATATTATGATCATATGCGCTTTCGGCGGACGGGCGGATCATTTCCTGGGAAATATAGCGGCGGCACGTTACGGCGCCGAATGCGGTGCGGTTATAAGGATGGAGGATGAGGATACAAGGATCACTGTGTTTTCCGAATGCAGCGTATCGCTTAAAAGGATCGAAGGATTTTCTCTGTCTGTTTTTTCGCTTACCGATGAGTGCCGCGGCGTGAGCATAAAAGGCGCGAAATACGAACTTGAAAACGCTGTGTTAAAAGGCGACCTGACGCTTGGGGTGAGTAATGAATTTGTTGATGATACGGTGACTGTATCCGTGGATGCCGGAGTGCTGATGTGCGTGATGTCGAGGTTGTAAATTGTCACTCATAGTTGTCGTATTCTTCATACTCCTCGTCGTAATCATCATACGTATCCCCTGCGTCATATTCATCATAAGCTTCCTCGTATGATTCTTCCTCGTATGCCTCATCATCGTCATCTTCTTCATCACCGGTGAGCTCATCGTAGTTGCGGGGCTTTCTTACGAGCAGGTGGAGTATGTGGCTGTTATGCAGGACGAACACCGCGACAAGCATGAACAGATGCGTATAGAACACGCCGACGATGATGTAATTCCGCTCAAGAAGATACTCCCTCGAAAAACCGATGTAACATAAGATGCCTGTGGTAAGCAGGGCAAATATCAGAAGGTATATGTTTTTGAGCATGTTTTTAAGCGCCGCGATAAAGTCGACGAAGGACGCGTCAAAGTACACGAAACGTCCGATCATAAGACCGAGATAATACATCATGACGGGGTTGTATGCATCCTCATCGCCGATGTTGTTTAAGTACATTAAAATGATGATCGCATAAAACATCGCAAGCATCCTTACGCATGCCTTCTCCTCTTTTTTAAGTTTCTTTAAAGGGATGAAAAATTTATCCAGGATCGTGTTTAAAATACACGATAAACATATGAGTAAAAGCAGGATAAAATCCTTGCCGTTTTCCCATACATTTACAAAACCCTGAAAGCGTAAAAATTCCTCGCTTCCGACCTCATTCATAAGCACGTTGTAAATGTGATTTATGATAACGTATGCGCACGAAAAAGACATGACCGAAGTGGCCGAGATTATCATTTCATAAAACCTCTGCACACGGTTATGAGAATTGTCATAACGCGCTGCCCTTCGCTCACTTTTAGGAATGAATCCGACCGACACCTTAACACCGCCTAAGATCACAAAAACGGACAGTATTATAAGGCCGAATGCCATGGCTAAAAAAGTAAGTTTCTGGTCCCTTGTAAAATCGGGATTTATGTATGCATCTATCGTCATAGATCTCACCTCGTTCCGACAATAATCCAACTAAAAACCAACCAATAATTTATCACTCAAACAAGCAAAAAATTGTCAATCAAACAAACCCAAACAGGTCATAAAAACAAATCCAAAATAAATTGAAAAAGGGCTATACATTTATCAAAAGTTTTATGTTATACTAAGTCTAGAATATATCTGATAGCAACACATTAAATTTACTTCACATCCTCGTGATGTTCACGACGGGAGGTGGTTAAATGACCTATAAGGAAATTGTTGACAAGGTCCGCGAGGTGTTTGAATACTCCGACGCACGGAACATATTCGAGCACATCGCAATACAGGTAAACGTTACCGGTGAAGGCGCCGGCATCATGTATCTTGAAGTCGCGGAACGCCAGGTAAGCATCGAGCCGTATGACTACTGGGACCGCGATGGGATCATCACCATTGATTCCAAAATACTGATGGACCTGTGCGATAAAAAATACAAATTCAGGTACGCTTACGATCACGGCCTTATGAGTTATCAGGGCAATGAACGAAAGCTGCTTGCATGCATGAACAACATCCAGCTCCCTTAAAACGGGAGCTGTTTTATTGTACTTTATATCCCGTCGCGATCATTTAGCGTTGAATCTTTCGATCAACTCAGATGCCCGCTTAACCGGATCCTTATCCATATCGATCCACTGTATGTCATCGCGCTTTCGAAACCATGTCATCTGCTCCTTTGCCAGGTGCCTTATCTCCATGAAAAGTTTATCCTTAAAAGAATCAAAATCACTGAACTCGCCCCTTAAATACATGAGGATATACCTGTATTCAAGTCCGAGCTTGTAAAGGAATTCATCACTGACTCCGTTATCCCTTAATGCCTTCACTTCATCGATCATTCCCATTTCAAGACGCTTATCAAGGCGTATACCTATGCGCTCGTAAAGTATATCCCTCGGCCACGTTACACCTATCACAAGAGAATCATACTTTTTCTTTTTTGGCAGTTCGCCCACGCGCCCAAGGAGCACCTTCTCGGCCGCGCGCTCAACACGCCGTTTGTTTTTAAGGTCCACCCTTGTAAGTGCATCCGGATCCTTTTCCTTAAGCAGCGTGATAAGCTCCTCAATTGGAGTTTCCTCGACCTTTTTGCGAAGCTTGGGATCGGGCCTTGCTTCCTGCAGGCAGTAGCCGTCGACGACCGCGTTTATATACAGACCTGTACCTCCGCATAAAAAGGCCTGTTTATTACGTGAATTTATATCATCTATCGCCTCGTAGGCCATACGCTGGAAATCAGCAAGTGAAAAATACTCACCCGGCTCAGCCACATCGAGAAGGTAATGCGGTACTCCATGCATTTCCTCCTTTGTTATCTTGCCGGTCCCCAGGTCAAGTCCCTTAAATACCTGCCTTGAATCGGCAGATACTATCTCGCCACCGTATTTTTTTGCAATTTCAACTGTTATATCGCTTTTACCGGAAGCCGTTGTTCCGGTTATTACGATCAGCTTATCCATACCATATTACCTATACGCCAGTTATTTATTTTATCCGGCATGAAAAAATCCGGTCAATATTGTTCGGGCTATGTGATGTGTATCCCGCATCTGCTTTTTATAATACGACACAAAACCGACTGAGTCAAATATTATGATGACCGGTTCTGTTCTTTGATGATCACGAATCCGCAGCAGTCATTTTTCTCTGTTTTTCTCCTATTGAAACAAAGCGTTCCGAAAATAATAAAACTCCTTGATTTCGATCCCTAAAAAGGATATCCTTATTTATGACAGACTCGGTCAAATAACCGATGGGGGATTGAGTATTATCATATATAATAGGAAAGGACGGATGAAAATGTACGAATTTAACGCCGAAAAAACAATGAAAGAATGTGTTGACTGGATCAGATGCTTCTTCAAGGACAATGGACCGTCCTCTCCGGCAGTGGTCGGAATATCCGGAGGTAAGGACTCGACGGTCACAGCTGCCATCTGCGTGGAGGCTCTCGGTCAAGACCGGGTGATAGGAGTCCTGATGCCAAACGGTGAACAAAAAGATATAAGCGATTCATTGACCGTAGTAAATCATTTGGGCATTAGGCATTATGTGATCAACATCGCCGGAGCAGTCTCATCAATACAGCAGGAAATCAGTGCCGCTAACCTTCCATTGACCGAACAAGCCAAAATTAACCTTCCTCCGAGGATCAGGATGTCGACCTTATATGCCGTTTCCCAATGCCATAACGGGCGTGTTGCCAATACCTGCAATCTTTCGGAAGATTGGGTCGGCTACAGCACCAGGTACGGCGACTCGGTCGGAGATTTTTCTCCGCTCTCACACCTTACCGTCACAGAGGTTAAGCAGATCGGCCGTCTCCTCGGCGTTCCTTCGCACCTCATCGACAAAGTCCCTTCCGACGGCTTATGCGGCCGCACAGACGAGGATAACTTAGGTTTTACCTACGCTGCACTTGATAAATACATACGCGAAGGGATCATCGACGATCCCGATACCAAGGCCTTAATAGACAAAAATCATGAGCAAAACCTTTTCAAGCTTAAGCTCATGCCTTCATTCGAATCCGGAATACCGACAGCCATCGGGTGATTCTATTTGGCTTCCTGAGCGGAGTTTTGCTCCGTATCTGCTTTTGAACTTTCGGCAGGACCGTGGCGCCTTGTAAGTTCTACAGCGGTTTCCTTCAAGTTCTTTAAGAACGCCATCCTGCTCTTGTTCTGAGCATCGGTCTTCTTCCGGTCAGGGATGAACCTCTTCATCTTTTTAAGCACCCTGACTTGGTATCCGCTCAGATTGCGGACATACGGTAACACCTGCAACTTTTCGCCTATTATACCCGGCACAGCAGCTATCGCTTTAGGAGCAGCCGCTATCTTCTTTGGTGCGGCAGCTATTACTTTGGGCGCAGCTGCGATCACTTTGGGTACCGCTGCGATCTTCTTATAATTCTCTTCAGCCTTTTCATTAAACTCGGCATGCATGTCCTCAACCTTCTTAAGCAGGGTGGAAAGACTGGCCTCGGTAAGCGCGATATCCGCGCCGAGGAGCATCGCAAGAACAAGGGCCGACACTTCATATATAATGGGGTGTATCAACGTATGAAGATGCGCCACCGCCGGGATCAGGTACCTTACTATAAATACTCCCGCTACTCCGAATCCCAGCGTCGCGGGAACACATATCCTTCCATTAATGCTTAAAGGCATATCATTATAATCCCACCACCTTGCGTGAAAGCGCTTCTCAAGGACCCAGGATGTCGTATATTCCGTGACTGCGCTGACAAAAGCGCATAAAAGGAACACTCCCCATAAAGGAAATGAGGGATCGGACAACTTCGGAACAGCG
Source organism: Lachnospiraceae bacterium (assembly GCA_017550535.1). GTDB lineage: Bacteria > Bacillota > Clostridia > Lachnospirales > Lachnospiraceae > UBA2868. Next base: position 16,699 of record JAFZOS010000031.1, read on the forward strand.
CTGAATACCATGGATGTGATCACAGTAAAAGATCCGTAAATAGGGCATATCGGCCCGAAAAGGAAGCCCCTGTCCGCCCAGTTTTTCTCCCTTATCGTGCAATAGATCGATTCCCATATCCAGCCAAGGAAGCTGTAAAATATAAATTCGGTAAAATACTGCGCCAGTGCCATATGATTCCTCCATTTTCGGACACGGGGACGGTTCTTCCGTCTGGTTTTTGGGAAAACAAGACGGAAGAACCGTCCCCATGTCCTATTTTATGACATAATGTATACAGTTTCAAGGTTTGGGGTTTTATTTATACAACCCTTATGATATACTATAACTGTAGTTATTATTAGATGGAGAAACTCATGGATCTTTATATCGGAAACATAAACAACTTCACGATCGACGAACTCATGCCGCATGTAACAGATGAACGGGCCAAAGTATCCTTAAGGTTTGTCCATGACGATGATAAAAAGCGTTCCTTGCTGGCTCACGCACTGCTTAACTGCGCGGTTTGTGACAGGTTTCCCGATATAACGCTTCCCGTTAATACGGTTACGGATGAACAGGGCAAACCGCATATCTATCTGCCTGACGGGCTAAAGGATCCGGCCGATGAGCGGCAGGAATTTCATTTTTCACTGTCCCATTCCGGCGAATATGCGATATGCGCGGTCGACAACGATATAATAGGGGCTGATATTGAATATATTGATAACAAACCCGTATCATATAATAAAATAGCCACCCGTTTTTTTTGCAGACAGGAGGCGGATGATATAAAAGACACCGAAACCTTCTTCAGGATATGGACCTTAAAGGAGAGCTTCACCAAGGCAGTGGGTCTTGGACTGGGACTGCCCCTTAATTCATTCCGTATAATTGACTTAAACAGTCATGATAAGTTCTGTCATTTCGTTTTAATGACCGGTCAAAGCATACCCGATAAATTGACTCCTTTTATCAAAACCGGTTCGGATATTTTGACTTTGAATGGGATCAGTTTGTTATTTGAGAGTCATTACGCCTTATCTTTGGCAACTTTGTCCAAGGATCCCGACATCACATTTCATCGCATCGACGACCCGGTCAATCTTAAGTAAGTTTAGTTCCACAGATCGCCCCAGATCTCATCACATAATCCGGTACAATACTGTTTTGAAAATGAGCTGTCCTGATCGAGAATTTCATTTGACCGGGCCAGTTCTTCGGTATAGTCACATAGCCTGTAAACCGTCATTTCATCACGTTTTCTGGATGCCTGGCAAACCAGTGCACGGACACCGTAATCCCTTATCACCACACTGCCGTCTTCGTCACGTCCTATATCCACCTGCGCCATGCCTCCCACCATCCTGTCAGAGGTACCCGGACCCTCTCCTGCGGTCCAGTTTACAAAGTTGCCAAGCGAGTAATATACGAGCATTTCGGCACCTGTTTCTTCATTGACCTTCATTTCTACGGGTTCTATCACATGAGGATGGGTCCCTATAACAAGATCAACTCCTGATCTTAAGAAAATATCCATCCACTTGTCCTGGTCGGTCGAAACGGCGTGAGAGTACTCTGTACCCCAATGAGGACACACAATGGTAAAATCAGCCATCTCTTCTGCCCTTTTTATATCCGACACAACCCTTTCTTCATCCAGCAGATCTACGGCAAACGGCATCTTTTCAGGCAGTCTTATGCCGTTTGTACCATACGTATAGTTAAGGACTGCTATTTTTATCCCGTCCTTTTCATAAACATATATCTCTTCTTTATCCTCTTCAGAGTCATGTATACCGAGTACAGCCTCATCCGGATGGTTTTCTTCCCAGAATTCAAGGCATTTGCGTATTCCGCTGCCTCCCCTGTCCATAGCATGGTTTGTTGCATGACATATAACATCAAAACCTGTATTGACCAGTTCGTCTCCGATCTCAAACGGAGCATTGAACGACGGATATCCGGTAATTCTAAGGCTTTCACCGCCTATGATCACCTCCTGGTTAACGATCGCGAGGTCTGCATCCCCGATCTCATCCTTCGTATTGGAAAACAGGCCTGAATAATCATAACCACCGCCTTCTAAATGACAGACTCTATTGACCGGATCGTGCAATAAGATGTCTCCCACCATGACCACAGAAATGTCATTTTTGACTGCTTCACTCCTATTTTCAATCCGGTCAATTTTTACCTCATTCTCGGAAACCGGTTCTTCAATTTCAGATACAACCGTTATTTTATTGGGCTGAATAACCGGCTGCTGACTTTCGTCAGACAGCCGGATTTCCTGATCCATACACCCGGTCATGGCAAAAACAAGCCCTGCCATCACAAAAACATACAGATCCCGATATCTTTTACGTATCTTCCCTCTCATACACTCCCCGTGTTAACCCCTACGATTCTTCGCTCTTAGATTCTTGCCAAAGCACCGACTACGCGTCGTTTCTAACGCTCAGAATGACAACTTACCTTGCAATTACAGCTTTATCCCCTTCAACAGCTCACCGAGTCCGGTACCTATCGTTTCATTCGACGAATACATCTCTGCCTCCCTGGAAGCCTTCTCGTCATGGCCCGATTCTTCCTCGGCAGCTTTAATACTTAAGCTTATCTTACCATCATTTGTATTAAGGATCTTTACCTTAACGGTATCACCGACCTTTAACACCTCAGAAGGCTTTTTGATCCTGTGATCACATATCTGAGAAATATGAACGAGTCCGCTCAGTCCCTCACCTATATCAACGAAAGCTCCGAACGTCTGGAGGCTTTCAACCTTTCCTTCGGTTATCGTTCCGGGTACGAGCATCGCAACCTTATGGTCATGTTCCTCCTTAAGCTTTTCCTTAAGGACTTCCCTTGCCGACATTATGAGCTTCTGCTTATCCTTGTTAACTTCGGTAACCCTTACTGTCAGTTTCCTGTTTTCAAATACGGATAGATCCTCAACATATGAAACATCGAGCTGGGAAGCGGGAATGAATCCCCTTATTCCTTCAAGGTACGCTACCGCTCCGCCCTTAACTACCTGGCTTACCTTAACGGTGAATTCCTTTCCGGATTCCTTATACTCCTTAAGCACATCCCATGCGAGAACTGAATTGGCTTCTTTTTTTGAAAGCAGGATGTTTCCGTTTCCGTCATCCACCTTGGTAACAGTCGCTTCGATCTCATCACCGATCTTTACATCATCAAGGACCGAGAAATTCGGATCATCACTTAAATCCGCAACCTTGATTATTCCCTGCGTATAATATCTTAAGTCGAGAGTCACTTCTTCATCCGTAACATCAATGACAGTTCCCTTTATCATATCTCCTTCATTGATAGTACGGAACGAGGATTCGATCTGATCCTCATAATCCTTCATGGTTTCCATGTCCTTCCTCCTTTTGTGTGTCGCATCATTTGATTCTTATTTAAACCGCTTTTGCGCGTTTTAGTTTCGTGTCTTGATTTCGCTTTTAATCTCGCATGTTATTTTTGTTGAACCCGCCTAGAACCTGAAATAAATGAACGGGTTGTATGTCGAATTAACAATGAACAGCATGCTTATGAGAAGCAGGATAATAAGTAACACTCGTTTTATTATGCATGCCGCCTTACCGTTAAACTTATCCCATACCATCTTGGGGATGGGATAACTGGCAAGTATTCCGATGATAACAAGTACTATCATTTTGTTATCAAGATAATACCTTGGTGAGAACTCCGTATAGGCAGAAGGGTTTAAGTTAAACATCTGCTTTATGTAAACCACGGTATCGGGTAAGCTTTCAGTTTTAAACAACACCCATCCGAACCCTACGACCAATGTAGTATAAAGCCATTTAAGTATAGGAGGGAACTTGGCAAACGGATTACCGCCTTTTCTGGTTCGGAAATACCTCTCAAGCAACACGAACAGACCGTGCCACGATCCCCATATAAGGTAGCTCCATGCGGCTCCGTGCCAGAAACCTGTGGCAAGGAACACGATGAAAAGGTTAAAATACACGTTTCCCTTGCGGTTGCCGCCAAGGGGGATATACAGATAGTCCTTGAACCAGTTTGACAGCGATATATGCCACCTGCGCCAGTATTCGGATATTGACTGTGAAATATAGGGATAATTGAAATTCTCAAGGAACTCAAAACCGAAGATCCTGCCAAGGCCTATGGCCATATCGGAGTAACCCGAGAAATCAAAATAGATCTGAAGTGCGTAGAAAAGAATGCCCAGCCACGCAACCGGCATTCCCATATATTGGATATCCGCGGAAAACACTTTGTCCGCCGCCTCGCCTATGCTGTTTGCAAGGATCGCCTTTTTTGCAAGCCCTATGATAAAACGCTCCGCCCCGCTTGCAAACATCGCCGGGCTTGTGACTCTTTCCTTAAGGGAATCCTTTATATCGGAATACCTTACGATGGGACCTGCGATAAGCTGCGGGAACATCGAGATATAAAGTGCCAGGTTGATCGGGTTTTTCTGCACCAGCTCGACGGGCTCGCCGTTCCTGTCAGGCATCATATCGCCCCTGTACACATCGATCACGTATGACATGCCCTGGAAGGTATAAAATGAGATACCGATCGGCAGCGCTACCTTGAGCCAGGTGACCTCCTTATGCGATATCTGGTTCACCGTCTCCATGAAGAGGTTGAAATACTTGAAGTAAAACAGTATACCGAGGTTGTATAATACAGTGATAACAATCGTTATCTTTTTCCCGACTGATCTTTTCGGACGCGGGGACGGTTCTTCCGTCTGGTCTTGCGGGCAAAACAAGACGGAAGAACCGTCCCCGTGTCCGAAATTGTTATCACGCACTGCGAAGAAGTGGATGAGCATGCCGAATGCGTAGTTTCCCACGATCGAGGCGACCATTATGAAGATATACTTCGGCTCGCCCCAGGCATAGAAAAACAGGCTCCCCAACAGAAGCCATATGTTACGAAGCTTCGCCGGAAGCGCATAATATACTATTATCATTATGGGTAAAAAGAAGCAGAAAAATATGACAGAACTAAATACCATCTTATATCCCCAATATTAATTTATCGCCCTCAAGAGCCCTGTACAGCTTTAAGCCGCTCGGGTGACCAACGTATCACCTTGACGCCGCGCTGTTTCTTGCCGCGCTTCATAAGACCGCGCACCTGCTCAAGGTATTCCACGGTAACCTTTGAAGTCAGCTTGCTTTCCCCCGCGGGACGTGCCTGGAATCTGTACGGTATCTCAACAACCGTCCTGTAGGTTCCCATCGCAAGGACCTCGATAAGTATCTTCCAGCCGATCGGCTGAAGGTCGGCATTTTTGATCACATCACGCCTGAACATGAACAGTCCGCTCGTAGGATCCGTGATCTTTCTGAGGCACGGAAGCAATATCTTCCCTATATACCTTGCCACTGCCGATACCAGCTTACGGTAAGGACCGAGTCCTCCGTCCGAGCCGCCCGGGATGAACCTGCTGGGAACGCAGAAATCAACCCCTGTCTCGAGGCAGCAATACATTGATTTAAGGATCTTTGGCGGATGCTGAAGATCGGCGTCCATGACAGCTATATAATCACCCTCAGCCATCCTGAAGCCTTCAATAACAGCTGTTGCTAAACCCGTTTCGCCAACGCGGTGCTTCATGCGGACATTGTGATTCTCCTTCATGACCTGTTCGATGACCTCGGGCGTATTATCATTGCTGTCATCCACGAAAATGACTTCGTACTCGATGCCCTTTAATGCGTAATCTATCTGATTGACGAGGTTCCCTACGTTTTCAGATTCGTTAAATGTGGGAACCACAACTGAAACTTTGCTCAATTTTTTTCTCCGTATTTTAACTTTTTAAGTTCGACCATCTTGTCCCTCAGCATAGCCGCATTTTCAAAGTCAAGCTCCGCGGCCGCCTTCTTCATCTGCTTTTCAACCTGTTTTATGAGCTTATCGAGCTCCTTATCGTCCATGGACTCGGGATCCTTCTCAAAACGCATTTCCTCCTTTGCGATCTCCTTTGAAATGCTTATAAGATCCCTTACCGCCTTTTTGATGGTCTGCGGTGTAATGCCGTGTTCCTCGTTGTACTTACTCTGGATGCCGCGGCGCCTGTTCGTTTCATCGATCGCATGCTTCATCGAATCGGTCATCGTATCGGCATACATGATGACATGGCCCTCGGAATTCCTTGCTGCACGGCCTATTGTCTGAATGAGTGATGTTTCCGAACGAAGGAAGCCCTCCTTATCGGCATCAAGGATCGCTACCAGGGATATCTCGGGAATATCAAGGCCCTCCCTTAAAAGATTAATCCCAACGAGCACATCGAACACATCAAGACGCATGTCCCTTATGATCTGCGCACGCTCAAGCGTATCCACATCCGAATGCAGATACTTGACCCTGATACCCACTTCCTTAAGGTAGTCCGTCAGGTCCTCAGCCATGCGCTTCGTGAGCGTCGTAACAAGGACCTTATTGTGATGCGCAACTTCCTTCCTTATCTCCGTTATAAGGTCATCGATCTGCCCCTCAACGGGACGGACACTGACCTCGGGGTCAAGAAGTCCGGTCGGCCTTATCACCTGCTCGGTGCGCAAAAGCTCGTGCTCGGCCTCGTAATCGGCAGGTGTCGCCGATACAAACATCATCTGGTCTATTTTACCCTCAAACTCGCTAAAATTCAAGGGGCGGTTGTCCTTCGCGGAGGGGAGCCTGAAGCCAAAATCAACCAGCGTTGTCTTGCGCGATTGGTCACCGGCATACATGCCCCTTATCTGAGGGATCGTCATATGCGATTCGTCAACTATGATGAGATAATCATCCGGAAAATAGTTCATCAGAGTATACGGTTCCTGACCCGGCAGACCGCCGTAAAGGTGGCGCGAGTAATTCTCGATACCCGAACAGAATCCCGTTTCCCTGAGCATTTCGATATCATACCTGGTACGCTCCGCGATACGCTGGGCTTCAAGCAGGCGTCCTTCCTTTTCGAAGTACTTTATCCTTTCCTCAAGCTCGGCCTCTATCGTTGCACATGCCGTCTCAACCTTCTCGCGGGGTATTACGTAATGCGATGCGGGGAATACGGCAAAGTGGCTCATCGTAGCTTTTATCTGTCCCGTCAGGGGATCGATCTGCACTATGCGGTCTATCTCATCACCAAAGAATTCGATCCGCACGGCGCGGTCTGATTCCCACGCAGGGAATACCTCTATAACATCACCGTTCACCCTGAACCTGCCGCGTCCGAAATCCATCTGGTTGCGTTCGTAACTGATGCTTATAAGCTCCTTTATGACCTGATCGCGGTCCTTGTGCATTCCGGGACGCAGCGAGATTATCATGTTGATGTAATCGGTCGGGGAACCTATTCCGTAAATGCACGAAACCGAGGCCACCACGATAACATCCCTGCGTTCCGAAAGCGATGCTGTCGCCGACAGCCGCAGCTTATCTATCTCATCATTGACCGATGAATCCTTCTCGATATAGGTGTCCGTTGAAGGCACGTAAGCTTCCGGTTGGTAGTAGTCGTAGTAGGATACGAAATACTCTACTGCGTTTCCTGGGAAATACTCTTTCATCTCGGAGTACAATTGGCCAGCGAGTGTTTTGTTATGGCTGATGATCAGTGTCGGCTTATTAAGGGCTGCTATCACATTAGCCATAGTGAAGGTCTTGCCGGAACCCGTAACCCCAAGTAAAGTCTGGAATTGATTGCCCTGCCGGAACCCTTCGACAAGTTCTTTTATGGCCTGCGGCTGGTCGCCGGTCGGTTTATAATCTGAGTGTAATTCGAAGTTCATTTTCGTCCAAAATCCTTAAAATCTGATAGTAAAAAATGATTACTATACACCACTATTTTGTCCGCCATGCATATACAAAAATCATAAAAAACACCCAAACGGACAATTGGGTCACCTAATCTTGGTTTCAAAACTATATGGAACATATATCTCATATGGACTATACAGACAAACATTTTAATGGCATAAAAAAACGGTATACAGCGTGTTAGTATACCATTTTTTCATGTTTTTGTCCATTCAGCCTCTGTGTTCTCAGGCTCTGAAAATGCTATGTTTTAGGCAGATATGCACCTGTATCTATCCTCACATTTTTGCTGTCCTCATTCTTACTGCCACCATCCGGAAGTACACTTTCTATATAATCGTCAAGCCGATCCAGCTTTATTGCTGCAAGCTTGTGATTATCCCCATAATAATCGACCGTTATTATCTCAGATGCATGTCCCATCGTCTTTGATACGGCCTTGGGGCTAAAACCTGCCTGTAGCAACACTGTTGCCGCAGTACTTCTAAGATCATGCCACCTTATGTCAGGCAATCCAAGCTCCCTTAGGAGCCTTTTGAAATGCTGAAAGTGGAATGTTCTACTCCGTGGCCGCCCGTATGTACTGCAACATATGTATCCAAGATCCTGAAATTCGCGTTTTCTCCGGTTCCTATGAGCTTCGTATAGCTTCCTTTCCTTCAAAATCGCGTCAAACACTATATCTGGGATATCTATGACCCTGTCACTTGATCTTGTCTTCAACCTAACCTCCTGTTTTGTGTATGTCTTCGGCAATGCCTCCTCACGTGATATGTTTAGATCCCTTCCAAGTTGCCGTCTAATGTGCAGTTTTTGATTTATAAAGTCTACATCCTCGTACTTAAGACCGATTATCTCACTGCACCGGAGTCCCATGATGACATTAAACAGGACAAGGAGATAAATTGGCGTCCCCCTGCTGCCTTCGATAAGTCTCATTATTTGTTCATGATCGAGTGTCTTATCGCCATTTATCGAACGTGAATGGTACGGTTTCTTCTTTATGCTTTTGGGTAATTTTACCGATTCAGCTACATTTACAGCTACTGCGTGTTCTCTTATTGCATATTTCAGGCACGAATTGGTAACTACCCTTGTCTGCTTGACTATATGGTCAGATACTGAATAAGCCTTTTTGTACAGTCTGGTAATATCAGCTATGTTGACATCCATCATCCGCTTATTCCCTATACATGGGATTATGTATTTATTAATGATATTGCTGTAGGATCTTATGGTATTATAATTATTCGTCCTCACCTTTACGTCATCATAAAGCCAATGCTCGAAATAATCTTTTACAAGAACATTTCCGTAAACCAAATACGTTCTATTTTTCAATTCCCCTATAACAACACAACGCTCTTCTTCAGCTTCATCCCTTGAAGAAAATCCGCTCCGTTGTTGGGTTTTCTCAATATTGTTTTCATAATATAAAACTATTCGAAACCCGTATCCGTTTTTTATCGGTTGTACCGGCTTCACCCTGTAATCTATATAGTTTTGTAATCCGTCTTCCATTCAATCATCCTCAACTGTATAAATATCGTCCATATAGGCTTTAATCTCTTTGTTTGCATCCATAATATCTGCATATATCTCAAATGTTGTATTGATCGATGTATGACCCAGGCAGGCTGAGACAATCTGCAATTCATAGTTCTGCTCAAGTAGAATGGACGCATACATATGCCTCAGGGAGTGAACAGTTATATGAGGCAGACCTCTCTTGCCACATATGGTACTTATGGCCTTGTTAAGAGAAGAACTCCCACGCGGTCTACCGTTTCTCTGGCAGCATACATATCCGTTGTCGATATAGTTCTTGCCATATATCATTTTGTCAGTATCAATTCTGCTCTTTCTTTTTCTGAGTTCTTCACTCACCGCTTTAGGGATGTGAAGGGTACGAACTGAATTGTCGGTCTTTGGATCCTTTTCGTTTTGCTCAGCCGATACTGCCGTAACCCCACCTCCCTTAAGATTCACCTCGTATGCCAGCTGACGATTTACGGTCAGGTTCTCGTAATCTGAAATATCAGACCATTTAAGACCTCTTATCTCCCCTTTTCGTAAGGTCGATTCTTGAAGATGGATATAAAGAATATATCGGAGATCTCGGGCACTATTATGAAAGTGATGAAAGAGCCCTGCTTAACCGGATTGAAGAATTTGAGGAGAACTACTTTGAATGGATCAAGGATTTTGATATC
>JAFZOS010000032.1 GCA_017550535.1 Lachnospiraceae bacterium
AGACTTTGATGGGTGGAGACAGTTGAATGAGTTTTGATGAACCCAACATAGAAAAGATAACAGGATTTGCAGGAGCGAAGTTCAGCGAATGTGTCAACAAAGCTGATGATAACGGACCTACGAAAAATCCATTACGTAAGCTTTTTGATTCTGAGGTCGGAGAAATGTTCGAAGGAACGGAAAGCTTTACGTGGATAAGCGGGGATCAGGATGGATAATAACGAAATACTTCATAGATTACTTGATGCGGAATGAAGTTATATTATTAGAAAACAGAGTTACTGTCCTACAGTATATTGACTGCCTTAAGGAGAAGGACTGCAAGCAGCAGGGGAGCTATGAACTTAAGCATGACCGTATACAGTCCCCGGCTTTTGAATGTCTCTCCGTTTTTGGTGACCTCGTCTGCAACAACGTCAGGTTTTAATACCCATCCGATGAGTATGCAGGTGCAGATGGATATAATGGGCATAAGGAGATTGTTGCTTATATAATCCATTATATCAAGGACCTGGGCGGTTGCGCCGTTCGGAAGTGTGTATTCGAAGTACAGCACGTTGTATCCGAGACATACAAGGAGTTCGAAAGCGGCTGCTATGATACCTTCGATAATGGTCGCCTTCTTACGATCAAGACCGTACCGGTCCATGAAGCTTGAAACGATCGCCTCAAGTATGGAAACCGAGCTTGTCAGGGCAGCAAAGAGTACCAGAACAAAGAAAAGACATCCGACGATATTTCCCATACGGCCCATCTGGTTAAAGACCATGGGAAGTGAAACAAACATGAGTCCCGGACCGGATGCCTCCATTCCTTCCTTTCCCATGAAAACATATACGGCGGGAATGATCATCATGCCCGCAAGAAAAGCGATCCCGGTATCAAATATCTCGATCTCCGAGACCGATTTTTTGATACTGATATCATCGGGCATGTAGGAACCGTAAGCTATCAGTATTCCCATTGCCACGCTTAAGCTGTAGAAAAGCTGGCCCATGGCATCCATTGCCGTGGTAAGGAGCGAAGACAGAGTCACGCTCGCAAGGTCAGGTATAAATAGGATTTTAAGTCCCTGCATTCCCGTACGAACATTGCCTGCCTCATCGGTGTAGGACATGTTCAGGGAAAAGAAAACGATCACGAGGATGAGGACTATGAGCAGGGGCATTATTATCTTTGAGAATTTCTCAATCCCCTTCTGGACCCCGCTGAATACAACGAACATTGTCATGGCAAGATACAGAAGGGCCATGATTATGGGAGAAGAATTACCTGTTATAAATGTTGAAAAATATCCGTCCGAAGCGGTCGCGGGCCCGCCGCCTGAAATAAAGGCCAGGAAGTACTTAAGGACCCAGCCTCCTATAACACAGTAATAAGGCAGGATTATCATGGGGACGATGCAGGATAATAAGCCAAGCGGCTTCCACTTTTTGCTTAACTTGGCGTATGCGGTAAGGGGGCTCTGCCTTGTCTTACGGCCTATCGATACTTCGGTGATCACAAGGGTGGAGCCGAAGGTCAGCACAAGTATAAGATAGATAACGAGAAATAGTCCGCCGCCGTCACGTGCGGCAAGATACGGAAACCGCCATATATTGCCAAGCCCCACCGCGCTGCCTGCTGCGGCAAGCACAAATCCTATAGATCCCGTAAATGTATTTCTCTTATCCGATCCTTTTTCAGCCATTTTTTTGTATCCCCCAAAAGTGTTTTACATCATGGATATAATTTACACTGTGAAAGATGTATTTTCAACCACACTTTAAAAATGACAAACTGAATGCTACAATGCTTGTACGGAGGTGTTGGAATATATGGAATTGTACAAAGGAAGACCTAAGGATACGGAGGGAAGGCTGCCAAGGGAGATCCGTACATATGATTTTCTGGATAAACTTGGTATTGAATATTTCAGGACAGACCATGAAGAAGCCAATAACATGGAGGCCTGTAATGTGATAGATGCGGTCCTTGGCGTGGTGATATGCAAAAACCTTTTTCTGTGCAACAGGCAGAAGACGAATTTTTACTTGCTTATGATGCCCGGGGATAAGAAATTCAAGACAAAGGAACTGTCTTCACAGATAGGATCCGCCAGGCTTTCGTTCGCGGACCCCGAAGATATGCTTAAATACCTTGATATTGAACCGGGTGCGGTAAGCATTATGGGACTTATGAACGATAAGGACCATGCGGTTAAGCTGCTGATAGATGAAGATGTATTAAAGGGAAATGACCTTGGATGTCATCCGTGTGTATGTACTTCGAGCCTTAAGATGAAAACGAAGGATGTTATAGATAAATTTCTCCCTGCAACAGGACATGATTTCATGACTGTGCATCTTACAGGTGAGGATTGATAGGAGTAACCATTACATTATTTCGAGGAGGGTTAAAGATGCTTGAAACAGGAATGAAAGCTCCGGATTTTGAACTGCCGGATCAGAACGGAAAGGTGCATAAGTTATCGGATTACAAGGGTATGAAGGTGATCCTGTATTTCTATCCGAAGGATAACACTTCGGGATGCACCAAACAGGCATGCGGTTTTGGTGACAGGTATCCGCAGTTTAAGGAGAAGGGTGCGGTTATCCTCGGTGTGAGCAAGGATTCGGTAGCATCAC
>JAFZOS010000033.1 GCA_017550535.1 Lachnospiraceae bacterium
CAGACGAGAGCTTACTGAAGAAGATAGATGCAATGAACGCTGCCAATGACAAGCAGGTCATCAAGACATGGTCGCGTCGTTCAACGATCTTCCCTTCGTTTGTCGGACATACGATCGCGGTTCATGACGGAAGGAAGCATGTTCCCGTATATGTTACCGAGGATATGGTAGGACATAAGCTCGGTGAGTTCGTGGCAACAAGGACTTACAGGGGACATGGTAAAGACGAGAAAAAGAGTAAGGTTAAGTAATAAGATAGTTTGAAAGGAGGAATTATCCCATGGCTAAAGGACATAGATCCCAGATCAAGAGAGAGAGAAATGCGCAAAAGGATACAAGACCCTCAGCTAAGCTGTCTTATGCAAGAGTATCTGTTCAGAAGGCGTGTTTCGTTTTGGATGCTATCAGGGGAAAGGACGTTAATACCGCACTCGGTATCCTTACCTACAATCCCAGGTATGCATCAAGCATAATAAAGAAGCTGCTTGAATCGGCAATCGCAAATGCCGAGAACAATAACGGCATGAATGCCGAGAATCTTTATGTGGCTGAGTGCTACGCAAATAAGGGTCCCACAATGAAGCGTATCAGACCCCGTGCGCAGGGCAGGGCTTTCAGGATCGAGAAGAGAATGAGCCACATCACAGTAGTTTTGGACGAAAGGTAAGGAGGAAAGAATGGGACAGAAAGTTAATCCTCACGGCTTAAGGGTCGGGGTTATTAAGGATTGGGATTCCAAGTGGTATGCTGACAAGGAGTTCGCTGACTATCTGGTTGAGGACTACAAGATCAGGGAATACCTTAAGAAGAAGTTAAACAATGCAGGTATCTCTAAGATAGAGATCGAGAGGGCATCTGACAGGGTTAAGGTAGTCATCTTTACGGCTAAGCCCGGTGTGATCATCGGTAAGGGCGGTCAGGAGATAGAGATCACCAAGAAGGAGCTCCAGAAGTTCACCGACAAGAAGATGGTCGTTGATATCAAGGAGATCAAGAGGCCCGATAAGGATGCACAGCTTGTTGCCGAGAATATCGCACAGCAGCTCGAGAACCGTGTTACTTTCCGTAAGGCTATGAAGAGTGCAATGTCAAGGTCAATGAAGGCAGGAACGCTCGGTATCAAGACAATGGTTTCGGGACGTCTCGGCGGAGCGGATATCGCAAGGAGCGAGAGTTACAGCGAGGGTACGATCCCCCTTCAGACAATGAGAGCAGATGTTGATTACGGATTTGCCGAGGCAGACACCACATACGGTAAGCTCGGTGTCAAGGTATGGATCTATAAGGGTGAAATACTTCCCACTAAGGCAAAGGAAGGGAGCGATAAATAATGTTAATGCCAAAGAGAGTTAAACGTCGTAAGCAGTTCCGCGGTACAATGAGAGGCAAGGCGCTTCGCGGTAATACAATATCCTACGGTGAGTATGGCATTATTGCAACGGAACCGTGCTGGATCAAGTCAAACCAGATCGAGGCAGCCCGTATCGCGATGACACGTTATATCAAGCGTGGTGGTAAGGTTTGGATCAAGATCTTCCCCGACAAGCCCGTTACGGCTAAGCCGGCTGAGACCCGAATGGGTTCAGGTAAGGGCGCGCTTGAGTATTGGGTAGCAGTAGTTAAGCCCGGACGCGTAATGTTTGAGATCGCAGGTGTTCCCGAGGAAACCGCAAAGGAAGCGTTACGTCTGGCAACACACAAGCTTCCCTGCAAGTGCAAGATAGTTTCTAAGGCGGACTTGGAAGGCGGTGTAGCTAATGAAGAATAATAAATACGTTGAAGAACTTAAGGGTAAGTCAAATACGGAGCTCCAGGAAGATCTTGTAGCTGCCAAGAAGGAACTTTTCAATCTGAGATTCCAGAACGCGACCAATCAGCTTGACAACACTGGCAGGATCAAGGAAGTAAGAAGGAATATAGCAAGGATCAAGACAGTCATTACCGAGAAGGCTAAGGCTGAGGCGTAGAAGGGAGCAGGAGATGGAAAGAAATTTAAGGAAGACACGTACCGGTAAGGTAGTCAGTGATAAGATGGACAAGACCATTGTTGTGGCTGTTGAAGATCATGTAAAGCATCCCCTTTACAAGAAGATCGTTAAGAAGACCTACAAGCTTAAGGCCCATGACGAGAACAACGACTGCAAGATGGGTGATACTGTTAAGGTTATGGAGACAAGGCGCCTTTCGAAGGATAAAAGGTGGAGGCTTGTCGAGATAGTAGAGAAAGCTAAGTAAGTAGGAGGAACGACCATGATACAGCAGGAAACCAGACTTAAGGTCGCTGATAACACAGGTGCCAAAGAACTTCTTTGCATCAGGGTTATGGGCGGTTCCGTAAGAAGATATGCAAACATCGGTGATATCATCGTTGCCACTGTTAAGGATGCAACGCCAGGCGGCGTTGTCAAGAAGGGCGATGTTGTCAAGGCGGTAGTTGTCCGTACTGTTAAGGGTGCACGTCGTAAAGACGGTTCTTACATAAGGTTCGACGAGAACGCTGCAGTCATCATCAAGGATGACAAGACCCCCAGGGGTACACGTATTTTCGGGCCGGTAGCAAGGGAACTTCGTGATAAGCAGTTTATGAAGATCGTATCACTGGCTCCCGAAGTATTATAGGAGGTAGCAGGATGGCGACTATGAAGATAAAGAACGGCGATAACGTCAAAGTCATCGCAGGTAAGGATGTCGGTGTCGAGGGCAAGGTCATTGCAGTCGACAGGAAAAACGGCAGGGTTAAAGTTGAAGGTGTTAACATTGTTAAGAAGCATACCAAGCCTTCAGTAGCTAATCAGAACGGCGGTATTGTTGAACAGGAAGCATTCATTGATGCATCAAACGTAATGTATGTTCACAATGGTAAGCCTACAAGGATCGGTTTCAGGGTTGAGAATGACAAGAAGGTCAGGATCGCCAAGAAGACCGGCGAAGTAATTGATTAATCTGTGAGAGGAGGCTTAAGACATTGAGTAGATACAAGGATTTGTATAACGAAAAGATCGTTGACGGAATGATCAAAAAGTTCGGATATAAGAATGTGATGCAGGTTCCCAGGCTTGACAAGATCGTAGTCAACATGGGTGTCGGCGAAGCCAAGGACAATGCCAAGGTACTTGAGTCGGCTGTTAAGGATCTCGAGACGATCACCGGCCAGAAGGCAGTCATCACACGTGCAAAGCACGCTATCGCCAATTTCAAGATAAGGGAAGGAATGGCAATAGGATGTAAGGTGACTCTCCGCGGTGAGAAGATGTATGAGTTTTTAGATCGTCTTGTTAACCTTGCATTACCCCGAGTTCGTGACTTCAGGGGAGTTAATCCCAACGCATTTGACGGACGCGGCAATTACTCGCTGGGTATCAAGGAGCAGCTGATCTTCCCCGAGATCGAGTACGATAAGATCGACAAGGTCAGGGGTATGGATGTCATTTGTGTAACTACGGCCAGGACCGATGAGGAAGCAAGGGAATTGCTCGCACAGTTCGGAATGCCGTTCGCTAAGGTAGTATAAGGAGGATTCGTTCATGGCTAAGACAGCAATGAAGGTAAAACAGCAGCGTAAGCAGAAATTCTCGACAAGGGAATACAATCGTTGCAGGATATGCGGACGTCCGCACGCTTATTTAAGGAAGTACGGAATATGCAGGATTTGCTTCCGCGAACTGGCTTACAAGGGCCAGATCCCGGGCGTAAAGAAAGCAAGCTGGTAATACATTTTAAGGAGGAATAAGAAATGACAACTAGTGATCCTATTGCAGATATGCTTACAAGAATTCGTAATGCAAATACCGCAAAGCATGATACAGTAGATGTTCCTTCATCCAAGATGAAGCTTGCTATAGCAGAGATTCTTTTTAATGAAGGTTACATCAGGAAATACGATGTGGTTGGTGAGGGTGCATCAAAGAACATCCACATCACACTTAAGTACGGCGAAGACAAGAATGAAAAGATCATCTCGGGTCTTAAGAGGATAAGTAAGCCCGGTCTTCGCGTTTACGCAGGCAAGGATGAGCTTCCGAAGGTCTTAGGCGGCCTCGGCATAGCTATCATCTCAACCAACAACGGCGTCATCACCGATAAGGAAGCCCGCAAGGCAGGAGTTGGCGGTGAGGTATTGGCGTTTGTTTGGTAGGCGTAAGTACTTAGCGAGGTTCTTTCGAGCTTAGTACGCATCCGTTCTTGGTGCGTAGCGACAAGAACTTCCTTGTGAAAAAGGTAGTGTTAGTTAGTAATGTAAATATAATAGGAGGTACGGGCATGTCACGTATAGGAAAAATGCCAATCGCTATCCCGGCGGGTGTTACCGTTGAGGTGGCAGAAAATAATAAAGTGACTGTAAAAGGTCCTAAGGGTACTCTTGAAAGAGTCATGGTTCCCGAGATGGAGATCAAGGTTGAGGACGGAACTATAACAGTCAATCGTCCCAACGATCTTAAGAGGATGAAATCGTTCCACGGTCTTACAAGGACACTGCTTAACAACATGATAGTCGGTGTTACCAACGGATACGAAAAGGTCCTTGAGATCAACGGTGTAGGTTACAGGGCACAGAAGCAGGGCAAAAAGCTGACTCTTTCCCTTGGCTACTCACATCCCGTTGAGATGGAGGATCCCGAGGGTATCGAGACGGTGCTCGAAGGACAGAACAAGATAACCGTTAAGGGTATCGACAAGGAAAAAGTCGGACAATATGCAGCTGAGATCAGGGACAAGAGACGTCCTGAGCCTTACAAGGGTAAGGGTATCAAGTATGCTGATGAGACAATAAGGCGTAAGGTCGGCAAGACCGGTAAGAAGTAAGATAAGGAGTGTGTGAAAATGGTTAGTAAAAAATCAAGATCTGAAGTTCGAATCAGTAAGCACAAAAGAATGCGTAACCGTTTCAGCGGCACTGCTGCACGCCCGCGTCTTTCGGTGTTTAGGAGCAACAATCATATGTATGCACAGATCATAGATGATACTGTGGGAAATACTTTGGTAGCGGCATCCACGCTCGAAAAGGATGTCAAGGCAGAGCTTAAGAAGACAAATGATGTTGAAGCTGCAGCATACCTTGGAACCGTGATCGCAAAGAAGGCTCTTGAGAAGGGCATCAAGGAAGTTGTTTTTGACAGAGGCGGCTTTATATATCAGGGTAAGATCAAGGCATTGGCAGAAGCGGCTAGGGAAGCCGGCTTAGAATTTTAGGGAGGAGAAGATTCATGAAACGTACTATCATAGATACAAGCAATATGGAGCTTCAGGAAAAGGTAGTATCCATTAAGCGTGTAACAAAGGTTGTCAAGGGTGGACGTAACATGCGTTTCACCGCCCTGGTCGTAGTCGGTGACGGAAACGGTCACGTAGGCGCCGGTCTTGGCAAGGCAACAGAAATTCCCGAGGCTATCCGTAAGGGCAAGGAGGATGCGACCAAGAGGCTCGTATCGGTGGCTCTCGATGAGAATAACAGTATCACGCATGATTTTTACGGTAAGTTCGGCGGAGCAAACGTGCTCCTTAAGAGGGCTCCCGAAGGTACAGGTGTTATTGCGGGCGGTCCCGCACGTAGCGTCTGTGAGCTTGCGGGCATCAAGAACATCCGTACAAAGTCACTCGGATCAAATAACAAGCAGAACGTAGTGTTGGCTACTATCGAGGCTTTGAGTCAGCTCAAGACTCCTGAAGAGGTAGCACGTCTTCGCGGCAAGTCCGTGGAGGAAGTTGTAAGCTAAGGAGGATAATACAATGGCTGATAAGAAAATAAAGGTTACACTGGTTAAGTCAACGATCGGCGCGATCCCGAAGCACAGGGCCACGGTTGAGGCTCTCGGGCTTAAGAAGACGGGCAGGAGCGCTATTCTCCCCGACAATGACTCTGTTCGCGGAATGTGCAAGCAGGTATGTCATCTGGTTAAGGTTGAAGAAATATAAGGAGGTGACATGATGGAATTATCGAATTTACAGCCTGCCGAGGGCTCTAAGCATAGTGATAATTTTAGGAGAGGACGCGGACACGGATCGGGCAACGGCAAGACTGCCGGTAAGGGACATAAGGGACAGAAGGCCCGTTCGGGCGCTCCCAGGATCGGTTTCGAAGGTGGTCAGATGCCGCTGTATCGAAGGATCCCCAAGAGAGGCTTCAAGAACAGGAACACCAAGGACATCGTAGCTATCAACGTATCGGCACTTGAGAGGTTTGAGAACGGCGCCGAGGTTACCGTTGAATCATTGGTTGAGAGCGGGGTTGTAAGCAATCCCAGGGACGGCATTAAGATACTCGGTAACGGTGAATTAACCAAGAAGCTTGACGTTAAGGTGAATGCTTTTTCCGCATCCGCAAAGGAAAAGATCGAGGCTCTTGGTGGAAAAGCTGAGGTGATCTGATGTTTAAAACATTCCGTAATGCATTAAAGGTAAAGGAAATTAGGCAGAGGCTTATCTTTACTTTTTTGATGATGATCGTGATAAGGCTCGGATGTCAGCTTCCGGTTCCCGGTGTTGACAGGGAGTATTTCTCAAACTGGTTCTCACAGCAGACGGGTGATTCTTTCAATTTCATAGATGCTTTTACCGGCGGTTCGTTCCTTAATATGTCGGTATTCGCGCTTAACATCACCCCCTACATCACGAGTTCCATTATCATGCAGCTTCTGACGATCGCTATCCCGAAGCTTGAAGAGATGCAGAGGGAAGGCGAGGACGGAAGGAAGAAGATAGCTTCTATCACACGTTACGTGACTGTGGGCCTGGCACTTATCGAGTCAACCGCAATGGCGATCGGATTCGGTAACCAGGGAGTACTTGAGAAGTTCAATTTCTTAAGCGTACTTACCGTAATATGCGCACTTACCGCAGGATCTGCATTCCTTATGTGGATCGGCGAGCAGATAACAGAAAGCGGTGTGGGAAACGGTATTTCCATAGTCCTTATAATCAACATTATTTCGAGGATACCGCAGGACTTTACTTCACTGTACGGTCAGTTCATGAAGGATAAGTCATTCGCGAAGGCATTTATCGCAGGCCTTGTTATCGCAGCGATCGTGCTGATCACGGTAATACTTACGATAATCTTAAACGGCGGCGAGAGAAGGATCCCCGTTCAGTATGCAAAGAAGGTTCAGGGCAGGAAGGTGCTCGGCGGACAGTCATCGCATATTCCTTTAAAGGTTAACACCGGCGGCGTTATCCCGATCATCTTCGCATCGAGCCTTATGCAGCTTCCGGTTGTCATCACCCAGTTCGCGGGTGGAGCAAAGGCCGGATTCTGGGGACATGTTACCAGGGCTTTAAGCTCAAGGAACTGGTTCAACAAGGAGAACTGGGTATATTCGATAGGTGCACTTGTATATGTTATCCTGGTAATCTTCTTCGCTTACTTCTATACGTCGATCACTTTCAATCCGATGGAGATCGCAGACAACATGAAGAAGCAGGGCGGTTTTGTTCCGGGTATAAGGCCCGGTAAGCCCACCAGCGAGTACCTTACAAAGATACTTAATTACATCGTATTCATCGGAGCCATCGGCCTTATCATCGTGGCCATCATACCGATCTTCTGTAACGGTATGTTCGGTGCCGATGTATCATTCGGCGGAACCTCGCTCATCATTATCGTAGGCGTAATCCTTGAGACGATGAAGCAGGTAGAGTCAATGATGCTCGTAAGGAATTACAAGGGATTTCTTGATAATTAATAAGTTTATGCACGCATAAGACAAGGCTTTTTGTGGCCTTGTCTTGGTGCGTCCTATAAGAGGACTGTATATATGAAGATAATCATGCTTGGCGCACCGGGCGCCGGTAAAGGAACGCAGGCTAAGATGCTTGCCGAAAAGTACGGAATACCCCATGTTTCAACGGGAGACATTTTCAGGGCCAACATTAAGGAACAGACCGAGCTTGGCATGGAAGCAAAGAAGTACATGGATCAGGGACTCCTTGTTCCCGATGAGCTCACGGTAAAGATCCTTCTTGACAGGGTAGCAAAGGATGACTGCAAGAACGGTTACGTGCTTGACGGCTTCCCGAGGACCATTCCTCAGGCCGAGGTGCTTGACAAGGCAGTGGCCGAACTCGGAGAATCAATAGATTACGCTATAAATGTGGATGTTAAAGATGAAAACATCATAAGGAGGATGTCCGGACGCAGGGCATGCTTAAAGTGCGGTGCTACTTATCATATCGAGCATATCCCTCCGAAACAGGAAGGCATATGCGACAAGTGCGGAAGCGAGCTTGTGCTCCGCGATGATGACAAGCCCGAGACGGTGGAGAAGAGGCTTAAGGTATATCACGAACAGACACAGCCCCTTATTGATTTTTACAGTAAGAAAGGAATACTTAAGGAAGTCGACGGTTCGCAGGATATGAAGGATGTATTTGCTGCGATAGTCGCTATCCTTGGGTAATGAAAATAAATGGCAGTAACGGTCAAATCGGCAAGAGAGATCGACCTGATGCGCGAAGCCGGAAAACGGCTTGAATATGTGCATAACAAACTGGCCGAGATAATAAAGCCCGGGATTTCCACATGGGAGATCGACAAATACGGTGAGAAGCTCATACGGGAGATGGATGGTGTACCGAACTTCCTTAACTACAACGGATTCCCCGCATCTATATGCGTTTCCGTTAACGAAGAGGTGGTACACGGCATACCAAGAAAGGACAGGCTCCTTAAGGACGGCGATATAGTAAGCCTTGACTGCGGGCTCATATATAAGGGTTATCATTCCGACGCGGCGAGGACTCATGCGGTTGGCAAGGTGGCGCCGGAAGTCCTTAAGCTTATGGAAAGGACGAAGGAGAGCTTCTTTGTCGGCATTAAGAAGGCAACCGAGGGGGCCCACCTTTACGATATATCAAATGCCATTGCCGATTATATCGATCAGTTCGGGTACGGCATAGTTGAGGATCTTGTCGGGCACGGCATCGGTACAGCACTTCATGAAGATCCGCAGATCCCGAATTTCCGGCAGCGCAGGAAGGGCCTTGTACTTAAGGCGGGTATGACTCTTGCGATCGAGCCCATGATAAACCTGGGAACCTGGGAAGTTGAATGGCTTGATGATGACTGGACTGTGGTCGCTGCTGACGGACTTCCGTCGGCGCATTACGAAAATACGATTCTTGTAACAACGGGTGAACCGGAGATATTAACACTTAATCGTTGGTGAGGAGGCGGCATTCTGCGGAGCAGAATTCAGGATGGCGCCGACGACTGGCCGCCGAACGAAGGTGAGGGGGCACTACCTTATTAGGAGGATGTAAATGTCAAAAGCAGATGTGATCGAATTGGAAGGAACAGTAGTTGAGAAGCTTCCCAACGCAATGTTCCGTGTCAAGCTGGAGAATGACCATGAGGTACTTGCGCACATAAGCGGCAAGCTCAGGATGAACTTCATAAGGATCCTTCCCGGCGACAAGGTGACTCTTGAGATGTCTCCTTATGACCTGTCGAAGGGACGTATCATCTGGAGGGATAAATAAATCCCCGTCAAATTCAAGTTTTTGTTGATATTTGGCACCTCGTGTGTTAAAATATATGACGGTCTTTTTTTATGAGCAACAGTCCCGCATGTAAGAAGGGGCTTAGAAGAAAGGAGGCTCACAGTGAAAGTAAGATCATCAGTAAAACCGATCTGCGAAAAGTGCAAGATCATCAAGAGAAAGGGTAAGATCCGTGTGATCTGTGAAAACCCGAAACACAAACAGCGTCAAGGTTAATTTGATGCAAAGCGGCTGAAAACCGCATTATCTGCCGTCATCAGATAATGCAAACCATAGATAGCCTGTTATACGGGATATCTACAATTGATACCGGCATTATCACGGCCGGGCAAGGTCGTAGCAGGTATGAGTATCTACATATCATGTTATGATCGATCGCGAAAGCGGTCCAATCAATCAGTGGTAAAGTAACTATTAATTTTTTTGGAGGAATTTAAAATGGCTCGTATTTCAGGTGTTGATTTACCAAGAGACAAGCGCGTGGAGATAGGTCTTACCTATGTATACGGTATAGGCAGGCCGTCAGCCACCAAAATCCTTGCAGCGGCAAAGGTTAATCCCGATACACGCTGCCGTGACCTTACCGATGAAGAGGTTAAGAGGATCAGCGAGATCATCGAGGCCGACTATCAGGTAGAGGGTGATTTAAGGCGTGAAGTTGCAATGAACATCAAGCGTCTTCAGGAGATCGGATGCTACAGGGGTATCCGTCACAGGAAGGGACTTCCCGTCCGCGGTCAGAAGACAAAGACAAACGCAAGAACGCGTAAGGGTCCCAAGAGGACAGTTGCCGGTAAGAAGAAATAAAGCGGCATAGGTTGTTGATAATTATTCATTACGAAGAAAGTAGGTTAGTTTAAATGGCAAAGAAAGTTGCAAAGAAAGTAACAAAAAAACGTGTCAAGAAAAACGTTGAACGAGGACAGGCACATATCCAGTCATCCTTTAACAATACTATCGTAACGATAACGGATGCCGAGGGTAATGCTTTATCATGGGCAAGTGCAGGTGGTCTGGGTTTTAGAGGTTCAAGGAAATCTACTCCGTATGCTGCACAGATGGCTGCAGAGACGGCAACGAAGGCCGCTCTCGTACACGGTTTAAAGAGTGTTGACGTTATGGTAAAGGGCCCGGGTTCGGGACGTGAGGCTGCCATCAGGGCGCTTGCGGCTAACGGACTTGATGTATTAAGTATCAGTGATGTTACACCCGTTCCTCATAACGGATGTCGTCCGCCCAAGCGCAGAAGAGTGTAATCGTTGTTTGTTTTTCATATTTGATTCTAGGAGGAGATAATAAATGGCAGTCAATAGAGTTCCTGTACTTAAAAGATGCAGATCGCTCGGTCTTGAGCCGATGTATCTGGGTATAGACAAGAAGTCAAAAAGGACCTTAACAAGGTCTAACAAGAAGATGAGTGAGTATGCTCTTCAGCTCCGTGAGAAGCAGAAGGCTAAGTTCATCTACGGCGTACTCGAGAAGCCTTTCAGGAATTACTACGAGAAGGCAGACCGCATGAAGGGCATGACCGGTGAAAACCTTATGGTACTCCTTGAGAGAAGGCTTGATAACGTGATCTTCAGGCTTGCATTTGCAAGGACCAGGAGGGAAGCAAGGCAGATAGTGGATCATAAGCAGGTACTGGTTAACGGGAAGTGCATCAACATCCCTTCATACCTTATAAAAGCCGGCGATGTGATCGAGATAAAGGAAAAGTGCAAAGGATCACAGAGATATAAGGATATACTCGAAGTAACGGGCGGAAGGAGCGTTCCCGCCTGGCTTGAGCAGGATCAGGAGAATCTCAAGGGCGAAGTAAAAGCATTACCCACACGTGAAGAGATCGATGTTCCCGTGGACGAGATGCTTATCGTCGAGCTGTATTCCAAGTAATCCATTAACTTATATCGAAAAGGGAGGTACTTTGCAATGTTTGACTTTGAAAGACCTAATATTGAGATCGCGGAGATCTCAGAAGATAAGAAGTACGGCAGATTTGTTGTTGAGCCTCTTGAGAGAGGATACGGTACTACCCTCGGTAATTCATTAAGAAGGATCATGCTTTCGTCGCTTCCCGGAGCGGCGGTAAGCCAGATAAAGATCGACGGAGTTCTTCATGAGTTTTCTTCCATCCCCGGTGTTAAGGAGGATGTTGCCGAGATAATCATGAACATCAAGAGCCTGGCTATTAAGAATAACAGCTCAGGTAATGAAGCCAAGACAGCGATCATTGATTTTGAAGGTGAAGGCGTTGTTACGGCAGCAGATATCCAGGTCGATCAGGACATCGAGATCATGAATCCCGAGCTTCCGATCGCTACTTTAAACGGCGGTTCCGACTGCAAGCTGTATATCGAGCTTACGATAACCAAGGGACGCGGATATCAGGGCGCAGACAAGAATAAGGGTGAGGATCTTCCGATCGGTGTTATCGCGGTTGATTCAATATATACTCCCGTTGAGCGTGTTAACTTAACCGTTGAGAATACGCGTGTCGGCCAGATAACAGATTTTGATAAGCTTACACTGGATGTTTATACGAACGGAACTCTTGGCCCTGACGAGGCCGTAAGCCTTGCCGCTAAGGTATTAAGCGAGCATCTGTCACTGTTCATCGACCTTTCCGAGGTTGCCGTTACTGCTGATGTAATGGCTGACAAGGAAACCGATGACAAGGATAAGGTCCTTGATATGAACATAGACGAGCTTGAGCTTTCGGTTCGTTCATACAACTGCTTAAAGAGGGCCGGCATCAATACGGTCGGTGAGCTTACCAACAAGACAAGCGAAGATATGATGAAGGTAAGGAACCTTGGACGTAAGTCACTCGAGGAAGTCCTTGCAAAACTTAAAGAACTCGGCCTGCAGCTTAATGTAGGCGATGAATCTTAAATACCAAAACAGCCAAACCGGTAAATCCTAAAGGTACGGTGAGGTGGCAACTGTAAACAGTCATACAGTAAGTCCAAAAGGCGTGTTTGACGACTATGTGCAAATGCACAGGAGGAAATGAAACAATGGCAAAATACAGAAAGCTTTCAAGAACATCGAGCCAGAGGAAGGCTCTGTTAAGGAATCAGGTTACCAATCTTGTTTATCATGGCAAGATAAGGACCACCGAGGCCAAGGCCAAGGAAGTTCAGAAGATCGTTGAGGGTCTCATCGCTCTCGCGGTTAAGGAGAGGGACAACTACGAGACCGTTACCGTTCAGGCAAAGGTTCCGCTTAAGGATAAGGACGGCAAGAGGGTTAAGGAAGTTGTTGACGGTAAGAAGGTAACCAAGTTTGAGACCGTTGACAAGGAGATCAAGAAGGATAAGCCTTCAAGGCTCCATGCAAGGCGCCAGATGTTAAAGGTGTTATACCCCATAACCGAGGTGCCCGCCGAGAACGCAGGCAAGAAGAGGAATACAAAGAAGGTTGATCTTGTTGCCAAGCTGTTTGACGAGATCGCTCCCAAGTACGAGAACCGTAAGGGTGGTTACACAAGGATCATCAAGATCGGTGAGCGTAAGGGTGATGCAGCGATGGAAGTTATTCTTGAACTCGTATAATTTAAAATAAGGAAGTGTAAAAGCCGCAGGTCATTCCTGCGGCTTTTAATTTACTTTTCATGGTTTTTACTTTATACTATGCACTATGAGTCTTATAGAAGCAAACAGGGTTTCATATGAATATATACGCCGCGATAAGGACGGCGCGGTGGAAGGATTTAACCGCGCGGTAGATGAGGTTGACTTAAAAATCGTACAGGGTGAGTTCGTTGCGATAATAGGCGCAAACGGCTCCGGAAAGTCAACGCTTGCAAGGCATTTCAATGCGCTTCTGTATCCTGCGGAAGGTACGCTGTATGTAGACGGTTACGATACTGCGGATGACGAGCATCTGTGGGATATACGAAAGACCGCCGGCATGGTGTTCCAGAATCCCGATAATCAGATAATCGGAACCGTGGTCGAAGAGGATGTGGCTTTCGGACCGGAGAATATCGGGGTAAAAAGCAGGGAGATATGGGAGCGTGTGGCAAACAGCTTAAAGAGTGTGGGAATGTATGAATTCAGAAAGCATTCTCCCGCAAGGTTAAGCGGCGGACAGAAGCAGCGCATAGCGATAGCGGGCGTTCTCGCCATGCATCCCAAGTGCATCATTCTTGACGAGGCAACGGCGATGCTCGATCCCAAGGGAAGGCGTGAAGTAATGGAATCCGTGCACGCTCTCAATAAGGAGGAGAATATCACCGTCATCCTGATAACCCATTACATGGACGAAGTCGTGGGTGCCGACAGGGTGTACGTTATGGATAAAGGCAGGGTAGTGATGCAGGGGACGCCCGATAAGGTGTTTGCAAGGGCGGATGAGCTTAAGGGGTTTGGCCTGACCGTACCTGGTGTGACTCTGCTTGCGGATGAATTAAGGAAACGGGGAGTAAACCTTCCGGCGGGGATCGTTACCGCTGAAGGCCTGGTGGATGAGATATGTCGATCATTGCGGATCATTTAAGTTATATATACGGTGCGGGCACAACATTCGAGGTAAAGGCGCTTGATGATGTCTCGTTTAAGATAGACGACGGGGAATACGTCGGCCTCATGGGCCATACGGGCTCCGGCAAGTCAACGCTTGTGCAGCATTTAAACGGACTTTTAAAGCCGTCGTCGGGTACGGTGTATGTAGACGGTGAGGACATATGCGAGCGCGACTATGATATTAAGAAGCTGCGCGGCGGGGTGGGCCTTGTTTTCCAGTATCCCGAGTACCAGCTGTTTGAAGAGGATGTGTTCTCCGATGTATGCTTCGGACCTAAGAACTTAGGGCTTCCCAGATCGGAGGTTGAGCTTCGGGCCTATGAGGCGCTTAAGCAGGTTGGTATAAGTGATGACTGTTTTTATCAGTCACCGTTTGAATTATCCGGAGGTGAGAAGCGAAGGGTCGCTATCGCGGGCGTGCTTGCGATGAAACCGAAGGTTCTGATACTTGATGAGCCCACTGCGGGTCTTGATCCGAAGGGCCGTATGTGGATGTTTGATCTTATCGGGAAGCTTAGGTCGGAACAGGGCATGACGATACTGCTCATATCCCACAGCATGGATGACCTTGCGGAGAATGCGGGAAGGCTCTTGGTAATGGATGCGGGCCGTATAGTGATGGACGGCAGTACGAAGGAGGTTTTCTCGTATTGCGGTGAGCTCATGGATATGGGGCTTGATATTCCCGATGTTACGCGGGTCATGTATATGCTGCGCGAGCGCGGGGTGAATGTTGGTACCGATGCGGTAACGCTTGACGAAGCCGTTGGAGATATATTGAAATTGTATTCCGGAAAGTAAGCAATAATATTTTGAGGTGTCTATGCTGCGAGACATAACCCTTGGACAGTATTATCCCGCGGAATCCCTGCTCCATAAGCTGGATCCGCGCGTTAAGATAATATGTACATTTATATATATGATCTCTGTATTTTTAGTGCGGGATCCCGCCGGCTACGCTGTGGCGGGTGCTTTTCTCGTATCCATGATCGTTTTGTCCCGGGTGCCGTTTAAGTTCATGGTGCGCGGGCTTAAGGGGATCATGTTCATATTGCTGTTTACAGCCGTGTTCAATGTTTTCTTTACGCCGGGTGAGGTGCTGTTTTCCTTTTGGAAGCTTAAAGTGACCAGGGAAGGATTAAGGGTCGGCATAAGGATGGTGATAAGGCTTATGTTCCTTGTGATCGGTTCGTCGATCATGACTCTCACAACGACACCAAACCGCCTGACGGTAGGTCTTGAGAAGGTGTTCAAGCCGCTTGAACGGTTTAAGCTCCCGGTGCATGAGGTCGCTATGATGATGTCCATAGCGCTCGGATTCATCCCGATACTCGTAAGTGAGCTCGACCGGATAATGAAGGCGCAGAGCGCAAGGGGTGTGAACTTTGAAAGCAAGCGATTGACCGAAAGAGTCAAATCCATGATACCGCTTCTCATACCGCTGTTTGTGTCCGCATTCCGCCGCGCCGGCGAGCTTGCCACCGCAATGGAAGCGAGGTGCTATCACGGAGGCGAGGGCCGCACCCGTATGAAACCTTTGCATTATAAGAAACGGGACATCCTGGCATATATTGTCGTACTGCTGTATCTGGGGGCTGTTATCGCAGTTGGGATATTGGTATAATATGAAAAAATGCATCATGCTCACAATCGCATATGACGGAACGGGATACAGCGGGTGGCAGATCCAGCCGGGCGAGCCGACGATCGAAGGCGTGCTTAATGCGGAACTGTCACGGCTGCTTAACGAGGATATTCATGTGACCGGTGCCAGCCGTACGGATGCGGGAGTACATGCGCTCGGTGCGGTTGCCGTGTTTGATACCGCATCATCCATCCCCGGGGACAAGTTTTCGTTTGCGATCAATCAAAGCCTCCCGGATGATATACGTGTGATATCTTCAAAGCAGGTAGCGGATGATTTTCATCCGAGGAAGGTTCCGTGTCGTAAGACATATGAATACAGGATATACAACGATACCTTCATGCCGCCGACCCGCCGCCTGTATGCGCACCACGTATACGGACCGCTTGATGAAAAGCTTATGAACGAGGCGGCGCAGTATCTTGTCGGGGAGCATGATTTTACATCATTTTCAAGCGCCGGCGGCCAGGCGCTTACAAGCGTCCGTACGATTTATGAACTGTCGGTAAGACGCGAAGCTAGTCCTTTAGGCCGTGATGATAAGGAAGTCGTGATAACCGTTACCGGAAACGGATTCCTTTACAATATGGTAAGGATAATCGCAGGCACGCTCATTGAAGTCGGGCAGGGCAAGTACCCTCCGGAGGAAGTAAAGGCGATGCTTGAAGCAAAAGACAGGTCGGCCGCGGGACAGACGGCGCCGGCATGCGGACTGTGCCTTATGGGGTATGATTTTTAGGAGGATTTAATATGATCACAAATGAAAGAATCAAGGAAATCGTAAATGAGCTGACTCTTGACGAGAAGATCTCGATGGTACACGGAACGGAGTTCTTCAAAACGGCAGGCGTACCGCGCCTTAACATCCCGCCGCTTGTATTCTCGGACGGCCCCATGGGTGTGAGGCTTGAATACAACCCGGCTGACTGGGACAGGCCCAATCTGTCCGATGATTACGTGACCTATCTTCCCTGCAACAGTGCACTTGCGTCAACGTTCAACCGCGAACTTGCATTTGATACGGGAAGCGTTCTGGGCGAGGAAGCAAGGGGTCGCGGCAAGGACGTAATCCTGGGACCGGGCGTCAACATCAAGCGTTCACCTCTGTGCGGACGTAATTTTGAATACTTCAGTGAGGATCCCTACCTTGCCAAGGAACTGGCGGTTGAATACGTTAAGGGCGTGCAGCAGTGGGATGTGGCTGCCTGCGTTAAGCATTTCCTTGCAAACAACCAGGAAGTCGGAAGGCTTGAAGTCGACACGATAGTCGACGAAGAAGTCCTGCGCGAGATATACATGCCTGCGTTTTATGATGCCATGATCCGCGGCGGAGCCTATTCCATCATGGGTTCCTACAACAGGATAAACGGTAAGTTCGGTTCACAGCACACGCATTACCTTAATGACGTGGTAAGGGATGAATGGGGTTACGACGGCCTCATAGTTTCCGACTGGGGCGCCGTACACGACAGTAAGGAGGCGGCCGAGTCCGGGCTTGATGTCGAGATGTCCGTGACGCCTGACTTTGACGATTATTACATGGCAAACCCGCTTAAGAAGCTTGTTGAGAGCGGCGAAGTCAGTGAGGAGCTTATAGATAAAAAGGTCGAGCACTGCCTGATCCTCATGAACAGATTAAACATGCTCGACGGTGAGCGCAAGCCGGGCGCCTACAATACATGGGAGCATCAGCAGAAGGCTCTTAAAGTGGCGGAAGAATCAATCGTCCTCCTGAAAAACGACAAGGCCATACTTCCTCTTGATAAAAAGATCGATAAGCTTCTTATTATAGGAGAGAACGGCGAACGCCTTCATGCACTCGGCGGAGGCAGTGCGGAATTAAAGGCGCTGTATGAGATATCACCCCTCATGGGTATAAAGAAGCTGCTCGGAGGCAACACCGAGGTTAAATATGTTAAGGGTTATTCGCGCGACATCTACAGGGGCAACCTTGATGAGAAGTGGCAGGAGAAGAGCCTCGATATGTCGGAGATAATCCATGTGGATAACGATGATGAAGCCGAAAAGAAGATGAGTGAGCTCCGGGTATCGCTTCGTAAGGAAGCACTTGAGGCGGCAAAGGAATACGATCATATAATCTATGTCGGCGGATCCGATCATGTTCCGGGACATGACAGCGAGGGCGATGACAGGAAGGACATTAACCTTCCTTATGAACAGGATATCCTTATTAAGGAGCTGCTTAAGATACGTCCGGATATGGTGATCGTACTTACTGCGGGCAGCGTGCTTAAAATGAGTGAGTGGATAGATGATGCACATGCTGTTTTATGGGGCTGGTACGGCGGTATGGAAGGCGGCACCGCGATCGCTGAGGTTCTCTTCGGTGATGTGAATCCTTCCGGAAGGCTGCCCGAGACGTTCTATAAGGATCTGTCTCAGTGCTCGGCCCATGCGATCGGCGAGTACGGAAGCCGCGACAGGGTAGAATACAAGGACGGCATATACGTGGGTTACCGCTACGTTGACAAATTCGGCGAAACTCCGCAGTTCCCGTTCGGATACGGACTTTCATATACCACGTTCGAATGTGAGCAGGGCAGCGTTGATTTGGAATCGGATGCCTATAACTGCAGCGTTAAGAACACCGGCAGCAGGGAAGGAAAGGTATCGGTGCTCGTATATATGAAAGGTAAGCAGGATGAACCCGAAAAGGTCCTTGTCGGATTTGAAAAAGTGACTCTTGCACCCGGTGAAAAGAAACTGGTAAGGGTCGACATCACGGACGGCGTGATAGACGGACGTGAGTACTTCGCAGTTGTCTGAAATAATCCTTGACATGAACATGATGATATGATATTTTGAACAAGGTCGCTTTGACCATGCCGAAGACAGCAGGTGCCGAAAGGCGTAAGCGTATCGCCTGCCGAGGAGAATCAGAGAGTTATGGATATATAGCCTCTTTCCGTTCTTCGGAAAGGGGTTTTTCTAATATTACGATACCTCTTATTCGGCATATAATTCTAAAAGGAGGTAAAAAAATGGCTAAGGTTGAACTCAAGAAACCTGTGATTGATGAGATCGCCGGTAATATCGACGGAGCACAGTCTGTCGTACTGGTTGACTACCGCGGCCTTACTGTTGAGCAGGATACACAGCTCAGGAAGCAGTTAAGGGAAGCAGGCATCACTTACAAGGTTTACAAGAACACGATGATGAACTTCGCATTCAAGGACACCGATTTTGAGTCGCTTGCTCCTCTTCTTGAGGGTCCCAGCGCGGTTGCCATCAGTAAGGAAGATGCAACGGCTCCTGCAAGGGTACTTTCGAAGTTCGCAAAAACAGCACCGGCCCTTGAGCTTAAGGGTGGAGTTGTTGAAGGTGTTTTCTACGACGCCAAGGGGATCGGTCAGATCGCAAGCATCCCTTCAAGGGAGGAACTTCTTTCCAAGTTGCTTGGTTCTATCCAGTCACCTATCGCAAACTTTGCACGCGTTATGAATCAGCTGGCTGAAAAGGGCGGCGCATCCGAGTGTGAAGCTCCTGCAAAGGAAGAAGCACCGGCCGAGGAAGCAGCACCTGCAGCCGAGGAAGCTAAGGCTGAGGAAGCTCCTGCCGAAGCAGCAGCACCCGCTGAGGAAGCAAAGGCTGAAGAGGCACCCGCAGCTGAGGAAGCACCGGCTGAGGAAGCAAAAACAGAAGAAGCAGCAGAATAATCAATTCGAATATTAACGGAGGTAAATAAGAATGGCTAAGTTATCAACAGCAGAAATCATTGA
This sequence comes from Lachnospiraceae bacterium, assembly GCA_017550535.1. Lineage (GTDB taxonomy): Bacteria > Bacillota > Clostridia > Lachnospirales > Lachnospiraceae > UBA2868. The sequence goes on from JAFZOS010000033.1 coordinate 19,407, forward strand.
TGCTATTAAAGAGTTAACCGTACTTGAGCTTAACGATCTCGTTAAGGCTTGTGAAGAGGAGTTCGGCGTATCTGCAGCAGCAGGCGTTGTAGTTGCAGCGGCAGCAGGCGGTGACGCAGGCGCAGCAGCAGGCGAAGAGAAGACCGAGTTTGATGTAGAGCTTACTGAGGTAGGTCCTAACAAGGTTAAGGTCATCAAGGTAGTTCGTGAGGCAACAGGTCTCGGACTTAAGGAAGCTAAGGATCTTGTTGATTCTGCACCTAAGATGGTTAAGGAGCAGGCAAGCAAGGAAGAGGCTGAGGACATCAAGGCTAAGCTTGAGGCTGAAGGCGCTAAGGTTACTCTTAAGTAATCAGATCCTTTACACGGTTTCAAAAGAAACAAAAATAAATAAAAAATATCTTGACTTAATTCAAGAGCTTGTGGTATCATGGACAATGCGTTATTGTGGAATCACAGGCTCTTGTTTTAGTGTCACAAGGGTCGCGGCAGGGTGATTTTTCCCGTAAAATCGGGGCTTCTGCGGCATGACGACTAAAATATAACGGGGTGAATACGTCAATGGAAAAGAACAGGATACGTCCGGTGTCCGCCGGAAAAAGTTCGCGTATGAGCTTTTCCAAGAGGAAAGAAGTCTTGGAGATGCCCAATCTTATTGAGGTCCAGAAGGATTCCTATAAGTGGTTTCTGGATGAGGGTCTTAGGGAAGTATTCGACGACATATCACCGATCACGGATTACAGCGATCATTTAAGCCTTGAATTTGTTGATTTTGTACTGTGCGAGGATGACGTTAAGTATTCCATCGAGGAGTGTAAGGAACGCGATGCGACCTATGCCGCCCCCCTTAAGGTAAAGGTCAGGCTGTACAATAAGCAGGACGACAAGATCATCGAGCATGAGATATTCATGGGCGATCTTCCGCTTATGACCGCTACCGGTACTTTCGTTATCAACGGTGCCGAGCGTGTAATCGTCAGTCAGCTTGTCCGTTCGCCGGGTATTTATTATGCGATAAGCCATGATAAATTCGGCAAGAAGCTGTTCTCATCCACCGTTATCCCCAACCGCGGCGCATGGCTGGAATACGAAACCGATTCCAACGATGTGTTCTTTGTGCGCGTTGACAGGACCAGGAAGGTTCCCGTTACCGTGCTCATCCGTTCACTTGGTATAGGAACAAATGAGGAGATCCTTGATCTGTTCGGTGATGAGCCCAAGATCCTTGCTTCATTCGGTAAGGATTCGGCTACCAACTATCAGGAGGGTCTTCTTGAATTATACAGGAAGATACGTCCCGGCGAGCCGCTCACGGTTGAAAGTGCGGAAAGCCTTATAAATCTTATGTTCTTCGATGCAAGGAGGTATGACCTTGCAAAGGTGGGACGTTATAAGTTCAATAAAAAGTTGGCGTTCAGGAACCGTATCCGTCATCAGATACTGGCCGAGGACGTTGTTGACACGCTTACGGGCGAGGTACTTGCCGAAGCAGGCACAAAGGTTGATGCCGAGCTTGCGGACGCAATACAGAACGCGGCCGTTCCTTATGTATATGTAAAAACCGAGGAACGCAACGTTAAGATCCTTTCCAACATGATGGTTGACATAACTAATTTTGTTGACTGCAATCCTAAGGATCTTGGCATAACCGAACTTGTTTACTATCCGGTATTAAGGCAGATCCTGGATGAGTATTCCGAGGATGCCGAAGCTTTGGGCGAAGCGATCCACCGCAGCGTGCACGAACTTATTCCGAAGCATATTACAAAGGAAGATATCATTGCTTCCATTAACTATAACATCCATCTTGAATACGGCATCGGCAAGGATGATGATATCGATCACCTCGGCAACCGTCGTATCAGGGCTGTGGGAGAGCTTTTGCAGAATCAGTACCGCATAGGTCTCTCAAGGCTTGAAAGGGTGGTACGCGAAAGGATGACAACCCAGGACCTTGAGGGTATTTCACCTCAGCAGCTGATTAACATCAAGCCGGTAACGGCCGCTGTTAAGGAATTCTTCGGTTCATCCCAGCTGTCTCAGTTCATGGATCAGAACAATCCTCTGGGTGAGCTTACGCATAAGCGTCGTCTGTCAGCCCTTGGTCCCGGCGGTCTGTCAAGGGACCGTGCAGGATTCGAGGTCCGCGACGTACATTATTCTCACTACGGCAGGATGTGTCCCATTGAGACACCTGAAGGACCCAACATCGGTCTTATCAACTCGCTTGCATGCTATGCGCGCATCAATGAATACGGTTTTGTTGAAGCGCCTTACAGGAAGATAGATCAATCCGATCCCGAGAATCCGGTTGTTACGGATGAGGTCGTATACATGACGGCCGACGAAGAGGATAATTACCATGTTGCTCAGGCTAACGAGCCCCTGGATGATGAAGGACATTTCTTAAGGAATACGGTATCCGGTCGTTACAGGGAGGAGACACAGGAGTACGACAGGTCCATGTTTGAGTTCATGGATGTGTCGCCCAAGATGGTGTTCTCGGTAGCTACGGCGCTCATTCCTTTCCTTGAGAATGACGATGCCAACCGTGCCCTCATGGGTTCTAACATGCAGCGTCAGGCGGTTCCGCTTCTTATAACCGAGGAGCCGGTCGTAGGAACGGGTATGGAGCCCAAGGCAGCAGTCGATTCAGGCGTATGTGTTATCGCTAAGAAATCCGGAACGGTAGACCGTGCGGTTTCCGATGAGATACAGATGACCTATGACGACGGTACGAAGGAAACCTACCATCTTACCAAGTTCATGCGTTCCAACCAGAGCAACTGTTACAACCAGAAGCCCATCGTTGTTAAGGGTGAGCATGTTGAAGCAGGTCAGGTGATCGCCGACGGTCCTTCCACCCACAACGGTGAGATGGCACTCGGTAAGAATCCCCTTATCGCGTTCATGACATGGGAAGGCTACAACTATGAGGATGCTGTTCTGTTAAGTGAGCGCCTCGTTCAGGAAGATATATACACATCGGTACACATCGAGGAGCATGAGGCCGAGGCCAGGGATACAAAGCTTGGTCCCGAGGAGATAACAAGGGATGTTCCCGGTGTCGGTGAGGAAGCTCTTAAGGATCTTGACGAGCGCGGCATCATCCGTATAGGTGCCGAGGTCCGTGCGGGAGATATCCTTGTAGGTAAGGTAACACCAAAGGGTGAGACCGAGCTTACCGCCGAGGAGAGGCTGCTTCGTGCGATCTTCGGTGAGAAGGCAAGGGAAGTAAGGGATACCAGCCTTAAGGTTCCTCACGGTGAGTACGGTATCGTTGTGGATGCCAAGATATTTACGAGGGAGAACGGAGACGAGCTTCCGCCCGGAGTTAACGAATCCGTACGTATATACATTGCCCAGAAGAGAAAGATCTCGGTCGGCGATAAGATGGCCGGTCGTCACGGTAACAAGGGTGTTGTTTCACGTGTGCTTCCCGTTGAGGATATGCCTTATCTTCCCAACGGACGCCCCGTTGACATCGTATTAAATCCCCTGGGCGTGCCTTCACGTATGAATATCGGTCAGGTCCTTGAGATACATCTTTCGCTTGCCGCAAAGGCCTTGGGCTTTAACGTTGCGACCCCCGTCTTTGACGGCGCAAACGAGGATGATATCCAGGATACGCTCGATCTTGCAAATGACTACGTTAATCTTGAGTGGAAGGAGTTTGAGAAGAAACATAAATCCGAGCTCCTCCCCGAAGTATTTGAATATCTGTCGGAGAACAGGGACCATCGCGCACTGTGGAAGGGTGTTCCGATAAGGCGTGACGGTAAGGTACGCCTGCGTGACGGACGTACCGGTGAGTACTTCGACAATCCGGTAACGATCGGACACATGCATTATCTTAAGCTCCATCACCTGGTTGATGATAAGATCCATGCACGTTCGACCGGTCCTTACTCACTGGTAACACAGCAGCCCCTCGGCGGTAAGGCCCAGTTCGGCGGCCAGCGTTTCGGTGAGATGGAAGTGTGGGCCCTTGAGGCATACGGCGCAAGCTACACACTCCAGGAGATCCTGACGGTTAAGTCCGATGATGTTGTGGGACGTGTAAAGACCTACGAAGCGATCATCAAGGGCGAAAACATACCGGAGGCAGGAATCCCCGAATCCTTCAAGGTTCTTTTAAGGGAGCTTCAGTCGCTCGGACTTGATATGAGGGTCCTTCGCGATGACAATACAGAGGTTGAGATCGTCGAGTCCACGGACTACGCAGACACTGACCTCCGTTCGGTAATAGAAGGTGATTCCCGTAATTACAAGAATGAAGAATCATTCGCGGGCAAGGGTTACACAACCCAGGAGTTCGATGAGAACGAAGAGCTCGTTGCGGTCGAAGAGGAAGTTTACGAAGAAGATGACTTCGTGGATGACGACTACGGCGATGATTGATCATAAGGGGTACCACGAAGTGGTGGATTCCTTATGATGCCTTAGCGGCGAGCGTGTTCAAAAGAAATACGGAGTATTTCTTACATTATACTTTGGAGGGATAAAAATGCCGGATATGAATAAAGAAGGATACCAGCCCATCACCTTTGACGCGATCAAGATAGGACTGGCATCACCCGAAAGAATAAGGGAATGGTCAAGGGGTGAGGTCAAGAAGCCCGAGACCATCAATTACAGGACATTAAAGCCCGAGAAGGACGGCCTGTTCTGTGAAAAGATATTTGGACCCAGCAAGGACTGGGAGTGTCATTGCGGTAAGTACAAGAAGATACGTTATAAGGGCGTTATCTGCGACCGCTGCGGAGTTGAGGTAACAAAGGCAAATGTCCGCCGTGAGCGCATGGGCCACATCGAACTGGCCGCACCCGTATCGCATATATGGTATTTCAAGGGTATCCCGAGCCGTATGGGCCTTATCCTTGACTTATCACCAAGGACACTTGAAAAGGTATTGTACTTTGCAAATTATATAGTACTTGATCCCGCCGATACCGAGCTTAAGTATAAGCAGGTACTGTCCGAGAAGGAGTATCAGGATGCAAGGGCCACACACGGTACAAAGTTCCGCGTGGGCATGGGCGCCGAGGCAGTTAAGGAGCTGCTCATGGCGATCGATCTTGATGCCGAGAGCGTTGAACTTAAGGAGGCGCTCAAGGATTCTACGGGTCAGAAGAGGGCCAAGATAATAAAGAGGCTCGAGGTTGTTGAAGCCTTCCGCGGTTCGGGCAATAAGCCCGAGTGGATGATAATGGATGCGATCCCGGTCATCCCGCCCGATCTTCGTCCCATGGTACAGCTTGACGGCGGACGTTTTGCAACTTCGGATCTTAACGATCTTTACAGAAGGATAATAAACAGGAACAACCGTCTTAAGAGGCTCCTTGAGCTCGGCGCGCCCGATATCATCGTTCGTAACGAGAAGAGGATGCTCCAGGAAGCGGTTGATGCACTTATCGATAACGGCAGGCGCGGACGTCCCGTAACGGGACCCGGCAACAGGGCTCTTAAGTCACTTTCGGATATGCTCAAGGGTAAGTCCGGACGTTTCAGGCAGAACCTTCTCGGTAAGCGTGTCGATTATTCGGGCCGTTCGGTTATCGTCGTTGGTCCCGAGCTTAAGATTTATCAGTGCGGACTTCCGAAGGAGATGGCTATCGAACTGTTCAAGCCCTTCGTTATGAAGGAGCTTGTTGCAAACGGAACATCGCATAATATAAAGAATGCAAAGAAGATGGTCGAGAGGCTCCGTCCCGAGGTTTGGGACGTGCTCGAGGAAGTTATCAAGGAGCATCCTGTAATGCTTAACCGTGCTCCTACACTTCACAGGCTCGGTATCCAGGCGTTTGAGCCCATACTTGTCGAAGGTAAGGCTATAAAGCTTCATCCGCTCGTATGTACCGCTTACAATGCCGACTTTGACGGCGACCAGATGGCTGTCCATCTTCCGCTTTCGGTGGAGGCTCAGGCCGAGTGCCGGTTCCTGCTCCTTTCACCCAACAACCTGCTTAAGCCTTCGGACGGCGGTCCCGTGGCTGTTCCTTCGCAGGATATGGTACTCGGTATCTACTACCTTACCATGAACAAATACAAGGATTACGCCGCAGATCCCGACTTTAACGAGGAAGTTACGCTTGAATACGCAAGCGTTGACGAGGCGATAAAGGCATACAACGATTATCAGGCAGCACTTGCAAAGGGTAAGAAGGCACCCAAGGGTGAGCCTCTTACCAGGGATACCTATTTAAGGGTTTGTGTAGATGCCGACCGTGACAGGTGGGTAACCTGCCGCTTCGTTGATCTGCTCGGCCGTTATTATCATTCGATGAACCAGGCGCTGCTCGCATACGAGAACGGTGAGATCACCCTCCATCAGAGGATCAATGTCCGCATGGAGAAGGAGCTTTCCGACGGCAGCAAGGTATCCGGTATCATCAATACAACGCTCGGACGTCTTATATTTAACGAGATCCTTCCGCAGGACCTTGGTTTTGTTAAGCGTGACGAGAATGATCCGGCAAGCATGCTTGCGCTTGAGATCGACTTCCACGTAGGCAAGAAGCATCTTAAGCAGATACTTGAGAAGGTCATCAACAATTACGGAGCAACAAGGACAGCCGAGGTGCTCGACCACATCAAGGCAATGGGTTACAAGTATTCAACCCAGGCAGCCATGACGGTTTCGATCTCGGATATGACGGTGCCCGCAAAGAAGGCTGAAATGCTTGCGCAGGCTCAGTCGACGGTTGATACGATCACACGTAACTACAAGAGGGGTCTTATCACCGACGAGGAGCGTTACAAGGGTGTCATCCAGGCATGGCATGAGACCGATGAAGCGCTTACAAAGGTGCTTCTTGACGGACTTGATAAATACAATAACATCTTCATGATGGCTGACTCGGGAGCCCGTGGTAGTAACCAGCAGATCAAGCAGCTTGCAGGTATGCGCGGACTTATGGCCGATACGACGGGACGTACGATCGAGCTTCCCATCAAGTCGAACTTCCGTGAAGGTCTTGACGTTCTTGAGTATTTCATGTCAGCTCACGGTGCACGTAAAGGTCTGTCGGATACGGCGCTTCGTACAGCCGACTCGGGTTACCTTACAAGACGTCTTGTCGACGTATCACAGGAACTCATCATCCGCGAGCAGGATTGCTGCGAAGGCGTTGATGAGCTTCCCGGAATGTATGTAAGGGCATTCAAGGATGGCAAGGAAACGATAGAAAACTTAAAGGACAGGATACTCGGCCGCTATGCATGCGAGGATATCAAGAATGCAAAGGGCGAAGTCCTTGTTAAGAAGAATCACATGATCAACCCCAGGCGTGCCGAACGCGTGCTTGAAGAGGGTGTTGATGAAGACGGAGTATTGTTCACCGCAACCGGAGAGGACGGAAGGCAGTTATCCAAGGGCGTTAAGATACGTACCATACTTACATGCCGCTGCCACAACGGAATCTGCTCTAAGTGCTACGGTGCGAACATGGCTACGGGTGAAGCCGTTCAGGTCGGTGAAGCCGTAGGTATCATAGCAGCGCAGTCGATCGGTGAGCCCGGTACACAGCTTACGATGCGTACTTTCCATACCGGTGGTGTTGCCGGTGATGATATCACGATGGGTCTTCCCCGTGTCGAGGAGTTGTTTGAGGCAAGGAAGCCTAAGGGACTTGCCATTATATCCGAGATCGCGGGACGCGCTGTTATCAAGGATACCAAGAAGAAGAAGGAAGTTGTAGTCACCAACGAGGAAACCGGCGAGATCAAGACATACCTTATACCTTACGGTTCAAGGGCAAAGATCGATGACAATCCGGAAGGCCAGCTTATTGAAGCGGGTGACGTTCTTACCGACGGTAGTGTAAATCCTCATGACATCCTTAAGATAAAGGGTATCAGGGCGGTTCAGGATTACATGCTCCGCGAGGTTCAGCGTGTGTACAGGCTCCAGGGTGTTGAGATCAACGATAAGCATATCGAGGTTATCGTGCGTCAGATGCTTAAGAAAGTCCGCATAGAGAATAACGGCGATTCGGATTTCCTTCCCGGCACACTTGTTGATGCACTCGATCTTGATGATATAAATGAGGCACTCGTTGCCGAGGGCAAGGAGCCCGCAGAGGGCAGCCAGATAATCCTCGGTATCACGAAGGCATCGCTTGCCACCAATTCGTTCATGTCGGCTGCATCCTTCCAGGAGACGACGAAGGTGCTCACCGAAGCGGCGATTAAGGGCAAGGTCGATCCGCTCATCGGACTTAAAGAAAATGTCATAATCGGTAAGCTCATCCCGGCAGGTACCGGTATGAGGAGGTACCGTGATACAATGCTCGATACTTCGATAGCGGACGCTTCAAGGGTTGAGGAACCCGCTCCGGCTGCAGAAGACGCCGATCTTATTGATGACGATGAAGAGCTTCTCGAAGATGAGGAACTTCTTGAGGAAGAGGAACTGATAGACGAGGAACTCGACACCGAGGCCGAAGAAGAGACAGAAGAATAAAGTTTAGATATATTCAGACATGGGGACGGTTCTTCCGTCTGGTTTAGCGATAAACCAGACGGAAGAACCGTCCCCGTGTCTGCGTTGGAGGTTATGGCATGCCC
>JAFZOS010000005.1 GCA_017550535.1 Lachnospiraceae bacterium
CGCACCCTTTACATCAAGCTCCTTGAACACACCCTTAAGATAATCAAGATCGGCCTTCATCAGTGCCTTGTTCTCGGAAAGGCGGTGCTTTGTCTTTAACTTGTTTAATTCCTCCTCACTCATGTGAGGATCTATAACTTCCATCGCATCGAGCATTTCGGACATCTCACGGAGCATCTCACCCTCGGCGTCGCTCAACTCATCCGTCAGCTCCTCGGTGCTTTCCATCATCTGCTCCGTAAGTTCCCTTGACTCTTCTATCTTCTCGTTTAATTTCTCGCGGTTCTGCCTTGCTTCCTCACGCGATATCTCGGACTGCTCCTCGATGTTCTTAAGCTGCTCGTCGGTTATCTTATCCTTGACTGCCTCGATCTCATCATTCTTAAGGCTTGAGGCGCTGTCCTGCAGGGTTTTTAACTGCTCATCCCGCTTACGGGTGTTTTCCGCCATTTCCTCAAGCTCTAAGTTGTTTTTCTTACGCGAGGCCACTATTTCCATCTTCCTTGCATGGGTAAGTGCCAGCTGCAGATCATCATTATCCGTATCCATTGACAGCTTGCGCCGAAGCTCACTTATCTTACGCCTTGCCGCGACTACCGCCTGACCGGCGCTTACGGATGTCTTTGCGCGCATTATCTTATTGGATACTTCCTTGAAATTGTATGTATTGGCGCTGTTTAGGAGCTTATCCTCCTTATCGTCCTTTTCCTCGGTTCCCGTGACCGCATTGGCATTATCCTTAAGCGCCTCCGCCTGTTTGGTACGTTCCTTCTCAAACAGTTCGCGCAGCTGCTCCTGCATCTGCTTCCTTACGGAAGTTTTGGAATCAAGCTCAAGCGTTGCGCTTCCCTGACTCCATCCGCCGGTAAGCTTACTGTTTCCCTGCTTTATAAGCCCTGCCTGTGTTTTAGAGCTTACGCCGGCCGGATTATTATACATCTGATTTATGAGATTATACGACTGTGTATTAATGCGCATATCATCCCTCCGTGGATATAAGCCGTCCCTGCCGTGGGCCGATAGTAACGATAAAGATACTTTCACAGTATATATCGGCACATCGTAAAAAATAATTAACCTATGCCTTCAATCGTCCGTCATCAAACATCGCATATACTTCCTCAATGGGAACCGGCCTTGAGAACAGGTAGCCCTGCATCCTTCCGCAGCCGTTTTCCTTTAAGAATTCATATTCCTCCTCTGTTTCAACGCCTTCCGCAAGGGAAACCATCTTAAGCTCGCTGCAGAGGCCGATTATCGACTTAAGTATGGGCGAGAGCCTGTCGCTCTTGCCGAAATTCTCAAGGAACTTCATATCGATCTTAAGCACATCGAAGCTGTAATCCTTGAGCACGTTAAACGATGAATAACCGGCGCCGAAATCATCAAGCCACAGGTTATGCTTGGCTATCCTTAAGCTGTCTATCGCCTTGTTAAGGGCGGCGGCATTCCTTGAGAGTGCACTCTCGGTGATCTCGATCTCAAGGTATTTCCTGTCAACATCATATTCCGCGATAAGGTCGTTTATCATACGGGCCACATCGCATAACTCAAAATCAAGCCGTGATAAGTTGACCGACACGGGAACGCATACCCTGCCCTCACCGACGGCCGCAACATGATCCTTAAGGACGCGCCCTATAACACAGGCGTCTAGCTTGTGGATCTCCCTGTATTCCTCAAGTGTGTCGATAAACTCGGCAGGCGATAACAGGCCAAGATCCGGATCCTGCCAGCGCGCCAGTGCTTCAAGCGCACATACACGGCCCGACGAAACATCGATTATCGGCTGGTAATACACCTTAATATAGCCTTCCCTTACGGCCTCATCGATGTGGTTTACTATGTAGTGTTTCCTGCGCTGCTGCTCATCAAGCCTTTCATCATACAGACAGTACGATACATCCGTCTTTTCCTTGATGCTCTTTACCGCAAACCTCGCGCGGTCGCACAGTATGCTTATATCCTCGATCCCGCTTCCGTCAGCCTTTAAGCCGTCGGTCTTATAAATACCTGCCTTAAGCTTCAGGAACACATCGCCGCGTATATCGGCTATCTTATCCTGAAGCATCTCGACCCTGTCCTCGGGATGATCCTCATCCGCAAGCACGACAAAATGGTCATCCGACAGCCTCGCAGCCTCGCCTCCCTCAAAGGTATCGATTATGGCGTGCGCTATCTTTTCAAGGAGGGCATTTCCCCCTCGGAAGCCGTAGCGTTCGTTATAAGCCTTGAAATTAACGATATCAAAATAGATGAGCACAAGCTGCCTGCCGGAATCCGCCGCTTCTTTAAGCATAGCTTTGGCAGTACGCCTGAAATGCCGCATATTTGAGATATTCGTGATATCATCCGTATTGGACAGTTCCTCAAGCCCCTTATCCTTTAATGCTTCCGACATACGCTGCCTGTAGTTGCCTAGGCTTACCATGAGCATGGCAACATAGGTCGTGAACATATTTACGTTGGTGGCTATGGTTGCCGGAACGGCGCGGTTACAGACATAATAGAACGATCCGTATGAAACGGTAAGTATGATGAGCGATATGAACGGACGCCATACGATAAGGCAGGCAACAAACAGGATCATGGTAAGGAAGCTCATAACCTGTTCGCCCTTTATATAATCAAGATATGATACATACATCCCAAATCCGGCACATATGGCAGTATATACGACCTTCCATATAAGAGTCACGCTGTGCGTACGCTTACGGCCGTTTTTATAGGTTATGGCATACCACATCATGGCGATGGATGCCAAAAGCAGTACTATGTAGAGCCTGAAATGCACCACTATCCACTCGACAGTCCTCTCCTCGCCGCCAAAGAGCGTCATCTTGACGATGCGAAGGATCATCCAGGCCTCAACGAAGATAACGAACGCGCACATATACTTCATCGAGCGCATATTCGTTTCCTCGACATAATCGTTTATATAGGGGTCGTGTTTCTCAAGCCCCAGCCACTGCTTTATCTTTTCCGCCATAAGCCACCCCGTATCCGGAAAACCTTAAGTTCCGGATTCCGATCCTGCGATCGAGCATATTATATCCACGCATGTTTCAATGCCAAGTGACGAGCTTTTAAGCGACAGGTCGTAATACTTTACATCTCCGAACACGGTATTCGTATAAAATGTACAGTATTTCTTACGTATCCTGTCAACGGATTTCATCTTTTCGAGTATCTTTTCCTCGGACTGATCGGGCATAAGCTCCTTTAGGTTCTGTATCCTGAAATAATCGGATGCCGAAATGAACACATGAAGGCTGTGGTCAAAATCCTTAAGGACCACGTTTGCATTCCGCCCCACGATGACACAGTTGCGCTTCTCGGCCACCTTGCGTATAGCCTCCTTCTGAGCCTCAAAAAGCTGCTCATTGAGAGGTTTGTTGTAAAAATCGAAAAGGCTCTGCCCGAATCCGAAGCTGAAGGGGACCTTCTCGTCATATATACGGAAATCCGCAGGCGAAAGATTCGATGATTCCATGGCCGAGCGTATTATCACGTCCTTGTCGCAATAATAATAGCCAAGACGTTTGGCCACCGCCCTTCCTATCCGGCCGCCGCCCGCACCGAACTGACGGCTTATCGTGATGATATTCTTCATAACGAGCCTCCGTTTAAATCAAACGCTTTAGAGCACCTTGTCAAGAAAATCGATCGTACGGGCTTCCTTCGGATTAAGGAGCACCTCCTCGGGCGTTCCCTGTTCAACTATGTATCCGCCGTCCATGAAGATGACGCGGTCGGCTACTTCCCTTGCGAAACCCATCTCATGCGTAACGATGACCATCGTCATGCCGCCCTGTGTTAAGTCCTTCATTACCTTAAGCACCTCACCCACCATCTCGGGATCAAGGGCCGAAGTAGGCTCATCGAAAAGCATGATATCAGGCTCCATGCACAGTGCCCGCGCTATCGCCACCCTCTGCTTCTGACCGCCGGACAGCTGCGAGGGATAGCTGTCAGCCTTGTCGATAAGTCCCACCCTTTCAAGCATGGCCTTTGCCTTTGCAACAGCCTCATCCTTTGAACATTTATTTAACTGGGTAGGTGCTAAAGTCATGTTGTCCAGTATGTTCATATTGTTGAACAGGTTAAAATGCTGGAACACCATGCCTATGTTTTCCCTGACTTTGTTTATATTGACCTTCCTGTCGGTTATATCGATACCGTCAACGACTATCTTTCCGGCCGTTGCCTCCTCAAGCCTGTTAAAGCAGCGAAGGAGCGTGGATTTTCCTGAACCCGACGGACCTATAACAACAACTACCTCGCCCTCACGGATGTCGAGCGATATATCCTTAAGCACCTCAAGGGAGCCAAAATTCTTTTTTAAGTTTTCAACGTGTATCTTGTTCACAACTCCGTTAGCGTCCAACATTCAGCCTCCTCTCGAGCAGCTTGGCACTCCTTGACAGGATCGTGATAACGATAAGGTACATAACGCCCACTATCGCCCAGGTCTGGAATGCCATGAAAGTATTTGCCTGCACGTTCTTTGCAGTGTTTACGAGCTCCGGGAAACCGATGACCGAAAGGATGGACGTATCCTTAAGGGTTATGATGAACTGGTTTATTATGCTCGGTATCATCGTACGTATGGCCTGGGGGAGCACAACCTTTTTCATGGCCTTGCCGTATGAGAGTCCAAGCGACCTGGCCGCCTCCATCTGGCCCTTATCAACCGACTGTATGCCCGCCCTGATGATCTCGGACATATAGGCACCGCAATTAAGTGCAAGACAGGCAGTACCTGCCTGAAGTGCGGTCAGGGTTATATTAAACCCGCCGATTATCGTGTTGAACAGATATGGTACACCGAAATAAATGAAAAAAGCGAGTACGATCATCGGCACTCCTCGGATAACGTCAACAAAAACCTGGGATATGATGTTGCACGCCCTGTTCTTTAAAACGCTTAACATGCCGAAAAACAGACCGATGATACACGCAAAGAAAAGCCCCAAAAGGGCGAGCAGAAGTGTTCGCCCCAGGGCTGTTAACAACAATCCTCCGTAAACAGTTATTATCCTAACCATAAAGCCGTATTAACCAAGGTACTTAGCGAGTATAGCGTCGTAAGTCCCGTTCTCCTTAATATTTTTAAGTCCCTTGTTGAACATATCCACAAGTTCCTGATTGGCAGGATTGAAAACGGCAAAGCCGTAAGCCGCCGACTCATTGCCGGTACCGTCCACCAGTTTCATGGAAAGACCGCCGTCCTTTATGTTTGCGGCCATGATCGGAGTATCATCGATACATCCGGCTGCCTGTCCGCCGACTACAGCCTGATACATTGTGGGTGAATCCTCAAAATATGTAACCGTAAATCCGTACTGATCGGCAATGCTCTCGGCATATTCGGCACTCATGGAACCTGTCTTTACAGCAACCGACTTACCGCTTAAATCGGCAAATCCGCTGATGCTTGAAGATGCCTCAACCGCAAGGCACTGATTCGCATCATAGTAACCGTCCGAGAAGATCCAGCCCGATGACTTGCGCTCGTCGGTAATGGATGCGCCTGCTATAAGGCCGTCAGCCTGTCCGGCCTGACAAGCTGCTATGGATGCATCCCAGCCGAGGCTCTGAAGCTCGTAATCAAATCCCTGATCCTTTGCTACGGCATCAAGGATGTCAACGTCAATACCTACAAATTTACCGCTGTCATCGGTGTACTCAAAAGGCTTGAATGCCGTATCGGTGGCTATTATCCACTTCTTCCCGGCACCGCCCGCCTTGCCGCCGCAGCCTGCAAGACATAAGACCATAGTCATCATCAAAAACAAAGCAAATATTCTCTTTTTCATAATTTCCTCCTACCGGTGTATACTTTAAGTCACACCCTATTATAGTTTATGCCGGACCGTGGAGCAAGGGGTATCAGACATTGAACCTGTCCGTAGTGTACTGAGTTCCTTATATTTTACTATATTACCATTATTGTGGCTCTTTTACAATTACATCAAAAAAGGCCCGGCTAAACGACTGTGTCGTTTCGCCGGACCAAATTTTTAAATTTCCGTTTGGAAGGAACGGATAATTATTTTGGAAAAAAACGGAGTTTTTTGACTTAGCTTGCTAAGCCGTTTGCTACATGTATTGAATGTAGATAAGCAAGTCCCCTTGCCGCTCCGTTTAATGCCTGATTCTTAATGAACTGCTGTCCTGCTACAGTTGATACGTTAATACCGTTCAAGTATGCAAGTCCTGCTGCACCTGCTGCTGCTGCCTTAGCATCCCTTGCTGTCCATGCTGCTACTGTCTTAGCATTGATACCGTTAAGGTATACAAGTCCTGCCTGGCCTGCTGCTGCTGCCTGTGCATCCCTTGCCGTCCATGCCTTAACTGTTGACTCGTTGATGCTGTTAAGCCATGCAAATTCCTTTTCAAGGCTAACTGCCGTAGGCGGAACAAGTGAAGGATTTACAGCATTGAGGTAAGCGATCTCCCTCTCGGCTGCCTTTACGATCTTAGCATCCCTGTCTGCTGCGCCCTTTGCAGTTGCTGCGTTTATTGACTGAAGGTATGCAGCGCCCTTTGTAAGTCCGTCAAGTGCCTGTGCATCCCTTGCTGCTGCTGCCTTCGCTGTTGCTTCGTTAATTGACTGAAGGTATGCCTGGCCCTTTAAAAGTCCGTCAAGTGCCTGTGCATCCCTTGCTGCTGCTGCTTTTGCTGTTGCTTCGTTGATTGACTGAAGGTATGCCTGACCCTTTGTAAGTCCGTCAAGTGCCTGTGCATCCCTTGCTGCTGCTGCCTTCGCTGTCGCTTCGTTGATCGACTGCAGGTATGCAGCACCCTTTGTAAGCCCGTCGAGTGCCTGTGCATCCCTTGCTGCTGCCGCTGTAGCCGTAGAAGCAAAGATCTGGTCAAGATAAGCCTGACCCCTTGCTATGTCGGCTGCTGCTGCCGCATCCTGGGCTGCCGCTGCTGCTTCCGTCCTGGCTTTGATCTGCTGAAGATATGCAAGACCCTTTGCATAATCAGCAGCTCCGTCAGATATTACATCTGCTTTAGCGGGAACAATAAACAGTGCACCGGCGAGCGCGAACGCACCGACACCTGTTATTACCTTTCCCAGCCTCCTTAATAGTTCCTGTTTCTTCATTTCCGTTTTTCCTCCAAAAATAATAGAGTAATTGTGCATATGACAAAAACCGTGCCAGATGATTCCGGCAGTCGGGGACGGTTGCTGACCGTAAGTTCCATTGCCATAAGCAATAAGCCTGCATAAACGGATCGTTTAGGCAAACCGACATAATAAACCCTGCCTTATCCTTACCTGCAGCCGGAGACGGCTTTTTACCGTAAGTTCCGGTGCTTTAATAACTGCGTCCACAGGTAAATTTGGACATAAACGATGCTCCGTTTTAAATACAAGCCTCTTAAAGCAACCTCGATTATAACATCATATGGGGATTATATCCAACTGTTTTTTTTGCACTAAAAGTGACTTATTTTATGTGAATTTCTTATGTGAATATCTTATGTAAATTACGTCATTGAACCCCGACGGCATGGATGATCTCAGGCAGCAATTGCTTCTTGCGGCTCATGACATTCGGCATGTCAAATATGTTCTTGGCGACCGGGCTGTAAGGCAGATGCCTGTTGCCCCTGTGGTCGGTGCATAAAAGCGCACTGTGCTCATGTATCACATCGGTGATCATAAGGACAGCCCAGTCAAGGCCCTTCATATTTCTTATCTCGTTAAGCGCCTCCAAGTATCGCTCCGAATAATCCTTAAGATCATTAAGCGTCGTAACTTCGCACTGTCCGATACCTATCTTCACACCGTTTTCAGAATAAGACTTAAAGTCGGCAGAAATGGCAGCCATCGGCTCCTTATCCTTAAGCCCGCCGGCTCCTTCGAACATGGACAGGCCATATTCATCCACGTCAACCCTGCATATGGATGCCAGTACATGAGCCGCTACCACATCCTCGCCCGTCGTCGTGGGACTCTTTAAGATGAGTGTATCCGACAGTATGCCCGTAAGCAATACCTTTGCCATGACACTGTCCGGAGTGCGGTTATTCCTAATATATTGCTGGTAAACTATCGTACAGGTGCTCCCCAAAGGTTCCGCGCATATGAAGATGGGCTGTTTTGTCTTGATGGCATCCAGCCTGTGATGGTCTATGATGCCGACGATATTGGCTGTTTCTATTCCCCTTATACTCTGTCCGGGCTCATTATGATCAACAAGGATCACATTATAGCCTGGCGCCTTAAGGAAACACCTCCTGGTCACGAACCCGACATACCTGTCATCTTCATATACGGCAAGGCCCCTCTTGCTGGATTTCTGCAAAAGAGTCCTGGCTTCATCAAAAAACTCATCCGATGATAACCCCTCGTCCTGATCCGTCATGATATCTTTAACCCTGGGGATCTCAGTTATCTTACTGCTCCCGGACAACTCCCGCATCGTCCAGTTAGTGATATCGTCCACAGTGAGAAGGCCGTAAAAAACGTCATTTTCATAAACCGGTATCGCACTCGGATTGTTCTTTTCATATATTGCTGCCACGGCCGTCAGCGGATCATCCACATCGATCTTATGATCTGCGTTTAACATAACATCCCTGACCCTGGGATATACATCACGCTTATATGCGGGAATATCTATATCCAGCTTTTCAAGGATACTCCTCGTGCTGTCCGACAGATGCCCGCACCTTACCGGAATATATGTATTGTCCGCATCCTGCACGTTCATAAGGCCCGCATATCCGTATGCGCTGCATACACTGTCAAGATCCGGATTCCTGTGTCCCGTCACAAAAACTGTTCCCATTGTGATTGCCTCCTCTGCCCGATTTTAACACGTTTTTACGGTATAAAACAAGCACCGCTCCCACACAGGTAAGGAATATCCCTGCAGGAAGGAACGGGATGTGATATTCCATGACGATCTCGTTATCCCCGTCAACAAGCGGTATCATCATAAAACAGCCTTCAAACGTTTCGGGCTTTATGACGCTGCCGTTTAACCTAACCTTCCATCCCCTGTCAGCAGGTATCGATGTAAACAGGTATTGACCTTCCGAAGCACCGGTCCTTATATAAACACTTCCGTTTTCTATCTTAAGCTCATCCGGCGCTGCCTCTTTAAGGGGCGCGACCGCCTTATCAAACGCATCAAGATCGAGCGCATAAAACTTTGCGCATTCTATGATATCGGGGATGTGCCCGTCAAGCGTGACATAAGCCTTATCCTCGCCCTCTTTTACCGGGATGTAAAACAGATCCTCGCTGTTCCAGGCCGAATAGGCCATCTTTATCCTGCCGTTTATATCGATGTGGGTGCCGCCCATCTCACGGTCGTTCCACGGGATATACCCGAAAAATGCATAGTTCCCGTCAAACAGCTCAAGCTCATAGGTACGCTTCCCTTCCTCATCCCTGACCGTAAACGAAACCGGTTCGTAAAACGATGCCGGTACCCAGGTAAGCGAGCTTACAAGCCCCTGATGGTACTCAAAAGGATCCGTCGAATAAACCGGAGCCGGTGCGGTGCCTATCTTAAATGCCGCCGGAAGCGCATGGGGATTAAGATATACATCCTTGCCGTTCGTATCAGCAAGGTCATCCACCTTCTCATATCCCCTTATCGTAAAGGGGCTTAAGATATACTTTACTCCAAGCAGAGAATCAAGCGGAATGACCGAGGTTTCCGATACCACAGAAGGAGTGGCACCCTCATTGCGGTAACCGCCCCGCGATAAGAAATCAAGCTGTGAACCGTGCGGGGTTGAAGTGTAGCCCTCGGCCGATGCGTATCCAAACGCCAGCGCCTCATTGTAATTGGCGGTAGTGGCATTATACGTCATATCCCTGTTCTGCAGCCGGTTGATCCTGTAAAAATCACCGTCATAGGCCTTTATACGGTCGATGAACTCCTGCTCCGACCTTTCATACCTCGCAAACTCGGCCGCCGGATACTCACGGTAATCATCATACATATCAAGTACCCTGTATGTATTAACGCCAAGCTCCGCAAATGCAAGCAGGAACAAAGGGACAAGGAGCAGCTTCCTTTTGGCCGTATCCTGCATGTATGCAAGCAACAGCGCCGACAGTACGATAAGTTCGATCCCCGTATATATAACTGCCGCCTTATCCCATACGGGGTGCCTCAGCCTGAATACCGCATAGATGAACAGCCATACGGAAACGGAGATGATCAACTGCTTTCTGTTTATATCGCTTAAGTGACAGAAGAACCGTCCCGCCATGTAGACAAAGATAAAGGATCCAAGGTATAAATACCTGCCCTGATGGCCGGCACACTGCTTAAGCAGAGAAAACAGCATATACAGCGGACCGAAGTAATACATAAATACCGTAAATACAAGCAGCCCCGCATACACAAGCCTGCGCTTTAAGGGCATGGCATCCTTCGAAATACTGAATACGCCGATAACACCGATAAGTACTATGAGCCCGCAGAAGAAGGTATTGGTCATGCCGCCGACATCCTTGCCGGAAGCTACGTAGTAATTCCCTATCAGCTCAAACGGATCACCCTTAAGGAAATCCTTAAGCAGGTACCAGTCGATCCCGCTTTCCGCCTTGCCAAGCGTCAGTTCATACATCGACGGCACGAAGTACACCGCCGATATGAGCACCCCCGCGAACATGGCCCTTGCGTAGTTGAACACATGGCGATACAGGCCGTACCTTACTTCCTCCTTCGGCCTTTCCATAAGATCAAATACCGCTTCAAGCACAAAGTAAAAGAACGAAAATACGCAGTTTACGCATCCCGTATACCAGTTAAACAGGATCGAAAGACCTGCGGTCACGGATAAAAGACCGGTACGCTTATCCTTAACCGTCCTGTAAACGCCCAGCATCATAAGCGGCAGCATGTACATACCGTCAAGATAGTTGATGTTATACGCCTGATGCAGGTTGTACTGCATGAGCCCGTATCCGACGGAAAGCAGCACGTTAAAATACACCGGGAGCCTGCCTTTATACCTTTCCGACAAAAACCATGAAACGGTAAAGGCACACAGCGATAACCTTAACAGTATAACGATATCAAAAAACTCAGGGATCGCGCTTTTATCAAAGAAAACGAGCAATAAGTTAAACGGGGAACCGAGATAATATGTAAAAAGCGCAAAATCCGACTGCCCGAGATAATTACTGAAGCTGTATCCCAGGGACTGTTTCCCGGATAATACATCCTTAAACAGGGCAAGGAAATCGATGAACTGAAAGTATGCGTCATCATATGCAAGGCAGGAGGCCGAAGGAGCAAAAGAAAACGGCACCAGCTTAAGGCGCCAAAATACGATACCAAGGATGAGTGCTGCCGCGGCAAAGGATATGCCGGCAACAGATAACCTTATTCTTTTATCCTGAATTTTTTCAATATCCTCCATCTGTGCATCCTTTATCAGTCATCATCTGTTATCATTTAAGTCAACACCGTGCTCATTTTTTGTTCACAGTCCGCGGCACCCGCCTATAATATTACAGTATATTAACAGCCTTAAGCAGGAGAATCATAAGCAGCAGGGGCGCGATGAACTTAAGCATGACCGTATACAATCCCCGCCCGCGGAACTTCTCTCCGTTTTTTGTGACCTCGTCTATCACAACGGCCGGCTTTAATACCCATCCTATAAGGATGCAGGTAAAGATCGATATAAGAGGCATAAGGAGATTGTTGCTTATATAATCCATTATATCAAGTATCTGGGCAGTTGCGCCGTTTGGAAGTGTGTATTCAAAATACAGCACGTTATATCCAAGGCAGACAAGGATCTCCAAAGCGGCTGCTATAATACCTTCAATGACAGTCGCCTTCTTTCGGTCAATAGCGAACCTGTCCATGAAGCTTGAAACGATCGCCTCCAGTATGGAAACTGAGCTTGTCAGTGCAGCGAACAATACCAAAGCAAAGAACAGGCATCCGATTATATATCCGACAGTTCCCATCCTGTTAAATACCATAGGCAGTGAAATAAACATGAGTCCCGGGCCGGAAGCTTCCATTCCTTCCCGTCCCATGAAAACGTATACGGCGGGAATGATCATCATACCTGCCAGAAAGGCTATCCCCGTATCGAATACCTCGATCTGAGATACCGATCTTCTGATACTGACATTATCCGGCATGTAGGACCCGTAAGCTATCAGTATTCCCATTGCCACGCTTAAGCTGTAGAAAAGCTGCCCCATGGCATCCATTGCCGTAGTAAGGAGCGAGGTCAGAGTCACATTCGAAAGGTCCGGTACAAGCAGTACCTTAAGTCCCTGCATGCCGGTCCGTACATTGCCGGCTTCATCCGTGTAGGAGATATTAAGGGAAAAGCCTACGATAACGATAATGAGGACAATAAGCAGGGGCATTATGATCTTTGAAAAATTTTCAATTCCCTTTTGCACTCCGCTTATGACAACAAATATGGTAAGGGCAAGATAGATAAGGGCCATTACTATCGGGGAAGAAACCCCTGATATAAATGATGAAAAGTATCCGTCCGAAGCGGTTGTCGATCCGCCTCCTGATACAAAGACCAGGAAATACTTAAGCACCCAGCCGCCTATAACACAGTAATAGGGAAGAATCAGCATCGGAACTATACAGGAAAACAGGCCTATAGGTTTCCATTTCCTGCTCAACTGGGCATATGCGGTAAGGGGACTCTGCCTGGTCTTCCGGCCTATCGATATTTCGGTGATGACAAGCGTGGAGCCGAAGGTCAGTAAAAGAATAAGATAGATAACCAGAAAAAGCCCGCCGCCGTCACGTGCGGCAAGATACGGAAAACGCCATATATTACCAAGCCCAACCGCGCTGCCTGCTGCGGCAAGCACAAATCCTATCGATCCCGTAAAAGTATTTCTGTTATTTGATCCTTTATCAGTCATAATGCTCCTTTGTAACATTCCTGTAACAGTCCGCGGCACCTGTCTAATCAAACAACCCCCGAATCCTATGATTTAAATGTATCATAGATTCAGGGGTTTTACATCAATTGTTTATTACTATCTGATCTCTCCTATTATATCGCTGCCCTTAACTATTCCGACATTTTCATACCGGCCGTCTATGCTCGACGATGTATTATCTCCGAGCACTATATACTCGTCTTCAGCAAGTTCAATACTGTGCTCCAATATACCGGCGTATTTAAAATGCGTATCTTCATTGCTTTCAATACCGTTAATGTATAATGTTCCATCCGTTATCCTCAGAATGTCGCCCGGAACTCCCACCACTCTCTTAACAAGAAGCTCCGAAAGCCCCTGACAATAAAAAACGATCACATCACCAGCCTCATAGTCTTTTGAATGCTTATCGACCATAGCGATCTGCATGTTGTGATATGCCGGAAGCATTGAATCCCCGTTTATCACAGCCAGTTGAACATAGTTGTCAGATAAATACTTTGCAAATGTTGCAACCAGACACAACAACAGGAACCACGTAATAAGTGTATGATTATCTACATCATAGTGTTTTATCTTCTTCACTTTTTCCATCAGCCAATCCCCTCATATTCACTTGCGCCAACGAAGCCCAACTGCTGCACCTATGGCAAGCATCACGCCGGCAATGGCCTGTATGCCATAAGTCATCCCCTGCGTATCGGTATACGCCCTGACATTCATACTAAAAAACAGCATTGTGCATGTAAACGTATAACATATTGCAAAAACCGCCAACATAACCCTTCCGAATCCCCTCATATAAACTCCTCTCTCCTGAATCGTTAACAAACCCCAAAATATTGTGTTTTCTAATTTGGCACACACACCAACTAGTATATCTAATACGATACTGTAAATCAAGTATAATCAACCATTCGTCAAAGATTCATGAACCGCTAACCCCGTCCCCATGGGCCATCATGTTCATTTATAACTTCAACCAACCTGCTCATACAGTTGCCTTCCTGCAGAATCAAACAACCCCCGGATCCTATGATTTAAATGTATCATAGATTCAGGGGTTTTACATCAAGCTTCTACAAAATTTCCACAGTTGTCACAAATATATCTGCCACCGATAAACGCGGCAGATCAATCTGTTCACAGTCCGCGGCACCACCCGATTTATTCGCTTTCTCCAAACAGGATCTTAAGATAGTCTGTTTTGGAAGGCAATATCCGTACAACTTCGATATAGTCATTCCGGATCCGGTAAAATGCCTTATACGCTTTAAAGTTGACAGAATAGAATCCTGTAAAAAGTCCCCGATAATATAATGGGATTCCGGTCTTGGGCGATTTCTTCATTTGGGCTATTTCGTCCGCAAAATCGTCAACATATCTGTCAGCGGTATCATAATCCCTTGATGCTTCCCAAACCCCATCCCATATATCATCCATATCTTTCTGCGCTTTGGGTGAATATCGAACCTTATATGTCACTGTGTTCCTTCCTCCGAGCATGAAGATGAGTTCTAAAATCCTCTTCCGATATCCAACCTTCTTCCTCAGCAGACCTTATCCCGGCATTTAATTCACACATCAACCGGATCATGGCCTCAGCTTTTTCAAAATTCTCCTCATCATTCATATCCCGTATGCTATATACTCCATGTCCGTTTCTTGTAAGATAGACCGGTGAACCTTCAGATACTTTTTCCAGAACAGTTCCATAATTCCTTAATTCAGATATAGGTGTAATTGTCGGCATTTTTATTTTCCCCTTTCCTTCTTAAGGATAACATGGAACATTTTCTTTTACAATTGGTATTTCGACTAATTAGTCGAAGTTGGGGATGGTTCGTTTCATATTTTCATGCGTATTTCAATATCCTGAAAGTTACCTTGTCGCCTACCTTGTACATAAATCCGCCGGTTCCGAACATATCCCCGAGTATATCCAAGCCGCCGTTTACTTCTTCAAGTTCCTCTTCGCCCAAAGGCTGTTTGTTATCGTTTAACATATGCGTTCCTCCCATTTTACCGAATGATAATTGCTACTGTTTCCTTACAAACACACAATCTTCCCCAGCATTTTCCTTATCATCGATCCATTTGATCTCCCCGGATCCCGTAAGCTTTAACTTACCCGTTCCGTCATCATACTGCTGATCATACTCAGTATTCCCGTCATCATCGGTGATCTCATCGGCGCATGACCCCTCATAAATGATCGCATCCTCCTTCGGATCGTAATACCCGTAGAAGGACCAGTGCCTCGTTTCCCACGCGCTGCTCCCCCAGTAAATATCAACCTGATAATACCCGGAATCATCATACGCGGTTATTTCCATATGTGCACGCTGACTCCAGCTGTCCTCCCAGGTCCCCAAAAGCTTATCCTTAGAATCAACTATAACGGGCTTTCCGGTCGCATCCTTTGAGATATTGTTAAATCCGTCACCGCTTTCCCAGGAATCATACTGCTCCTTAAAATACTCATCCAGCTCATTCCCTTCAAGATCGGGAGGATCGCTGTATGAGCATATGAGATCTATGAATTCATCAAGGTATTCATACCCTCCTTCTTCAGAAGGCTTATCGGTTTCCGGAGCCTTCTCCGGCTTTGCAGAATCATCCGTACTTACTTCATCCTGCTTTGCCGCCTCACTTGCCTGCCCATCCTTAGGCTTTGCCACGATCCTTACCTTCTCATCCGTATCCGATGACTTGGATGAGCATGCGGTGAGGATGGGAAGAATCAATATTATGATAAGTATTGGTGTCAGTTTTTGTTTTTTCATAACCTTGTTTCCTTCTTCTATGGACCACGGGGACGGGGTTTGTGGTCCATTAACAGAATCATACACCCGGGTTGGTACCCGGGTGCAGTCAATCGGCACGGGACGGAAGAACCGTCCCCGTGTCCGTTATTTTAGGGAGGGTATTGTGAGTATGGCTGAGTAAGGACTCTTATTGTACTGAGTGAAATCGGCCGGATAAGCTACAACCCAGCACAAACTGTTTTCATCATATATACCCAGACCATCCAGATCACAGCCGGTTTCAGGAAGCGGATTGGTGCCATAATCCCCATTAGAATATATATGCACAACATAATATGCTGCGTTCTCAACCGGGGCCCATGACAACACGCTGCCTTCAAGTTTCAATCCGGTCGGGGCAGCAAGCTGCCTTGCAGGTTTAACATAATCATATGTGATCTGTGAATAATAAAGTAGCTCATCGCGATAAACCGCATCCGGATCGTAAGCCGGCTGAACCAAAATATTATATTGTCCCGAACCCGTAAACGCATCTCCAATATAATAGGTATAATCCAAACCTTTTGCAACAGGGCCACACCAGTAATCTTTCCTTATGCCATCATAATTATATACCGTTATCTCATAATATGCCCCCTCGCATTCAGTGTGGAAACCGACGAATCCATCCGAATTCATTTGCAGGTTACTTGGAGCTGTCCTGCTTCCCGCTTTCCATCCCGCATACACCGTCATATCATTACCTGAATTCCAGTTTCTTACACTTTCGGTCATGTTTTTATCGGAAAACCACCCCGTAAACATATAACCATCTCTCTTGGGCACACCGATAACCGCTATTTGATCTTCATAGATCCACTCACCTTCTAAAACGATCAAGCTCTTAAAGGCAGATCCATCATTGAACGCTCCTTCGTTAGCATCAAAAGTAATAGTACGGTTGTCGATGCTGATGCTTCCCTCAGGATACGAGAAGACTTCAGACCAGTCGCTTTCACAATACTTCATAATACCATCGGGATACGCCATTACAGACAAAGCATATCCATAATCGTAATACGAAATGCTCCTCGCTTCCACTTCATTTTTCGTGAATCGTGAACTAGATGTATACCACCCATCTCCATCATATGAATACTTATATTCTACCACATAATATGCCGCATTCGGGACGCTGTTCCACTTGATCATCCCGCTATCCTCATCATAATGTATCCCCGTAGGGGTATCCAGTTTTACCGACGGCTTTGTATAATTAAATTCATATGTCGCAACTGCACCGGTATGATAATCAATAATCGCAGTATCAAACGGCTCTTCACCGTTTACCTTTACCATAAATAAATATCTACCGGATTCTTTGATCAAACCGCTTATATCGCATTCTTCGCCATCGCCTTCCCACAGCTTACCGCTTAGCAGATCACGATAATGTCCATTAGGATAAACAAGACGTACCGTATAATATCCGTCACATCGCGCCATAAAGGAGAATTTTCCCTTGGCATCCACATGAAGATCACCGGGTTTAATCAACTCATCATCACTCCATCCCGCATATAAGTCTTTTAAGCTCGACAGCGGGACATCAAAACAATAATCAATATCCAAAACCCTCTTAGTACATTCAGGATCGGTATACCATGCAGTGAAATGATAACCATCACGGTACAGCGCAGCCGGTGAAATCAAATAATTAGTATCATCCCTCCGCACGCTCATTTCCTCAGGATTACCGGCACCTACAAACCTTCCGCCGTTTGCATGATATGTGATAATTGTGTTGTCTGTGTATATATCATAATTAGCAGATATGTCTCCTACCCGTGCTGTTATTGTTGCCCAGCCCGTACCTACAACCTCAGCATTACCATCATTATCGATTTTTATGACTTTTTCATTGTCCGAGGACCAGTTAACATCACCCGTGGCACCTTCAGGTACCACTTTGGCCAAAAGCTTCCTGGTATCTCCAACAACCCACTGCTCTTCCGGTGCAGGATCTATAATATAAATATATTCCGGAGCTAAACCCAGAGTCACAACCCTGCTAGTGGCGCTATTTCCGTCCTCATCACCTACGATACACCTGACCTTAAGACCGTTCCAACCTTTCTGCATGATTTTATTAAGTTCAGCTTCTGTTCCTTCTATAAAATCTATCCATTCATTTCCGTTCGGCCACATGTACTGCCATTTATATGTCAGCCCATCGCCTTCGGCAGCCACTTCAAAAATAACCAATGACCCGGGTACTGCGCTCGTATCCTCCGGCTGCTTTGTTATCTTCGGTGTTTTTGTAAGCGAAAGCAAAGCCACCCTGCTTATTGCACTTTTTCCCCATTTATCGCTCACAACACATCTTACGCTCAGATAATCCCAGCCTGCCTGCATTGTCCTTTCCAGTGTCGTAACGTTTCCGTTCGAAAACTCTTCCCAGTTATCCTTATCCGGCCAGCGGTATTGCCAGCAGTACTTAAGTTCATCACCGGTTGCCTCAATCTCAAAACTTATCGCTTCTCCCGATGCTGCCGTAACATCTACGGGCTGTTTTGTTATCTCTATATTCCTGACAAGATTTAATGTTATCTCATCACTTGTAACACTCCTTTCATATACTCCTTCCACGATACATCTTACCTTCGCGCCATCCCATTCGGCCTTCATAGATTCCCATAGAATCGGTTCATTATACTGACGCTCAAAACTATTCCATTCAGTCTCACCGGGAAGCCGATACTGCCAATCATATCTATAAACATCTCCTTCAGCCGCAATTGTACATGTAAAATCACTATTCTCACGCTCATATACATCCTCAGGCTGCTTTGTTATCTTAAGCGGTCTGCCGGGTTCAGGCAACTCAAACATATCTGATGAAGAACTCCTGCTATACTTTTGTATATCGGCAGGATAGGCATATATGAAATACTTATTTCCATCAGCTAAAGATACCTTGCCGGACTTACTGTACAGATCATACCTGTTTTCATTTACCTTTACCGGACTCCACTCATCAGACCAGAATTCATCATTCGTCCAGTTAATTTCATAATAACCGGCGCCTTCAACGGCATTCCATGACAAAATACCGTTTTCAATCTTTATTCCCGACGGAGCGGCAAGCTTTCTCTCAGGATTTATATAAGTATATGTGATCTCGGAATAAATACTCGTCTGATATCTGTAATATGTCGGCCTGACAATTATCCTGTATTGACCCGATACGGTAAACAGATCACCAATATACAGGGAATGATCCTTATTCTTTGGAAGTTGCCCAATACCATATTCGTCACAGTTTCCATCGGGTTTATATATTGTCAACTCATAATAGGCATCAGCGCACTTAGTATGGAAACATAAATCTCCGTCAGGTTCCATATGAAGATCATCGGGTGCGACCAAACTGCGCGCAAGCCTCCATCCGGCATATAACGTGCAATCACTTTTTATACCTTTGATATCAAGCGCATTACTGCAGTTCACGTCATTATACCATCCCGTAAACTCATAACAATCACGCTCAGGCACACCCGCTTCCGCTTCGATAGTGCTTCTATCATTAATTCCCGGTACAATAATAGTTTTTGAATCAGTTCCATTAGCGAAAAGCCCACCGTTTGCATTAAGACTTACGGTATATTTCCCCGTTTCAACAGTATAATCATCTTCAATATATCCTTCTTCATCAAAAGAAAATATAAAGCTTGCAGAATAATCACTGGTACAATACTGTGTTATGTCGTCAGGGTAGGCAAGAACGCAGAATGCCACCTTTTGATTTCTGAACCTGCCAAACCTCCTGCTGGTTCCTTTTACTATATATGGCGAAGAATAGGATACTTCATCTTTACTGTTAACTGTCCCCATAAACACTTTATAAAATGCTGCATGCTCTACTTCCTCCCACTCAAGCCACCTGTCTTCATCGTCATACCATACGCATTCCGGCGAATCCAGCTTGGTTGCAGGTTTTGAATAATCATATTCATATGAAACAACCATTCCAGAATAGAAATCCCTACAGTACCTGTTATCATAATCTACCTTAACGTTAAATACATATTTATCTGTGCAGCCCAGACAATCAACTATACTATGCGATACCTTATGTCCTTTTTCACCATAAGTACAGCCTAAATACTTAACAGTTCCATTCGAAAATACAAGCTGCGCCGAATAATACCCATCGCATTCAGCCGTATAGCTGAAATAACCGTTTTTTTCAACGCACAGATCAGTGGGTTCTGCAAGAGCACTGTCTGTCCAACCGGCGTACAGATCCCTAAACATTAAAGGCTCTTCAGTAATGTCATAATCATCCACCTGTTCCGTGCATTCAGAGTCTATATACCATGCCGTGAAATTATATCCGGTACGATATACCCGTGAAGCAGGGCTGATAAAACCACGATCAGGATCAAGCCGGCATGTCATTTCATCAGACTCATCAAGGCCATAGAATTTTCCGCCATTAGCATGAAAAGTTGACATTACTTCGTATACGCGAATATAGCAATAAGCACTAACATCTCCCGAACTTGCACATATTCCTGTTTCACCAAACCCAACCGCTTCCGCATTTCCTTCATCATCAATAATAATTACGTCTTCATCCGAAGAAGACCAGGTTATCCCTCCTGTTACGTTTGCAGGTGTGGTCTCAACTTTAAACTTATACTTTTCACCTACAGCCATCATATAATCCGTTAACGGATCTACTATACTTATTGAGGTTATCTTTAAACCAAGCGAAACTACATTGCTTGTTGCACTAATTCCCCATTTATCGCTTACCACGCACCTTATCTTTAGGCCATCCCAGCCTGCCGCCATAGTACGTGAAAGCTTTGTTACGTTCGAGTTTGAGAATTCTTCCCACACGTCCTTATTCGGCCACTGATACTGCCACTTATAGGTAAGTCCATCACCTTCGGCTCCTATCTCAAAGCTTATTGCTTCTCCCTCGTTTGCCGTTACACTTACAGGCTGTTTTGTGATCACGATATCTCTTATAAGACTGAGCGTTACTTCGTTACTAGTTTCACTCTTTCCATTTTTATCGCTTACAATACACCTTATCTTAAGACCTGCCCAGCTTGCAGTCATAGTCCTTGACAGTTTAGTTACATTTGAGTTTGAAAACTCTTCCCACGCATTACTGTCAGGCCATTTATACTGCCATTTATAAGTTACTCCGTCGCCTTCAGCTGCTATGTCGAACATTATCGGCGCACCGGACTTTGCGCTGACATCCACGGGCTGTTTCGTGATCTTAAGAGCCTTTGCAAGAGTCAGTGTTACTACATCACTTGTTGCGGTAATACCGTATTTATCACTTATCACGCACCTTATCTTTAAGCCGTCCCAGCTGGCTGCCATCGTCTTACTGAGTTTGGCATCAGTTCCGTTTACAAAATCTATCCATTCATTCTTATTC
>JAFZOS010000034.1 GCA_017550535.1 Lachnospiraceae bacterium
CCATCCTCCATTGAATAACCCGAGCTGTCGGCACGCAGATCTCCGTACTTACCGCTCTTGTAAGCATCGCTGTCCTGCATGTCAACCGTGTCCATAATAAGCTTAATGGCATCACGGTATTCACCGGCAATACCGTCAAAGCCTTCATCCCCGCCCAGGGCTTCAATCTCTGATACCGCATCGGCAGCATAGCTGTCCGAATAAAACTTCAGATCCGGCTTCATGAAATCCTTAATATTCCCCTGTTCATCGGGATACTCAATCGTAATATCAGCCATGGGAAGCATACCGGTTGCGAAATACCTCGCAGTAGCCCTGCACCGCTGCTTATCCCTGGCGTTGAAACGTACTTCTTCATCCTCCGGAATGCTGTTTTCAGAAATCAGTCCCTCTTCATCCAGCCACTTTCGGAAGTACTCTCCCATGGCAGTCTCTTCAATGCCTCCCTTTACGGTAAGCTCACTGGATCCCGCTGTCCATTCGATCCATGAATGCGGCGTAAGCTCCTGCGGAACGGATCCGTTACTTTGAAGGGGAGCTCGGAGGTTGTGCCTGCTTAGTACTACCACCTGCTCCAGGGTATAATTTCCTTCGCCCGGATCATCCATAGCAAAGACAGGAAAAGCAAAGAGAATACTGATAATTAAGATCATAAAAGTTGTTGCTACACTTTTTTTCATGTTCATCTTCTCACCTCTTTATCGTGCAGTCCGGAAGTTCCGCTCCGCCGTCATTAAGTTTGAATCCGCCGGTCTTTAATGTCCATGCGCCTGCCATGGATCTAACGACTACATTATCAAGCGTCATATCGCCTGTAAGCTTAACCGACTTACCCTTAAACATGATCGTGAAATTATTTCCCTCGATCGTAAGGGAAGCGTATTTCTTCTTACCCGGAAGCTTAAAGCCCTTAAGTTCCGCATCGCTTAGCAGAGTCACTGTATACTGCTTGTCGGATGCTTTAGTCTTATTTATGGCCTTTACCATATCATCCCACTCACAATACGGCATATCGTCAAGCATGTATCTTAATGCCCGTATGTAAACCTTGCCTGACTTATTATACAGGCCGTACTCATAGATACCGTCCCTTATCGTAGGAAGGCTGTCTTCATAATCAAATACTTCTTCAAGGTTTGTAAGCTTTGATTTAAATATCTGTTCTCCGTCATAAAACAGCTCTTCACAGGTTAAGGTGATATATCCGTCGGCCTTTCCGTTTATGGTCATGGGTTTGAAGCCGTCCTCAAGGATTATCTCGCCGAAACCATCAATTCCGTCCTTCACACCTATAGTCGCGCCCTTCCTGACAAAGATATCGCCTTCATTGTCGATGTAAAGGTTACCTGCATTTAGTGCCTTTGTTACCGTTACGGAACCGTTTATGACTACCTCGCCGAACCCTGTTATCGATGCCGCTTCAATATCACCTTCGATGACAAGCTTCGTCTTCTTATTACCCTTTATCGTAAGCGGGCATCCACTGTCAATATCACCAAGGGTAAGGTTACCCTTCGTCGCATTTATCCTGGCAGCCTTTCCTTCAAACCCTACATCATCAAGGATCATTCCGCCCTTTGCCGCCGTAAGGGTGATAGTCTGAGGCTTCCTCCTTCGTAAATATGTATTGCCTCCTCCTTCGGCGGCGGCCAATCGTCAAAACATAATAATAACCTTTATACACAACGGCCATATGGCCCTCACATACAAAGGTTATTTCGTATATACTTGTCTGTATTTTTGATTCTGCATGGTATTACTCCGTCCAATGTGTCACATATACAGAATAATACCACTTTTTGCGCGTTTTTTCAATTAAAACAGGTCACACATCAGTACCATCAATGCCTGCCCCTATGGACACATACACCACACGGCATACAACGGTATAGACCTGATCCTGTCAATCTCTCCAAAATTACGCTCGGAAATACGAATCGAGTATGCCGGCGAATACTTTTCAATAAAATTTTTAAGACTTGTGGAGCGTTTATGACGTCCTGACTTGATTTCAACCGGAATTATATCCTGCCCATCGTCATAGATAAGATCTATCTCCATACTCTCGGACGGCTTGAAATAATTCAGATTTCTGCCCTTTGCTCTGAATTCCTCAACTACATAGTTTTCGATCACCGCACCCTTATATATGTTGTCAGCCTCCGGCAACAGGTCACGATATTTAAGACCGCACATTGTCCTCAACAGCCCAACATCCGATAAATACACCTTCTCCCCACTTTCACTTATGTATCCCTTAAGGGGCGATAGCGGAGCATCAAGCTTTTTGACGGCAATAACGAGCCCCGAAGCTATAAGCCAGTCAAGTGGCGCGGAAAAATCACGCTTATTCGCCCTTGGTCTGACCTCGTTATATTTAAACTTTGGATTCGGCTTGGCCAACTGTCTCGGTATTGAAGCATATATCTCCGTGATCTTAACACCTTCCGCTGCACTTTTCGTATACTTGGTCATATCTGCCAGATATGCAAGGCGAAGATTCTCATGTATGGAATCATTAAACAACACCGTATTCTTTTGATTCTGAATATAATTGAGTACGGCTTCAGGCATTCCGCCTACCATTAAATAATCATGATAAATCCTCAGCGCTTTCTCATGTATTCCGGATGGCAATGCGCTGCAAGAGTCATAAGCATCACGGATACCATCAAGCAGCTTATCTTCACCACAGGCGATCAGGAACTCATCAAAGCTTAAAGGATACAAAGTCCTTATATCCACCTTGCCGACAGGGAACGAACTTTCAAAACGGGACAGCTTGACTCCCAGCAGACTTCCTGCGCCGATGACTTTGAATTCCTTCTTGTCCTCGCAGAAATACTTGAGTGATGTAATTGCCCGTTCACATCGCTGTATTTCATCAATAAACAGAGGAGTCCCGGGTTCTATGGCTCGTCCGAGAAGCTGTTCCAGACCTCTTATTATCCGGTCAGGATCTGTGGTCTCATTAAATATCGATCCCACATCCTCCTGTTTCTCAAGATTTACATAAATGTAATCGTTATATGTATCCTTAAGATATTTATTAACAATATACGTCTTGCCTACCTGACGGACACCTGTAAGGAGCAAGGGTTTTCTTTCCCTGCTGTTATCCCAGGCCTTCAATTCTTCAATAAAATTACGAAACATTCTTCCTCCGTTACTGCTTACCGCCTGATATGCCGACGGATCATCCATTATCGTTTATATAACATAGCATATCATATAAATAATGATCTGTAAATTTTTTGAAGATTTTCATCTTTTTTTCACTTTTTTCTTGATTGTTTTCATCTTTTTATCAGGCAACTTACCCCCTATTAACATAAAGAGCATTTTGTGGTATTGTGTGATTTGGTGGGACGCAAATATGACGTCAATTCGGAGGAACCATGATGGGACTTGATGAATTTGTGGGATCACACGATGTAGAGATCGCCGAACAGCGCATAGACACTAATGAGTTAAAGATTTTAGAAAAGCAGATCCGCAGTTTCCTTTTGGGCCTGTATGCAAATATGCTGACAACCGAAGAAACAGTCCGGAAAGAGAAAGATCTTCAGACCGTATTCGGACCGGAACTTAAAAGATACTTACTGGATTACGGATATATTAATTACGGCGAGGTAAGTTTTTACGGCATGAGCAAGGGAGATCCGTTAAGCTCAAGCCTTATCATACAGACCAAATACTTCAATAAAAACCATCCTGCAACCTGCGGTAAATTCGTCATAGAGGACCGTGGAGGCAGCTATGCTCTTGTCGCACCTGATGACGAAGTGTTTATATATGAGATCACACAGGATGAATCCAAAGAACCGGTCGATACCGGAATGAAGTTGACCGCTTATATGATGAACAGGTTATCGTCAGCCCATGGCGAAAGGCTGTATAAAGAAGGCGAGATAGAAACTTATGAACAGGCCTGGGAAACATTCGAGCGGGATCTTAATAACCATAACCTGCCCGATTTCGGACAGCCGTCCGTAAAAGAAGTTATGGCAAAGAAAAAAGAAAAAATGTCATTGTACAGCAAAAAGGAACTCCGGAATCATATTCATCTCCCGTCAATGAAAATGCTGACTGAAAGATGCGTGGAAATGCTGAATGCCAACAACAGCATTCCCGCGGAAACCGACATATGGGTGGATAAATGCGTTGCCTATTATTTCCCGCACGGGGCCATACGTAATGATTCCAGGATGATCACAAAGACAGGGGACGCATCCACATATTATCTGGATCCCAAAAAAGTATTGTATCCCCTGTACAAATACAGGGGATACACATGGTATACCTGGAAAGAAATCTATTCATTTATCATCTACTAAGTTCTTTTCCTGTCAGAAGCCTGTATGCCTGCAGGTATTTATCGATCGTCTTTTCAACTATATCGTCGGGAAGCGTCCAGTCATGTCCCTCGTTAGCCTTAAGCCAGTCACGGGCAAACTGTTTGTCAAATGAGGGCTGTGAATGTCCCGGCTCATAACCGTCAGCCGGCCAGAATCGCGAGCTGTCCGGAGTAAGCATCTCGTCTCCCACTACTATATTACCGTCCTCATCCAATCCGAATTCAAACTTGGTATCCGCAATTATTATGCCCTTTGAATAAGCATAGTCGGCACATTTCTTATAAAGCGCTATCGTATGATCACGCAGCTTTGATGCATATTCCTCACCCTTGCCCGGGAAACGTTCCTCAAGATATTTTACACTCTGCTCGTAGCTTATGTTTTCGTCATGGTCTCCGATCTCCGCCTTAGTAGAAGGAGTATATATGGGTTCCGGAAGCTTATCCGATTCCTTAAGCCCTTCCGGCAGCCTGATACCGCATACCGTACCGTCCTTAACATAGCTTGCCCATCCGCTTCCTGTAATGTAACCCCTTACTATGCACTCAACCGGAAGCATATTAAGCTTCTTTACCATCATGCTGTTCCCGTCAAACTCAGGTTTCCTGAAAAATTCAGGCATATCTTTCACATCCACGGAGATCATGTGATTCGGGATGATATCCGAAGTGAAATCAAACCAGAACTTAGACATCTGCGTCAACACCGCACCCTTCTTTGTCACGGTATTGTTCAGTATAACGTCAAAACAGCTGATCCTGTCGGTAGCAACAAGGATGAGGTTGTCACCCGTGTCATAAATCTCCCTTACCTTTCCTTCCTTTATGGGCTTATATTCGATACCCATGATCATCCCTCCTTAAACTTATTTGGTCTTATATAAAAGTCCGAAGGTTCCCGCACCGCTGTTTACGGCGATCGCAGGAGATGCCTTCTGGAAATAAATCTTATCAAACCTGACCTTTGATTCTATATAATGCCTGATAAACTCCATATCCTGGGAACTGAGGCCTACATAGGTCACAAACAGCATGCTTTTATCCATTTCCGCCTCATTTTTAAGTATGGAATCGATATAACGCATCCATGCCCTCTCCTTGGAGCCGAAAAATGCATTTCCTATCGTAAGCTTTCCGCTGCGCATTACAAGCACCGGCCTTATCATAAGTGCCCTTGTAAGGTTGGCTACCTTGTCACTTACCTGCCCTGCCCTTGCAAGAAACTCAAGATCATTAACGATAAAGCTTGTCCGTATCCTGCCCTTTAAGTGCTCCATCTCTTCAGCTATCTTCTTGGGCGTGCTGCCGTCTGCTGCCATACGACAGGCTTCAATGACCATAAGACCCTGTCCGCTCGAAAGATGGCGGCTGTCAACGACCTCCACATTTCCGAATGCCCTGGCTGCCTCACAGGCCGCCTGATATCCGCTGTTCTCAACTTCACCCGATATGGCTATATGAACGATGCTGTTTGCACCGAGCAGCTGATCGGCAAAAAAGGCCTCGTGTTCACTCACGCTGCATATCTTGGTCGCAACCTTATTCTTGGGATCTGCCATATAAGCCAGCAGACCGTTGGTTTCGATCTCAAGGCCGTCCCTGAATGTACCCTCGGCCGTTGATACCATATGCGGTATAACGCCGATCCCGTATTTGTTTATGATCTCCTCGGGAAGATCGGCGACGCTCTCGGTGGTTATACCCACCATCTTCTTACGATCCTTTGATGACTGCATCCACAGCATCGATTCTTCGGCTATCGCATCTTCCTTACTGCTCATATGCACCTTTTCCTTTGGAAGGAGCCTGCACAGTTCAGCCTCAAGGATATCGCCGCTTACCGGTTTCTCAATATACCCGTCGAAACCTTCCTTTGCAAACATCTTCCTTACTTCTTCACCTGCATTTGCCGTAAGTGCCGCTATCTTTGCATCCCTTGAAAAACCTCCTGTCTGGGTCCTTATAAGATGCTGGCACTCAATACCGTCCATCTCGGGCATAAGATGATCCATAAGGATGACATCATACTTATTGTCAAGGGTTTTCTTAAGAGCCTCGGCTCCGCTTAATGCCGTGTCTATCTTCACCTTGGTGTCCCTTAAAAGCTTTGTGACTACAAGGAGGTTTGATTCATTGTCATCAACGGCAAGAACCCTTGCCTCAGGAGCTTCAAACTTTTTCCTGTATTCCTTACGCGCATTTAAAGTATGGTGCCGCTCTATATCCAGGTTGCCTATATACTCTTCATTAACCACCTTCTGGGGAATTTCGACAATGAAGGTCGAACCCTTGGTATAAACGCTGTTTACCGTTATCGTACCGTGCATCAGGTCGGTAAGCTCCTTAACTATTGACAGTCCCAGACCGGTTCCCTCGATGTGACGGTTACGCTCCTCATCAACGCGTTTGAAAGCATTGAACAGATACGGTATGCTCTCCTTCTTAATTCCGGCTCCCGTATCGGTAACGGAATATATCACCGTGACCTCATCACCCGACCTCTTTCCGCACTGCACGGAAAGGGTAACCGAGCCTTCCTTTGTATATTTTATCGCGTTATTAAGGATATTGATAAGTATCTGTTTAATCCTGACCTCATCACCATACAAAAGTGCCGGAAGGTCGGGTGAAATGTTCACATGGAATTCAAGGCCCTTATCCTTGGCACGTATCCACAGCATCGCAACGATCTCGGAAAGCATATCTCCCGTGTGATATTCGGCGATCGTAAGCTCCATCTGACCCGACTGGACCTTGGACATATCAAGTATGTCATTGATAAGATGCAGAAGCAGCTTGCCGGCCGCCTGAATATTGGCCGCATCCCCCGCAACCTCATCGGATACATTTTCCCTTAAGATCATCTCGTTGAGACCAAGGATTGTATTTATGGGAGTACGTATCTCATGGCTCATGTTTGAGAAGAACTGACTCTGCGCCTTGCTCATCTCCTCGACCTTATCCGCCTGGGCAAGTGCTTTCTCATTTTCGCGCATAAAGAGCTTGCTTATGAATACAACGACCGCACATATGACAAATCCAACCAGAACGACTGAGACAAGTGAATCCCAATACGTCATCATCCTGTTATGGGGAACAATAAGACCGGGATTCACATATGCCAGGTAGTATTCACCAAAAGCAAGTGCCGTAAGACATGCAAGCAGGATGGGCCTTCCCTTTCCCGACATAAGAAGGCCTATATACAGATAAACGAATGAAAACCATATGACCGAGCCTCCGTTCAAGCCTCCTCCGAAGAAGAATGTGACCGGTAAAAGGATAAATACGACCATGCAGCATATTAATGTCGCAGCCTGTCTTGTCTTATGCTTCCTTAGTGCGATGAATGATATAAGAGGCGTCACAAATACTCCGAAACCCAGGGCCGCTACTTCAGTGGGATCTTCGCCGAGTAAAATATCCGCGATAAACACAAGCGTTACTACCAGTTCAGCCATGGTGGTAAGGAGCGCGAACACTTTCTCCTGAAAGTTATATTCATCACCATATAGGACATGACCTATCCGTTCCAGAAAACCCATTACTCATCACCCCCTTGCTGTCCGGGAGTAAACTCAAACACAACCGGCGACTCCTTATTATCCGTGGGATTAAACTCAATGATATCTTTATGTTCTTCCACCGGGGCCTCCGCTTCAACATCACCGGCATCCTCATCCATCCCGAGGGCTTCCCTTATCGCATCGACAGTTTCACGGTATGATTCTATCAGTTCCCTGTGAAGTCCCGAAGCAATGCTGTCGCTGCCAAGTTTTGAGAGTTCCTCGAGTTTTTTAGCCTTCTCGGACAAAGACGCGACACCTATCATCCTTGAATTGCTCTTTATCGCATGAACGAGTATCTCGTAATTCTTTGCGTCGCCTTCTTCAAAGAATTTATTTAGGCTGCTCTGCTTGGCTTCCGACTCATTAACAAACTGCCTGAGCAGAGTATTATAAAGTTCTTCGTCCTTCTGTGAATACTGAAGTCCGGTATCGACATTTATGCCCGCCCTTTTAAGCAGTCCGTATCCGCTTAACGATTCATCCTCCGTAAAGATAGGTATCTCTTCAAAGATCACGGAGTTTTTGGGAAGAACCTTCTTCAGTACCCTTTCCATCTCTGCCAGTTCGATAGGTTTGCTGACAAACCCGTCAAACCCCGCCGCCATGAACATCTCCCTCGCGGTACTTACCGCATTTGCAGTCAGCGCTACTATGGGAGTATCAACGCACATATGCGTCCTGTCGGCCTGCAGCCTTTTTACCGTTTCAACACCATCCATTCCCGGCATCATATGATCCATAAATATGATATCAAAATGTTTCTGATGACACTTATCAATAGCTTCCTGCCCGGATGCAACTGTCGTAACATTCATCTCATATCTGTTAAATATACCCTTGGCTACGATAAGGTTCATCGGCTCGTCATCGACAACGAGTGCTTCTACACCGGGACACAGCATCTTAACTCCCGTATCATCATCATTGGTATCCTTATTAAGGATAACCGCAACCGGGAAGCAGTAGAACGGCTTTTCCATGACCTTAACCCTCGATCCCTTGGGAAGTTTGAAATCACCGTTTGCGACTATTACGACGAGCATCTCCCTTGCCAGCTGCTCAATATAATCGGGCGCCGACAGATACTCCTCCTCGGCAATGAACAGATGCGTTAAGCGGACCGATGAAACCAGCCTCTTAAGGCTCGCAGCATTGTCAACCCTGTGCATCTGGACTCCCAATCCCCTTACTATATTGCCTACCATGCGGTTGTAATACTCACGTACATGGGGATTTGCGTATTTATCAAAGTGAAGATATGCACCGAGACAGAGCCTGTCACGGTTTTCAAGTGACATACAGCTCTTTTTATCGATCACTTTCTGGGGTATGGATACCTTCACAGTAGTCCCGTCACCGGGAGTTGAATCTATGGTCATGAATCCTGAAAGAGCCGATACAAATCCGGTAACGATCGGGATACCTAGTCCCAATCCGCCGCCCATCCTCGAGCGGCCGGAATCAGCCTGATAGAATCGTTCCGTAATCCTCTCAAGCTCTTCCTCACTCATGCCGATACCCGTATCGGTCACCTCAATGTTAAGATTTATGCCGTATTCCTCCTCAACGGAAGTTATCCTTACATAAACACCGCCTTCAGCCGTATACTTAAGGCCGTTCATTATAAGATGCCACAGTATCCTTTTAAGCTTGCTGACATCGGTATTCATTACCGTTGGTATGGACGGATCAACATCAATGATAAGCTCTATATCGGGATTCTTATATGGATGAAGCTGAACGACAAGATCATGAAGCACCGAATCCAGCATGTAATCCTCGTCATTCCTTACAAGTATCCTCCTGTCGATCTCGGAATAATCGAGAATGTCGTTAACCTGCTCGGCAACCCTTTTACCGGCTTCCCTTATGGAATTAAGATCGGTTGTCTTTGACGGGTCGGTTTCTTTTTCAAGGCATACGCCGGTAAGCCCGACAACGGCATTAATCGGTGTTCGTATCTCGTGCGATACATTTGCAAGGAAGTCATCCAGCCTTGTGGTAGCATCGGTAAGAAATGCGATCTCCTTATTTGATTCGCGAAACATTACAAGCCACTTATCTATTATCGTACGTGCAAGCCAGCCGGCCATCAGAACGATCACCATATGCAGCAACGTACGGCTTATGACAAGACTGTCAAACTTATATCCGCGCATGATCATGCCGATGATCTCATATGCCATTGTAATAAAATATGTGATCTGACAGAGATTGATAAGCTTCTTTATGCCTGTCATTATGAACATCATGATGGCAAGCGCCATCACGATCGCAAGATCAAAGGTACTCGTTTCGTGTATACCGTAGAAAAAGAAAGTGGCCATCATAAGAAGCGAATAGACCCACAGCCTGTTCATTTCGGTAAGGGCCTGCCTTATATGAAGCCACCATGACAGGATCACACCGCCGGCGATCAGAATGAGAGCCCATTTCTCCCAGGACATGAGAAATGACTCGGCTATCAGGACGAGTGAAAGTATCGAATAAGCTATTAGGATCATCACATGGGAAGTTTCAAAAAGCTCGCTTTTCTCCAGATCATTATCCATATCAATGTTCCCTCATTTCAAAATCCTTGTCCGCATCCATCATCCTTAACATGATGTCGGCAAACCTGGGATCAAACTGCGAACCGCTGCCCTTTACGATCTCACCCCGCACAACATTCTGCGGAAGAGGATCCCTGTAGCTCCTGCGGCTGGTCATTGCATCATAAGAATCGGCAACCGCGATAATGCGTGCTTCCTCCGGTATATCATCACCTTTAAGACGGTCGGGATAGCCCTTACCGTCATACCGTTCATGATGCCACCTTGCTCCGTTGGCAAGCTGCGGCATCTCCTTAATGTTCTTAAGAATCCTTGCGCCCATTACAGGATGCTGCTTGATAAGGTCGTATTCCTCATCCGTAAGCTTGGCCGGTTTATTGATGACTGCGTCCGGGATACCTATCTTGCCTACATCATGAAGAAGTCCCATCATATATATGTCATTGAGTTTTTCTTCGGAATAACCGTACCACCTTGCAATCTCCTTGGAGTAGCTTGCAACACGGTCGGAATGACCGTTTGTATAAGTATCCTTGGCATCGATAGCCTCAGCAAGAGCCTTTACTATATGAAGCGAGAGGCTTTCGTTTTCCTCGGTCTTTCGCTCAACTTCCTGGGTCAAATGATTCTGCAGGTGTACCAGTTCAAGGGTATGCCTTACACGAAGCACAAGGCTGCCGGGTATGAGCGGTTTCTTTATGAAATCCATTGCTCCGAGTGCAAGCCCCCTGGTCTCCGTTTCTTCGTTTTCATCCGCAGTCAGGAAGATAACCGGTATCTTAAATGAACTGCCTTCCTGTTCCCTCAATTTGCCTAGCGTTTCGAAACCATCCATTCCGGGCATCTTAACATCGAGCAGTATAAGATCCGGCTTGTTTTCCTTCATGAAATCAAGGAAAGCCTCTCCGGACTGGAGTGCGGAAACACGCATATTGTTTTTGCTTAAGATACTGCCGACAAGAGTCAGGTTCGCCGAATCATCATCAACAACCGCTACCCAGTTGGGTGTATCTGCCTTTTTATTGGCAGGTTCATGAGATTCATGGCTTATGCTGTCCTTCTCAACCTTTATTTCAACATCAAATGCGTATTTATCCTTTTTCCAGGCATTATTTATACGCTCGATGACCCTGTTAACATTGTATTCATTTATTTCGGGAAGAAGCAGGAAGAAGTGGTTACGACCGACCTGCATCATGATATCACTGTTACGCAGGCAGTCCTGAAGGAGCTCCCTTACGTGCATGAGCATATCCTCCCTTTCGGCATCCGAATGCTCGTCGGAAAGGATATGTGCGGTAAACAGAAGCTTATAAGCCGAACCCTGGTATCGGTCCATATACCTTATCATGTAGCGGTAAATGTTTCCGAAGGCTTCCTTGCCCATCCACATGGCGTTCTGCGGGATGTTCCTCTCTTCAAGGATCCTCGAGAGTGTCTTGAGATCGATGTTCTTAAGAACCTCATTCTCTTCCACCATCTCTTCCTCGGAATAGATAAGGCAGCCGTGTTTGCCATTGTTCTTAACCGTATAAAGGGCCTTGTCGGCAAGCCGGAACAACTTATCAAACTCAGTACCCATTTCAGGAACTACCGCCACACCGATAGATGCGCCGAGCGGGATACTCATTTCCTTACCCATGAGTTCCCTGGCTTTTTCCATAAACGAATCGTTGATATTCTCACTCAGGATGGCAAGGCTTCCCTCAATCTTCTCGCACTCCCAGAAGACAAGGAACTCATCACCGCCTATCCTGCCAAAAGTACCGTTTTTATTTATGCAGCTGCGCAATACGTCCGCAAAGGCCATGAGCACCTTATCACCCATGTCATGACCGTAAATATCGTTTACCAGTTTGAAAGAATCAAGATCTATGATGCACAGATAGCCGCTCCTCGTATTACACAGCCTGCCGATCTGCTCACCTGCCGTCACCTTGTTAAGGAAGCCCGTCATCTTATCAACGGTGGCCTCCTCCTCATACTTAAGGATCTGTCCGCGTGTGTTCAATACATTGGTGACCCTTCGAACAAGGATATCGGGATCAAAAGGCTTCCTTATATAGTCGGATACACCAAGATCAAAGCCCCTGCTTTCGGAATCAATGTTCTCATCGGCCGTAAGAAAGACAACAGGCACCTCAGATATGCCTTTTTCCTTTTCAAGTATCCTGTATTCCTTAAACGTTTCAAATCCGTCAAGGCCCGGCATCCTGATATCCAGCAGTATTAGGTCGGGAGCCCCGTTATCCTTCACATAGTCAAGCAGCGCCTGACCGGAATTAAGCGCGGTCACACGCATATTTGCCTTACTTAGGATACTTCCGGCAATCTTTAAGTTCGATATGTCGTCATCAACAACCACTATCCAGCTTGCCAAATGATCACCTCTCACATCTGTACTTTAAGTCTTCCCACCTGCGGTCGACTTCAGCCTGAAACTGAACCAGCAGGTCCTCATTACCCTTCTTAAACAGGTGTTTAAACCTTCCCTGCTCCTTAAGGAAATCCTCAATGGGAAGTTTCTTCTTTGGTTCGTAGTTAAGGATCCACTTACCGTGGTCCACCTCAAACAGAGGCCAGTAGCATGTCTCGATCCCGAGCCTGCATATCTTCATGACCTCGGCGGTATCATACCTCCATCCCCTCGGACAGGGAGCCATCACGTTAAGAAATGCCGCGCCCTCGGTATATATAGCCTTCTCGGACTTAACGTACAGGTCCTTGAAATTCTGCGTAAGAGTCGTCTGTGCCACATAAGGGACATCATGCTCCGCTATTATCGCAGCCAGATCCTTACGGTTCTGCATCTTGCCGTTACTCTGCGTACCGACGGGAGTAGTCGTTGTATCCGCAAACATCGGAGTGGCCGAAGAACGCTGTATACCCGTGTTCATATATGCTCCGTTGTCGTAGCACACATAAACCATATCATGTCCGCGCTCCATGGCACCGGACAAAGACTGGAAACCTATATCGTATGTTCCGCCGTCTCCTCCGAATGTAATGAATTTATAGTTGACATCGGCCGGCAGCCTGCCCCTCTTCTTAAGTGCCCTGTAAGCCGTTTCTACTCCCGACAGTGTAGCTCCCGCATTCTCAAATGCATTGTGGATATATGAATCCTCCCACGCTGTATAAGGATACATAAATGTGGATACTTCCAGGCATCCCGTTGCATTGCCTATCACCGCCCTGTCACCTTCATGCAGTGCCCTGAGTACACCGCGTACGGCGATCGTCGCTCCGCATCCTGCGCACATCCTGTGCCCGACAGCCAGGCGCTCGGGCTTATTCATTACCTGCTTAAGATCATAGCTCATCCCGGTACCCCCTGACTCCTGAGACCTATATAACGATACTGCTCAGGTTCCGTATCGTTCTTAACCGAAGCATCCAGTTCGTTAAATATCTCATAAACGTTTTCCACGGTAAAATCACGGCCGGCCAGTCCGTACATATAGCTCACGGCCTTTATCAAAACCTTATTTTTGTAAAGCGCCGAGCAAACCTCCATGCTTAAGGGACCCCCGTTTCCGTTATAGCATTCACAGCGGTCCATTATCGCAACGCTCTTACATCCGCTTAATGCCTTTGCGATCTCAGCTGCCGGGAACGGCCTGAACACCCGAAGTTTCAAAACCCCGACCTTCATTCCCTTATCACGCAGATCGTCGCATGCCTGCTTTGCCGTACCTGCGGCAGATCCCATTATAAGCATTATATGGTCGGCATCTTCAGTCCTGTATTCTTCGAACAATCCGTACCTGCGGCCCGAAACGCGCTCAAACGCATCCGCGACACGAAGGATCACTTCCTTGCTGTTCTCCATCGCGATCTCCTGATTCTTCTTGGCTTCCATCGCATAATTTGAAATGGAATACGGCCCTACCGAAACAGGTTTTCCCG
The DNA here is from genome assembly GCA_017550535.1 of Lachnospiraceae bacterium. Lineage (GTDB taxonomy): Bacteria > Bacillota > Clostridia > Lachnospirales > Lachnospiraceae > UBA2868. Next base: position 14,388 of record JAFZOS010000034.1, read on the forward strand.
GGTTTAACAGATACTCCTCTGGTTCATAAGTACCTACAAAATCCTTAACTGTATCGTCATCAAGTAGCTCTATGTTCTGTACCGCATGAGAAGTGATGAAACCGTCCTGACATATCATAACCGGAAGATGAACGTTTTTATCTTCGGCTATCGGATAAGCCTGTATGAAGTTATCATAAGCCTCCTGATTGTCTTCCGCATATATCTGGATCCAGCCCGTGTCCCTTGCTCCCATGCTGTCAGAATGATCGCAGTTAATGTTTATCGGACCTGACAATGTACGGTTCACCAGTGCGAGCACGCATGGCATGCGGTTGGAAGCCGCAAGCAGCAGTTCCTCCCACATAAGGGCAAGTCCGCAGGATGAAGTTGCCGTAAGGCTCCTTGCGCCTGCTGCCTCGGCTCCTATTGTCGCACTCATTGACGAATGCTCGGACTCGACCGGTATGAATTCGGTATCCATCTGTCCGTTAGCGATGTATGTCGATACCAGCTGGGGTATCTCGGTTGACGGTGTTATCGGAAATGCCGGCATGACATCCGGATTGACCTGCTTTATCGCGTAGGCAACCGCTTCGTTTCCCGACATTCTGTCTTTCTTTGGCATCACATTCCCTCCCTCATCTCAATGGCTCCGAAGGGACATGCCTTCTCACATATGCCGCATCCCTTGCAGTGATCGTAATCAAAGTCATCCCTTTTGCTGTCCTTAACGGGAATGCTCCCATCAGGACACACGGGTGCACACAGAAGACACTGCTTACATTTTTCCTTTATAAATACCGGAGTGGAAGTCCTCCACTCACCTGTGTTGAACGACTTGGAAGTCCCTCCCGCAAACATCATGAGCCCTTCGGTGAGCTCCTCATGCGGGGTAGATTCGTTTATCCTGTTAACGTCAGTCCTCATTACGGTCCCTTTCGTGATGATCCATTATGCCTGTTTCAAATACGGCTCAAGTTCCTCAAACGTCATTGTAAGAGCCTTCATGTTTCCCTCTATGACTTCAGGCTTCTTGGAAAATTTATGTTCATATGATGTCCGCATTTCGCGGATGAATGATTCTTTATCCATCACACGGCTTACAGCTACCGCAGCCGCGAGCATCGGCGAATTGGGAAAGTTCTTCCCCAGTGTATCAACAGATATACGCCTGGCATCAACCGTGTAAACTCGTCCCTTATATCCGTTAAGCAGTCCTGCAATCTCCGTTGCCGTCCGCGGCGTGTTAACGATGATCGCACCGTCTTCCTTAAGCCCGGCGGTGACATCCACCGAATGAAGAAGTGTCTCATCGACAACAACGACAAGATCCGGTGTGTAGATATTGGAATGCACCCTTATCCTGTCCCGGCTTATCCTGTTGTATGCTGTGATCGGCGCACCCATCCTCTCGGGACCGTATTCCGGAAATCCCTGTACATTTGCTCCTGTCTTAAATGCCACATCCGCAAGCAGAAGGGCTGCCGTCTTCGCTCCCTGGCCTCCCCTTCCGTGCCACCTAATCTCAAGTCCCTGACTCATTGTTTTATCCTGCTTTCGTAATATCAGTATCTAATAATTATATACAATCTCAAGCATCCGTGTAAAGTACAAATACAGGCGACATGCTTACTTTATATAATTCTGTACATTGTCATATGTGATGATGCTGTAGGGTTTGAATACATATTTATCAAAGGTCAGCTCCACCGAATCCGGAAACGGCAGGCCCCTTGAAAGTGAATATGCAATATCCATGATAACATCAGCCTGGCCCTCGGAATCGTTATATACACTCCCGTTAAGCTTCATTGTCCTTATCGCTTCCAATGCATCATCGGTTCCGTTTATACCTACAACGAAAGGAGTGAGCGGATAATCCTTTTCCTGCAACGCATCGATAGCACCCAAAGCCATATCATCATTATTTGCTATAACCATCTCAACCTGGAACGGATATTTGTCGAGCAGATCCCACATCTTTGCCCTGGCCTGGTCCCTGTCCCAGTTGGCGTATTCATCCCCCAGCTTCTCAAGCGAGAACCCCGCATTTACCAGTTCATTTATACATACGCTCGTGCGTACGAGTGTGTCCTGATGTCCTGCCTCACCTTCAAGCATTACATACTGGATCGTCCCGTTACCGTTTGCATCGATCTTTTTGAACTCATTCTTATCGGAAAGCGCATCTATTATGATCTTTGCCTGCATCTCGCCCGACTGTCTTGCGACCGCGCCCACGTAATAAATCTTATTCCACCTTGATAAGTCCTTTTCAACAGGCTCCCTGTTAAAGAATATTATGGGCGTGTCGCTTGCCATTGCCATATCGATTATCACGGTGGCATCTGTCCTGTCTACAAGGTTAACACACAGGACATCATAATTCTCGGCTATGAACTTCTCCGCCTGATCGTTCTGCGTAAGCTGACTCTTCTTCGCTCCGACCACATCGATCGTTATCCTGATACCGTCATCCTTTTCCTTCTGCCTGCACCACTTGGTCATGTATTTTGTCATTCCGTCTATGTAGGTATCGTATTCATCATATATAAGGACTGCGATCTTTATCTCATTTGATACTTCCGTCCCGCTGCTGCCTGCGCACCCCGTCAAAAGGAAGGATAATGCCATGAATGCAACAATGTATTTAATTAACAAACGGGAACAGAAGTGTCTGATTGTTCTCATCATACATATCCTCCTTTCTTACTATCCTGTACTCTATCTCCTTTCCCGCAAATGCACTCCTCGCATATGTCCTGTCAATGACATACATTGCGGCAAGATAACCCATGCTGAACTCATCCGGATATCCCAGAGCCCTTATCGTTGTGCCGTTCAGATAGTATACTGCCTTGTTTGATGTGGATATGGCATAAACCTTGCTGCTCTGATTAAGATTCTCCATAGCATCAAGGAGCGCATCGGTAGTCGTATTATCAAGAGTCACGATGACATCGGTAGCCTCCGACACAAGTGCCCTCTGTATGAACATCCTCGTAGGCGAACTCAAACCATTCTCATCGAATGTCCAGCTTAACACCTTACCGACTTTTCCCTCTATGGCATCCTTAAGGCCGTTTTCGCGCAGCTTTACGCTGTCCCGTTTTAAGTTTCCCGAGATCACGGCTACGGTCACAATATCGCTTTCATTCAAGGCAAGTGCCTCACCCAGCTCAAATCCCATACGGTAATCATCCGGACATATATCCGGCACATCGGTAAGTTTAAGCCCCGAAGGCGTGGAAGCCTCGACAAATACCACGGGGATCCTTAACTTTCTGTTGCTTATGTATTCCCTTATCGCAGCAGAATCACACGCGGCTATTATCAGCGCATCGGCGCCGTTTTGAACCTCGCGCTCTATTATATCCTTCTGTTCACCCACGTCATCCTCGGACAGCATTGTCAAAAGGGTAACATCCGCATCATTTTGACCACATACAAGCCCGACACCCTGACGAAGGTTTTCCCACCTTTCGTTGTCATCGCCGTACACTATCAGTGAAACGTGCTTTCTTTTTCCCTTTTTCGGCGCTTTCCCCATAGTCGTAAATATCATCGCAACAATAATGACAAGGACAAGTACCGCCAAAATCGGGAGGCTTCTTTTATTTATGGGCAGCTTCATTTTTGCCCTCCTCCTTTCGGTACTCATCGATCGGGATCTTTGGAAGATGTATCGTTACTGTCGTTCCCTCATCTAACTCACTTTCAATTATCAATCCGTAATCGCCTTTGAAATATGTCTGTATCCTCTGATTAACGTTCCACAGTCCGATACCGGAACCCTTGCCCCTGCTGCGGGCCTTGTCGGTAAGGAGAGTATCAAGAACCTCCTTTGGAATTCCCATTCCGTTATCGGATACCGAAATATAAATATCTCCGTCCTTCTCATAACCGCGAAGGGTGATAACTCCCTCACCGTCCATATGCTCAACACCGTAGTAAATGGCATTCTCAAGGAGGGGCTGCACGATAAGCTTGATCGTCGAATAATTCTCAATGGCGGGATCCACATCAATATTGGCAACAAACTTATTCTTAAACCTTACTTTCTGTATATTAAGATAATTCCTCGCATGAACTATCTCATCATGAATCGATATGATGTTATTTCCCTTGCTCAGTGATATCCGAAACAGCTGGGCAAGCGCGGTAACCATGGATATTGCCTCCTTGTACCGTTCGCTTTCGATCATCCATACCACGGAATCAAGGGTATTATACAGAAAATGCGGGTTTATCTGACTCTGAAGGGCATCAAGCTCGCTCTTGCGCTTTGCCTTCTGCTCCTTAACCATCTCATCAGTAAGTTTCTTCATCTGGCGTATCATCGACTTGATGGTCCGCCCCAGATGCCTTATCTCGTGTGATCCGCCTATGAAGATATCATCCTCATTCATGGCTTCCTCATTTATAACGCCTTCCTCAAGGTATGCTATCGAATCCTCCAGCTTCCTTATGGGATCGGTCACCACATATGAAATGATATAGTTACCGAATATGATAAGTATAAGGATTATGATAACGACCATGAACAGGTAGTTACGCATCTGCCCAAGGTCGGGAGCGAGCTCGGCCGTAGTGGTCACGCTTATGATCTTCCACCCCGTATAACCAACCGTCTTTACGACAACATCCCTTTCCTGCCCGTCAAACCACTCCGAGAACACGCCGTCCAAATGGGATGCATGTGCCCGGTTATTCTCCTTTACAAGCCCGGCATATATGGCCTTCTGCATGGGATGATATATTATCTCGCCCTCGGCATCGCACAGGTAGATGAAACCGACGCCGCCGTTGTTCACCTTTTCAAACATCCGCTCGATCCCACTGTAGTTCATATCAACGAGGAGCACGCCGTTGCGAACGTTTCCCATGTTTGTAAGCTCAACGCATCGAGACAGGGAAACGACCCAGTAATACCTGTAGTTACTGTTTTCAAATATGTTCTGTACATGAGGGGTTGAAAAATGTATGTTTTCGATCTCGTCAAAGGCATTCTGGAACCATTTTTCCCTCTTCAGATCAACGCCGGGTTTCCTTGCAGATACAGGGGATGCCGCTATTATAGCTCCGTCCTCAGTCGCACATACGATACTCGTAAGGTTATCCTTATTTGCATCGTAAAGAAGGTTCATCTCCTTATTTATGCGCTCGTATGTAAGATCCGTGTTCTTGATAACGGAATAGCACATGGTATCGGAAATGCCCATCATGTTCCTTATGTATGAATTGAGGTTAAGGCTGACCTGATCCACGACCTGCTTGTTCATCTCTATCGTATTTGACCTTATGGTATCGGTCGAATGGGTATAGAAAGCTATCGTCATGGCTGCGATACTGAGTACCGAGATAAGCGTAAATGACAATGATATGGTCCACTGAAGGCTTCTTTTTTTGTATTCTTCTCTGATAAAATCCATAAACCGCCGTTATTGCCTGTATTTTGACGGTGAAACGCCAAAATGTTTCTTAAATACGTAACTGAAATAATTAGGTTCCTCATAACCCACCATTCCGGCTATGATATAACTCTTTTCATCTGTCGTATCAAGGAGACGCTGCGCTTCATTCATCCTTATCTGAGTAAGATAGGTTACAAAACTCATCCCCGTTTCCTTCTTAAAGACCGAAGAAAAATATGAAGTGCCCACGTTAAGGTGTGAGCATATCGCATCTACCGAAAGTGTGCTTTCACTGTAATGATCAGCGATATACTGCTTGGCGTCCTCGGCCAGCTTCTTGGTACTGTCAAGCCTTCCGTTATTTATCTTCTCCCACAGTATACCGGTAAGCTCTATCAGACGGTCCGCAAATTCATCCATTGACGAAAAACCTGCCAGTTCCTCGTTTGTATTTACATTACCGAATCCCGTCTGCTCCAGGCTTACAACATGTCCTCTGGATAAGCGGAACAGTTCGACCATGAATTCTGCATAAAAAATCTGGAGCTGATTTAAGTTAATATCGGACCTTTTAAGTTTCTCGATAAAGTCACGGATCTCAGCTTCAAGGCTTTCCCTTGTGCCTACTTTGACCTGCCTCATTATATGGCGGATCTGCTTCTCGCTTACGTAGTCCTCTATATGGGACGTGGGATCGACATCGTTTATGCACAGCGCCTGATTCTCCCCGACAAATATCCTGTAATGAAAGGCATCCTTCGCTTCAAGGAATGATGTGTGGATGCTCTCGGCATTTCCGTATATCCTTCCGATCCCCGCCGATACATTCGCGTGCAGGGATTTATGGGCTATCTTGCAGGTCTTATCCATCTCATTGATAAACGTATCGTACTGCCCTGTACTCTTAAGCCTTGCCAGCACGCATACCGTATCAAGATAAACAAAAGCCTCGATATCAAGGACACCCCTGAAGCGCTCCGTAACTATCTGCTTAAGCGATACGGCCATGAGGTTCTTATCAAGGGTTTCCTTATCATCACCCATGGGCGTTATTCGGAATGCGCCCACGCAGTAAAATGCGGATTCTATCTTCAGATCAAAATCACGCTGGTAACGCTCAAGATCAAACTGAAGCTCCCTGCCTTCAAGGAGTCCGATGATAAGCTGCTCCTTCATCATGGGCCTGCTCGCCTCATAGTACTTTGACAGCTGTTCAACATTCCTGCGCTGCTTTATCTGTTCGTCAAGCCTTGACCTTATACGCTTAAATATCTCACGCAGCTCTTCTGCATCAACGGGCTTTAGGATATATTCCTCGGCTTCAAGGCGGATTGCTTCTTTGGCATATTCAAAATCATCATAACCCGAAAAGATGACGCTTCGGATATCCGGTATTTTTTCCTTAAACCGCTTGAGCATCGTAAGGCCGTCCATAAACGGCATCTGGATATCCGTCATCACGACATCGGGTTCACAGGTTTCCGCCAGTTCAAGTGCTTCTTCGCCGTTTTCGGCCGTGGCTACAACAGTGAACCCTATCTCCTCCCAATCGATCCGTCTTCGTATTGCTTCCCTTACCTCTTCCTCGTCGTCGACAAGTATTACCTTATATAATTCCATTAAGCCTCCTGATGCCAAAAACGGCTTTTTGATCCGGTATCGTTACATTTATGATTGTATAAAATATACCTGTTATAAGCAAGCTGATCGGCACATATTTTGTAAACAGCTGTTTTCAAAAAACAATAAGGCTGCAGGAAACGCAGCCTTATCGTCAAATTCTTGTATAGCCCGTGTTAATTCTTCTTACGCTTTGAAAGCACATCCAGGGTAACTGCCAGCAGAAGGACCATACCCTTGAAGATTTTCTGAACATCGGTCGTGAATCCCATCAGGGACATACCGTTATTCAGGATACCCATTATGAATGCACCTACAACCGCACCGACGATAGTTCCGGCACCACCGGCAACCGCAGCGCCACCGATGTAACATGAAGCGATGGCATCCATCTCGAAACCGTCACCGGCCTTGGGCGTTGCCGAACCGTTCCTTGCCGCCAGCACTATACCGGCTATCGATGATAAGAATCCCATATTTACATATACCCAGAAGAAAACCTTGTTGGTATCGATACCCGAAAGGTTTGCCGCCTTCCGGTTACCGCCGAGAGCGTATATCTGACGTCCCGCAACCGTTTTGCTGGTTATGAATCCATAAACCACTATCAGGATTACCATGATAAGCAGTACGAAAGGCAGTCCGTTGTTCCTTGCAAGCTTATAGAAGAAAAACCATATGATAAAGAGCATTATCGCAAGCTTTAAAGCGATCTGCCATGTAGGATTAACGGCAAAGTTATATTTCTTCTTTGTGGAGTAGCTCCGAAATTCTGCCCAGATAAGGATCACCGATGCTATAACCGCCGCTACGATACTTATTATATCAAGAGTCCCGTCGCCAAACGGTATCTTTGCTACCGGAAGGAAGCCGGCTCCGATAAAGTTATAGGACTGATCAAACGGTCCCTTTGTCTGCGCCTGAAGGAGTGTATAAGTAAGACCCCTTCCCATAAGCATCGTCGCCAGTGTTACTACGAAAGGCGGTATGCCCAGATATGCGATAAAGAATCCTGCAAACAGTCCTGTCAGAAGTCCAACCGCGAGAGCTGCCAGTATAGCAACCCACATGTTCATCCTTAAGTCGATCATGATGATACCCGCAACCGATCCGGTAACGGCAACTACCGATCCGACTCCAAGGTCGATGTTTCCGGTAAGTACGCACAGCAGCATACCTATCGCAAGGATAACGACATAACCGTTCTGCATGATGAGGTTATTGATATTAACCGGCTTAGCATTTGCGCCCTTTGTCGTTATTGCGAACAGAATAAAAATTCCTATAAGGATCAAAAACATGCCGTACTGTTTTAAATCCATATTAACAACTTTTTTGTTTTTAGTTTCCATTTCCATCTCCCTTTCTCATATGAGCCATTATAAGCTGCATGATCTTTTCCTGTGAAAACTCTTCCCTTGTAAGTTCGCCTGCTATCTCGCCTTCGTTTATAACGTAGCATCTGTCACAGGTTCCTATGATCTCGGGCATTTCCGAGGAAATCACTATTATTGCCTTTCCGGCCTTTGCAAGCTCGTTGATGACACAGTAGATCTCATATTTCGCGCCTACATCAATACCCCTGGTGGGCTCATCCATGATAAGCACATCGGGTTGTGTCATCATCCACTTGGCAACAACCACCTTCTGCTGATTACCGCCGGAAAGTGCTCCGACTACCTGATTGATGGAATTCGTCTTAACCTTAACGCGCTGCCTGTATTCCTGCGCTGCCACTATCTCGTCATTTTCGTTTATAACACCGTGATTTGAGAAGAAGAACGGCCGTGCAGCGATCGTCATGTTTTCCTTAACATCTCCGATAAGATTCAGTCCGTATGTCTTCCTGTCTTCGGATATGTATGCAAGTTTGTTTTGTACGGCATCCTTAACAGTCTTTAATTGTACTTCCTTACCGTTTATAAGGATGGTTCCCGATATCTTCTGTCCGTAACTGTGTCCGAAAATGCTCATCGCAAGCTCGGTCCTTCCCGCGCCCATAAGACCCGCAAGACCTACAACCTCACCTGCACGCACTTTGATATTTATGTCCTTAAGCATCTGCCGATGTTCATCATCGGGATGAAATACATTCCAGTTCTTTACTTCAAAGACCACATCACCGATCTCAACGCCCTCCCTTACGGGATAACGGTTGGTCATTTCGCGGCCTACCATTGCTTTTATAACCCTGTCTTCGGAATAATCATCCACGCCCTTTACGAGAGTTTCTATAGTCTTACCGTCACGGATGATCGTAACCGAATCGGATACATATTCAATTTCGTTCAGCTTATGTGAGATGATTATACAGGTGATACCCTGCTCTTTAAGCTGAAGCATTATGTCAAGAAGTTTCCGGCTTTCCTCATCGTTAAGGGCTGCAGTGGGCTCATCAAGGATCAGAAGCTCGACCTTTTTGGCCATGGCTTTGGCGATCTCAATAAGCTGCTGCTTTCCTACACCGAGGGTGTTAACCGGTACATTTACATTCTCATTTTCAAGTCCTACTTTCGCGAGCATTTCCTGGGCACGGCGCCTGGTTTCCGTCCAGTCGATGATACCCTTCATACTCGTCTGTTCGTTGCCTATAAACACATTTTCCGCCACACTGAGCAAAGGAGAAAGAGCCAGCTCCTGATGTATGATAACTATTCCCTTTGCTTCCGAATCCCTCAGATTATGGAATATGCAGTGCTCGCCCTTGTATACGATGTCCCCTTCATATGTTCCGTGAGGGTATACACCCGACAAAACGTTCATAAGCGTGGACTTGCCGGCTCCGTTCTCGCCGCATATGGCGTGGATCTCGCCCTTTTTCACCTTGAGATTGACGTCGTCGAGAGCCTTTACTCCGGAGAATTTCTTTGTAATGTGATCCATTTCCAAGATGTAATCCGACATCCTACCAACTCCTTCTGAAAAAATTCAAAACGGGGCGGCAGCTTTCTGCCGCCGCCCCGTTTATCCTGCACATTATCTTACGATATTATTCAGCCAGCTGCTCCTCTGTATAGTATCCGCCGCCGATGATAACTTCCTTGTAGTTATCCTTGTCAACCGGAACGGGCTCACACAGATATGAAGGAACTACGATCTTGCCGTTGTTGTACTGCTCGGTATCGTTGATCTCGGGCTCAGCACCCTCAAGAACTGCCTGTACCATGGTAACACACTTTGAAGCAAGAAGCCTTGTATCTTTGTAGATAGACATTGTCTGCTTACCTGAGATGATGTGCTTTGTAGCCATAAGCTC
>JAFZOS010000035.1 GCA_017550535.1 Lachnospiraceae bacterium
GTATTTCAGGCCGGCCGAAGTTGAATTCCTGTGGGGTGACTGCACCAAAGCCGAGAAGGAACTCGGATGGAAGAGGAAAGTTGATTTTAAGGGCCTTGTTTCCATGATGGTTGATTCTGACATGAGGGCAATAGCGGGTGTGAGTGCCGAGGATTACCGTAACGGTGTAAGGCCCGAGGCTGGGAAGTAACACGATATGATGGATAGAAATGCGAAGATATACGTAGCGGGCCATCGTGGGATGGTAGGTTCCGCTATCGTACGTGAGCTTGAAAGACAGGGATATACAAATATAATCACAAGGACCCACAAGGAGCTTGATCTTTGCAGGCAGGCGGATGTTGAGGAGTTTTTTGAAAAGGAAAAACCCGAGTATGTATTCCTTGCGGCCGCCAAGGTGGGCGGTATCGCGGCTAACAGCGAAGCGCTGGCCGACTTTATGTATTTTAACATGATCCTTGAGATGAACGTCATAAACAGCGCCTGGAAGAACGGCTGCAAGAAGCTTGAGTTTCTCGGTTCGTCGTGCATTTATCCGCGTATGGCGCCGCAGCCGATGCCCGAAAGCTGTCTGCTGACATCGGAGCTTGAAAAGACGAACGAGGCTTATGCCCTTGCAAAGATATCGGGACTTAAGTATTGCGAATTTTTAAACAGGCAGTACGGGACCGATTATATAAGTGTCATGCCCACGAACCTTTACGGGCCGAATGATAATTACCATCCGACGCATTCTCATGTGCTGCCGGCGCTAATAAGGCGGTTCCATGAGGCGAAGGAGCAGGGACTGCCTTACGTTACCTGCTGGGGTGACGGAAGTCCGCTGAGGGAATTCTTATATGTAGATGACCTCGCGAATCTGTGCGTGTTCCTTATGAACAATTACAGCGGAAATGAGACCGTGAACGCAGGTACCGGCAAGGAACTGACGATAAAGGAGCTTACGGAGCTTACTGCAAAGGTTATAGGTTATACCGGCGAGATCCGCTGGGATACAAGCAAGCCGAACGGTACGCCCAGGAAGCTGCTTGACGTATCCAAGGCAGCGGCGCTTGGCTGGACCTATAAGACTGAGCTTGAGGACGGTATAAGGCTCGCATATGAGGATTTCCTTAACAATCCGATGCGTGCCGAAAGATAGGATGTCCATGATCCCTGCAAAAGATATTGGGGCTGTGTGAATGAAGGAATTACTGGTATCCATCGCAAATACATATGAAAACTATCGTGGGACGGGAAAGCTGCTTGCGCTGTTTCTCGTCTCTGTTCTTATTATCTGTCTTTATGATCGCGGGCGTGAAGGTGAAAAGGTAAATCCCGTCTGGTACATCTTATGCCCGGTTGCCGGCATAGCTTATGCGTTTACCCTGGTTTATAAGAATCACATAAATAAGATCGAAAGCAGGATATACAGGCTTTTTTGCTGCCTGTTCATATTCATTGCCCTTGCATTGTCGGGACGTTTTGTGTTTATGGCATCCGGATTTCCGGGTGTGATCTCCGTTATAATGGCAGTCGTGTTTCTGGGGATCTATTTGTTGCCTGCGTGCCGGCTGTTCGATGATAATAAGTTTAGGATCTTTATGATGCTTTGCATCCTGATCCTTGCACTGTTCGGATATCAGTCGGATATGCTGCTTCCCGTAACGATGCTTGGTCCGGGTTTTTCAATCCCGGCGGTCATTGTCCACGGAGTGCTTCCCTTTGTTTTGTGGTTTTTGATCGGGAAGTTCGGAATATATATAAAGGATGTGCCCGATTCTGATCTAAATAATGAGGAAAATGACTACTATCTGTGGGAGGAAGAATATATGAAAGATCATAAGTTTATTAATTCAAGAACGCTCGCGGCAGCACTGCTTGTCGTGGTGATCGTGATGATCGGTTCGGTGTTTGTCATGAACAGAAAGATAAACAACCTGTATGAGACTACAGTGAACCTTCAGCAGCAGGTAAACGAATTACAGAACGGGAATCAATGATATGTTGGTCATTGCACTTGGTGTGATATGCAATTTCATAATATACCTTGCATTCGGCTCGCTTATAACCATGCCTTATAATAAAAAGCGGGAGGGTGTTAAGTGCCCTCTTTTGCTGTCGGTTGTCACGGGCTTCTTTTTCTATTACTTCGTGTTCTTTTTCGTTTGCGTGCCGCCGATGCAGTATTTCAGGCCGCTGTCGATGCTTACATCGATCTGGGTACCGGTTGTTGCGTCGGTCGTTTTGTTATCTGCCGTGTTTAACGGAAAGCTTTGGGTAAAGTGGCTTAAGAATGCACTGTCTTATGTGCGGCGGCATCCCGCAGCGATCATATTGTTGACGGTACTTCTCAGTATCCAGATCGTGCTTGTTTCATGTACTTACAATTTCACTCTGGATGCGGCATACTATGTGGCAAACGTGGCAACCTCGGTGGATACAAACATGATGAACGTTTATGATCCGTTCACAGGGGCATGGCAGGATCATTACGAGATGAGGTACTTCTTCGCAACCTATTCAATGCAGGATTCGGTGGTATGCCAGCTTACGGGGATCCCGGCTCTTATATGGACCAAATCCGTCATGGCGATAACGATAATCCTGTTAACGAACATGGTTTATATCATGATCGCGAGGGAACTGATCGTGTATAAGGACGGAAGGAAGGATAGTATAAGAAATCCTGAGCTTGCGGTTGTGATCATGACAGGTATCATGTTTGTCGTGAACCTTACATTTATTACGATATATACGTCTTCCCTGTTCCTTATGACAAGGACCTACGAAGGCAAGGCGATAGTCGGCAACCTGGCCGTAATGACTCTTTTCTATCTGTTTATAAGGATGAACGATGAGAGTATTAATGTAAGGCCGTGGCTCATCACATTCATCGTATGTTTCGGTGCGGCCACGATATCATCATCGGCGAACATGCTGCTCCCTGTGGAACTAACGGTACTGTTCATCCCGATGATATTCAGGAAGAAAAAATGGAGCATGCTCCTTAAATATGCTGCCTGCGTGGTACCCGGCGTGGTATTCTCGCTTGTGTTTGTATTGTATGTGAAGGGTTATTTCGTACTGTATACTTTCCCTAAATGATGATATGCAAAGTTTAAATGTAACCGAAAACGGAATATGGTATCTGCGTGAGTGCTTACGCGCTTATACCGGCGCATGCGCATATTTTATGCTCTACGCGGCGGCGCTTGTTTACGTGTGCGTATTCGGCAGCAAACGCGAGAAGGAGATATTCATCCCCTGTTCGGTGTTCCTTCTTGTAACGGTATATAACCCGGTATCGCCCGTGCTTCTTGACCGCTTCTTTGACGTTAACAGCGAGTACTACCGGTTTTTCTGGCTGCTTCCCGTCATAGTGCTTATACCGTATCTGTGCACTAAACTTGTGATGTCAGGCGGAAAAACCAAAACTGCGGCCGTCCTTATCACAGCGATATTGATCCTGTCCGGGAAGTTTGTTTATGCAGACGGTATAAAGCTTGCGAAGAACATTTACAAGATGCCGCCCGACCTGATCAGTGTATCAGAGGCGATACATGCAGATTCAAACGTGGAATATCCCAAGGCATTCCTTGAGTATGAATACAACATGCAGATGCGTCAGTATGACCCCAAGATGCAGCTTACTATAGACCGCGAGGATTATCTGTATGTCATGACGAATGATTATACCGACGAGATGCTTAAGGATGAAGAGCACCCGCAGTACAGGCTTTTGGCAGAGCTCATCAAGCTTCAGGACGTCGATCCGGATGCATTTGTCGATGCGCTCGAGGCAACGAAAACCGAGTACGTTGTGGTCATAAAGGATCACCCGCGCATCGGATACCTTGAGAAAGCGGGCCTTAAAAAAGTGGCCGAAACCTCTGAGCATGTGATCTATAAATACGACGTTAAGGAACCCTATGTTTTTGAACTTGTTGATTATTCCGTAGTTTATTGATCGTCATAAGGAAACCATGAAACTTACCGTATTCACTCCAACTTACAACCGGGCGCACCTTCTTAAGCGCGCATATGAAAGCCTTAAGAATCAGACCGTAAAGGATTTTAACTGGCTTATAGTCGATGACGGTTCGACGGATGATACGAAGGCCGTTGTTGACGGCTTTATAAGTGAGGGCATCATCCCTGTCGAATATCATTATGTCGAAAACGGCGGCAAGATGCGTGCAC
>JAFZOS010000036.1 GCA_017550535.1 Lachnospiraceae bacterium
CCCTTTTGGAGCGTATGTGCGGCATGGGCACCATCATCTGCTACACCGGCGATGTCACAGATAAAGTGATAAAGCTCATCCACATTAAGAACAGCAAGGAAATAAACGACTACATCCTCGACCAGTCTGAGGAGATGAGGCGTAAGAGGCGCACACTCAACACATTAAGCCTCACCCAGAACATGGACGATATCGACGACGCGGATATGGACGCATGATGAATGGGGTAAAGCTCGGCCTTGAGCGGATACAGGGCCTTATGCATCAGCTTAACGATCCGCAGGATAAACTTAAGTTCATTCATGTCGCAGGTACGAACGGTAAGGGTTCGACCTGCGCTTTTTTTGCGTCGATGCTTGCGGCAAACGGCTATAAAGTCGGTATGTATACTTCACCCGCAGTCATGGATGTAAGGGAGCAGTATACCATAAACGGCGAGTGGATAACCAAGGATGATTACGCCCGGTATGTGGCAAAGGCCTGCGCTGCAGATGTGGGTCTCATTGCGCCTGACAACAAAAAGACAGACAGTCCGACCGAATTTGAAATAGAAACTGCTATGGCTTTTTTATACTTTTACGATAAAGGCTGTGATTATGTTGTCCTTGAAACAGGCCTCGGCGGTGAGGGCGATGCCACAAACATTGTGAAGACCACCGTACTTAGCGTGTTCACATCGATAAGCGAAGACCATCTCGGGATGATAGGCAGCAATATATCCGAGATAGCAAAAACCAAATCGGGCATAATCAAACCGGGAGTCCCCACAGTAATGATCTCAAATCCCCCTGAGGCAGAATCAGTCATCCGCAGTGACTGCGATAAAAAGGGAGCGCTTCTTCCGATCGTGGATACAAAGCTCCCGGAAGCCGAACTAAACCTGAAAGCTATGGGAACTTATCAAAAGGATAATGCACTGCTTGCTCTTAAGGGACTTGAGATACTGAAGGCAAATGATGAAACTCTTAAGCTTGACCGTGAAAGAAACATCGAAGCTATCAATAATACAACGATACCATTCCGCATGGAGATGATATGCGATGATCCGCAGTTCTTCCTTGACGGAGCGCACAATCCCGATGCGGCAAAGCGGCTTAAGGAGACATTAACCGAAATGCTTCCCGACCATAAACTTATCTTTATCATGGGCATGTTTAAGGATAAGGATTACTCTAAAGTTGCGGAAATCATGGCTCCGATGGCATCAGATATATTTACGGTCGAAACGCCTGACAATGAGCGGGCTCTTAATGCAGATGAACTAAGGGACTGCATAATAAAGATACCGGAAAGTCCGGGTGAAGATAAAGTTAAGGCCTGCTCCATTGAAGATGCCGTAAAAGGCAGCATCGAAATCGCAAAGGAATTTGAACAAAACGGCGACAGGGCATGTATCATCGCATTCGGCTCACTTTCATACCTAAAGCATATAAAAAAGTGCGCATTTGTGGTACAATAATTCAGTTAATGCAAAAAACGGACTGACAAACATAAACAGTGAGGACTTAAAATGGACAGCAATAAGATAGAACAGGGAGTTCGTCTTATACTCGAAGGTATAGGCGAAGACCTTGAAAGGGAAGGCCTTAAGGGAACACCCGGCAGGATATCGAGGATGTATGAGGAGATATTCGGTGGGCTTGGTGAAACTCCCAAGGAGTATCTCGGTACCACCTTTACGGTTGATGATAATGAAA
>JAFZOS010000037.1 GCA_017550535.1 Lachnospiraceae bacterium
CAAAGCTTGAGATAATAACCAGGGCAAAGGAGGCGGGAGTGCCTGTCATAAGCGCGATGGGCGCGGGAAACAAGCTTGACGGAAGCCGCTTTAAGGCAGCGGATATCTATGATACGGATATATGTCCGCTGGCTCGTGTGATGAGGCGGGAGCTTAAAAAACGCGGGATAGGAAGCCTTAAGGTGGTGTATTCTGATGAGGAACCGGTAAAGTGCAGCGTATACGACAATGCGGATGAACTGCCCGATAAGAAGGGCAGGAGCACGCCGGGGAGCACGGCCTTCGTGCCTTCGGCTGCAGGACTCTTAATAGCGGGCGAGGTAGTGAAGGATCTTGGATTAAAAGGTTTAGGGAAAGGAATGGGAGATGCTTGAACTTAAGAATGTTTCCTTCGGAGTCGAAGGCGGCGGAAACAATGGGATTAAGGAAATAATCCGCGATGTGAGCTTTACGGTGCCGGATGATAAACTGATCGTCATTACCGGTCCCAACGGAGGCGGAAAGTCGACGATCGCAAAGATCATTGCAGGAATAGAGAAGCCATCGGGCGGAAGCATAATAATGGACGGTGAGGATATAACCGATATGTCCGTGACCGAACGAGCAAGGAAGGGGATAGGATTTGCCTTCCAGCAGCCTGTCCGGTTCAAGGGCATTGAGGTGTTTGACCTTATAAGGCTTGCGACGGGAAGGAAGATATCGGCTGCCGATGCGCGCGAATACTTATCTGCGGTCGGATTGTGCGCAAGGGATTATATAAACCGCGAGGTTAATTCAAGCCTCTCGGGGGGTGAACTTAAAAGGATCGAGATCGCGACCATACTTGCCAAAGCCCCCAAGCTGTCTGTGTTTGACGAGCCCGAAGCAGGGATCGACTTATGGAGCTTTAAAAACCTTATCGAGGTTTTTGAAGGAATGCGCAGGAATATTAAGGACAGCTCGATGCTCATAATATCGCATCAGGAGAGGATATTAAACATAGCGGATGAGATAATCGTTATAAAGGATGGCCGTGTATGTGCAAACGGAACGAAGGACGAGGTACTGCCGTCGCTCATAAGTACCGAATCTGCCGTTAGGGAATGCACCGGCATTAAGAGGGGAGGTGACCTTGATGCTTGAAATGGATGAGATACAGAAGAGGATATTAAACGAGGTCGCAGGTCTCCATGATGTTCCCGAAGGAGCATACAATATCCGGGCAAACGGTAAGTCTGCGGGAAGGGCTTCGACTGCGAACATAGATATCATTCCACGCGAGGACGGCCAGGGACTGACAGTAAAGATAAAACCGGGGACAAAGCATGAGAGTGTCCATATTCCGGTTGTCATGACGCAGACGGGTCTTAAGGAAGTTGTATATAATGATTTTTACATAGGAGAGGGTTCGGATGTTGTCATAGTTGCCGGATGCGGTATAGACAACTGCGGAAACCAGGATTCTCAGCATGACGGAGTTCACCGCTTTTTTGTCGGGAAAGGGGCCAGGGTCAAATACGTTGAAAAGCATTACGGCTCCGGAAACGGCAGGGGAAAGAGGATATTAAATCCCGTGACTGAGGTTTATATAGAAGATGACGGTCAGGCCGAGATGGAGATGATACAGATAAAGGGCGTTGATGATACCGACCGCGTGACAAAGGCCGAACTTGGGGCGGGCGCAAGCCTTGTCGTCAGGGAACGCCTGATGACACATGACGATCAGAATGCCGTAAGCACTTATGTTGTAAACTTAAACGGTGCCGGTTCCAAAGCCGATGTAGTATCAAGGTCGGTTGCAAGGGATAAGTCATATCAGAAGTTTGATGCGGTGATCACCGGAAATGCTCCCTGCTCGGGACATACCGAATGTGATGCCATCATAATGGATGAAGGAAGGATACTTGCCGTGCCGGGGCTTGAGGCCAATGATGTGGATGCGGCCCTCGTTCATGAGGCGGCTATCGGAAAGATAGCGGGAGACCAGATAATAAAGCTTATGACCCTCGGATTAACTGAAGCGGAGGCCGAGGAGCAAATTATAAACGGATTCCTGAAATAAGAGGGGGTAGCCCCCCCTCTTATCCTTCGATCGCTATGGTACGTTTCTCAGGGATCTTCGGTGCTTCCTTCTTCGGAACCGTGAGCTTAAGTACTCCGTCCTCGAATTTGGCCTTAATATCTTCCTCATTTATCTCATCGCCTACATAGAAGCTCCGCTGCATTGATCCGGAATATCTCTCCTGGCGTATTACCTTACCCTTGATGTTCTTCTTCTCGTTGTCAAGGCTCTTGGCTGCGCTGACTGAAAGATATCCGTTCTCAAGAGACAGATTGATCTCGTCTTTCTTGAACCCCGGAAGATCGATATCCACTTCATAGCCCTGCTCGTTCTCATGCACATCCGTCTTCATGACATGTGATGCCTTGCGTCCGTAGAGCTTGCGGTCGACATCTGAGAAATCCAGCCAATCATCCAATAAGTTTTCTCCAAAAATACTAGGTAGTAACATAGGTCATTCCTCCTTTACCTTTGTTCTGACTTCGTTATACCACTCGTTGTTAGCACTGTCAAGAGGTGAGTGCTAACAATTCTGTGAACTTTTTGTGTCCTCATCCAAAATATGTTATACTGTAGCATGTCTAAAGCCTTTTCCCGGTGGTGAAGGCAGATGAGGTGGAAGGAGAATCAGACATGGAACAAAAACTTAAAGCAATAATAAACGAACTATACAAAAAATCCATATCACAGTGTTCCGACAGGGAGCTTTACCTTGCCCTGCTTGAGTTTACCAAAAAGGAAATGCAGGGGAAGAAGAGGATCACCGGCAAAAAGAAGGTATATTATATTTCGGCCGAATTCCTTATAGGAAAACTGATGGCAAATAACCTTATAAACCTTAAGCTGTATGATAAGGTGGATCAGGTGCTTAAAAAGAACGGAAAGTCACTTGCCGATGTATGCGAAGCCGAGCCCGAACCGTCGCTTGGTAACGGAGGCCTCGGAAGGCTGGCGGCCTGCTTCCTTGATTCCATGGCAACTCTTGGCATACCCGGAGACGGAATAGGACTTAACTATCACTTCGGACTTTTCAAACAGGAATTTAAGGATCATAAGCAGACGGCTCAGAAGAACGACTGGATAGAATCACGCTCATGGCTTAACGATACCGGCGTGGAATTTACGGTTGCTTTCGGTAAAACAAAGGTTAAGAGCCGCCTTTATGATATTGATGTGATAGGTTATGATAACGGCGTAAACAAGCTGCATCTGTTTGATCTTGAATCCGTTGACGAGTCGATCGTTAAGAAGGGCATCGACTTTAATAAGAAAAAAATAAAGCAGAACCTTACATTGTTCCTTTATCCGGATGATTCCGATGAGGCAGGTAACCTGTTAAGGATATACCAGCAGTATTTCATGGTAAGCAGCGGCGCCCAGATGATCCTTAAGGACGTTAAGGAGAAGGGTATCGATCTGCATGAGCTTGATAAGCACGTTGCGATCCAGATAAACGACACACATCCTACGATGGTGATCCCGGAGCTTATAAGGCTCCTTACCGAAAACGAAGGCTTTACTTTTAAGGAAGCCGTTGATGTTGTGAGCAGGACCTGTGCATATACCAACCATACGATCCTTGCAGAAGCTCTCGAAAAGTGGCCTCTTTCCTATCTTGAGAAGGTTGTACCTCAGCTCGTGCCGATAATAAAGGAGCTTGACAGGCTCATCGTAAGGAAGTACCGCGATGAACGTGTATGGATCATAGATAACGATGACAGGGTGCATATGGCACATATCGATATCCATTTCGGATACTCGATAAACGGAGTTGCTGCCCTTCATACAGAGATACTTAAGGCATCCGAGCTTAAGCATTTTTACGATATATATCCGAAGAAGTTCAATAACAAGACAAACGGCATTACCTTCCGCCGCTGGCTGTTCTCATGCAATCATGAGCTTACGGATTATCTAAGCGGACTCATAGGTGAAGGATTTATGAAGGATGCCGATGAGCTTAAAAAGCTTTTAAAGTATAAGAACAATAAAAAAGTATGTGACGAGATAGCTGCGATCAAACATTTAAAGAAGGAGGAGCTCGCAGCATACATAAAGGAGAGGGAAGGTATCACAATCGATACCGATTCGATCTTTGACATACAGATAAAGCGCATGCATGAGTACAAGCGCCAGCAGATGAACGCGCTCTACATCATTCATAAATATCTTGAGATAAAGAAGGGCAAAAAGCCGGTACGTCCGATGACCTTCATCTTCGGAGCGAAGGCAGCACCAGCATATATCATAGCGCAGGATATTATCCACCTTATCCTTGTGCTTTCCGAGATCATCAACAACGATCCCGAGGTATCGCCTTATCTTAAGGTGATAATGGTCGAGAATTATAACGTAAGCTATGCCGAGCGTCTCATACCCGCGTGTGATATTTCAGAGCAGATATCGCTTGCGAGCAAGGAAGCTTCAGGGACCGGCAACATGAAGTTTATGTTAAACGGTGCCGTAACCCTTGGAACAATGGATGGTGCAAATGTTGAGATATGTGATCTTGTAGGTAAGGACAATATCTATGTCTTCGGCAAGGATTCCGATACGGTAATAAAACATTACGAAAAGGCCGATTATGTTTCGAAGGATTATTACAAGAAGAGCAAGGTCATAAAAGAAGCGGTTGATTTTATCGTCAGTAAAGAAGTGTTAAAGATCGGAGATAAAGTTAATCTTAAGAGGCTTTACAATGAGCTCCTTAACAAGGACTGGTTCATGACACTGCTTGACCTTGAGGAATATATAAAAGTAAAAGACAGGGCATTTGCCGATTATGAGGATCAGGCGGCGTGGCGCAAAAAGATGCTTGTGAATATCGCAAAGGCCGGCTTCTTCTCGTCAGACCGTACGATTGCCGAGTACGATAAGGATATATGGAAAACAAACAACTAAGATTAATGACCCTGCCGGTTGTGATATGGTACGGGCTGTTCTGTTATCTGCCGCTTTTCGGGGTATTCTTTGCATTTAAGGATTTCACCCCGAAACCGGGGCAGCCGCTTTTTAAGAATCTGTTTTTTAACAGTCCGTGGGTCGGCCTGCGCAATTTTTCATATCTTTTCCGCAATCCCCAGTGCAGGTCCATCATATTCAATACGCTTTTTTATAATATCATCTTTTTGGTGGCGGGTATCGTCATCCCCGTAGCGCTTGCGGCTCTTCTTAACGAGGTTCACAGCAAGGGCTTTTCGGGATTTGTGCAGATGATCCTTGTGCTCCCGTATTTTTTGTCATGGGTCATCGTGGGTTACTGCGCATACGGCTTTCTTGCCACCGATCACGGTCAGATCAATTCGATATTAAGGGTATTCGGACATATGCCCATCCAGTGGTACCAGTCGCCTCAGTACTGGAGGTTTATACTTATCCTGACCGGGATATGGAAAACCTGCGGATATTCACTCATCATCTATCTTTGCGCCATAACTGCGATAGACCGCACTATGTATGAGGCGGCTGTCATCGACGGCGCGGGCTTTTTAAAGATGACAAGGTATATCACCATACCGCTGCTTAAGCCCACCATAGCCACAATATTCATTTTGAGCATAGGCTCGCTCCTTAACAGCGATTTCGGGCTGTTTTATCAGGTTCCCATGGATTCGGGAGCTATACAGGAGATAACCCAGACACTTGACGTGTATGTATATAAGGCACTGATGCAGCAGGCAAATTTCAGCTATTCATCGGCTGCCGCTTTTCTTCAGAGTGCGGTCGGCTGTATCCTTCTTATCATATCCAACATAATGATTAAGAAGCTGGATCCGGATAGCGCAATGCTGTGAGGAGTTTTTATGGCAGGGATAAACAAAGGAAAATCTCATATCATCCTTCCCAAGAACAGTAACCTTAACAGGCGGCAGAATATCTATGCCTGCATATTCTTTACTGTTCTGACTCTGATTGCCTTTCTTCCGGTGCTGCTTGTCATAATGGCGGCCTTTTCGTCTGAAAACAGTGTTTCTATGTACGGCTACCGTTTCATCCCTAAGGAATTCTCGGTAGAATCATTTGCATATATGTTTTCAACAGGATCGACACTCCCGCGGTCTTTCTTAAATTCGGTGATCATAACAACGGCGGGTACAATACTGAGCCTTATCATTATGACGCCCTGTGCTTATGCGATGTCGCGTAAGGAATTTAAGTTAAGGGGCGCACTCATGATCTATCTTATGATACCGATGATCTTTTCGGGCGGCCTGGTTTCAACGTATATGGTAAATACACAGGTACTGCACTTAAAGAACACTTATCTTGCCCTTATAATGCCGGGACTGTGTTCGACCTGGTATCTTATGCTCCTGCGCAACTATTTTCTGACCACGGTTCCCGATTCGCTTATTGAATCGGCCAAGCTTGACGGTGCGCTGCCGTTTACGGCATTTATTAAGATAGTACTGCCGATATGCAGGCCTGTTGTCATGACAGTCGCTGTATTCCAGATTTTTTCCTATTGGAACAGCTGGTATCCGGCGCTTTTGTATATTGATACTAATCATACCGGGTTATATCCCCTGCAGTATGTGCTGGTAAACATTGACAGGAGCATTCAGGCAATGATACTTGATGCACAGTATATGTCCGGGATGACGGGAAACTACACGCCGCCTTCGATAACACTGAGGATGGCCATGGTGGTTATTGCGATCGCACCCATCATGATACTGTTCCCGTTCTTCCAGAGGTTTTTAAAGACGGGCCTTACGGTGGGCTCGGTGAAAGGTTAGGTGGCGTAATGCGTTACGGAAAATCTGTGAAGATCATATGCGCTGCCTTATCACTCATCCTTCTGCTTGAAGGCTGCCGGCAGGGTGTAAGAGGAGCAAATGAGCCGGTACGATTAAGGTGGGTCACATACGAAACAGCGGTGCCATCTGATCTTAAGGAGGTTATCGCGGCTGCAAATGCGTATTCGGCGGATAAGATAGGGGTAGTTGCGGATATCGAGCTCCAGCCTCAGGAAATGATAAACCTTATAATGGCTTCCGGTGAGTATTATGACATTGTCTTTACCAGCGAATGGCTGAACAACTATGATACTAATGCCGCAAAGGGCCTTTATTACGATATTACCGATCTTGTAAAGGAGGAGACTCCGCAGTTATATGATATCATAGGTGAATATTGGGAGGCGGCTGAGGTTGACGGACGTCTGTACGGTATACCGACATTAAAAGACATGGGCTCCGAAATGATGTACCGGTTAAATGCCGATTACTTTGAAGGCTCAAAGGGAATGGACATACCCGAGAAAATGGCCTTTGAAGATATTGAACCCTTCCTTAAGGCGTATAAGGATGATCATCCGGATAAGTATCCGCTGGCAATGGATAAATCGGGGGTTCCTGGCTTTACAAAGTTCCTTGATACGGTCATAGACAATGTCGTTTTCATTCCGTACGGTGATGATGAGCCCAAGGCGATCCCCATATGGGAAAGCGATGAGCTTATGGAACGTTACCGCCTGCTGCATAAGTGGTATAAGCTTGGGTACATAGATCCCGATGCATCGGCGATAGAATCAACGACCGCAGATAAGTCGATCCCTGTAAGGTACGGTGTTGCATGGCGGGGGTATCAGGGTTATTCGAATCCGGATGACTGGGGCTTTAACGTAAAAACATCAATCTATGACGGACCGTATCTGTCAAGGGCAACCGAGCAGGGAGCAATGCTTGCCGTATGTTCGGCCTGCAGCAGGGAAAAGGCGGAAGCAGCACTTAAGTATATTGAGCTTTTAAATACAGACCGTAAGTTCCGCGATATCTTAGGGTACGGCATCGAGGGCAGGCATTTTGAATATCTTGAGAATCAGACAGTGCTAAGGACAAAGACGGGATATGAACGCTATGATGTACATCTGTATCCTTTGGGTTCCGTGGCCAATGCTTCGGTGGAATCGGTAAGCCGTGAGCTTACAGCGGATCCGAAACAGTGGGATAAGGTGTATGAGGGATACCGCGAGTATGCGATAAAGAGCAAAACGAAGGGTTTTGTGTATGACAGGACAAGAAAGGCGGACATAATCGCGGCCGTGACCGCTATATATGAAAATTATGCCACGGATCTAAGGACAGGGACATCGGATCCTGATGTTGTAATACCGAAGATGCGCGAGCAAATGGAGGCAGCAGGCATTAAAGAGCTCCTTGACGATATAAACGGACAGCTGCAGGAGCACTTAACGGAAGAGTAAAAAGTGTTTGTATCGCAGTCTTGTTTTTTGGTACAATGATAATGCTATGGGAAAAGAAAAAAACAGGTTATTCAGGGAAAAGTCAATAGAACGCATATCATCTCCGGATCAGCTTAATGATTATATAAGGCTTTCCGATCCCGGAGTGTGGTTTGTGCTGGGCGCACTGACTCTTATACTTATCGGGGCGATCGTATTCGGAGTGTTCGGGCATATCGATTCGACCGTACCGGGTGTCGGAATATCGGAAGGCGGGCATATGACCTGCCTTATAAAGAAGGAGTATGCTGACAGGTTTGCGGATGATATGACCGTAAGGATCGATAATATCACCTATCCGGCAGATTTGCGTGAAGGCGGTCCTGTCACGGTATCAAAGGACACCGATCCCTATGCCCTGACTGTAGGAAACCTGCAGCCCGGTGAGTGGGTGTATGAGCTTAACGTTAACGGGACATTCAGCGACGGTGCTTATGAAGCAAGCCTCATTACGGAAAGGATAAGCCCTTTGTCATTCCTTTTTGACAAACAGTGATAAGATGAAGCACAAAAGTAAGACAGTACAACCGGTCACAAACGGCGTTGCCAGGGTGCCTTTCATCATGCAGATGGAAGCGCTCGAGTGTGGGGCGGCATCGCTTGCGATGGTTTTGGCATATTTTAATAAATGGATACCTCTTGAGCAGGTCAGGCGCGACTGCGGCGTTTCAAGGGATGGTTCCAATGCAAAGAACATCCTTATGGCTGCGCGTAATTACGGCCTTACAGCTCAGGGCTACAGGCTTGAACCCGAAGACCTTAAAAATGAAGGCAGTTTTCCCTGCATAGTGCATTGGGAATTCAATCATTTTGTTGTGGTATGCGGTTTTAAGAAGGATAAGGTATATATAAACGATCCGGCAAGGGGTACGGTTACGGTTCCGCTTGCCGAATTTGACGAAAAGTTCACCGGGATATGCATAATGCTGTCGCCGACCGAGGATTTTGTTCCGTCGGGTAAGCCAAGGTCAACCATTGATTTTGCAAAGAGCAGGCTTATAGGATGCGCGGCAGCTGTTACTTTCGTGATACTTACGGATATAATCTCATCGCTCATCGGGATCATAGATCCCGTCTTTTCGAGGATATTTATGGACAGGCTGTTAACGGGAAGGGATCTGTCATGGCATATCCCTTTCATAATAGTCATGTCGGTCTTTGGCTTTATTCAGATCATCCTGCAGCTTATAACTGCCGTCTACTCAAGGAAGATTGAAGGAAGGATGGCGGTATACGGCACCACCTCATATATGTGGAAGGTATTAAACCTTCCGATGGAGTTTTATTCACAAAGATATGCCGGGGATATAATTTCAAGGCGCGAAGGCAACGCCCAGATATCCAACTCCCTTATCAATACATTTGCGCCGCTTGCGCTCCAGTCATTCATGATGGTGTTCTATCTTGTGATAATGCTTAAGAACAGTGTGATACTGACTCTTGTCGGTGTTTCTTCCATCGTTATCAATATGTTTGTATCAAGGCTCATCTCCGCTAAGAGAGTTAATATTTCAAGGATACAGATGCGCGATGAAGGAAAGCTTGCAAGCATGACAACAAGCGGTATCGAGATGATCGAGACCATAAAGTCAAGCGGGGCGGAGGAAGGTTTCTTCAAAAAATGGGCAGGATATCAGGCGAGAGTTAATACGCAAAAGGTAAAGTTTGCAAAGCTTAACCAATACCTTGGAAGCCTGCCTCTTATCGTTTCCGAGGCCACCAATATACTGGTTTTAATGCTGGGCGTGTATCTTACGATAAGGGGTAAGTTTACCGTTGGTATGATCATGGCGTTCCAGGGATTCCTTACCCAATTTACCGCTCCTGCAACCGGCTTCATATCCGCGGGACAGACATTGCAGGAACTTCGTACTTCAATGGAAAGGATCGAGGATGTAATGAACTATCCGTCTGATGACAACGGGGCCGATTCCGTAAAAGAGGAAAGCGATGACTACGGTAAGCTTTCGGGCCGTCTTGAGTTAAAGGATGTGACCTTCGGGTATTCAAGGCTTGCCGATCCGCTTATCACAGGGTTTAACTTAACGCTTGAACCCGGCAGCCGCGTTGCCTTTGTCGGCGAGAGCGGATGCGGGAAGTCAACTCTTTCAAAGCTCATATCCGGCCTTTATCAGCCCTGGAGCGGAGAGATACTGTTTGACGGAAAACCTGTAAGGGATATAGACAGGAACGTATTTAAGGGCTCGCTCGCGGTAGTCGATCAGGACATTACGATGTTTGAGGACACGATCGCTGAAAACATAAGGATGTGGGATAAGACGATCGAGGATTTTGAAGTGATAATGGCAGCGAGGGATGCGCAGATTCATAATGACATAATCCAGAGGGAGAACGGTTACGATCATAAGATGATAGAAGGCGGTAACGATTTTTCGGGCGGCCAGCGCCAGAGGATGGAGATAGCGAGGGTACTTGCCCAGGATCCGACAATCGTAATCCTTGATGAAGCGACATCAGCACTTGACGCCAAAACGGAATATGATGTTGTGAAAGCGATAAAGGACAGAGGTATCACATGTATAGTCATAGCTCACAGGTTAAGCACGATACGCGACTGTGACGAGATAATAGTCCTTGACCACGGTAAGGTTATCGAGCGTGGGAAGCACGATGAACTGTATGCTGGAGGCGGGAAATACACGGAGCTTGTAGCGAGCGAATAAGATGGGTTGGTTTGACGAGCAGATAAGATTACGAAAACAAAATGACAGTAAAGCCTTTGAGGGAGCATTTCTGCGTATCGCGGCTGCCGTGACCGGGGATAAGTCCGTACTTAACCTTGCGGATGACGATCTGTGTGCCGAAAATGCGATAGGTGATATCCTTCGCTACTATCATGTTAAACAGCTTGAGATGCCGGAAAAGGTAACCTCTATTGAGGACAGGCTTGAGTATCAGCTGCATCCTGCGGGATTTATGTACCGCGAAGTTGAACTTACCGATGGATGGAGCAGGAATGCATATGGCGCGATGCTTGGATTTTTAAAGGAAGACCACAGTCCGGTAGCGCTTTTACCGTTCGGATTTATGCATTACCGGTATTTTGATAACCGCAGCGGAAGCTACGTTATTGTAAGAAGGGATCAGGAAGGCCTGTTTGAAAACAGGGCATATGCCTTTTACCGGCCTTTTCCGTTAAAAGAGCTTACCATAAAGGATCTGCTTTTGTACATGGCCGGGATACTTGAGCCGATGGATTATCTTTTCGTGATCCTGGCAACCATCGCGGTAGTCTTTTCGGGAATGCTGATACCAAGGATAAGCCTGTTCCTTTTTGGTAAAGTCATTGAGGAAAAGGGGCTGTCATTGCTTGTATCGACCGGCGTGTTCATGTTATGCGCATCACTTGGAACGATGCTCCTTGGTTCCGCAAAAACACTTATAAATACACGGATAGATACAAAGCTCAGTATCTGTGTTGAGGCAGCTACCATGATGAGGGTATTGTCTTTGCCGGCCTCTTTCTTTAAGGAATACAGTTCGGGTGAACTTTCATCAAGATCTTCGTACGTTAATTCGCTGTGTTCCACGCTTGTATCCGTCATACTGAACACGGGACTCAGTTCATTGTTCTCGCTTATATACATAAATCAGATATTTGTGTTTGCACCGGGTCTGGTGGTCCCGGCACTCGGCATAATCCTTGTTACCGTTGTATTCTCTGTTTTATCCTCGCTTCTACAGATGCGCATACAGAAGAATCAGATGCTCCTTGCCAGTAAGGAGAGCGGTATGACATATGCTTCCGTAACGGGTATACAGAAGATAAAGCTTACCGGGGCCGAAAAGAGGGCTTTTGCACGATGGGGCGAGCTTTATGCAAAAGAGGCAGAGCTGCTTTACAATCCGCCTTTGTTCCTTAAGATAAACACTGTGATAAGCTCGGCTATCACGATAATCGGTACGATAATCATGTACAATGCGGCAATAGTGACACATGTGTCTCCGGCTGAGTATTATGCGTTCGATGCGGCTTATGCAATGGTTTCGGGAGCATTTATGTCCATGTTTTCGATGGCACTTGTCGCTGCCAATATAAAGCCGATATTTGATCTTGCCGAACCCATAATCAAGGCGGAACCCGAGATGGCCGGAAATAAGGAGACGGTTGACAGGATATCGGGAGGTCTTGAGATAAATCACTTAAGCTTCAGATACGGAGAAAACGAACCCCTGGTGCTTGACGATCTGTCCTTTAAGGTAAAGCCCGGGCAATATGTCGCAGTTGTGGGAAAGACCGGCTGCGGAAAGTCAACCCTCGTCAGGCTGCTCCTTGGTTTCGAAAAGCCGGAAAAGGGCGCAATATATTATGACGGACGTGATCTTGCATCTCTTGACTTAAAATCGCTTAGGAAGAATATCGGTGTGGTTACCCAGAACGGGCGCCTGTTCCAGGGAGATATCTATTCAAACATAGTGATAGCGGCACCGTATCTTACGGTTGATGATGCCTGGGAGGCGGCGGCTGTCGCCGGGATAGATGAGGATATCGAAAATATGCCGATGGGAATGAATACGCTGATTTCCGAAGGTAGCGGCGGGATCTCGGGCGGACAGCGGCAGCGGATAATGATAGCGCGGGCGGTCGCGCCAAAGCCGAAGCTCCTTATACTTGACGAAGCCACCTCCGCCCTTGATAATATAACTCAGCGCAAGGTTTCAGAAGCACTTGATAAGATGAAATGCACGAGGATAGTGATAGCCCACAGGCTGTCTACGATAAAGCAGTGTGACCGCATACTTGTTTTTGACGGCGGACATATTGTTGAGGACGGAACCTATGAGGAACTCATAGGATTAAACGGATATTTCGCCGATCTTGTCGCACGCCAGAGGGTTGACGTATAGTTCGGTATCAAAACTTCCATGAAAGCTATGAATAAGAAAAAATGGTTTCACATTGATGAGCGTTACGTTACTGTAAATCTGACGCTCAGTATAATAATATACTCGGTTGTTGTTCCGTTCTGTATTTATCTTTCCGTGGATAATTTCATCCATGGTAAGATACTTGTTGCCAAATATGCACTTTTCTGTGCGGTCATGACGGCAATAGCCATCATGAATTTTTCAATCTGCAAATTTGGCAAAAAGAAGCGCAAGTGGCTCATGCATCTTGCGATCAACATCCAATGCGTGGTCTACTGGATCACATTTGCATTCTTCCTTTATACGGGAGGCACGGAGGGCTCGAGCATTTTCCTGTTTTTTGTAGCCGTTCCGGTTGTTTTCTTTTTCTTCAATCTGTCATACGGCTTGTATTTCTGCCTTGTATTCTTTATCATACTGTGTGTATACATGAACACTCCGCTAAGGAATATGGGCTATCAGTTCCCGGCTGTTTATTATTCGCGTCTGCCCATGATGTATCTGGCAAATGTCATCATGGTCGCCGTGGCGCAGTATGAGACCGTAAAAGCGAAGATCAAGCAGGACAATGCCCTTGAAGAAGCAAGGCGTGCAAGCGAAGCGAAGACGGATTTCCTTGCAAATACCAGTCACGAGATCAGGACTCCCATTAATGCGGTTCTCGGTATGAACGAAATGATCTTAAGAGAGTCCGCAAAAGCCGAGAAGCTGTCGGGTGCCAGTCCCATGGCGTATCATGAAGCGTTCAGAAAGATCAGGAATTATTCGGGAAATGTCGACAGTGCAGGAAGCAATCTGCTTGCGATAATCAATGATATCCTTGATTTTACGAAGATAGAAGAAGGCAAGATGGATATAGTCGAGGGTGAGTACCGATTAAGCTCCGTCATAAACGATGTCAGCAATATGATCTATTTAAAGGCTAAGGAGAAGAACCTTGCTTTTGTGACGGAAGTGGATGAGAAACTGCCCGATCATCTTTACGGAGATGTTGTTAGGGTACGCCAGGTAATAACGAATATACTTAACAATGCCGTTAAGTATACGGATGAAGGAAGCGTAACGCTTAAAATCGGCGGAAACAGAAAGGCTGATGCTCCTGACGGGGCTTCCATACTGGAACTGATTGTCGCCGTAACCGACACCGGTATCGGTATAAGCAAGGAGAATCTGGGTAAGCTGTTTGGAAAATTCGAAAGGGTGGATCTTGAGAAAAACAGCACCAAAGAGGGAACGGGGCTGGGCCTGGCGATAACAAGGATGCTTCTTGACATGATGGGCGGAGACGTGAAGGTTGAGAGTGTTTACGGCTCCGGTTCGACATTTACCATAGTCATTCCGCAAAAAGTGCTTTCTGATGAACCTGTAGGCAATTTCAAGGAAAAATTCGAGAAGAGTCTTGGTGAGAAGAAAGCCTATCATGAGAGCTTCAGGGCTCCCGAAGCGAAGATACTGATAGTAGACGATACAAAGATGAATCTGGTCGTGGCAACGGAATTCCTTAAGGATACACAGCTGTGCATCGATACCGCCTCGGGCGGAAGGGAAGCTGTCGCGCTTGCTCTTGAAAATAAATACGATGTGATCTTAATGGATCAGCGGATGCCGGAAATGGACGGCGAAGAAACATTTCGTGCCATTAAAAGTCACAAAGACGGACCCAATATCGATACACCGGTCATATGCCTTACCGCCGATGCGGTTGTGGGCGCAAGGGAGAGGTATCTTTCCAAGGGATTTAATGATTATCTTACCAAACCTATCGACAGCACATATCTTGAGATGATGCTAAGGAAATATATACCGGCTGAGAAGGTTGTCATTGTTAACGAGGAAACGAATGTTGATAAGGGACAGGGGCAGGCAGGTTTTGACGATGCCGCAGGATCGCCCTATAGCGTGCTTGAAGAAGGCGGGATCGATACCGTTAAGGGATTGGCAAATTGCGGAGGCGACGACGAGCTTTATCGTTCGATCCTGCTTGAGTATGTAAAGGGTGCAGAAGAAAAGAAGGGAGATCTTGAGAAATTCCTTGATGCGGGTGATATGAAGAATTACGGGATACTCATACACTCGCTTAAAAGCACTTCGGCCATGATAGGCGCGGAGGTACCGCGCAAGCTTGCGCTGGCTCTTGAAGCGGCGGCGAAAAAGGACGACAGCGAATTTGTACATAAGAATCATGCCGCCTTCCTTAAAGAATACGGATATGTGATCGATGCGATGGAAAGAGTTGTATCGGCCGATGATGAGATGGAAGGATTCAGCATGGATGAAAACGGGGTAATGGAGTTTTCACCGGATAATGAGTAACATGGTAAGCAGGGGAAATCTAAAACGGAAAATCGGAGGATCATGAGAGCGGATAATTCAAAACTGATGAAAATATTTCTTATAATATACTTTTCAGTCCTTACGCTGTTTATCTGTCGTATTGTTTTCTTTACGGATCTTAAGGATTTCATAAATGCGCGTAAGGAAGCCGTGGAACGTGACTATTCAACGGACTGGATACTTGATTCCGGCGAAACGGTGGATCTAAAGGATATTTCCGCCGGGGGTCTCGGCGGCAGTTTCTGCGTGTCGAAAAAACTTCCTGATGAAATGCTCGAAACGGATTCCGTGTATTTATCGACAAGCAACCTTCATTTTAATGTGTATGTGGATGATGACCTTATATATTCATATGATACGCATAAAAATCTTACGGGAATGGGTGACGGGGTTTCCTATCATATGATCGGACTCGGCATTAAGGATGAAGGAAGGACGATGCGCATCGAGGCCGACACGGTGTTTTTAAACAAACGCGGAGGCCGTATTAACGAGATGCAGTTCGGAGCGGAGGAACAGTTCCGTTATTACATGATGAGTGAAAATTTTGTCGCAAGCGCGCTCTCCGCATTGATGGTGATTTTCGGTGTGGTTGTGATCGTATTCTTCTTTGCGGTATTCAGGAAAACTCCGATGATGCGTTCACTTTGGGCGTTGGGACTGACAGCGATCCTTTTCGGCGTATGGAGTTTGTGTGATGTCGGAATGCCCCAGCTTATTGCGGGCAGCATCTATGCATGCAGGGAGATAATATACGGGATCCCTCATCTGGCTGTTTTTCCGATGATATATTTCATCAATTATGTTACCAGGGCAAGGAGAAAAATATATCCGTATCTTTCTTTTGCGATCTCCGTCGCATGCTTCGGATGGCTTTTGTTTTCAAGATATGTTTTTGGCAGGGATCTTCATACAATGACCTTTACCATATACTTTTCATATATTTCGGGACTTATTATTCTGATCGTTCTTCTTATAGATAATGAATTATACTGCCGCAAAAAGAAGATCTCATCGGGGCTTAAGCATTTTTATCTGGGTGCAGTAGTTTTTGTTATTACTTCTGTCGGCGATATAATCAGATATACCATAGGCAAAAAGGTATCAATAGGACGCGGAAGCTGGTTCAGGTTCGGGCTGGTTACCTTCTTTTTGTTTATGGGATTACAGATAATAGACTGGTGGACAAAAGAGAAAACATCCCTGGAAAGGGACCGATTTGTCAACCGCCTGCTGCAGTACATAATGGATTCCGCGGATCCTGAGGCTAAGATAAATAAAGTCCTTGAGTATCTGTGCGAAGAACTCCATGCAGACCGCGCTTATATATTTGAAGACATGAACGACGGGACGTTTGACAATACATACGAGTACTGCGCCGAGGGCGTTACCCCCGAGATAGACAACTTAAAGGGCCTTCCCTACGATGGGACCATTGATGTCTGGTATGAGGAATACGCAAAAGGCGGTCATGTGCTTATATATGATCTTGAAAAATACCGTAATGTGAGCGAAAGCATGTATGAGGTCTTAAAGCCTCAGGGCATACAGACGCTTGTCACGGGCCCGCTGATCCTGGAAGGCGATTATATAGGATTTTTCGGAGTAGACAATCCGCCTGCCGATATGATGATGGAAATATCCGAGATCATAAGGCTGCTCATGTTTTTCTTATCGTCATTGGTGGCACGCAGGGATAATCAGAGACGCCTTATGGAACTTAGC
This sequence comes from Lachnospiraceae bacterium, assembly GCA_017550535.1. Lineage (GTDB taxonomy): Bacteria > Bacillota > Clostridia > Lachnospirales > Lachnospiraceae > UBA2868. Next base: position 17,238 of record JAFZOS010000037.1, read on the forward strand.
TATCAGGATGCCCTTACGGGAGTCGGTAACAGGCGGGCCATAAAGGAGTTTGAAAAAGAGGGCCTTGATACTTCATGCCCGTACGGTTTTGTGATGTGTGATATAAACGGTTTGAAGGCCGTTAACGATAATGCGGGGCATGATGCCGGTGATGAGCTTATAAAGGAAGTTGCTTCCTGCCTTACGGAGGTTTTCGGACAGGAGAACGTATACCGTATGGGCGGCGATGAATTCGCGGTATATGTGGATGATGAAAACCTGCAGGCATTTGAAAGCAGGATTTACGGATTTAAGTCCCTGATCGCAAAAAAAGGTTATCATGTGGCCGTAGGATATTCCTATGCCAAGGACGGGGATCCTGACTACAATTCCCTCAAGATCGAGGCGGATAACAGGATGTATGATGAAAAACGGGAATACTACAGTTCGGGCCACGACAGGCGCAAGGCGCAGGCTGAATGATGGACCATGGGGACGGGGTTGGTGGTTCATTTTTATTCGGTTGAAAATGCACTGTTTTTATGGTAAGGTTTATGAGTTGTGTTGAGCTATTTTAATAATATAAGTATGAGGAAGTAAAATGAAACTGGGAATCGTCGGGTTACCCAATGTCGGGAAATCCACATTATTTAATTCATTGACAAAGGCGGGAGCGGAATCTGCCAATTATCCGTTCTGTACGATCGATCCGAATGTCGGGGTAGTTCCCGTACCGGACGAGAGGATAGTAAAGCTCGGGGAGCTGTATCATACGAAAAAGGTAACGCCGGCCGTTATCGAATTTGTGGACATAGCGGGGCTTGTCAAGGGCGCGAGCAAGGGTGAGGGCCTTGGCAATCAGTTCCTTGCAAACATCCGCGAGGTTGATGCGATAGTTCATGTGGTGCGCTGCTTTGAAGACTCAAACGTTGTACACGTGGACGGTTCGATCGATCCGCTGCGGGATATTGAAACTATAGATCTGGAGTTGATATTTGCCGATATTGAGGTGCTTGAACGCCGTATTGCCAAGCAGGGCAGGGCGGCAAACAATGATAAGAAGATCGCAAAAGAAGTTGAGATGCTGAAGGAGCTTATAGCGTATCTTGAGGGCGGAAAGCGTGCGGCAGGCTTTGAAGTTCCGGATGAGGAGGATCTTCAGAAGGCGTTTAAAGAGTACAACCTCCTTACCGCAAAGCCTGTAATATATGCAGCCAATGTCGCGGAGGATGATCTTGCGGACGATGGCGCAAACAATGAGCATGTTAAGAAGGTAAGGGAGCATGCGGCTGCGGAAGGCAGTGAGGTATTTGTTATCTGTGCCCAGATAGAGCAGGAGATAGCCGAGCTTGACGATGATGAGAAAGCAATGTTCCTTGAGGATCTGGGGCTTAAAGAATCAGGCCTTGATAAGCTTATCGCAGCAAGCTACCGGCTTCTTGGACTCATGAGCTTCTTAACGGCCGGTGAGGATGAGTGCCGTGCATGGACGATCAAGATAGGAACAAAAGCTCCGCAGGCAGCAGGCAAGATACATACGGATTTTGAAAGGGGATTTATAAAGGCTGAGGTAGTTAATTACAAGGATCTGCTTGAACAGGGTTCACTGGCGGCTGCAAGGGAGAAGGGCCTTGTCGGGATGGAAGGCAAGGATTATGTAGTCAAGGATGGGGATGTGATACTTTTCGGATTTAACGTATAAGATATAAAGATATTATAAAAAGAGTACCAAGGCCATATGTAGTGGTTTTGGTACTCTTTTTTATTACGCCTGACACAATATCTTGTATGATTCTTGCCCTCCACTTCGTCCCACTGCCTCAAATTTCGGCATATTTACGGTATTTTTTGATATAAATGGGGTTGACTTTGTATCTTGTTTCGGGGTATTATTGACACGTAAGTGGTGAAATGTGGTACGAAGTGGTAGAAAGTAGAGAGTAACCTTTATGTTCATGGGGGAATACAACCACACAATCGATGCTAAGGGGCGTCTGATAATTCCGGCTAAGTTCCGCGAAGAGCTTGGGGAAGCCTTCGTAATAACTAACGGAAACGATGGTTGTCTCAATATCTACACCAAGGAGGCCTGGGAAACCTTTTTGGAAAAGCTGCTGCTCCTGCCGGGCAATGAGGACAAGAGGAAAATGGTCCGGGCCCTTGTATCACAGGCCGATTCGGTAGAGCTTGACAAGCAGGGACGTATACTCATCCCGAACACGTTAAGGGAGCGTGCGGGACTTATAAAGGATGTCGTTCTTGCGGGCGCTATTGACAAGATCGAAGTCTGGGATAAGAGCAATTGGGAAACCGCAACGGGCGATACGGACATCGATGACATTGCCGAACGATTAGCCGATCTTGGATTGAATATCTAGGCTGCCTTGAAGGGAGGAACTGCCTTGGAATTCAAACACAAGCCGGTAATGCTTAATGAGACCGTTGATAATCTGTGTATTAAGCCTGAAGGGACCTACGTGGACGGCACGTTAGGAGGCGGAGGACACGCATATGAGGTCGTTAAGCGTCTGTCACCACAGGGGAGATTTATTGGTATAGATCAGGATGCCGACGCGATCCGCGCGGCGGGGCAGAAGTTAGCGGAATTTGGCAATGTTACATTAATAAGGAGTAACTATTGCAACATTAAGGAAGAGCTCATGGGGAACCACGTTTCATGCGTGGATGGGATCTTGCTTGACCTGGGAGTATCCTCGTATCAGCTGGATACACCCGAAAGAGGATTTTCTTATATGGCTGATGCGCCGCTTGACATGCGGATGGATAAGCGGAGCGATCTTACGGCGGGGGACATAATAAACGGCTACAGCGAAGCGGAACTTTACCGTGTGATAAGGGACTATGGCGAGGAAAAGTTCGCTAAGAACATAGCCAAACATATTGTGGCCGCAAGGGCCGATAAGGAAATAAAGACAACGTTCGAACTGGTCGATGTGATCAGGGCGGCGATCCCCATGAAGGTGCAGAAAACCATGGGGCATCCCGCAAAACAGACATTCCAGGCGATACGGATCGAACTTAATCGCGAACTTGACGTGTTGAGGGACACGCTGGATACGATGATCGATCTGTTAAGTCCCGGTGGCAGGTTATGTATCATAACATTCCATTCATTGGAGGACAGGATCGTCAAGGCAGGTTTTAAACGAAATGAGGATCCATGTACATGCCCGCGCGATTTTCCCGTATGTGTATGCGGTAAGGTAAGCCGGGGCAGGGTCATCACGAAAAAGCCGATATTGCCGTCTGAAGAGGAAATGAATGAAAACCCGCGCTCTAAAAGCGCAAAACTGAGAGTATTTGAAAAGACGCAGGAGTAAATAATGGCATTAAGCAGGAGCAGGAGAACCCCGGCATACAGAGGCAGGGCAGTCAGCAACGAGTTCATATACGGCAACACTGCAAGGGAGCTTAAAGAGCTTGGAAGAGAAGGCGCTTCGGAACTTAAGTTAAGCCACCACGCCAGGAGGAATCGTGAGCGGGCAAAGCATATGAATCCTGCGTATATCCTGTTTCTGACTTTTGCAATGGTATGTACCGTGGCCATATGCATCCAGTACCTTATGATGCGTGCACAGATGACGAACATGGTAAAGGAGTTATCGGCGCTTGAGATCACACTGAGTGAATTAAAGGCGGAGAACGATGACACCGAGAACCGCATCAAGGGCGCTGTTGATCTTGAAGAGATCAAATACAGGGCCATGAACGAGCTGGGTATGCAGTATGCGAACGAGGATCAGATCGTTTCGTATGAATGCGAAGATACGGATTATGTAAGGCAACTTGTTGACATAGAGTAGAAAATAATACATAATATGCAAGATGTTTAGCTACTGCCCGAACACCACGGGCAGTCTTCTTTTATTACAGTCCGGAAGCCGATATGGGAAGAAATCGTAAGAATATAAATGTCCAAAAGTTCACGGGAAGTATGCAGAAGAAGCTCACAGTGCTTTTTCTTCTGATACTTGCCGCTTTTTTCGGCCTTACCATAAGGCTGTATGCGATAAACCGCGATAACGGCGAGGAATACAAAAAGCAGGTGCTTTCGCAGCAGGAATACGACAGCATCGCGCTGCCGGCCAAGAGGGGCGAGATCATAGACCGGAACGGCACCAAGATAGCCGTAAGCCAGAAGGTTTATAACGTGATCGTTGATTCCAAGACATTAAACGGTGATGAAGGAAAGTATCTTGAGCCAACCCTGAACGCTTTATTCGATACAGATATACAATTTCTTTATACAAGGGATGAACTTAAGGATTTCATAATATCAAATCCCACTTCCCAGTACAGGATCGTAGCAAAAAAACAGGAATATGAAGTGATAAGCCCGCTGATGGAAAAGCTTGGAGACAAGGCCGAGAATCCCAATTTAAAGGGTGTATGGCTTGAAAACACTTATCAGAGAGAGTATCCGTACGGTTCGCTCGCCTGTGATGTGATAGGTTTTGTTCAGGGCGATAATGAGGGAGCTTATGGTCTTGAGGAGTATTACAATACAACCCTTGTCGGTACGGACGGCCGTGAATACGGTTACTTAAACGATGACGAGAACCTTGAGCGCACCATAAAGGCGCCCGACAACGGTAAAACGCTGGTGACGAGCATTGATGTTAACATACAGAGCATAGTTGAGAAGCACATCCTCGCATTTAATAAGGAACATGAGAATGAATACCGCGAGGGAGCCGGGTCTAAGAATACCGGTGTGATAATAATGAATCCCAACACCGGCGAGATACTGGCCATGGCCAGCTATCCCGTATATGACCTCAATAACCCCAGGGATATCACGGGCCTTGATATAAAGGTGGACGAGGAATATACTACGCAGGGTAATATCGATATTGATATTGCGGAAGGATCATCCGATGATGCAGATACTTCCGATGATGCGGAAGGCGATGAGGCGGGTGATTCTGTATCGGGCAATTCCGTTACTGCCCCTGCCGGAAGTGATATCGTCGAAGAAAATATTGAAGTCGATAAGCCAAAGACCTATGAGGAAGCCTATGAAGATGCCAAGATGGAGGCTCTTAATGCATTGTGGAAGAACTTCTGCATAACATCGACTTATGAGCCGGGTTCGACTTATAAACCGTTCACAATGGCGGCCGGACTCGAAGAGGGCATTTTTACCGGAAACGAATCGTTCAACTGTACGGGTGTTAAGGAGGTCGGCGACCACGAGATCCACTGTAACAACCGTTTCGGACACGGCCAGCTTACTTTTTCGGGAGCGCTCGAACAGTCATGTAACGTTGCGTTCATGGATATGGGCGCCATGATCGGAAAGTCCCTGTTCATGAAATACAACAAGCTGTACAATTTCGGACTTAAGACGAATGTCGATCTAACCGGTGAGGCGCTTACCAACACGCTCGTATTCGACGTTAACCGTATGGTGCCCACCGACCTTGCAATAAGTTCGTTCGGACAGGGTTTCAACGTTACGATGATACAGATGATATCGGGATTCTGTTCTCTTATAAACGGAGGAAATTACTACCAGCCTCATGTGGTAACAAGGATAATAAATGATGACGGTGCAACCGTTCAGAATATCGAGCCAAGGGTCATAAAGCAGACCGTTTCAAAAGAGACTTCCGATAAGATGGTTGAGCTGTGCAACAGCGTTGTTTCCGAAGGTACCGGTAAAACGGCAAGGCCGGCCGGCTACCGTATAGGCGGTAAGACGGGAACGGCCGAGAAATATCCCCGCAAAACCGGAAATTACGTGGTCTCTTTTATGGGATATGCACCTGCGGACGATCCGCAGATAGTCATATATACAGTCATAGATACTCCGAATGTTGAGAGTCAGCCGCATGCAAGGTATGCAACATTGCTGACCCGTGATATACTCACCGAGGTCCTTCCATATATGCATGTGTTCATGACGGAGGAATTAACGGACGAAGAAAAGGCTGAGCTTGACGAAGCTGCCCTTACCTTCGCACAGTCTGCCGGCAAAACTCTGAGCGAAAACGAAACCGTGTCGGAAAATGATATAGAAGAAGAAACAAACGATGATTCTGTCATTGTATTTGAGGAACAGGAAGCGGAGAAGGAAAAACCCGAATATAAGCTCGATCCCGTGACCGGCTATCCCATAGATCCCGAGACCGGCGCCGTACTTGATCCCGATACCGGCCAGCCTGTCGATCCGACGATATCCGACCTTGAATGACAGGGCTTAAAGGTCTTTCGTATTTTAAAAATCATAAAAATGATATATACTATTCAGGATAAGGAGTAGCATTGTATGGATATAAGTGTTTTTTGGGCATTTCTCATAGCGTTTGCCCTTACGGCGGCCATGGGGCCCTTCGTAATTCCCTTTCTGCATAAGATAAAGGTCGGCCAGACGGTAAGGGATGATGGACCGGAGAGTCACCTTAAGAAAACGGGAACACCCACGATGGGCGGCGTTATGATCATTATAGGGATGATGCTCCCTACGCTGTTTTTTGTAAGAGCATATCCCGATGTCATTCCGGTCCTTTTGATGACGGTCGGATTTGCCGTGATCGGTTTTATCGATGATTATATAAAGGTTGTGTTAAAGCGGGCCATGGGCCTTAGGGCATGGGAAAAGCTGTCAATGCAGTTTGTGGTGACTGCGGCTTTTGCTTTTTACATGACAAGGGTAGCGGGCGTAAGCCTTGATATAATAATACCTTTTACGGGCGGTATGACTGTGGATCCGGGCATATTCTCGATACCTCTTTTGTTCCTGGCTGTTTTGGGAACGGTCAACGGAGCCAATTTTACTGACGGCCTTGACGGCCTTGCATCTTCTGTTACAGCGGTTATAGCTGCTTTCTTCGGCATTATCGCATATATGGGCGGATACGGAGTGACTCCCGCTGCGTTTGCAATGGTGGGTTCGCTGCTTGCATTTTTGCTGTATAATGTACATCCGGCCAGCGTTTTCATGGGCGATACCGGTTCCCTTGCTCTTGGCGGTTTTGTAGTATCGGCTGCTTATATGCTCAATATGCCGGTGTTTATCCTTATTGTGGCGTTTATATATCTTGCGGAAGTAATGTCTGTGATAATCCAGGTGAGCTACTTTAAGATGTCAGGCGGAAAGCGTGTGTTTAAGATGGCGCCGATCCACCATCATTTTGAGCTTTGCGGCTGGTCAGAGACAAGGGTTGTGGGAATATTTACGATAATCACCATTATTCTGGCGGTTGTTGGGTTTATGGCATATTAAGGAGACGTGATCATATATGGACAGGAATAAGATACTGGTTGTAGGTACCGGGATAAGCGGCGTCAGCGCCTGCGATCTCCTTACGGGTAAAGGTGAAAAGTGTGTCCTGTTTGATTCTAACGATAAGCTCGATAAACAGGCGGTTTTTGATAAACTGACTGATGCAGAAGGCGTTGAACTGTACCTTGGAAAGCTGCCCGATGAAGTTAAAGGTGAGCTTAAGCTTGCGGTTTTAAGTCCCGGCGTCCCGGTTGATTCCGCATTTGTTCTTGAATTAAATGAAGCACAGATCCCTGTTATCGGTGAGGTGGAGCTTGCGTACAGGTATGAGCGCGGAACGCTTATCGCGATAACGGGTACCAACGGCAAAACGACTACAACAGCCCTTACAGGTAAGATATTAAGCGATCATCTTGATAAGGTGTTCGTTGTCGGGAACATAGGAAATCCCTATACCAAAGAGGTTTCGTCATCGGATGAAAACTCGGTATCGGTGGCGGAAATAAGCAGTTTTCAGCTTGAAACTATAGTTGATTTCAAGCCCCATGTGAGCGCTATCTTAAACATCACGCCCGATCATCTTAACAGGCATCATACGATCGATAAGTATATCGAGGCCAAGGAGGCCATATGCAAAAATCAGACCGGCGATGATTATGTGGTGCTAAATTATGATGATGATGAGCTCAGGCGCTTCGCAGAGGAAACAAATGCAAAAGTTGTGTTCTTCAGTTCTTCACACAGGCTTGATGACGGTTTCTATTATGATGACGGTGCCATTTACAGGGCAGTTTCCGGAAATGCCGAAAGGCTGATAGATGCGGATGAGATGAGTATAATCGGACTCCATAACATGGAGAATGCAATGGCGGCGATAGCGATCGCCGATGTTTACGGATTGCCGATGGATGATATCCTTAAGTCAGTCAGGGAATTCAAGGCGGTAGAGCACAGGATCGAATTTGTTGATGAGAAGAACGGGGTGCGTTTTTATAACGACTCAAAGGGGACCAATGTCGATGCCGCGATAAAGGGAATTAAGGCGATGAACCGTCCGACGCTTCTTATCGGCGGCGGTTATGATAAGGGTTCCGAGTACGATGAATGGATACAGGCGTTTGACGGCAAAGTCAAAAAGCTCGTGCTCATCGGAGCCACCAGGAATGCTATCGCGGAATGTGCAAAAAAGAACGGTTTCAATGATTTCGTATTTGCGGATTCATTTAAGGAAGCCTTTGATATATGCGTAAATAATGCAGAAAGCGGTGACTGTGTCCTCCTTTCGCCGGCTTGTGCCAGCTGGGGGATGTTCGACAACTACGAACAGAGGGGTAATGTTTTTAAGGAGTATGTAAACAGTCTATGAGCGAACCGGAAAGAAGGCGCAAACAGAATAAGGACAAGGCGTTTTTCGATTATACAATGCTGTTCATCGTACTGTTTCTTTTGTGCTTCGGTCTGGTGATGCTTTACAGTGTCAGTTCATACGAATCATCGCTGGATTTCGGGGATTCGGCTTATTATCTTAAAAAGCAGGCACAGGCCACTCTCGTGGGCATAGTGCTTATGTTTGTCGTTATGATGGTTGATTACCATTTCTGGCGAAAGTTTGCGATCCCCGCATATATCGTGTCGGCCTTGCTTGTGCTGCTTGTTCTTACTCCGCTTGGTTATGAGGTTAACGGCGCGAAAAGGTGGCTTAACATAGGTATTTCCGTTCAGCCCGCCGAAGCGGCCAAGGTTGGAATGATCATATTTTTTGCGGCTTATGTCTGCCGTATCGGCAAGAACGTCCAGACACTTAAGGGTGTCGTAAGGACGCTTCTTTTAGGTGTTCCCATATCGGCGCTCGTGCTTTTCATTACCCAGAACTTAAGTTCTGCGATAATCATTTTCGGCATCATCTTCATGATGGTGTTTGTTTCGACGCCAAACTATAAGGAGTACTTCCTGCTAGGCATAGGATTAGTGGCTGTGGCGGCTGTGTTTGTCATTTTGGTTCAGAAGGGAGTGCTGACTTCGGAGCAGTCCTACAGGTTCGGACGTATCGAAGCCTGGCTTAATCCCGAGGCCTATGCGGGTACCAAGGGGTTCCAGACACTGCAGGCACTTTATGCGATCGGCTCGGGTGAGTTATTCGGCAAGGGCCTTGGGCAGAGCATGCAGAAGCTTGGATTCGTACCCGAAGCCCAGAACGATATGGTATTCTCGATAATATGCGAGGAACTGGGACTTTTCGGGGCATTCATGGTGCTTCTGATGTTCATTCTCCTTATCTGGCGCTTTCTTGTTGTTGCAAACAACGCCGAGGATATGTTCGGTGCACTTATAGTCGTCGGTGTGATGGCACACATTTCATTGCAGGTAATATTAAATGTTGCCGTTGTAACGAACACGATTCCGAACACGGGTATAACACTTCCGTTTATAAGCTACGGCGGTTCGGCGGTAGTGTTCCTGCTCATAGAGATAGGCCTGGTCTTTTCGGTATCACGAAGGATACGTCTTAAGAATCCCGTTAAGAATCAGGGGACAGAGGGGTGATATATGGCTGTTGATTATTCTGCCGCACCTGAGAAGAAGAGCGGAGCGGGCCTGTTTTTAACCCTCATGATCCTGCTTTTGATCATATGCATCGGCATTCTCGTCATAAAATCGGAATTTACGATCACATCGGTTGATATTACAGGAAACGAGCATTATACGGCTGATGAGATCGAAGACTATGTCCTTGCGGGGAAATACGGACATAATTCCATTTTTCTGTACTTAAAATGCAGGTTCGGCAAGCAGGAGGCTGTTCCCTTTATCGAAAAGATGGATGTTGAACTGTTATCGCCGACCGAGGTAAAGATAAGGGTATATGAGAAGGCGGTAGCGGGTTATGTTGAATATCTGGGACATTACCTTTACTTTGACAAGGACGGCATAGTTGTTGAAAGTTCAACACGGCGGGTCGACGGGATCCCGTTTGTGACAGGGCTTGAATTTAACTATATTACCCTTCACGAGCAGCTGCCGGTGAAGAAAGAGGAGGTATTCAGGACTATCCTTGACATCACGCAGCTCCTTACAAAGTACAGGATCACGATAGACAGGATCTATTTTGACAAGGATTACAATATAACCCTGTATTTTAAGGATATCAGGGTGTATCTCGGCAGCAATGAGCATATTGACGAGAAGATAAACAGGCTGCGTTTCATACTTCCGGATCTGCCGTCGGAGCCCGGAGTGCTGCATATGGAGAATTATGCGGGAGACGGCGACAAGTTTACGTTTACGAAGGATCAGGAACCGAAAAATACGCAAATGTAAGAAAAAAACTATTGATAATTCAAAAAAAAGATTATATTATTGTAGATGAGTGTGGAGCAATCTATAAAAAGGGAGGGGCAACGTCTTGCTGGAAATTAAAACTGATGTAACGGAAGCTGCGGCCAAGATCTTAGTGGTAGGTGTTGGCGGAGCCGGAAATAATGCAGTAAATCGAATGATCGAGGAACAGATCGCCGGGGTTGAATTCCTGGGAGTCAATACGGATAAGCAGGCATTGCAGTTATGCAAGTCCCCCAGGTTGCTTCAGATAGGCGATAAGCTCACGCAGGGACTCGGATGCGGCGCACAGCCCGAAATAGGCGAGAAGGCAGCCGAGGAGAGTGCCGAAGATATAGCAAATGCGATCCGCGGTGCACATATGGTATTTGTAACCTGCGGAATGGGAGGCGGAACCGGAACGGGAGCCGCACCCGTAATAGCAAGGCTTGCAAAGGAACAGGGCGCACTTACGGTAGGAGTAGTAACAAAGCCCTTCAGGTTTGAAGCAAAAACACGTATGCAAAATGCTCTCGGCGGTATCGAGAAGCTTAAGCAGAACGTTGATACACTTATAGTGATCCCCAATGATAAGCTTCTTGAGCTTGTGGACCGCAGGACCACGATGCCGGAGGCACTTAAGCTGGCAGATGAGGTTCTCCAGCAGTCTGTAAGGGGTATAACGGATCTTATTAATGTTCCCTCACTTATCAATCTGGACTTTGCCGATGTTAAGACGGTAATGGAAAACAAGGGTGTAGCCCATATCGGTATCGGTGTTGCAAAGGGCGACGACAAGGCGGTTGAGGCTGTTAAGCAGGCCGTTAACAGTCCGTTACTTGAAACGACGATACAGGGTGCGACCCATGTTATAGTTAATGTATCCGGTGATATCACACTGTTGGATGCAAACGATGCGGTTTCATTCGTCAGCGACCTTACGGGCGATGACGTTAACGTTATATTCGGTGCGACCTTTGACGATCGCGAATCCGATACCTGTACCATCACGGTTATCGCTACCGGTATTGATGAAAACAGGATCCCCAAGCAGGATGCAAGGCCGGCAGCGGGGATCTCGGCAGGCGGTATGAGGAACTTTACTGGTTCCAAGGCGTATCAGCCAAGGCAGTTCGCATCACCGAATGCGGGTATTGGCGCTCAGCCTACGGTTAATCCCGCTCTTACGGGAAATATCGGTCTGGGTAACGGAATGCCGGTTCAGCAGCCGGGTTCGATGACGGCTCCGATAGGCGGTCAGTTAGGTCCCATGCAGGGCGGTATGGGAATGGGCGGCCAGGGCCAGTTCGGTAATCAGGGCGCCGCTCCTTCATACAATTTCCAGAACCCGCAGATGAACGTGGGAGCCGGAATGAACAACCAGGCGGGAGGCATGCAGGTTCAGCCCATACCGGGCGTAACGCAGAACACCGCACCTTCACCCGAACCGACTACTTTCGGCGGAGGACTGAGGGGCGTATCACCGCTTACAAGCAGGGTTGAATCAAGGCAGATAAAGATACCCGATTTCCTTAAAAAATAATCAAAACAGATATAAG
>JAFZOS010000038.1 GCA_017550535.1 Lachnospiraceae bacterium
ACACCCGCTATTGCCCTCATGTCAGAATCAACCATCATGGAAACAAGGCCCTTAAAATCAACTTTCCTCTTCCATCCGAGTTCCTTCTCGGCTTTGGTGCAGTCACCCCACAGGAATTCAACTTCGGCCGGCCTGAAATACCTGGGATTTACATCAACTAACAGACGGCCCGACTTTGCATCATATCCCTTCTCGCTCACTCCCTTGCCCTTCCACTCAATGTCGATACCGACCTCCTTGAAGGCAAGTTCAACAAACTCCCTTACGGTATGAGTCTCATTGGTCGCGAGTACATAATCACCCGGCTTATCCTGCTGGAGGATCCTCCACATACCTTCAACATAATCACCGGCAAAACCCCAGTCACGCTTGGCATCAAGGTTGCCGAGAGAAAGCTTTTCACGCTCATCGGCCATTATCGAGGCAACCGCGCGGGTTATCTTCCTTGTTACGAAAGTCTCGCCGCGGCGGGGAGATTCATGGTTAAACAGTATTCCGTTGCATGCGAACAGATTATAAGCTTCCCTGTAGTTGACTGTGATCCAGTACGCATACAGCTTTGCAGCACCGTATGGGCTCTTCGGATAGAACGGCGTTTTCTCGGACTGTGGTGCCGTTTCGGGAAGCCCTCCGAAAAGTTCGGAAGTCGATGCCTGATAAAACCTCGTCTTAACGCCGGATTTCTTGATGGCATCAAGGAGACGAAGAGTTCCTATACCCGTTGTTTCAGCGGTGTATTCCGGAACCTCGAATGAAACCGCAACATGTGACTGTGCCGCAAGGTTATATATCTCGGTAGGCTGGATCTGCTCAATAAGCCTGTTTAGGTTACTGGAATCGGTAAGATCGCCGTGGTGTAAGAACATGGTCTTGTCACGTATCTCCCTGTCGTAATACAGATGGTCGATCCTGTCCGTGCTTATGCTTGAATGGCGGCGGATTATTCCGTGTACCTCATATCCTTTCTCGAGCAGCAGCTCGGCAAGATACGATCCGTCCTGTCCTGTTATACCTGTTATAAGTGCTACGTTTCTCATGTTGATCTCCTTGTAAGTGTGTTATGGTAAAACATTCACCGACACAAATCCTACTATAATCCCAAGTATCGCGCCGCAGATGACCTGCAGCGGGGTATGTCCTATAAGTACCTTTAATTTTTCCTGGTCAAACTGTACTCCGAATTCGCCGTTTTCGGGAAGGCGGAAAAAATCCATCATCTGGTTTATTATCTCGGCCTGGTTGCCGGTTTCACGCCTTACGCCCCTGGCATCATACATAACGATTATTGCAAGTATTGCGGATATCGCAAATGCGGCGGAATTAAGCCCCTGTTCATATCCGGCCGCGACAGTCAGGGCGCATACGGTCGCCGAATGGCAGCTGGGCATACCGCCCGAACCCACCAGACGCTCAAAATTGATCTTCTTGTTAAGAGAAAGATCGATTATGGTCTTGACTACCTGAGCGATCGCCCATCCCAGTACCGCCGCAATGAGCATCCTGTTGTGAAAAAAATCCGAAATATACTGCATATGCCCGCCTGCTATTGATAGCTATAGATAATTAACTATGTATTCGCTTATGGCCTTCTCCCAGTCCGCATACATATGATCCGTTGTCAGCTTGAACATATAATTCTCAAGTACCGAAAACTTCGGCCGGTCTGCCGACTGCGGATTCATTTCCTTGTATTGCTCGCTGGTCACGGGAATGACCTCTGTTTTCTTACCGGCAAGTTCAAATATCTTTTTTGTAAAATCAGCCCAGCTGCACTGCCCTTCGCATGTCCCGTGGAACAATCCGTAATTCTCGGTAGGGAGCAGATATGCGACAGCCTTTGCAAGTTCGGCCGTGCTCGTCGGTGACCCGAGCTGGTCATCCACCACGGTGATCTTATCGTGATTCTCCGATAAACGTAACATGGTCTTGACAAAGTTCTTACCGTCTCCGTAAAGCCATGCCGTCCTTATTATGAAGTAGTCCTTTGCAAATTCCCTGACAAAGTTCTCACCCGCAAGCTTTGTGATCCCGTACATTGCTTTTGGGCCCACGGGATCGAACTCCGTATACGGTACGGTACCGTCACCGGCAAATACGTAATCCGTGGATATATGCATCATCTTCGCACCTGTTTCGGTCGAAGCGATGCTTAAATTCCTCGGGCCTATCGCGTTTATCTTAAATGCCGCATCCTTCTGCACTTCGCAGGCATCAACAGCCGTATGTGCCGCACAGTTTATGACCGCATAGGGTTTAACCTCACGGAACAATGAAAGGCAGGCTTCAAGGTTTGTGATATCAAGATCACGGACTCCGTCAACCTTAAAATCGGTATTTACAAGCTCATATTCACCGCTGCCCTCATACAGTTTGTTTATCTCACGCCCGAGCTGCCCGTTGCAGCCGGTGATGATGATCTTCTTCATGGTCACTCCGTCTCATTTTGTTAACAGTCATATATGGGCTTTTCACAACATAATACTTAACCAACATATATGCTCAATGCTTTCAAAAAACGCCAATATATAGTATACTCAATTACAGAGTTTTTTTCAACCGGAGTAATAAATGAACAAGATAAAATATCTCACAATTACAGTTTTGGCGATACTGCACCAGGTGTTCACCTACTTGATGGATGAGCGGGTATTCGTAGTGCCGGTTTCTGCGAACCCTGTTGATTACGTGATATGCAAGGTATGCGCGTTTATCGCATCGTGGTTCTTCTTTTATGCGCTGTGGCAGCTTACCATTGATAAAAACAGGAAGGACAATACCATAACCCGCGTCATAAAGGCGGCTCTGCCGTACCTCATCGTAATGATCCCGGTGGCGGTCATAAAAATGAGAGGCGGATACTTAAGCAATGATGAGACCCTTATATATGAGAATGCCGTGACTCTTACGCATTATACCTGGTTCTACTACATAACCACCTATTACTACATCATATGCATGATGCTCATTCCGCATATGTATGCCCCGATATTCATAAAGCTCCTTATCGAGTACCTCGTCATCGGATACACCGTACTGCGTTCAGGTGATTATTTCAGGGCGCGCTCAAACGAACCGTTCCTCAAAAAACCGTTTAAGATAGGCTACGGATGCCTCATAATGCTTCTGTTCATCCTGTATCCGGTGATCGCATATACTACCAGCGCACAC
This sequence comes from Lachnospiraceae bacterium, assembly GCA_017550535.1. Taxonomy (GTDB): domain Bacteria; phylum Bacillota; class Clostridia; order Lachnospirales; family Lachnospiraceae; genus UBA2868. Next base: position 3,169 of record JAFZOS010000038.1, read on the forward strand.
AGGCTTCCCATATACTTTTTCCTCTACCTTTTCATTGTCGTGATGCTGCTGTTTGACAGGCTCGAGCATGCATCACTTACTCTGCCGCGCCTTATAACCCTGTTCTTTTTGGGCGCTGTACTTACTCAGTGGCGTACCGAGGGTATATACCTGGTTATCCTGGTACCTGTCCTTTTGTTCATAACATACGATACACTTACCATTTGGGAGAAACATATAAAGATCCGGAGCAAAAAACCCGCAATTGTCCTTACAGTCATATTCCTTATCATGCAGTACGTGATCTCTGTTCCGCAGAACGGCCTTGTCGCAAGGGAAATGGGCGCAGCCGCCGACGAGCGCATGAAGCCCTTCTATGCTTACACGATAACAAACATGTTCCGCAACGGCCTTGACAGGGAAAGAAATTCAGACGACCTTGCGATCGTCGACAGATATATTGCGCTTGATTCTATAGACGCCATAAACGACTATTACGGTGATATCAATTACGAGGATGTCCTCATACTGTACCAGCCGGGTTATGTCGGGGTAAGGGAAGAGGCGACGATAACGGATTACTATGAATTTACGGCCGCGCTTAAACGGTTATTCAAAAATAACCCCCAGGTATTCCTACGCACAAGGATCGGGGCCTTTTTCTATGCAGCGCTGCCGTATCACATAACCTTCACGGGCTATTCTCCGAAAGCGCTTGCAGGTTTTATCGTAAGCATAATAAAAACGGTATCATACAACCTGTTCATACCGCTTTTCATCATAGTGTTCATATGTATTCATTCACTCATCCGCAGGAGATGGTTTTCTCTGTTTATAACAGGCGGGCTGCTCGCACACTGGTTCATAGTGTTTGTGCTCGCGCCCGCCTCATATTTCAAATATTATTTCCCGGTGTATATAATCGCTTACCTGTACTTATTCCTGATCATCATCGCCGGGGTGTATAACCGTAAACATTCCGCTAAAATTAAGATATTGCAATAATCAAGCATTTGCCATGTCACACAATTCCTTCAGCATCTTCGGCAGATCTGTTTCCATGTTATCATCGTTGAACTGACATGTTCCGACCTTCTCATGGCCGCCGCCGTTATACTTAAGCATAAGACTTCCTACATTAACCTTGCTGGTCCTGTTGAGTATGCTGTAGCCGACAGCCGCCGAACAGCCGTGACCGCCGCGCCCGTTAACGATCCATGCGGAAATGTTCTGCTCGGGATACATGCTGTAGATCAGGAAACGGTTGCCCGTATAAATAGGATCCACTCCGCGCAGGTCGCTTATTATAACGTTGCCTTCGGTACGGGTATGGGCCTTGACCATTTCCTTAAACTTCGCCGTCTGCTCCTCATATACCTCGATGCGCTCCTTAACATCCGGCATCTCAAGTATTTCCTCTGTTGTCTTATCCTTACATGCGATCATCAGCTTCTCCATCAGCTGATAATTGGAAACGGTGAACTGCCTCCAGCGTCCGAGACCGGTCCTGGGATCCATAAGGAACCCTACCAGTATCCAGCCCTTGGGGTTCATTATCTCATCTATCGTAAGGTCGCCCGAATCAACCTTATCAACAGCAACCATCATATCATCAAAATTGGGAAAGGTTTCCTTGCCGCCGTAATACTCATATATGATACGTGCACACGAAGGTGTTATACGGCTTTCGCCCTTGTATTTACCCTCAAGCTGGTTCCGCTCGAATTCACTCGAATGATGATCAAACCACATGCCGCAGCCCTCAACGTAGGGCACGTTTGCGAGGCAGTCATTTTCGGTTATCTCAACCAGTCCGTCCTGAAGATCCTTGGGATGTGCAAACATCCAATTGTCCACAACCCCGGCCGCGAGCAGCAGAGCACCGCATGCAAGCCCGTCAAAATCAGACCTTGTAACCAATCTCATTGCCATATTTCATTCCCTCCCACGTTAATTTGTCAATCCTATTTTAATTATATTCAAGGTATAAATCAAGTAGTATCTGCCTTAGGAAGGTTCTTTTGCTTGGCTTAAATATAAAATTGTGTTAGGATGTGCGTTGGAGGAAAAATGATGAAACGCGATAACGTGCCAAAAGAACCGTCCCCGTGGTACGCATGTCCAAACTGCGGAGCGGAAATAAACAGGTCAGAATCAAAATGCCCCTATTGCGGTTATATAAACGAAGCAGGTGCCGAGAAAAAATATATGGACCGTCTCTATAGCATCAAAAATGACCTTGATGCAGTAGATGATGAGGCAGTTTCCGGCTACGGAAAGAGCTTCGGTAAGCCGCTTAAGATAGTCGTGGTCACGCTTATCGTACTTCTTACCATCACAGGCGTGGGATTTGCGATCAATGCGGTAATAAAAAACAGGGAGCTTAAAAACTCTCCCGACAAAAGTAATGACATGCTTGCGGAGATGACCTGGAAGAAGCAGGCCTTCGCGGAATTCGACAGGCTTTACGAGGCCGGTGAATACGAAAAACTGTGCGAAGCAGTGTTTGATCCGTCCCCCGAAAACCATCCCACATCCGATTGGAAGCATTACTGGTTTGCTGAGATCTACAACGATTATCTGATGACCAAAAGCGACCTTGTGCGCATCGACAAAGAAGGATGGGACCAATACGATGCAAGCATCATCTTCAACCGGTGCTGTTTCTGCTATTATGAAGACCTGTACAAAAACGCGTACTCCAACAGCTTGACCGATGAGGAGATAAAGGAGCTTGAGCCCGCACTCACATTTATGAATAACGTACTGCATGAACGTCTGGGATTTACTGATGAGGATATGGCAGAACTTAAGGGCACACTCATCGGAAAATACAACAATCTGGTCTATGACGAGTGTTCACGTATCGCTAAAGAGCGCATGTCACAATTTAAATAAAACAAACGGAGAAGAACAATGAAATGCGAACATTGCGGGAACAACCTGTCGCTTGAAGACAAGGTATGTCCCTACTGCGGAAAAGAAAATACTCTTGCACAAAAACACAATAAGGATATGGCGAAGTTCGAAAAAGACTACGCTGTTGTAAAGAACGAGGTCTTAACAAACAGCCGCCGCTTAAACGGCCTTACGGTACGCATCACCGTTATAGCCGTACTTGTGGCTCTTATCGCCGCCCTTATCTTATGCATCGGAGGTTCGTTCGATATAAGGAGCGCAAGGGAGGAGCGGATGATCCGCGCGCATCTTAACGAGCATAAGGCAAACATCGAGAGCTTTATGGATTCAAAGAATTATCTTGGTCTGTATTATTACTTCCAGGCCAACCGTCTGGCATATTCCGAAAGCCTTGAGGATTACTACATGGCATATTCGGCTTCAAGCTGTTACAACCAGATGCTCGAGTATTTCGGTTATCTGCTTCATGAGGACTCATACGTTTCGGATGAAGAGGCAATGGAACGCATAGCTGGTACCATGGAGCGTTTCGCCGAGATGAAGGATCCCAAGTCGGACTTTGAAAAAAAGAAATACTATAAGAACGCAGATGTTGTCGCCTATATTAATAACATTACGGAACATTCCGAAACGCTCATCAAGGGGTACTTCGGGTTAAGCGATGAGGAAATAAAGGAATTCGAAACCTTAAGCAAAGCAAGGAAACAGGTGATGCTGGAGGAGGGCTGGAAAAATGGCAAACAATAAAACCGGCAAACGTCAGGATAAAAAATCAGGTGTAAGGGACACCATACTTAACGTTGTCATTGTTATTCTGACTTTCATCCTTTTCATCACGGCTGCGATCTTTGTAGGCAAAACAAAACCCCGCGTGGGTACACTGTACGGGCCCGAACCGGCCGAACGCCTTATAATAATGCTGCAGCGCGGCAGATACAACGAACTCATGCAGGAAAGATACTCAAACGAAATGCTCGGATCGACCGTTGAAAAGTATCCCGCCTATACCGTTCCCTACGCAGCCGCCGATTACTACGAGGCTGCCATCGATTATAACGGATACATTAAGGCAGGAGATACAGCCGGCGCTGCCGGATTCAAAAAAATAATGGACAGGTCGAGGGCTGCCCTGGGTGAATACGAATATGTCGCCGATGATATAGATGCACTGGTTGCACAAAGCAAATAAACTCATATGAACAGTAAGATCAGCATCGTGCTCCCCGTATATAACGGGGAGGCGTGTGTCAATAAATCCATAGAAAGTATAATCAGCCAGTCTTACAAAAACTGGGAACTGATAATCGTAAATGACTGCTCTACGGACAATACTTCTTCGATAATCAGGGAGTATGCTGCCAGGGATACGCGGATCAAGGTTATCGACAACCCCACCAATCAAAAACTGCCCCGGTCTCTTAATATAGGATTTGAACAGGCTGCAGGCGATTACCTTACATGGACATCCGATGATAACCGTTATCATTCCGATGCCCTTTATGTCATGGCGGATGTGCTTGATAACAATCCCGAAATTGACCTTGTTTACTCGGATTACAATGTTGTCGACATAGATGGAAATTTCATAAGAGAAGAGATTAAAGAATCACCCGATTCGATCAGGTTCGGAAGCATCGTCGGTGCCTGTTTTCTCTACCGGAATTCACTGGCTGAAAAAGCAGGAATCTATAACGCCGATCTGTTCCTTGCAGAGGATTACGAGTTCTTTTTAAGATGTTATATGCATGGCTCGTTCTATCATCTCAACAAGATCCTGTATGACTACGGGATGCATGATAACAGCCTTACATCCACACGGTATCACGATATTCTCAGGCAAACATACAAAGTAATGGATATGCATTTTGATTATCTGTACTCATCCTGCAATACCATAAATGAAAAACACCGGCTTTTCTTCAGCATGCTTTTCTGTATTTCCGATGATAGCAAAAAAAGGGCCACCCTAAATCGTTTTTATAAACTCGATAAATCATTTAGATTTGCGTACTTTAAAAGACAGGTTAAAACCGCACTAAAAAAACTCCTCCGAATTTAAAATAGCTTCCACAATCCTCTCGCATGCATGTCCGTCACCATACGGGTTTACCGCCGCCGCCATAAGATCATACGCATCCTTGTGATCCAACAATTTTTGCGCTTCAGAGATAATGTTTTCTTTATCGACACCCACGACCTTTACGGTCCCTGCTTCAACCGCCTCTGGCCGTTCGGTTTCTGTCCTTAATACCAGTACGGGCTTGCCAAAATGAGGGGCTTCCTCCTGCAATCCGCCGGAATCTGTCATCACCATATAACAGCGTGCGATCATATTATGCATATCAAATACATCCACAGGATCAAGGAGCATAACATTTTTGACATCCGACAGCAGATCAAATACCGCATCCCGCACAGCAGGGTTTAAATGTACCGGATAAACAAACGACACATCATCATATCGCGATGCGATATCCTTTATTGCGTTACAGATATTTTCAAACGGCATCCCAAAATTTTCGCGCCTGTGAGCAGTAACTATGATCACCCTTCTTTTGTCAAAGTCAAGTCCGTTAAGTTTTGATTCATGGAATCTATATTCCTTTTTAACCGTGTATGCAAAAGAATCGATAACCGTATTTCCAGTAACAAATATATTATCACTCCGGCCTTCCCGCAAAAGATTGCTCTTATTAAGCTGCGTCGGCGCAAACAGGTAAGAGGCTATCCTGTCTGTCTGCAGCCTGTTCACTTCCTCGGGAAAAGGCGAGTAGATATTTCCTGTTCGAAGTCCCGCTTCTACATGCCCTACAGGGATCTTACGATAAAACGCAGCCAAAGCCGCGGCATACGATGTAGTCGTGTCTCCATGCACCAAAACCAGATCGGGCTGTTCCTTTTTAAGCACATCTTCCATGCCCTCAAGTACGGATACGGTGATCGAAGTAAGCGACTGACCGGCTTTCATTATATTTAGATCATGATCGGCCTTAACCCCGAATACACCCATAACCTGATCGAGCATTTCCCTATGCTGTCCCGTCAGGCACACAGTGCACTCAATATTATCATGTTTTTTCAGTTCGAGTACCAGCGGACACATCTTGATCGCTTCCGGCCTGGTGCCGAATACAATTAATATTTTCATCATATCTTAATTTTCCCTACCAATAACCTTCCCAATTTGCTTAAGGATTTCGCTATCAACGCTTAAATCAAATTTTCTCGCATACATCCGGTCTGATTTCATAAGATAATCAAAATCTTCACTCCGCCACACATATGGCGATCCCCGATACCAATCAATTTCTCTTGTAGTACTGTAATAATCATTAGGCTCTTTTGTCTCTGCAAAAAGTACATATTTTCCAGTAGCAATTGACTTGAAGAATGTCTGCAAAACATACTCATCAGAGGAAATAGTCCATCTAACCCTTTTTAAGACTTCATTTTGTTTTGAACAAAACTCTTGTGCCAAATCGTGAGTAATACTGTACCAATTTGCTCCACAAAACAATTCTCTTTTAACATCATTGTTCCGCTGAAAATCCAATATTATCTTCTCAATCAAACAAATTATATTTTTCAAATACCCATCGTGACATCTTGAAAGTAATGGAGCAAAGACATGATAATATCTACAGGTTTCCTTCATGCAATAATCTTTACTCTCAAAATGAATGAACTGCTTCCCTGCATTCTTTTTGAAAAATGCCAAGATTTCCTCATGTGCTTTAATCGGAAAGTCATGTCCAGAAATAAGATGGTAATAATCATGATAGCTTTTGGTTGCTTCATTTAATAGAAATATTTGACATTTTGTCTGAGATATATCCCCCCAATAGACAGAAAATTTACAATAAACGTTAAGACATGCTCTTTGTGTTTCAAAAGTCATCCACTTCAGTTCGCTCTTTTTATCTAAATGAAGGTATATATCATTTTCTTTATGATCCAATGCCTCAAGAAGTAGCCTTAGCTGTTGCTCATTATCATGAGCCATAATTAAATATGCAAACTTCATGATTCTACCTCACCAAACGCAAGATCAAGGTATTTCCATGATTCTGCTCTTAACCCCATTAATATTTCATTGTTTCCATATTCAACAGCCTCATCCTGATCTACAGTAAAAACATTAAACTTGGTCAGGATCCTGTCTTGAGCTCCCAGCAGTTTGACAAATTCCATCAAACGCGTGTCAAGTTCTTCAATATTTTCATGAATGTCTAATAGCCAATAGTTCTTTCTAAAAATATAAGCAAATACCATGCCATGAAATGACTCAACATAGCATCTTTTTGCATATTTCATGAGATTTAAAAAAACATATGGTCCGGTACTTTCATACAACTTAAAATTCCATTTCCTTGGATCCCTTGATATCCATTTCCTTGGATCGATCACATAGACAGGTATACCTAATCTCTTAGATGTATCTGCAACTATTTGTGAAATAGAATCCTCACAATATGCCCACGAATAATAAAAAATATAATCTCCCTGTATCAGCGGTTCTTCGACAATCCGATTCCACTCAGCCTCATCCAGAATCAACGTTGGATCCAGAACTTTTTGAACCTCATGCCTAGTGACTTCTTCAAGACATTTTCTACCAATGTCTTCCCTGACAGAAAGAAAAGAAAAATCCTCCAACCATTGCTTTATTGTTGCAAAATTGCTGCTATGCTTAAGATGTGTTCCTCCTAAGCTCGGAGCGTAAGCCACTTTTTTTGAATTTGACCACCCCAAGAAAAAAGCCTCACTGAAATCTTGCATTTGAACATTCCAAACTTGATCGCTTCCGGTGACTACAACGTCATAGTAATCACTAATATCCCTCAAATCTTCAATCAAATATTCTTTGCCACTAATCCCGATGAAGTCATGCCTAAAGGATGCATAATCATTAGAGCCTTTTGTAAGTAACTTTATTTTTTTATTGTTTAATAGTCTCTTTATGCCCCAATAGTGCGGGACGTCATACATAGCATGAGATTCCTTTGAGGAAAAATTTATTACTTCAACATCTCCATATTTTTCCAATGCCTTTTTCAGAGCATACGTCTGAAGAAGTGAGCCACAATTATCCGAAGCTGATAATGTTATGATTCCGATCTTCATAACTACCCCCTCTTGCATGCAACAATTGTTGAAGCAGGTAGTTTCACTCTTCCCCAATACTGAGGGAGCCAATTCGTTCTATTTGCCTCATCCTCAACTATTTCAAAATAAATAGCTTCTGTTGATTCATCAAATCCCTTATGGATTCCCATATCATTTAATTCAAACAAGGTAAGACGCAGCGTATAACTTCCCTCAGCTAAATTAGATATGTCATATTCAAGCTCATAATCATTTCTCTCGCCTTTTTTTATACAAAAGGAATCAGAAGATTCTGACATTCCAACATTTGTACCCTCTACAGTACGAATTTCCAGTCGTACTCTCACGTTGTCAATGTCTTCAAAACCTTCAACATTAAAGCCATATCTCATTTTTTCAAGAGATGAAAACTTTGCAATTTTCTTTCCTAAAAAATCAAAGCTGTGAAGATATAATTCTCTGCCCCTTTCAGGAACCGAGCGCCTTTGTCCATCAAAGCAGTAGTGAGTCAACAAATCTCCAGTAGCATTTTCCATATATACATCAATAGCTTTTTCAACATCCCCATCAAAAACAATTTGTCCCTTTTGTAGTACAATGCATCTTGTACATAATTTGCGAATTGTGGCCATATTATGACTAACATAGAGAACTGTCTTTCCTCCGGCTGCCTCATCCCCCATCTTACCGAGACATTTCTTCTGAAACATCGCATCCCCAACTGCCAGTACTTCATCCATGACCATTATCTCGGCATCAAGGTGTGAAGCCACGGCAAATGCCAGCTTTACATACATTCCCGAAGAATAGCGTTTAACGGGCGTATCTATAAACTGGCGGCATTCCGAGAAATCTATGATGGATTCGATCTTTGAGTCAACCTCTTTCTTAGTCATCCCAAGGATGGCACCATTCATATAGATATTCTCACGACCCGTAAGCTCTCCGTGAAAACCGGTGCCTACCTCCAGCATCGAAGCGATCCTTCCGTTCATCCAAATATCCCCTTCCGTAGGGGCGGTAACCCTTGACAGGATTTTTAGAAGAGTCGATTTTCCGGCTCCGTTTGGTCCGATAATGCCAAGTGCCTCACCCTTTTTCACCTCAAGATCAATGCCTTTAAGCGCCAGGAAGGATTCACCGTAATTGCCGTAGTCCTCCCCCAGCTTAAGGTTTGGATCCTCTTTGCCTCTTTTTCTCGCCCACCAGCTTTGCAGCTCGGCATTTAAAGTACGTCCGCCTATGGTCCCAAGTCTGTATTCTTTTTTAAGATTCTCTATCTTAATAGCTATATCCGACATACTTATACCGTATCCATAAAGGTTTTTTCTATTCTGCTGAATAAAACGATACCTGCAAATAGTAACACTATAGTTATGCCCCAGCTTATTCCCCAATATATCCCCGAAATACCTTCTGTTCCCAATATGGCATTACGCCACATCGTAATAATGGGGGCCATCGGATTCAATAAATAAAACCTTATAAATTTTGGGGGTATCTGAGAGAAAGTGTATACCACCGGACTTGCATACATCCACAGCTGAACACCGAACGAAACCAGGATGACAAGATCCCTGTATTTAGTGGTCAGTGCCGCCACAATGATCCCGCAGCCAAGGCCAAGCAGGCCGGTTTGGATAATGAGCACAGGCACCAGCATAATTGTCCATGTTATATTGAACCTGATCCCCGACATCACATAACCGATTATAACAATGATCAATATCCCCAGCTGGATAAGCATATTGAGCATAGCCGTTATGACTGACGATATTGGCATAACAAGCCTCGGAAAGTATACCTTTCCCATTATTGCCGCATTCGCCGTAAAAGTGGTCGATGTTTCCGTTATACATACAGCAAAAAACGACCATATCGCATTACTGCATAAATAGAATGCAAACTGCGGTGCACCGTCCGTAGATAACCGCGCGACCGTTCCGAACACCAAAGCATATAAGGAAACCGTGATCAGCGGGTTAAGTATAAGCCACAGCGGTCCGAGTATGGTCTGCTTATACATGGTTGTAAATGTCCGTTTCACAAAAAGAATGATCAAATCCCTGTATTGGAACAGCTCCTTTAAGTTGATATCAAACCATCCGTTTTTAGCTTTTATATGTGTTGTAAAATCCATCTTATGACCCCATGCCTTTATATATATCCATCAAAACCGAGGCGTTATTCTGCCTGTCATAAAGTTTAAGTGCCGTCAATCTTGCGTGCCTTCCCATTTCCATGGCCTCATCTCTGTTTTCAAGATACTCCATTACATAATGTGCCATCATATAGGGTTCCGAAAGCTGAAAAAGAAAACCGTTTGTCCCGTGTTTGACAAAATCCTTCGTTCCGCCGACATCAGACGCGATCACAGGCATCCCCAGGATCATCGCTTCTCCCAGGGAATTTGATGAATTTTCGATCAGTGAGGGCAAAATGAACATATTCGCTTTTAAATATTCCTTCACTATCGCCGTCTCATCAAGCGGTCCCAGAAATACGAAGTTTTCCGATAATGAGTACTTATTCATCAAAGAATGTAAATATTCGGTATACTTACTCCATTTCCATCTGGGTTTACTAAAATGGTTTTCACCCGCTATTCTATATTGTAGATCATATCCGTTTCTTTTTAATACGTTAGCCGCTTCTATCAGGATATGTATCCCTTTTATCGGATAATTACCCTGAGTTATAAAAACCGTATTTGGCATGCAATTTGCATATTCCCATTTATTATCGTAAAACGATTGCCTGAGAACCTCGTTATTGTGATAATAAGTAATCTTATCATTTATGTCCCTGACACACATTTTATCCCACTCGGTCCTGCCTATGACACGATGAGTGCATTCCAATACCCGTCGTTCGTATTCGCCCCGCATCGCAAACCGCTTTGCCTGTCTGTTCACATTCCCATACACCAGGTCTTTTAACCTGAATCCATACCTGACATTATTAGGTAACCCCAGGCAATATGCCTCGGAAATGTAACTGACCATTCCCTGGATGGAAACTATCAGCCTGTCAACAATACCCGATTCAATACATGCCTCACACATGGAAAATGCGTGAGGGTACTCGGTTCCCATTATATGGATCACTTCGGGATCAAGGCTTTCTATTATCTGTTTAAACTTATTCTTAAGTCCGGGATCAAAATGTTCTATGTTTCCCCTCTCATAATACCCAATTGATTTAATATTGTTTGCATTTTTTATATCCTTTTCAACGCTTACCTGAGGGAACAAAAGTGTAATATCTGCATCGGGATAATACTCCTTTATTGCCAGATACATTCCCGATATCCATCCTTCATTCACCATCTCATTATTGCCTAATATGGGAAGTTCAAAATTTATCAGCCATAAAATTCTCATCAATCCACCAATTTATTTCTAGATCAACACCCAGTCATCACAAGTGAACGGATGCTTAAACCCCGGAAAGGGAGCCTTTGTTCCGATCACAACCCTGTTCCTGTTTTTGTTAAGATACGCACCCCAAAACCCGAAAGTACTGTTAACGATTATATTGTGGTCACACATCGACATAAGCTGCATATCCCTATAGCTGTCGTTACCTTCGTTTCCTTCAACATAACAAACATTTTCAAGGCCCTCAAATACGCTTTTTGCGGCAGCCGTATCATCAGAAAAAACAAAAAATGTAAAGCCTTCACTTTTGATCCCTGTGATATCCGATAATCTGTCAATTGCCCGGTTATAGTATTCCGATCCGAATAACTTAACTCCTTCGCTTACATAATCGCCCCTTCTTAGATGTATTGAAACCGAAGTCGTTTCCGATATATGCTTTTCGATCTCTTCCGTATTTTTATCCGGGGCAGGAAATGTAAAAGCCCTTAACACTTCATCCTTAATATCTTCAAAATACCGTGGGTTCGCAAACGGTCCGTATAAATACTTTGATTCTTTTTCGTTTAGATTAAAAAACCTTTCGTCGTATTCGGTAAAATCATCCTGCATTACAAATGAGTTTTTTCGAAGCCTCAACTTTCTCCTTATCCTGGAAAGAAGTTTATCCTGTCTTCCAAAAAACTCAAGATAATCAATGTCTGCCAACTTCCTGACTTCTTCAAGCGTGGCTTTCTCACTGCTTAAGTTAAAAATCCTTTCAACCTCATATCCGTTATGAGCCTTGGGAAACGCAAACTGCGTATCCAGTTTGATGATCGCATCTTTATATACCGACTGCATCTTCAAATAAAACGCATATTCAAACATCTGGTTTCCAAGCCCTGCACCGGCACTAATTATGAACATCGATCATTTCCTTCCACCTTTTAACCTGATCCCGATCGTCAACCTTTTCATACAATTCCGATATCTTTTCCCTTATAATCTCAGAATCAAGCTTTCCAAAATCAAACCCAAGCAAAGTTTCAATGATATCCTCGGAAAATCTTTTCTTAATTTCCTTCGCCGGAGCACCGCCCACCACTGTATACGGCAGAACATCCTTAGTGACCACGCTCCCTGCGGCAATCACTGCTCCCTGTCCGATATGAACTCCGGACATTATTATGGATCCGTATCCTATCCACACATCATCATCAACCGTAATATCTCCCTTTGAAAAAGCTTCATATTCACACTCATTAAGTATCTTTACCTTAAACGGGAACGTGGAAATATGATCCAGATGATGTTCAACATCAAGCAGGAACTTTACCTCCTGAGAGATCGATACATAATTACCTATCTTAAGCCGGGTTTTATCACCGAATGTTATAACATTCAGCTCACCATATGAAGCCTTGCCGACAGATACAGCTCCCATCGGAAAAACATTCATCGGAAAAGTCCCGTTATGCTGATTTGACCTGCGCCATTTCCTTTTGAACGCATTCAGTTCAAACCTTGCACGTATATCCTTAAATATGGAATACTGAAACCATTCCCTGATTGACAGTCCCATACAGCCCCCTTATTCCTTTTCATTCTCATAATAGAAATCATAAATTTCTTTCACTGTCCCGAATATATCGTACTCAGGTTTCCATCCAAGCCTTTCTTTCAGCAGATCCGAATTACAGCATATACGTGGATTCTCGATAGGCCGTATAAGCTTGGGATCAACCTTTACCTCCACAGGATATTCACACAGTGAAACTATATAGTCCAGGATTTTCCTCAAAGGGATCCCCACTCCGCTGCCGACATTGTAAACAGTATTACAATCATCACTTTCAAGGATCAACCGATATGCCCTTACGATATCCTTAACATTACTGAAGTCACGGATTATATCAAGATTCCCGACGCTTAACTCTCCCGGCCTGCCGCTAAGGCTTATCGCAGCGACCTGTTTACACCATGAAGGGATCACAAAGTTGTCGTTCTGCCCTATTCCAGTATGATTGAAGGATCGCACATAGTGGATGCGCATTTTATAACGCTCCCTATACAGGAAACAGAACTTTTCGAGCATTTCTTTGGATATGCCGTATGGATTGGAGGCATCAAGCTTATCGCTTTCGGAAAGATCCGAATCCGATATACCATACTCTTCACTGGAACCGATCATCATGACATCGCAATCAAGTTCGCACTGATGGATCGCTTCAAGTATGTTCAGGGGCCCGCACACATTAGACTCCACAGTCCTCCTCGGGATCTTCCATGATATACCGACATTGCTCTGCCCTGCCAGGTTTACTATGTGGGTCGGACTGACTTCGGCTATAACGTTCTTAACCTGATCTGCATCAGTTAAGTCGCAGCCATACCAGCCGTCATAAGTATTAAGCTTGTTACCATGGCTGCTGCTGGCATATACTTCATATCCGTTTGCAGTAAGTTCCCTGGCCATGTGGTCACCCACAAATCCATCCATTCCGAATACCAGTGCTTTTTTCAATGTAAAGCCTCCACTTCTATTTATTAAGCGCCCTCTTCACCGCGTTTAAATAATCATACTTATTATCTTCATCAGGCTCGAGATACGCTCCTTCTCCCCATTCGTTCCATGCGGTCAGGAAAATGTATTCACGGCCCTGTTTTTCACAGATATCTATAAGCCCGGTCAAATACCCGCAAAAGCTATCGGGACTCCTGTTGACGATCACCTTTCCGCCGCCTGCTCTCCTCGGTGTATCATCATATCCGACGGCCGCTCCGTAAATCGTATTCGGATCGGTGCATTTTTCGGCATTTTCAAGGATCTTATCCCATACCTTACCGAAATCATATTTAGAAGGTTTTCCCGTCTTTTTACCGATCCATATCCTTGCTTTATCGATCACCTTATCAAATACGGTTCTGTTTTCCCATCCCGAATACGGAGGTTCATATCGATAACTGAACGGTGTGACCGTGTTTTCTCCGTGATTGTTTTTTGCTATTAAGTGTAATCCCGAAAAACCGCTCTCCCGGGCCAGTCCGTCCCAGTACTTAAACATCTCCTTTAATGTTCCCGGGTCATTGTCAGGATTAAAAATGCAGAATACGGGCTTATCATCGATCTTTATATACCTTGGATCCTTAAAAAACCTGAGCAGATGATCAAAGTGTATTTTCCAGTCATTTTTATCGCCGTATTTAAGTTCAGCCAGTAATCCGGTGTCATCCGGCCCCGCTTTACCGGTATCGGCCTCCGGTGCTATATCATTTGCATTCTTTATGGCACTCCATGTCCGTTTCCATGATGCATTGTCCCAGTTAAACATGTAATTGATCGGCCAATCGGGATGAGACAGGATCATCTCGGAAGGTTTTTCCAGCAGATGAAGGTCATTATCAAACCAGTAATGATAGATGGAAAAACCATAGATCCCGGCTTCTTTTGCAAGCTGTATCTGATGCCGGATCACTTCCGGATCATCAAGGCTGTAGTACTTATGGTCAAGGGGGACCGTCGGCTGCAGATGACCCTTAAAAAGAGGACGGGCCTTCTTTACCCCATTCCAATCCGTATATCCTTCACCCCACCACAGATCATTCTCAGGGATCGTATGAAACTGGGGGAGATATGCCGCTATGATCTTAACGCCCGAACCCATGCCTGTCCTCTCCATTCTTCATGATAAGATAAAGCTTTTCCGCTTCATTATCCCAGTCAAACCTTTCGGCATTCATTTTGCCCCCCGCGATCATCTTTTCCTTTTCCCCAGCCGGCATCGACAGACAGTAGCGCAGCTTACTCTTAAGCGACTCCTTATCCTCCGACTTAAACAGTACGCCGGCTGTACCGACTACTTCCGGAAGTGATGCGGCATCCGAGCTTAAAACGAGCGTTCCCTGGCTCATGGCTTCGATTATAGGAAATCCGAAACCCTCATATTTTGAAGGAAACACAAATAAAGCAGCATTTGCATAAAGCCCCGGCAGGTCCTCATCGTCCACAAAATCGGTGAAATGTATTTTTTTTCGGATCTCTTCATCCATACCGCCTAAAACATCATCCAGTTTCCATCCCTTCCTTCCCGCAAGAACGAGATCCGGCAGGCCGTCCGTAGCAAGTTCACGGTACGCAAGGAGCAGCAGCTGTATGTTTTTCCTCGGTTCGACGGTAGAAAGGGTCAGGATATAATCGGCAGGTATTCCGTATTTTTTGCAAATATGGTCTTTTTCCTTATCCTGCTTACGCAAAAACACAGGCGGCAGGCCACCGTAGATAACGGGAACATCAGCTTCCTTAAGCCCATATCTTTCACATATCCGCCTTGCGGAAAACCCGGAACACGTGATTATCTTATAATCATGCTTTACGGACGCTTTATACGTCAGCCTGTAGTAGTATTTCATCTTGGCGGGCATCGTTTCCGGATGATCCCAGCATGTAAGGTCAAATATGGCACTTATCGCCTTTTTCCTTCTGAAAAAAAACGGCGATGTAAAGCTTAAGAAAAGATAGTAATCCGCATCTATCTTATTCATTTCTTTCATGAGCCTGTACTGCATGAAAAAAAGCTTATTACATGCCTTAAGAATCAAATGTTTAACATTATCAAGCTTTATGATGTTTAAAAATTCCGGATGTACTTCGTTCTTAAATACGAGAATGAAGCTGTCCTTGGGATGAAGCCTGATCAAACCCTGTACTATACAGATATTGTACCGTTCCACCCCGGTAAGGTGATCGTAAACCGGGGTTAAATCTATGGCAATTTTCAAGATGTCTCCTTTATCCCTGCAGGCATTTAAGGAAGCCGTCTCCCATAACATCCACGCTGTACTTAACGTTTATATCCTTTATCGCCTGAGTGACCGTTTCCTTATCCTCCCTGTAAAGCATTTTTTCAATGCCTTCGGCTAATGCCGCGCTGTCTCCCTGCCTGACCATGATACCCGTATTACCGTCAAGCATGTCATAAGCCGCACCCACACAATCCGTTGCTACAACAGGGCTTCCGTTAAACAGCGCCTCATTGACCACAAGCCCCCATCCTTCGATCACGCCTCCGATGATCCTGCTCGAGATCACCGAAAGATCGGCCTGACGATAGTACAGTGCCTTGACATCCGAACTTATCCTTCCGATCATAAAAATGTTACCAAGCCCAAGCCTTTTGACCTGCATTTTAAGTGGTTCCATTAATGGGCCGTCCCCACCTATGACCAGGATAACATCACTGTGCTCCCTGTTAAGGATTGCCATGGCATCAACAAGAACATCAAGGCCCTTGCGCTCAACCAGCCTCGCCATGCAGAAAACAAGCTTTTTGTCTTTAGGAAGACCGTGCCTGTCACGGATGTCAAACTGCTCCTTTGGTTCGGGAGGGAGGGTCGTATTGTGCGAAACGCCGATCTTTCCTTCGGGTACTCCGATACTTAAAAGATACTCCCTGGATTTTGTACCGTATGCTATGCACTTTTGTACCCCGCGGGTCAGCGTTTTATAGATCGACCGCTGGACAAAGTTTTTTATCTTCTTTGTAAACGGTTGTGTTTCCAACGGTGCTTCCCATTTTTCGGTCCAGGTATAATACTTTATGTTTAACCGCTTTGCGGTCCGCATTGCGGTATAACCCTCAATCGCCTGTATTATGCTGTCGGCGGGCGGCAGGATGATCCTGTCGTAATCGCCTGCGGTTATCTCATTCCTGATCGCTTTTGTTCTTTTAAACAGGTTTCCTGTAAGATCGATCGACCTGAAAGCATCGCTTTTTCCCTTTGCACCGTAAATCTGTACCGCCATGTCGGGATGAGTGAACATGAAATCAATATGACTCTTCCCGGCCAGATTCTCAAAAAAGCATAACCTGTATTCGGATAAAGTATTAGTGATGAACAGTATCTTCATGCCTTTTTTCGCGCCGCAGGCCTGTACTTATATATAAGCCTCCATATCTTCATGTCATCCACAAGATATCTTTTTGCAAGCCGCCCGGGATCCTGCAAAAGCCTGTAAAACCACTCAAGGCCGGAAGACGACATCCATCTCGGGGCCCTCTTTAAGGTTCCGGCTTCGAAATCAAGGCTTGCTCCGAGTCCCAGCGAAACGGGTACGCCCAATTCATCCTTGTTATGGAACATAAACAGTTCCTGTTTAGGGGTTCCGAGTCCTATTATCAAAATATGAGGAGCGGCTTCTTTGATCTGCCTATTTATCTTTTCCTTCTCGGCCTCGTCATTTTCAAATCCCTTCGGCGGAGAATAAGTGCCCACTACCTGCAGCCCGTAAAAACGCTTTTTAAGATTCCCTGCGGCTTTAGCTGCAACACCTTCTTCCGCACCGAGAAAATACATGCGATACCCTTTCCTTGCTGCCATATCACACAACCTGGGAAAAAGATCCGATCCGCTTATTTTCTCCCTTATAGGGATTTTGTACAACCTGGATATCCATATGAGCGGCTGCCCGTCTGTCAGGATCATATCCGCATGTTTATATGCCTTTGTTAACTCCCCGCCTTTTTCAAGCTGGACAATATGATCGACATTGGCCGTCACTACGAACTTACTTTTATCCTCTTTTATATATCCATCGATCCTTTCCAATGCCTCATCCATTGTGAGATTATCGATTTCCGTATTAAGAAACTTTATCCGCGACAAACTACAGTACCTCCGCGAAGTATTCTATGGTATTCTTAAGCCCTTCGCTTAATGCTATCCCGGGCTCCCAGTCTAATTCCTTCCTTGCAAGATCGATCAACGGTTTTCTCCTGACCGGATCGTCCAAAGGAAGGGGTTTATGTATTATCTTCGAACTGCTGTCCGTCAGACCGATAACCGTTTTTGCCAGCTCCTCTATCGAGCATTCATCGGGATTTCCGATGTTGACGGGACCCGTAAACCCGTCACGGCTGTTCATCATACGGACCATGCCCTCGATAAGATCATCCACATAGCAAAAACTCCTGGTCTGATTTCCGTCTCCGTAGATCGTTATGTCCTCACCCTTAAGGGCCTGGCATATGAAATTGCTCACAACCCTTCCGTCACCGACATCCATGCGCGGACCATAGGTATTGAATATCCGCATAACCTTGATATCCACTCCATGTTTTCTGTGATAATCAAAAAAGAGTGTCTCGGCAGCCCTTTTTCCCTCATCGTAACACGAGCGGATACCGATCGTATTCACGCTTCCCCTGTAATCCTCCGGCTGGGGATTAACCTCGGGATCCCCGTACACCTCACTGGTGCTTGCCTGAAGTACACGTGCTTCCGTCCTCTTTGCAAGACCCAGTACATTCATGGCTCCGTATACGGAGGTTTTAAATGTATAGATAGGATCCTTCTGGTACCACTTTGGGCTGGCAGGACATGCCAGGTTATATATCTGATCGCACTCGATGAACAGCGGCTGGGTAACATCATGCCTGATAAACTCAAAATAGGGATTGTCAAGTAAATGTCTTATATTGTCTTTGGACCCGGTAAAAAGATTGTCAACACAGATAACATCATTGCCGTCCTTTATAAGCCTGTCGCAAAGATGCGAGCCCAAAAATCCCGCCCCGCCGGTCACCAAAACTCTGTTCTTTCTCATGATCCTCCCTTAACAGTGCCGCACACCGTTACAAAACGTTACTGCCACTATCCGCGCGTGGGCACAAAAACCCATATAATAATACTCTATACGGTAATCAATGTCAAAGTTAACAGAACTGTAACGGTGCCGCGGACCGTTACATAGTTTTTGCGGGAATACTGTATTTTTACGCGGTTGGGGAGTATAATAAAAGTAACGGCTTAAACATGGGTTTATATGCCGTCCGTTGATGTTGAGGGAGAAATACAATTAAGAGGAAGGCTGTACGATGAATAAACTTAATATGATGAATATTATGAATAAAACAAAAGAACTTAAAAAGAGGGTGGCGGTTGTCCTTGCGGCATCGATGGTGCTTGTACAGGGTGTACCGGTATCGGCAACGGAGCCTGTTCTGCCGGATGAGTCGGCAGAACAGGCTCCTGCTTATATATTTTGGGACGATTTGGATGAAAATGAGTCAGTCAGAACCGTCCCCATTGACTCATTGGATGATGCGGATGAAAATGTACCGAGGGATGGAGGCGGTAATGACTACACCCGGTACATTAGTTATTATTATAATGACATCCATGGGAAACTCACACAAGAAACTCTAAGTGCGAGCGGTGTTTCACATTTACAGCAATCATCTACATCTTGGGGAAAAAACGGTAATCTTTTTTATCAGGTAACAAATGAATTATTTATTCCTGACCGTGTTGAAATATCAGCCAATGAAGCGGTAAATCTTATCCTTACTGACAATAGTAAGCTTATATGCGGGCAGGGTATTCATTTGGGTCCCGGCGCAACACTGACTATATTTGCACAGTCGGAGGGCGAAAATCGCGGAAAACTGACCATAAGCGGTAACGGCGGCGCCGGTATAGGCGGAAACCCGGGAGAAGGCGGAGGAACCGTTTATATCCACGGTGGCAAAGTTACCATAAGCAGCAACGGCGGAGCAGGTATCGGTGGCGGTAACGGCACAGCCAATCAGGCAGGAGGAGACGGCGGAGATGTTACCATTTTCGGCGGAAGTGTTAATATCCATGACGTCGATGCTGCAGGTATAGGCGGCGGCAACGGCGGTGCCGGAGCAGCCGGCGGTAATGTCAGAATCCATGGCGGTGAAGTCACGATCGATAATCCGAAAGCAGCGGGTATAGGCGGCGGTAACGGCGGTAACGGCGGTAACGGCAACGGCGGTGATGGAGCAGTTGGCGGTGCCGGCGCGACTGTTTTAATAACAGGCGGAAATTTAAGTATAAATAAGACCCAAAACACAAAAGCGGCCGGCATAGGAGGCGGTAACGGCGGTGCCGGAACCAATGGCGGTGATGGCGGTGATGGCGGATGGTTTGGTGTTAAGGGTGGAAAGGTTACGGTTACCGTTAATGATCCAAACAATGGAAATGTCGGCATAGGCGGAGGACCCGGTGGTGAAACAGCCAATAATACCGGTGGAAATCCGGGAGCCGGAGGTATTGGATCAAGTATCACTGTCAGCGGCGGGAGTGTTTCTGCCGGCAGCATCGGATCAGAAGCTGGTGGCGGTTCGATCACTCTCGGCTGGACCGATATATCGGATTCCTTCTATGCAGGCAGATATTATGGTAATATTGATTTCAAACTTCAAAACAACAAGGATTTTTGGTATAAAACCGGAAAGACATCATATACTGATGTTGAAGTTGATGAAAATCGACAAGTCACTAACATAAATAATCTTGAAGGCCAAACCCTGTACCAAAAGGGTTCATTTGGGATCAAAGTATTGTACGAAAACGGTACTGCTAACGGAAGCGTATCCGTACAGGAAAGAGCTTTTCCAAACGAAACTGTCCGGATAACTTCTAATCCCAAACCCGGACATTCTGTATGCAAGTTTTGTGTCTTTGATGCTGACGACGGTCAACTGCCCTTAAGCGGCTACGGCACTGACTTCAGCTTTACCATGCCTGCAAGTGATGTGGCAACTTCTAAACTTCTGTTTGTTCCCCTGGTCATCGTCAAACAACCTGAAGACCTGACTCTTACAGAAGGTTATCCGGACGGATACGAGGTTACTATTTTGGCCAAGGCAAGCAACGGTGGTGACTGTTACTGTACGTGGTGGAGTAACAACACCGGCAAAAACTCAGAGGGTGAGATGCTTACCGACACGACAGTATCCGGCTGTAGAATCCCTCGCGGCTATCCGGCCGGAACCACAAAATACTATTACTGCGAAGTAAATCAGTTGACAAGCGGAAAAATAGTATCCCGCGTAGCCAAGGTTACGGTCGTACCCAAGCCGCATACCCATGTTTTCACGCCTGCGGTGACCACACCGGCAACATTGTTCAGCGAAGGTCTTATGACCTATACCTGTTCATGCGGGGAAACTTATACGGAAACGATACCCAAGCTTGTGCCTTCTTCCGAGGAAGAAGCTGCGGATGTCACACAACTGCTTGAAGACCTGACGGGAACGGACGGTAATCTCAAAGCGGATATTGATGTCAATACCAAAACCGATGAAGACGGCACAACCGTGACCACGGTCACCATAGGCGATCAGGAAGTGATAAAGATCACAACCGATGAGGATGGGGATGAAACGGTAGAATCAAGCATCTGGACTATCGGCGGTGAAGATGAAGACTTTACTTACACCGGGGCTGCTGTAAAGCCTGTCATCCATGTGTACGACGGCATCCATAAGCTTTCCGAAGGAAGCGAATACGCTGTCAAATACGGCAACAATGTAAATGC
>JAFZOS010000039.1 GCA_017550535.1 Lachnospiraceae bacterium
AAAACCCTGGCTATCCGCGAGCAGATAGGCAACATTTGACGCGTTTCGATAAAACGGATAAGATGTAGGAGGTTCAAGAACAAAACCAGTCTCATTGGGAGTTCTCTCATCTTTTCCAACTGACAGTAAGTTTACGCCGTCGTTTTATACGAACATGATTGCGGTTTATGTTATAATATTTTCGTTGGGATAAAATCACAGGAGCAAAGATATGCGAAAACGTATATATGAGATCATAGAAGTTTCCCAGGATAATGATAAAGCCAGCATGTGTTATGACATACTCATGATGATATCCATCGTAATAAGCGTCGTACCGCTTGCATTTAAGGAAACCAATACATTGTTCCATGTCGTGGATATAGTAACGACGACGCTGTTCATCACAGATTATATTTTAAGATTTGCTACAGCGGATCTTAAGCTTGGGAAGAGCGGTATCCTTACATTCATAAGATATCCGTTCACACCATGGGCTATAATAGACCTTGTTTCAATACTGCCTGCGCTGAGTATATTGAGCAGCGGATTCAGACTGTTAAGGCTTTTCAGGATATTCCGCACATTCCGTGTTTTCAGGGTCTTTAAAGCTTTCAGGTATTCAAAGAGCATCACGATCATAATAAATGTGATGAAGAAATCAAAGGAACCCCTGCTTGCCGTATGCGTTCTGGCAGTCGGATATATACTGATATCGGCACTTATCATATTTAATGTTGAAGGGGATTCGTTCACGACTTTTTTTGATGCCATATACTGGGCGACCGTATCACTTACAACTGTTGGTTATGGGGATATCTATCCGGTCACGACGGCCGGGCGCATCATCACGATGTTATCTTCGATATTCGGGATCGCTATCGTGGCATTGCCGGCAGGCATAATAACAGCCGGATATCTTGATGAGTTAAATTCTGAAAAAGACAGCAATAAAACCTGACATTAAAAATCCTCTGTTTAAGAACAACAGAGGATTTTGTTAACATCAATTCTTCACGGATACAGAGCCTTTATTCTTATCCATTATATATCCATCATCATATACAAAGAAATAATCACCGCTGAAATCAGGTACTTCAAAAGCAAGATAGATGTTTGATGACATGCCGCTTTCTATATTGTCGATATTGAAGATATTGCTGAATCCATCGATCTTATCATCAAGCGTAAATGTGGGATCCTCTAACAGATATCCGTTGCGGTATGCCCGCATGTTATAACCGGCAAGGTCATAATCGATCTGTTTATCAGATGTATTGTTCAGCGTAAACTCAAAAACAGCATATTTTTCTTCACCTGAAATGACATTATTGTATGTATGCTCAGCGAATCCTTTATACTGGAGCTCATAGTCTTCTGAATATATGATCGTATCTGGTGCCGTTTCTTCATGTTCTGCCGTAAACGTATACATGGAATCCTTGTTAAACGGTTCCGTACTCACATCATCAGGTGTGACAGTCCATACACAATCTGATTTATAGAAGAATTTTATCTCATTCCAGCCTTTAGGGACTTCAAAATCCTGGCATGAGAGCATCTTCATGTCCGTATCGACACTCGCGCTGTAAAACTGATCCACTTCATCCACTACAACATTTATATATGTATCCACATCCTCGACCTGTGTACCGTCCACATAACAGGTTATATCACCAGGAGAAATGGATGTCTTATCACCCGTGGCATTCAGGAAATCGAAAAATCCTATGATAACCTCATTATTGCCTGAAATATCTTCTTTGCCAAGGGCGGTTGGAAGATATGTCATTGCTTTTACATATGATAAACCAACGAAAATACCACTTTTTTCGCCGATATCACCAACCTTCATATCTTTTGATGACGGAGCTAGCGTGACTGAATACTTTTCCGCAAGACCACCGGCTGATATGGATGTATCGGCAGCTTTTTCTTCAACAGCCGGAGTTTCAACAGGTTCTTCCTCTGCCTCTTCAGCTGCGGTATCCTGAACTGTCGCTTCTTCTTTGACAACGGGGGTTTCTTTTACAGCATTTTTCTTATCCGAATTGCCGGAAAGGCCTATCACAAGATAGACAAGCCATGCAAGGACGATTGACCCGTATTTAATGAGCGGTTTCAGTTCTTTTTTACGCAGCAGGAGTATCGTGAGCGGGAGCGGGAATATGCATATCCAGCCGAGTACCCATAGCGCAGTATGATCTTTCTTTTTTGGAGGGGTGGATGGTGTCCATGTGTGTCCGCAGTCTTTACAGAATCCTACGGTACTTCTGACTATAGAAGTCCCGTTCTTACCTTTATATTCGCCCTGTTTCTCGCGGTTAAAGGTGATATTTGAACTACCACATTTTGGACAGCCTTCCTTTGTGACCATCTCACGTTCCTTGCGCATATCAGATGTGATGTAAGCGCCGCAGAATGTACACTGCTTGCTCTTCATATCGATATCTGCACCACAGCTTGGGCATTTCATGAGATTTACCTGCTTATTTATCGGGGTTGAATTTACTTTATCTTCATATCCTGCAAACAGACTGGTTGACTGAGGCTGCGGTGGGACCACAACGGGCACTACCACCGGCTGTACTATAGGTGTCGGGGCTGGAGCGGGTATTGGCGCCGGTGCCGGAGGCGGAGTTTGTACCGGTGCAGATTCTGGTGCTTTTTGCGTAATGAAATTATAACCGCATTCATTACAGAATTTTGAACCATGTTTTATTTCAGTCCCGCACTGAGGGCAGGTTATGGTCTTTTCAGGTTCTTTGAGGATCTGCGGTTCTGCGGGTGTTACTACAGGCGTAGCCGGAGTAGAAGCTTTCTGCTTTGCGTTTTCTTTTTCATCTGCGCTCAATGTACCCCAGTCTTCAAATGCAATCTTTGTATCAGCAAGAAATACGGCACATTTGGTACACTTAACTCGTTTATTGCTGCCCTGTACCTTAAAAATCTTTTTGCATTCAGGACAGACATACATGAAATAATCGCTCATATCCGTATCCTCATATATGGTTTATTGAAATGGAAATAATCATTTTGACTATATAACAGGATTATATCACATTTTGATGTGTATAGATTACTTATTCTATACTTCCACCTTGCATCTCAATATAATCCTTCAAATCATCGATAATGCCCTGGTTTCCGGTAGAATTATATTTTTCATAGCAAACATCAATATACCCTGGCACGTCATATTTCTTAAATATACCAGATAACTCAGAATATGATTTATTCCATGCCTTTGCCAAAACCGGTATCAGAGTCAACTGCATATTTAGTACTTCCTTGTCTCTCGTTTTCATAATCAGAAAGATCCCCTGTCCGCCATATAACTACTTCTCTGCGTTATTATTCCTCTTCTTGGTTATCACTTTTGTCATTAACAGTTTCTATAAGACCTGTAACTAACTCCTGCAATTGCGCAGCATTTTTGCTTGTGATCACAGGTTTTCCTGTTCTCTTTTCCACCGCCATTCTTGCTTCTCCTGCAGCTTCTCCGCCTTCAATTGCAACCATTCGACTTTCCTCAAATGATTCCGGTTGTTTTTGCTTTGAAATTTCTGTAGTAGTAGCCTCTGCCAGCATATTAAGGACAAGTTCCAGGGTGGACATATTATCCCTTAAGTTTTCTTTTTTCAAGCCTTTAAGATTCTTATACTGCCGCGTTGTCATTCCGGACCAGGCTTTCGTTATTTCATCAGTCAGGATTGCGTATTCTACGCCTTTCTTGACACCGCGTTTATCCCACTCATCCGTAAGTTCTTTTCTTACCTGGATTGCCTGCAGGCGCTGATTGATCCACTCCCGGGAATAGCCTTTTTTAGCGTAGGTTTCGAGAGCTCTTTCGATAGTTTGCTCAGGATCGATCACTTCCTCGATTCGTTCTCTGCCAACCTGAGCAAGCCACATTTTAAATGGCTCCGCTTTTTTTGAAGGAATAGACTGAATAATTCGCAGTAACTGCTCTGTATTAGCTACATCCGTGTTATAACGCTTTCCATCCTTTGATGATTTCATTTTCAGTTGGTGACAATTTGTCACCAACTGACTTCCCTCATCTTTAAGCCTTTGTTTCAACTTATTCCAGTATTTGCGTCCATCGGCGCTTTCAGTAAGCGCCTGAACCACATCCACAATCGAAAAATACCATTCTTCTTCGTCCTCGACCCACGCTGTCCTAATAGGCTGGTCTTCAAATAATTGTACCTTATCATTTGTTATCTGCATAATCTCCCCCCCTTATTAATTCCTCATACTTTAACTGATATGACAATAGTCGCGGTATATACTCAGGTGGTGTTCTTCTTCCCGCCTCCCAATCTTCCAATGTCCTGACTGGGATACCCGTATGTTCCGAAAACTCTTTTCGATTCATATTTGTACTCTCACGTAGTTCTTTAATAACCTTTGCAGTATCCATGGCTCCCTCCTCGCATTGCGTTTGTTTAATTGTATCATACAAATCGTGACCACGCAATGCGTTTTGGGGATTTAATTCTGCTTTGCTGCATACTCCTTCGCACTGCGCTGCGCTTCGTGCTCATGTATGTTGTCGCCAAATACTACGTTAATAAATATGGAAATCCCTTCGGGATTTTACGCACAAAACAAAAGGCGGGATTCGAATGCAAGCATTCATCCCACCTCTCGTTTTGTGCTAAAAACAGCTTCGCTGTTTTCCATATTTATTCCTTTGTACTTGGCTCGTTATCACTCAAGTTCGATAGTCCCGGGCGGCTTTGTTGTAAGATCATAGAATACCCGGTTCACGCCGCGGACTTCGTTGATTATCCTGCCCATTACGGTCTGGAGGACTTCAAACGGTATGTCGGCGGCTTCGGCGGTCATGAAATCAATCGTTTTGACGGCGCGCAGTGCAACTGCATAGTCATAGGTGCGCTCGTCGCCCATTACGCCGACGCTTCGCATGTTGGTAAGCGCCGCGAAATACTGGTCAGGCATCCACGGCGGTTCACCCGAAAGGCTGCGTTTGCAGGCATCCTTAAGTCCCTCGTATTTAGCCCTGTCATATTCACTCGCAGCTTTCTTCATCTGCCAATCCCTGACGGCGGCAGCTATCTCCTCCCTGAATATCGCATCCGCCTCCTGCACTATCCTGACCTTATCTGCAGTCACCTCGCCCACTATCCTGACGCCAAGTCCGGGACCCGGGAAGGGCTGCCTGTACACAAGGCTGTTGGGAAGTCCAAGCTTAAGCCCGACCTTCCTTACCTCATCCTTAAACAGATCCCTGAGCGGTTCGATTATGCCCTTAAAATCTACATGGTCCGGAAGTCCACCGACGTTATGATGGGACTTTATGACGGCTGATTCTCCCCCAAGTCCGCTTTCGACCACATCGGGATATATCGTTCCCTGCGCAAGGTAATCAACCTTGCCTATCTTCTTTGCTTCCTCTTCAAAAACCCTTATAAACTCCTCACCTATGATCTTACGCTTCTGTTCCGGTTCGCTTACCCCTTTAAGCTTTTCATAATATCTGTCCTGAGCATTGACGCGGACAAAATTAAGGTCAAAACCTCCTTCGCTCCCGAATATCGCCTCGACCTCGTCGCCCTCGTTTTTCCGAAGAAGGCCGTGATCGACAAACACACAGGTAAGCTGTTTTCCTATTGCACGTGCAAGCAGTGCGGCAAGTACGGAAGAATCAACCCCTCCGGACAGCGCAAGCAGCACCTTGCCCCTTCCGACGCGCTCCCTTATATTAATGACCGCATTGTCAACGAAGGTATCCATCCTCCATGAACCGCTGCAGCCGCATATCTTCCTGACAAAATTGTAAAGTATCTTCGTGCCTTCGACGGTATGCAGTACCTCGGGATGAAACTGTATGGCATACAGCTTCCTGCTTTCATCCTCAGCCGCCGCAACCGGACAGTTCTCCGTATATGCGACTGTCGAAAATCCCGGCGCAAGCTTTGAAATATAATCAAAATGGCTCATCCATACCTGGGTGACCATCGTATCTATCTCATCAAAAGCCCTGTTTGACTTTTCCCTGTTTGATGGCAGGTCTGCAAAGCTTTCCCTCGGATCCATGGCTTCGCCCACATTTTCAAACAGCTTTGATTTTGAATTGATAAGGGTCCTTGTCCTGCCGTACTCCCTGTTGTCTGCCTTCTTGACTTCGCCGCCGAGCACATGCTGCAAAAGCTGCGCTCCGTAGCATAGACCGAGTACCGGTATACCTGTCTCAAACAGCTCCCTTCCCGCAGATGGCGCACCCTTTTCATACACGCTGTTCGGGCCGCCGGTAAGGATTATTCCCCTGGGCTTTGATTCCAGTATCTTATCAAGAGGCGTCTTATACGAATATATCTCGCAGTAAACGTTACACTCGCGTACACGCCGTGCAACCAGCTGGTTATATTGTCCTCCGAAATCAATGACTACTATCTTTTCTCTGTTCATTTTATGCTCCGTTCCCGGCTTTAGAACGCCTGATATTAAGGAAGCTCCAAACAGTTATAATATTAACACTCAGTCCCGCTTTCTTTCAATAGTTACAATTAGCAGATGATTTTTTCAATATAAAGTGGTATCATTAGGATTAGTTTAGGAGGCTGAGCCGATGTTTAAGCAAAAAAAGCCCGTTAAACAGGGGCTCCACATCATTATCGTAGGATGTGGAAAGGTGGGTTCCACACTGGTCGAGATCTTAAGCAATGAAGGAAATGACATTACCATCATCGACAAGGATCCCGCGATTGTTGAATCACTTACCAATACCTTCGACGTAATGGGGATCGAGGGTAACGGAGCAAGCTTTACCACTCAGGAAGAAGCCGGGATCAAGAAGGCCGACCTTATGATCGCGGTGACCAATTCCGACGAGCTTAACCTCTTATGCTGCACCGTTGCAAAGCAGGTTGGTAACTGTGCCACGATAGCAAGGGTAAGGACTCCCGAATACAATAAGGAAGTACAGTACCTGACCGAACAGCTTGGCCTTGCGATGATCATAAACCCCGAATATGAAGTGGCCAAGGAAATATCACGTATCCTGTATCTTCCGTCCGCGCTTGAGGTAAGCTCATTTGCACACGGACAGGCCGAACTCATCAAATACAAGATAAGCGAAGACAATCCTTTAAACGGGATCAAGATCGCCGATCTTTCAACCGTCATCAAAACAAAGATACTTATCTGCGCCATCGAGCGCGATGACAAGGTATACATCCCTTCCGGAAACAACCATATACAGGCCGGGGATATCATATCATTCGTGACTCCCAGGAAGTCCGTTAAGGATTTCTTTTCGCAGATCGGTGTCAAGACAAACAAGATCAAGGATACGATGATCATCGGCGGAGGAAAAGCGGCTTATTACCTTGCCAATATGCTCCTTAACATGGGCATGGCAGTTAAGATAATCGAAGCGAACAAAGCAAGATGCGAGGAATTAAGCATCCTGCTGCCCAAGGCCATAATCATAAACGGCGACGGCACAAACGAGGAACTTCTCAATGAAGAAGGGATCGACGGCGTCGGCTCATTCATACCGCTTACAGGCATTGATGAGGAAAACATAATCCTGACTCTTTACGCCAAGCAGGTATCAAAGGCAAAGGTCATAACAAAGATAAACCGCATCAATTTCCGCGGCGTAATAAGTAAGCTGGATCTTGGAAGCACCGTTTATCCGAGGTACATCACAAGCGAAGCTATCATTGCATACGTCCGCGCCAAAAAGAATTCAATGAACTCAAACATCGAAACCCTGTACCATATGTTTGACCACAGGGTTGAAGCGATCGAGTTCAATATAGACAAGGAATCCCAGGTCACCGGTATTACGCTTGCCCAGCTTCAGCTTAAGGACAACCTGATCATCGCCTTTATAAACAGGAGCGGCAAGGTATTCATCCCCAGCGGTTCCGACTGCATGATGGTAGGGGATTCGGTAATGATAGTAACAACCCATACGGGATTTGATAATATACTCGATATACTTGAGTGATATACGGAGCAGCAAATGAACAGTTCTATAGTCCGCTATACACTTGGACAGGTACTTAAAATAGAAGCGGTGCTTTTACTTCTTCCCTGCATGATAGCACTTATATATATGGAAAGTAAGGGCATCTGTTTTCTTGTTGTCGCGGCAATATGCGCATTCCTTGGTTTCGGAATGACGATATTAAAGCCCGAATCCAATTTGTTCTATCTTAAGGAAGGCTGTATAATCACATCCTTAAGCTGGATATTCCTAAGCTTTTTCGGTGCGCTTCCTTTTTACTTAAGCGGTGAGATACCTTCCCTTACCGATGCGCTGTTTGAAACGGTATCCGGATTTACCACCACCGGGGCAAGCATCTTATCCGAAGTCGAATCATTGAGCAAATGCGTGACATTCTGGCGCTGCTTCACCCACTGGATCGGCGGCATGGGCGTGCTCGTTTTCCTTCTTGCCATCATCCCGATAGGCGGCGGCTCCCAGATAAACATCATGAAGGCGGAGAGTCCCGGGCCTTCCGTTGGCAAACTCGTTCCAAAGATAAGGTCAACGGCCCGAATATTATACATAATCTACTTCTGCTTAACCGTCGCCGAAGTCATCTTCTTAATGGCAGGCGGTATGTCGCTGTTTAATTCCGTATGTACGGCAACTGCCACGGCCGGAACCGGCGGTTTCGGTGTCATGAATGACAGCCTTGCCGGGTTTTCTCCTTACATCCAATGGGTAGTCACCATATTTATGATCCTTTTCGGCGTTAACTTCAACGCCTACTATCTGGTAGTCTTTAATCAGGTCCGCAAGGCCCTTACAATGGAGGAAGTTGTCCATTATTTTGCCATTATCCTGATCGCCATCGGTATAATATTTACAAGGATAGTGGGAAGTTACGCACATGCTGCGGATGCACTCAGGGATACTGCATTCCAGGTTGCTTCAATCATAACAACCACCGGATTTTCAACCGTGGACTTTGACAAATGGCCTGCCGTATGCCAGACGGTACTCGTGTTCCTTATGTTCATCGGCGCCTGCGCGGGCAGCACCGGCGGCGGCATCAAGGTATCCCGCCTTATCATCCTTCGGAAGACCATAATAAAAGAAATGACCTCCTATGTACATCCGAAGAGTATCAAGAAGATCAAGATGGATGATAAGCCCGTCGAGCACGAAGTCGTGAGGGCCACCAACGTATTCTTTATTACTTTTGTTATCATTTTTTCGGTTTCGGTACTTATCGTATCGATAGACGGAAACGACCTTATCACCAATTTCACGGCCGTTGCAGCCACCATAAACAACATAGGTCCCGGCCTGTCCAAGGTCGGACCGGCTTTAAACTACGGTCACTTCTCTATATTTTCCAAGTATGTCCTGATGTTTGACATGATCGCCGGACGTCTTGAGCTGTTCCCGCTCCTTATGCTGTTCCATCCCGAAATGTGGAAGGAACTGTTCGCACACTACATAAGGAAATTCAGCAAATGATCTATACTATCCTTCTTACGGTAACGATCGAACGGTAAAGGGCATTGCTTATCTTGATACCGGTCGAAGGCGTACTTGCATGTACTATCTGTCCGCCTCCTATGTATATACCCACATGACCGCCGTAATAAATGATATCTCCCGGCTGTGCCTCGGAATAACTTACTTCCCTTCCGTAGATTGACTGCGCGTAGCTGCTCCTTGGCAGTGAATAACCGAAATGATTGTACACAGCCGTTGTAAATCCCGAGCAGTCACACCCTTCCGTAAGTGACGTTCCTCCGGCAACATACGGATTTCCTACATATTGACGGGCAAAATCGGCGATCTCCCTTCCTTTTGCAGAATCACCCGGCGAAGCGCTTCCGCCGCCCGAACCGCCTGATGACCCTTCATCCGGCTGACTGCTTTCATCGGAATCTTTTGAACTATCGTCTTTGTTTTCGTCTTCGCTCTTTTCTTTATCCTTCTTCTTTTTTGATTCTTCCTCGGCTTTTTTCTTTGCTTCGGCTTCGGCTTTCTTCCTGGCTTCTTCCTCGGCCTTACGCCTTGCGGCTTCTTCCGCTTCTATCTGTTTAAGCACAGCCGTCTGCTGTTTTATCTGATTCTGGTATTCACCGGCTTTCTTCTTCGCTGCCGACAGCTGCGCATCAAAATCATCTATCGCGCGTTTTTTCTCATCTATGAGTTCCTGTAAGTGCTTACTCTCGGAAACGTATTCCTCCTGCATTTCGGTAAGCTCGTCTTTTTCCTCCTCAAGCTTAGCCTTAAGCTGTGCTTCCTCTTCTTTTGTCTGCTGGTAGCTTATGAGCATCTGGCGGTCATATTCATACAGCTGTTCAACATAATCCGCCTTGTTGACGATATCGGCTATGCTTTCCGACTGGAGGAACATCTCTATGTACTTCTTTTCGCCGCGCTCATACATGAACTTTATGCGGCGCTTCATCGATTCGTATTGCTGTTCTTCCTTGTTCTTTGCCTCCTCATACTCGGCCTGGGCAACATCGATCTCGCCCTGTTTTGATTTAATATCGTCAGTAATAAGATCGACCGTAAGCAGAAGATCAACGAGTTGAGCATCTATCTCAACGATCTCCTCCTGTACGGCCTCCTTGTTTTCTTCTATATTCTCAATGTTGCTGTTTACTGCATCGAGGTTCTTCTGCGCTTCGTTCTTTTTATTCTGCGCTTCGCTCTTGGTGGTCGCCGCCACATTAAGTGCCGGTGTCACCGTAAGAACCAATGCCATTAAAAGCAAAAAACCCCTCTTCCTCATTTATACTCCTCCTGCCATAAACGCCTGCCTTTAACGGCCGGTGCCCATGACATCAAACAACAGGTATGTCCCTCAAAATACCTATTGTTATTGTAACATATCCGCAACAAAGTTGCGAGCATTTTATGTAAACTTTTTGTGAATTATAGGTCACAATTGTTTACTGTCCTCGGGAACGGTATTACGTCCCTTATGTTGCCCATTCCGGTAAGGTACATAACGCACCTTTCAAAGCCGAGTCCGAAGCCGGCATGACGGGCCGTACCGTACTTGCGAAGATCAAGGTAGAAGTCATAATCTTCCTTCTTAAGTCCCATTTCCTCCATCCTTGCAAGCAGCTTGTCGTGATCATCTTCCCTCTGGCTTCCGCCAATGATCTCGCCGATACCGGGTACAAGACAGTCCATTGCGGCCACGGTCTTTCCGTCTTCGTTAAGCTTCATGTAAAAGGCCTTTATATCCTTGGGATAATCGGTCACGAAAACGGGACGCTTGAATTCCTTTTCGGTAAGATACCTTTCATGCTCGGTCTGAAGATCACATCCCCAGAATACCTTATACTCAAATTCCTTGTTATGCTTCTCAAGGATCTTTATCGCATCCGTATAGGTAACACGGGCAAAGTCGGAACTCATTACGTGGTTAAGCCTCTCTATAAGTTCTTTATCGACAAAACTGTTAAAAAAGTTCATCTCTTCGGGTGCATTTTCCATCACATATTTTATGATGAACTTTATCATGTCCTCGGCGATCTCCATATCATCGTTAAGATCCGCAAACGCCATCTCGGGCTCGATCATCCAGAACTCGGCCGCATGCCTTGTAGTGTTTGAATTCTCGGCACGGAAAGTAGGTCCGAAGGTATATATGTTCTTAAACGCCATCGCGTAGGTTTCGCCGTTTAACTGGCCGCTCACGGTAAGGTTTGTTTCCTTTCCGAAGAAGTCCTGCGTATAGTCAACCGCACCGTCCTCAGTCATGGGGGGATTTACGGGATCAAGCGTCGTAACCCTGAACATCTCGCCGGCACCTTCGCAGTCGCTTCCCGTGATGAGCGGAGTATGTACATATACAAAACCCCTCTCCTGGAAGAACTTGTGTATTGCAAATGCGGCAAGCGAACGCACACGGAACACTGCCTGGAAGGTGTTGGTCCTTGCGCGCAGGTGGGTTATCGTCCTTAAATACTCAAGGGTGTGCCTCTTTTTCTGAAGAGGATAGTCCGGAGTTGATTCTCCTTCGATCACTACTTCGTCCGCCTGGATCTCGAAGGGCTGCTTTGCCTGGGGAGTTGCTACCAGCGTACCTGTGACTATGAGCGCTGCTCCCACGTTTAACTTGTTTATCATATCGAAGTTATCAAGCCTGTCCCCGTATACTATCTGGAGCGGCTCAAAAAAAGTACCGTCGTTCATCACGATAAAGCCGAAGGTCTTTGAATCCCTTATGCTCCTTACCCATCCGCCTACGGTGACCTTTTTGTCAAAATACTGTTCCTTGTTTTTGTACAATTCCTTAATGTCTGTAAGTTCCATAAAAATACCGCCTTTTCGATTGTTCTTTAAAAAACCTAAATTAAGTTATAACACACTTTATCAGCCTGTTGCAACCGTTCCGTCTGTTATGGTACAATACATTCTGCGTTAAAAATTCATAATGTTTACGGGAGGTGTATCATGTCACCGGTAGCGATCACTTTGATCATAATTGCGGTTGTCCTTGTAGGTGCGGCCGTGGCGCTGTATTTTCTAGGGAAACGTGCCCAGAAGAAGCAGGCCGAACAACAGGAACAGATAAATGCCACCAAACAGACCATTTCCATGCTGGTAATAGATAAAAAACGGTTAAAGCTTAAGGATGCGGGTCTGCCGGCCATAGTTTTGGAACAGACGCCGAAGCTCCTTCGAGGGCAGAAGCTTCCGATAGTAAAGGCCAAGATAGGACCTCAGGTAATGTCCCTTATATGCGATGAAAAGATATTCGATCTTGTTCCCGTTAAAAAGGAGGTCAAGGCCTCAGTCAGCGGAATATACATCGTGGATGTAAAGGGCCTGCGCGGAGGCAACGCCAAGGTTGACAAAAAACCCAAGGGCAGGTTTAAACAGGCGATCGAGAAGATGCAGGAAAAGGCAGGAGCAAAACCAATCAAATAATTAAATGATTAAGGACGGTCAGTTGACCGTCCTTTTCTTTATTCGTAGTCGAGCATTTCATCCATGTTGTCATGCAGCTCATTTATGTATTCAAGCATCTCATCCCGTACCTCGGGGTTCCTTAACGCAAATTCGACATTTGCCTGGATAAACCCGAGTTTTGTTCCGACATCATAACGATGGCCCTTAAAATCATAGGCATACATTGCTTCATCCTTGCTCATCCGCCTCAGAGCATCTGTAAGCTGGATCTCTCCACCGGTGCCTGCATCCTGGTTTTCGAGATAATCAAATATCGAAGGTGTGATTATATACCGCCCGAGGATCGCTATGTTCGACGGAGCTTCATCGACAGCGGGTTTTTCTACAAGATCCTTGACCTTGTAAACCCTTTCATCTATCATCTTGCAGTCGGCGATACCGTATTTGTTTACCACTTCACGTGCCACCTTCTGGACACCAAGTACGGAAGTCTTATATTCGTTGTAAACATCTATCATCTGGCTTAAGCAGGGCTTTTTGGCGACCACCACATCATCACCCAGAAGTACAGCAAAAGGCTCGTTTCCGATAAAATGCCTTGCGGTATATATAGCATGCCCCAGGCCCCTCGGCTCCTTCTGCCTTATATAATGGATATTGGCCATCTCGGATATTTCCCTGACCATTTCCAGCATATCCTGTTTGCCGCTTTTCTCAAGTTCCAGTTCAAGCTCTATGGAGCGGTCAAAATGATCCTCAATGGAACGCTTGTTACGACCGGTAACTATTATGATATCCTGGATCCCCGAGGCAACGGCTTCCTCGATTATGTACTGTATCGTGGGCTTATCTACGATTGCGAGCATTTCCTTGGGCTGAGCCTTGGTTGCGGGAAGGAACCTTGTTCCCAGGCCTGCTGCCGGGATAATGGCCTTTCTTACCTTCATATTTCCTCCTTATAAAGCAATTCCTTTAACTTAACGTGAATGATTCTCCGCTGTTCTTTGGCTGTATATCCATGTGGAGCCTGCAGTCGGCCAGATGCTCGTAATTTACATCCAACGAGTAGGCTATATCCACCTGTATGTTTTCGTTGTTCTCAACTACATCTATCCTGCTGGCATCGACTCCCACAAGCATGCTGCCGTACGGTGTGATATAATTGGTGATGTTCCTTTTGTTCTGCTCAAAGGACATGTTCACATTGGTATATCCGCTCTTTGAGATATGGAATTCGTCAGAATCAAAACGGGCAACATTCTTTGTTATCTCGTCCTGTCCCTCGCCTATCTCATCGTAAAGGAGATAATGTTTGTTGTTCTTCTTATAATAGCATCCGCTCGTGATGATCTCTATCTTATCGGCATCCCTGAATTCGTCCGACTGTATTCCCGAAATGGTGATGAGTACATCCTTCTTCATATATTCCTCCATCCGCTCTGTTGCGGATATCAATACGTTTCTATGTCCACCTTTTTGGTGTTTATACCATCATTGTCAAGTATGTCGGCGGCAAACTTTGTGAACTTATCCGCAAGGTCGCTCACATAAAATTCGTGATCCCTGTACTGCTTCCCTGCAGGAGTATCGTTAAGCATACCTTTTTCCTCAAGCATCTGCTTTAATTCCCTGGCGGTTTCGTAAGCAGGATTGACAAGCCTTACCTTATCACCTACAAGCCTTTTAAGTGCGGGAGCCAGCAGCGGATAATGCGTACACCCCATGATAAGGGTATCTATATCCTTATCCATAAGCTCCTTAAGGTACCGCCTTGCAACCTCATCGGTCACGGGATCGTCAAGCATTCCTTCCTCAACAAGCGGGCAGAACAGCGGGCAGGCCTTACCAAGCACCTTTACCGTAGGATCGATGTTTGTGATGAACCTTTCATACATGCCGCTGCCTATGGTACCTTCGGTAGCGATGACTCCTATCCTTTTGTTTTTGGTCTGTTCGGCTGCGACCCGGGCTCCGGGTTTTACAACACCTATGACCGGCAGCGATACTTCCTTTTCCACCTCATCTATTGCATAGGCGCTCATCGTGTTACAGGCTATGACCAGTGCCTTAACATTTTGCGTTAATAAAAACCTTACTATCTGTTTTGTGAACTTGGTGATGGTAGCCTTTGATTTGCTTCCGTAAGGAACCCTTGCCGTATCTCCGAAATATACTATACGTTCATTGGGTATCTGCGCCATTATCTCCCTGGCAACAGTCAACCCTCCGACACCTGAATCAAAAACGCCGATCGGCGCTGTGTTATCCGGCATTATCATACCTCATTTAAACTTTGGATTTCATTAATTCTATACTTTAAACAGGTTTATTGCAACCCTATAATTCCAACTGGCTTATTATGTTTTTCTCCTGATTGTCGATATGTGTTTCGATCGCCATACAGGCATTTTTCTCATCGCCGTTTTCGATGTATTTTACAATCTTCCGGTGCTCTTCAATAAGCCTTGAATGGTTCCTGCTGTCCTTTATGTACTCAAGCCTGTACCTGTAAACCCGTTCGGCAAGATTGTTGACCATCTGCATGAGCCTTCCGTTTTTGCTTGCCGTAAGTATGACATCATGAAACTTAACATCCGCCTCGGCAATGGTTGTGGCATCGCCTGTTTTTACCGCCCGTTCAAAATCATCTTCCGCCTGTTTAAGCGCTGCCCTTTCATCATCATCTATCCGCGTGCATGCAAGGCTTACCGCAAGTGAATCGAGGGACCTCCTTACCTCGAGCACATCCCTTAGATCCTGCTTGCTTATCCTTGCCACCTCAGCACCCTTTCTCGGCACCATGGTAACAAGGCCCTCAAGTTCAAGCATCCTTATCGCTTCCCTTATGGGTGTCCTTGATACTCCCAGCCTGCTCGCAAGATGTATCTCCATCAATCGCTCGCCCGGCTTAAGATCTCCCTTTAAGATCCCCTGCCTTAAGGTTTTGAAAACTACATCCCTTAACGGAAGATATTCATCCGTCAGTAACTGAAGTTTATCTGCCATCCGCATCCTCCCTTAGCCGGCCCTTATACAGGCCCTGCCACTGCGATATCCTTAGCCATTCCCGTTTCCTTCACTATATCTGCCGCCCTGCAGGCTGCATCCCTGTCCTTAAACAGACCAAAGACCGTCGGACCGCTTCCGCTCATAAGCGAGCCGAGAGCGCCCGCCCCGATCATGGTTTCCTTTATCTTTCCTATGACCGGATACTCGGCTTCCGTTACTCCTTCAAGTGAATTACCGAGGTTATCGGCTATCGCAAAAAGATCTCCTTCGTCAACCGCCTTAAGCATGGCGTCAACGTCCGGGTGATCCTTTTCTTTTAAAGAATCAAATGCTTTGTATACATATCCTGTCGACACGTCGATCCCCGGTTTTGCGATAAGGATCCCGCATTCAGGTATTCCCTTAAGAGGCGTTAACACTTCCCCTATACCTTCGGACAATGCAGTCCTGCCCATGATACAGTAGGGCACATCCGCTCCTATCTTAACGCCTGCCTTACACAGCTTATCTTCAGACAGCCCAAGGTCAAACAGTTCATTCATTCCCTTAAGCGTGGCTGCCGCATCCGTGCTTCCGCCGGCAAGTCCCGCAGCAACCGGTATGTTCTTTTTAAGGGTTATCTTAACACCATCCTTTATACCGCATGTTTCACGGATAAGTGCGGCCGCCCTGTATATAAGGTTGTCTTCATTAAGCGGGATACCTTTGGCGTCTGATTCTATCACTATCCTGTCATCCCCTGACTTTGATACGGTTATCTCGTCATACAGGCCGATGCTCTGCATCACCATGCGGACTTCATGATATCCGTCAGGCCGCCTGTTTACTACATTCAATACAAGATTTATCTTGGCAGGGGCTTTAAGTGCCACTGTATCCATAAGTATTTTCTCCCGTCCGTCCGCATTGTATTCTGTATACAATCCTGTAAAAAATCATATCATTTTTTTCATAAAAAAGCTAATCTAATTTGTCATGTGTTCCGATATAATAGATGAAGCTATTACTATCCTCTTTTTGCGCGGACATCTGTTTCCGTAATAAAAGAGCATAACACCAAGGAGGGTAAATATGAGTGTGAACGGAATTCAGGGATACTCACAGATCGATGCCTACAGCGCATACAATTCTGTAAAGAAATCCACCAGTGAAAAAAAGACCGAAGATACTTCCTCCGCTTCTGCAAACAAGGCTGCAGAAACAGGTGTCATATACGAAAAGAGTTCGGAAGCAGCTGCTCTCGAAAAGTCCGGTGTTACCTATAAACCCAACACGGCACTTGTCGATCAGCTAAAGGCTGACCAGGAGGCTAACAAACAGCGTCTCCTTGATATGGTACATGATACTTTATCGGGTCAGCTGTCTGCATTCCAGGCCGCTAACGGCAATGACGAAGACAGTATATGGCGTTTCCTTGCAAGCGGTAAGTTTACCGTTTCGGCCGCAGCCAAGGAAGAGGCTCAAAAGGCCATATCCGAGGACGGATTCTACGGTGTGAAGAACACTTCGGACAGGATCCTTGAAATGGCCAAGGCTCTTACAGGTGGAGATCCCGACAAGATCGAAGAAATGAGGAATGCCTTCAAGAAGGGCTACGATCAGGCTACCAAGTCCTGGGGACAGGCTCTTCCCGACATTTCGAAAAAGACTTACGATGCGGTAATGGAAGGATTTGACAACTGGGCTAACGAATCTCAAACTAAGGTTAGTTAGGATACTACCATACCAAATGAAGTTTGAGTAAAAAACACGCAGGCTTAAAAACCTGCGTGTTTTATTCTATGGTACGCCTCAACGTAAATATATCCTTATCAGCACATATTTCCTTAAAATCATCCTTATCCCAGCCATCCCATACGGCGCTTATTAGCTTTCCGGATATGCCGTCCGACCTGTCGGATGCAAGAAAGGTTATAAGCTGTGCCGGTTTTTTAAGGGAAGTAAGATCGCCCTCAATCTGTCCCGCTGCGATACCGTACTCTCTTTCTCCTGACTTCTCCTTACCTGCCGCCGTGATAAGTTTTAACATATCGGTGTTCATAACACCAGGAGCTATCGCATTTATGTCTATACCGAATTCCCTGTTTTCATCGGCAAGTACCTCGGTCAGCCTTACCAGTGCGCATTTGGCGGTTGCATATCCGCTGAAGTTGGGCCTGCTGGAGGTTGCTCCGCCACCCGATAAATTGATTATCTTGCCCCTGCTATTTTGATCCTTAAAAACCCCTATTGCCCTGCGCATGCTGTAGGCGGTCCCGAACAGGTTTACATCAAAAACATTCAGCCATTCTTCCCAGTCATTTTCCTCAAACCGTCCGATCGGACCCTGTATGCCTGCATTGTTTACCACGATATCAAGTCCGTCGAGCTTATCAAGGGCAAAATCATATAACCGGTCAATATCTTCCGTCTTTCCCATGTCGGCAGTACAGTAATAAATGTTTTCACCGCCTGCTGCCGTTACGGATGCCTTAAGTTCCTCTTCGCTTCGCGAGCAAATGACCACGGAAGCGTGATTCATAATAAAAACCTCAGCCGTGTACCTGCCAAGTCCCCGGCCGGCTCCGGTTATCAAGGCTTTCTTACCCTTTAACATCCGACCCTCCGTATATCTGCTCGACTATCTTTAGTGATTCGTAAGCATCATGGATATCGCCCATGAACAGTTCGCTGCCGCTTTCAACCGCTTCAACGACATCCTTAAGCTCCATCTTCCATGAATCGTCGCCCCTTGAATACTCATAGATCTTCGTTATCGGAGGACCCATCTCGGGGAGCATCTTATAGTAATAAAGTCTCTCAACGCCGTAGCTTCCGCCCAGGCCTTCTATCATAAGCTTGGCATATTTGCAGTATATCTCAAATGAAAACATGTTCTTCCATTCGGTACAACTCACCTGCAGCCATGCGCACCTGTTGTCTTCCTTTCTTAAGCAGATGAAGCCGTTGTCATCAACTTCCATATCCCAGTAGTAAGTTGCCGCAAATCCTTCAACTTTGTCAAAGTCACCCATAAACCACCTTGAAAGATCGATTAGGTGTACACCCTGGTCTATGGTCTCACCGCCACCGGAGATTGATTTGTCGGCACGCCATTCACGGTCATAGCCCACACGTCCGCCGTGGCCGTACCGTCCGCGTATGAACATTATCTCGCCTACATCTTCATTCTTTATTATATCCATTGCCTGTAGCATTGCCGGATGATAGCGGTGGTTGAAACCTACCTTCACTACGACTTTTCTTTTTTCCAGTTCACTTATTATGGGTTCCAGTTCATGTGAACTGATGGCACCGGGCTTTTCAACAATGACATTCTTATCATTCTTAACCGCTTCAAGTGTTATTTGGGCAAGCAGGTTATTGGATGTAGCCACCACTATTATGTCCACATCCTCTTTATGTATGACATCTTTATATGTATTTGTTATACAGTCGCATTTGAACTGATCCGCGAGTGCCCTTGCCTTGTTAGAATCAACATCACACATTATCGTGATCTTATGCCCGCTTTCAAATATCGACCTTGCGCGTTTAACTCCGATCAGTCCGCAGCCTATGATACCGAAATTCATGATTCCTCCTATTATAATGTAATGCCCCTTCCTTCGTCAGCGGCCAATCGTCGAAACCATCCTGAATTCTGCTACGCAGAATGGTTTCTCCTACCTGTCTCCGTAGTCATATACATCCGCTATTACCCTGCTGTACCACAATGCCTTCAGACCCTCGAGCGGATTCCCGATAAGATCCACCTTCTTGCCCTCGGCATATGACCTTGCGTTATAAGTAATCTGCATTTCAACAGGTTTATATCCCTTCCTTAAGAACCTCGTCACTATCTCCCAGTCAAGGCCGAACTTGCCGCCCCTGAAATTTATGCCGTACATGCAGTCTTTATGAAATATCTTATACATCGTGAAAGGATCCGTCATTTTGGATCCGCACGCTAAGTTTATTACTCCCGTTAGCAACTTCTGCCCGAAGTTAAGGTAACCTGCGATCAGGTTGTTTTTGCTGCCACCCTCGGAAAACTTGCGCATCTTCCAGTCATCCTTGCGGTATCTGCTTCCGAGTACAAACAGTGCCTCCCCGTCCTTTATGGGTTTAAGCAACCTGTCATAATCATCAACCTTGTATTCAAGGTCACCGTCCTGTATGGCGTAATAATTGCCTTCAGCCTGCTTTATCCCGTTAAGTACCGCATTGCCCTTGCCCATCGGCTTTTCTTCAAGTATGAGCTTAACGAGGCCGGGATTTGCCTGCGCATGCTTTTGGGCTATTTCCCTGGTACCGTCGCTTGAATTGCTTTCCACGATTATGATCTCAATATCCATTATCCATTCGTGGTTTATAAGAAGAGTAAGGAGTTCATCGGCCGTGCGTCCCTCATTATACATCGGGACTATGACAGAAAGCTTGGGCTCCTTTTTTTCGCTCTTAACGCACTTTATAAGGAAGCATCCCTTTTTAGGACACTCCCTCATCTTAACGACCTTTTCAAACCCGCATCTGATAAGAAGAAGACCTTCTTTTTCCTGGTCTATCTTCTTACCTTTTCTGTATATAAACAGCTCCTGTCCCTGTTCCATCCGGGAATAAAACTCATTAAGCAGCTGCTCGTTTATCATTGTATTTTCGTCTATAACCTGCTTTTCCACAAACAACCTTTCATGTAAATATGCTCATGTTGTTTCGCGCTGACTGTCATGAATTATAACACAGTTTCATAAATTATTAAACCTGTTTCACACAGCCTGTCAGTTCCCTGATATCCTTAACGCCGTACTTTATCATGTAATCATGTATCCCGTCGATGACCTCCTGTGTTGTGTAAGGGTTGTGGAAGTTCATCGCGCCCACCGCAACGGCAGTCGCTCCCGCCATTATAAATTCAAGCGCATCTTCGGCATTTGCGATACCGCCCATGCCGATAACGGGAATCTTTACTGCCTGAGCTGCCTGGTATACCATCCTTACGGCCACCGGCTTTATCGCAGGTCCCGAAAGGCCTCCGGTTTTGTTTGCAAGCGCAAAGGTACGTTTATGTATGTCGATCTTCATTGCAGTCAGGGTATTTATCAGTGATATGGCATCGGCGCCTGCTGCCTCAGCCGCCTTTGCCATTTCTGCTATATCCGTTACATTTGGAGAAAGCTTCATTATCACGGGCTGTGCCGCATGCTTTTTTATCTGTTCCGTAATGTTAAACAGAGCATCCGCCTTCTGGCCGAACGCTATGGCGCCTTCCTTTACATTGGGACAGGATACGTTTATCTCAAGCATATCCACTGCCTTATCTGACAGTCTTTCCACTACTTCCAAATAATCCTCAACTGTTTTACCGCATACGTTTACTATTACCTTCGTATCATAGTCCTTTAAAAATTCAAGGTCTCTTTCGATAAAGGTATCTATACCGGGGTTCTGCAGTCCTATCGCGTTTAACATACCGCCACAGGTCTCAACGACCCTGGGAGTGGGGTTTCCGAGCCACGGCACGTTTGCAACGCCCTTGGTCACCACTGCTCCGAGTTTGTTAAGGTCGACAAATTCCGAATACTCCATGCCCGATCCGAAGGTGCCCGAGCCTACCATGACAGGGTTCTTAAACTCAACCCCGGCGATGTTTACAGTCATTACAGCATCACTCACAGCTCCACCTCCGTTGCGTTAAATACGGGACCGTCCGCACAAATCCTTTTGTTCTTCACCTTCGAATGGTCATCCGTATCTGTTGATTTACATACACATCCAAGACATGCTCCTACCCCACATGCCATTCTTTCTTCAAGTGAGATATAGGCTTCAATGCTATTTTCTTCAGCAAACTTCTTTACCCCACGCAGCATCGGAGTCGGTCCGCATGCATATATGACCCCTCCGTCCACCTTATTTTCCTTTATCGCATCGATAACATTACCTTTTGTTCCCAGTGACCCGTCATCTGTTGCAATAACGACATTCCCGTAACTTAAAAACTCCTTATCAAGAAAAGTGTCTTTATTCCTGTATCCCAAAACTATGGTCTTTTCACCCTTAAGCCTTTTTGCAAGTTCAAGCATCGGGGGTATTCCGATGCCCCCTCCTACAAGTATTGCCTTTTCATTCTTTATGGGAAATCCGTTTCCGAGCGGACCTAATATATCAACCTCATCTCCCGTTTTATACTTAGAAAACTCCTTTGTGCCCGCACCGGCGATCCTGTATACGATCCTTAACCTGCCTCCGTCCTTATCGTCAGCCTCACATATACTTATCGGCCTCGGGAGCAGCCTTGTCTTATCCTTCGTATAAACGGATAAAAACTGTCCCGGGACCGCATCTGACGCGATACCGGTCTTTATCCACATGCTGTATATTTCGTCCGCCAACTTTTCCTGGGATATTACCCTTGCGGTTTCCTTCCTTTTGCTCATACTCTTCTTTATCCTTACTGTAGTTACTCTGTCTTCTTTAATCCTGCAGCCCTGATG
The DNA here is from genome assembly GCA_017550535.1 of Lachnospiraceae bacterium. Lineage (GTDB taxonomy): Bacteria > Bacillota > Clostridia > Lachnospirales > Lachnospiraceae > UBA2868. Next base: position 22,351 of record JAFZOS010000039.1, read on the forward strand.
ATATCCCTACACAACATTTATACAATGGTTTCATCTTTATATACGACCTCTCCACCGCAGATGGTATACTTAACCCTGCCCTTAAGCCGCCAGTTAACAAAAGGCGAATTGCATGACTTTGATACAAAATCACCCACTATCCACTCTTCTTCCGGATCAAATATAACGATATCCGCAGGACTGCCCATCTTAATGCTTCCCGCATTGATATTAAAAACAGCCGCCGGCGTGGTGCTCATCCTTTCAATAAGCTGCATCATATTAAGATATCCCTTGTCAACAAGTGTGGTGATACCAAGCGCCAGCGATGTTTCAAGTCCTGTTATACCGCTCGGGGCCTCGGTTATCGGCATACCCTTTTCTTCCTTTGTGTGAGGCGCATGATCGGTAGCTATCATATCGATAGTGCCATCCTTAAGCCCTTCTATTATCGCCATTCTGTCCTCTTCGGTCCGAAGCGGCGGGTTCATCTTTGCATCAGATCCGTATTTAAGGACAGCTTCCTCCGTGAGTGAAAAGTGATGCGGAGTGGCTTCCGCATGTACATCGGCGCCCAGTTCCTTATACTTTCGCACAAGGTCAACCGCTTCTTTTGTGCTTATATGCTGGATATCAATACGCGCCCCGGTTTCAAGCGCGAGCTTTAAGTCCCTCTTTACCATGAATATCTCCGCACTGCGGTCGGCACCTCCGATACCCAGCTTCTTTGATACATAACCCTTGTTGATCCCGTTATCTTCTATAAAATCAGGATCCTCTTCGTGCAGGCTTACCGGTATATCCAGTTCCTTTGCCTTCATGAAAGCTTCCTTTACAAGCGCTTCATCAAGCACCGGCTTTCCGTCATCCGACAATCCTACCGCACCTGCGGCCTTTAAAGCTGTGGCATCGGTAAGCTCTTTTCCCTCAAGCCCCTTTGTAACAGTACCTACCGAGTAGATATGTATATCCTCGCCCTCTGCTTTATTAAGGACGCTCTTAAGATCCTGCTCGTTATCCGGCGCGGGTTTTGTATTACCCATCATCACAACGGATGTGAATCCGCCCTTTGCGGCAGCCATCGCCCCCGTATGGATGTCCTCCTTATGTATGAACCCCGGATCCCTGAAATGCACATGCACATCCACCAGTCCCGGCGCGGCTATAAGTCCCCTTCCGTTTATCACCATATCCGCCTGGATCTCACGGATAGTACTCTTACTGTGCAGATCGACAGCCGTTACCTCACCCTTGCTTATGAGGATATCGACAATTTCATCCGTATGACTTTCCGGATTTATAAGCCTTATGTTCCTTATCATTATTCCTGCCATGATCCTATACCTTTTCCTTCATCCTTTACCCGTTAAGCTTAACTGCGGCGTCCCTTCCCGCGATCGCGCCTGAAGAAAACGCCCACTGGAGATTGTAACCTCCGCATGTACCGTCCACATCCGCCAGTTCGCCGACAATGTACAGGCCGGGGATGATCTTCGATCCGAGATCCTCTGTAAGCTCATCAAGGCTTACTCCTCCCGCTGTGACCTGTGCCCGTTCAAATCCGGCATCTCCCGTGACCTTTACGTTAAGGTTCTTAAGCAGCGCCGTAAGAGTCATTAGTTTTTTATCCTGCACATTCCCCGCAAGTGAACGGGGAATGATGCCTGCCTCGTTTAAGCAGTATTCCGCAAGCTTTTCGTTAAGGCACAGACTCAACGCTTCAAGCGCGCTCCTATCCCGTCTTGTATCCTTATTTCGCATGCTCGATACATCGTAATATCCGTCAAATGCCCTTCTCATAAGTGCAAAAAGTTCATCTTCTGTCTCATCAGGAAACAGGTCTATCCTTACCGATACTTCCCTGCCTTCGTCAAAGGCCGGCCCGGCATACCTGCTCACCTGCATTACCGGGATCCCGCTTACATTATCCTTATTGAATATTATCTCACCCTTCTCGTCCGATACCTCCCTGCCCGAAACCACAAGGGTTACCGCACATTTGACCCGTACGCCGGCAAGCTTTGACAGCTTCTTATCCGAATGCATAAGGGGCACAAGAGCGGGCCGCTGGGGCTTTATCGTATGTCCCAATCCGGTTATGACACTGTTCAGATTACCGTCACTCCCGTGTGCCGGGCTTGCTTTTCCTCCAACGGCGAGTATCAGTTTTTTGCAACTGTATGTACTTTTACGCGTCGTTACCGTGAACCGCCTTTCTTCATCCGGTTCATCATATATATCCGAAGATGAGGCATTTTCATCGTCCGGGGTATATGTTATATCGATCACAGGTTCCTCACAGCATATCTTTACCCCGAGCCTCCTGCATTCAAGCAGCAGGGCATCAGCTACGCTCTTTGCCTGCTCGTTGTAGGGATAGATGTAATCTCCTATATGTTTGGTCATCATGCCCAGCTCATGGAAGAAAAGCAAAAGGTCGTCCCTGTTGTAGTTATCCACTATCTTAAGCGCAAACCCGGGATCCCCTCCCCTGTACACCTTATCATCCATATACAGGTTTGAAAAATTGCACCTTCCGTTTCCGGTGGCATACAGCTTCTTAAGCGGCTTATCCTTCTGTTCGAACACAGTAACAAAGGCGCCTTCCCGTGCAGCACTTATTGCTGCCATAAGTCCTGCCGGTCCTGCGCCTGTTATTATCACATCACATTTATTATCTTTTGATCTCTTTGAGTTATCAAGCATGTTTTGTTCTATATGGCGACCTCTCCCGTAAACACTGTCCGGGCGGGTCCCGTCATGTATATATGTCCGTCTTCCTCATTCCATTCTATCACAAGATCGCCGCCTCTTAAACCAAGAACTGCTTTTCGCTCACTCCTTCCCGTAAGTACCGCCGCAACAAGCGATGCACAGGCTCCCGTACCGCAAGCAAGTGTTTCACCGCTGCCCCTCTCCCATACACGCATCCTTAAGTGACTCTTATCGATCACCTTTACAAACTCCGTATTAACGCCTTCCGGGAACGCGGGATGATGCTCATATGCGGGCCCGATCTTATCAAGCTCGAGGCTGTCCGTATCATCAACAAATATGACCGCATGCGGGTTACCCATTGAAACCGCCGTCATCTTCTCATCTTTACCGTTTACGTTATAGGTAACGTTAATGAGCCTGCCCTCACCGTCCGTGCCTGTGGCCGTGTGTGAAGCATCGGCCGGGATATCACAAGCCTTCAGTATAGGCTCGCCCATATCTACCCTTACGGTATCAACCTTTCCGTCCGCAATATTAAGGTAAAGGGTCTTAACGCTGCCGCAGCTTACTATCTTAACGGGATTTAAATCCGTAAGTCCGTTGTCATACACGAACTTGGCCACACACCTTATTCCGTTTCCGCACATATTGCCGCGCGAACCGTCGGCATTATACATCTCCATCTCGAAATCGGCTTCATCGGAAGGGTTTATGAATATGACCCCGTCCCCGCCTATACCGAAGTGCCGGTCGCTTAACCTTACCGCGATCCCTGACCTGTCATTAACCTCCTGGTCACCGGTATAAACGTATATATAATCATTGCCGCAGCCCTGCATTTTAGTAAATTTCATGATAGTCTCCTTATTAGATCTCCGATATCCTCGGTGTTATCTCCTCAAGTACGTCAAGCAGTATCCTTACCGTGTCAAGAGAGGTGAACATCGTTACCCCGTTAAGTATCGCGCATTTCCTGATCGCCTCGCCGTCAACGTAATGAATGCCCGACAATATCGCCCTCGTATTGATTATATAGCTCACGTAACCGGCGCGGATCGACTGAAGTATCTCGTCGCTTCCCTCCGAAAGCTTTCCGCGGATCCTGGTCCTTATACCGTGCTCCTTAAGGAACACTCCCGTTCCTATAGTGGCTTCGATATTAAAGCCCAGTTCGTAAAACCGTTTTACGAGCGGAAGTGCCTCTTCCTTATCCTCATCCGCCAGAGTGAATATCACTGTGCCGTATTCCTTCATCTTAATGCCGGATGCCTGCAGTGCCTTATACAGCGCCCTCTTTAAGCTCCTGTCATACCCTATCGCCTCACCGGTTGACTTCATCTCGGGCGACAGGTATGCATCCATTCCATAAAGCTTCTCAAAGGAAAATGCCGGTGCCTTGACATACCAGAAGTCCTTTTTTTCAAGCACCTTATCCGCATATCCCTGTTCCTTCAGGCTTTCTCCGAGCATTACCCTTGTTGCGATATCCACAAGCGGGACTCCGGTTGACTTTGACAGAAAGGGAACGCTCCTTGATGCCCTGGGATTGACCTCTATTATATAAACTTTCTCATCCTTATCCACGATGAACTGGATGTTGTACAAACCTACGATCCCTATGCCCACTCCCAGCTTCTTGGTATAATCGGCAATGGTTTCCTTAACCTTATCCGATATCGAAAACGGCGGGTAAACGCTGGTAGAATCACCCGAATGCACGCCCGTCCTCTCGACAAGCTCCATAATACCGGGAAGAAATACATCCTTTCCGTCACAGATCGCATCTATCTCAACTTCCTTGCCGACCACGTATTTATCAACGAGAACCGGCCTGTCAGTATCGACTTCGACCGCATTCTTAAGATACTTTGTAAGCATATCCTCGTTGGCAACTATCTCCATCGCACGCCCGCCTAATACGAACGAAGGACGCACAAGTACGGGATATCCTATTTCCTTGGCCGCTTTAATACCTTCTTCGATATTTGTAACGGCAACACCTGTAGGATGCGGGATGTTAAGTTTTATGATAACGTTCTCAAATGCATCCCTGTCCTCGGCCGCGAATATCGCATCGGGATCGGTACCTATTATCTTAACCCCGCGCGCTGCCAAAGGACCCGCAAGGTTAACTGCTGTCTGTCCTCCGAGCGATGCTATCACACCATCGGGCTTCTCAAGCTCGATTATGTTCATTATATCTTCGACCGTAAGCGGTTCAAAATATAGTTTGTCGGCTGTTGTGTAATCCGTGGATACCGTCTCAGGGTTGTTATTTATGACAATCGCCTCATATCCCATCTCGTGGATCGTCTTTACTGCGTGCACTGTTGAGTAATCAAATTCAACGCCCTGACCTATCCTTATCGGACCGGATCCGAGTACTATGACCTTCTTGTTATCTGATATCCTTGATTCATTTTCATCCTCATATGTCGAATAGAAGTAAGGCACATAACTTTCAAACTCGCTCGCGCAGGTATCGATCATCTTATATACGGGCTTAATGCCGTACTCCTTACGAAGCTCCCAGATATCCTCCTCACTGCTGCCGGTGAGTGATGCTATGGTTTTATCACAAAAGCCCATGCGCTTTGCTTCATATAACAGTTCCTTTGAAAGCTTATCCGAGGCCTTTATCTTTCCTTCAAGAGTCACTATATCCTTAAGCTTGTCAAGGAAGAACATATCTATCTTGGTCCTTAAGTATATTACTTGAGGATCCACTCCCATACGAAGGAGCTGCGCTATCGCATATATCCTGTCATCCGTTCCTTCCCCGATATATTCAAGCAGCTTCTCGGTCTTATCGGTATCACCGTAAAAGTCACCCTTTTCATATACCGTATCGGGATCAAATTTAGCCGAATACAGATAGTCGTAACCTTCCTCAAGCGAACGAATCGCCTTAAGCAGGCTCTCCTCCATCGTCCTTCCGACACTCATTGTCTCTCCCGTTGCCTTCATCTGGGTTGACAGTGCGTTTGAAGCGGTTGTGAACTTATCAAACGGAAAACGCGGCATCTTGGTGACCACATAATCAAGCGCAGGCTCAAAGCAGGCCGGCGTGTTCGCAAGCATTATCTCATCAAGGTTCATGCCCACCGCTATCTTGGCAGATACCCTCGCTATCGGATATCCGCTTGCCTTTGATGCAAGCGCCGATGACCTTGATACCCTGGGGTTTACTTCTATAACGTAATAATCAAACGACTCGGGATCTAAGGCAAACTGAACGTTACATCCGCCCTTTACCTTAAGTGCGCGGATGATACGGATCGCAGCGTCCCTTAACATATGATATTCCTTATTGGTAAGGGTCTGACTTGGCGCAACGACTATGGAATCACCCGTGTGTATGCCTACGGGATCTAAGTTTTCCATGTTGCAGACGGTGATGACCGTATCGTTGGCATCCCTTATGACTTCGTATTCTATCTCCTTATATCCCTTGATGCTCTTTTCAACGAGCACCTGATGTACGGGGGACAACTCAAGCGCATGCTTCATCATCCGCTCCATCTCTTCGGGATCGCCCGCAAAGCCGCCGCCTGTACCGCCTAAGGTAAACGCGGGGCGCAGGATCACGGGATAACCTATCTCCTGAGCGGCCTTAAGTCCTTCCTCAACTGTGACCGTTATCATCGAAGGAACCACCGGCTCATTAAGCTGCTCGCACAGCTCCTTAAACTGCTCTCTGTCCTCTGCCTTCCTGATACTGTCGGCATCGGTCCCCAAGAGCTCTATCTCACATTCACCGAGCACTCCCTTGTCATAAAGCTGTAATGATAAGTTAAGGCCCGTCTGTCCTCCGATGCCCGGAACTATCGCATCAGGCCTTTCATAGCGGCATATCCTTGCCATGTATTCAAGGGTCAGCGGCTCCATGTATACCTTGTCGGCTATCGAATGGTCGGTCATTATCGTGGCGGGATTTGAGTTCGCAAGGATGACCTCGTAGCCCTCCTCCTTAAGAGCAAGGCAGGCCTGTGTGCCGGCATAGTCAAACTCCGCCGCCTGGCCAATGACTATGGGTCCGGAACCTATCACCAGTACCTTCTTAATATCAGTCCTCTTAGGCATTCGGTTCACCTCCCATAAGTCTTATGAAATTCTCAAACAGATATGTGCTGTCCTGCGGTCCGGGTGCACTCTCGGGATGGTACTGCACCGAGAACACCTTATCTTCATCGCTGTATACACCCTCGACCGTATTATCAAGCACGTTTATATGCGATACCAAAAGGCCTGTTCCCTTAAGGGATCCATCATCGACCGCATACGAGTGATTCTGACTGGTTATCTCGATCTTTCCCGTCCTTATGTCCTTGACGGGATGGTTGCCGCCCCTGTGTCCGAACTTAAGCTTGTAGGTCTGCGCTCCGTATGAAAGGGACAGAAGCTGATGTCCTAAGCAGATGCCGAACATCGGGAGCTTTCCCTTAAGTTCCTTAAGAGTGTTTATGACCTCGGGAACATCCGTCGGGTCTCCGGGACCGTTTGATATGAACAGCCCGTCGGGCGAGAGCGCAAGTATATCCTCACTCCTTGTGTCATAGGGAACGATGATCACGTTGCACTTGTATTTATTTAACATCCTTACTATGTTGGATTTCATGCCGCAGTCTATCGCGACGACGTGGTATTTTGGTTTTGATGTGCGGCTGAACCACCGTTTTGTGCAGCTGACGCGTTTTACCGCATCGTGTCTTACGGGCGTATCTTCTATCATCTTAAGCCCGGCTTCACGGGATGTGTTTATATCCGTAATGAGCACCCGCCTTGATCCTAAATCCCTTATGCTCCTTACGAGCTTCCTTGTATCAACCCCGTATATCCCGGGAACTCCGTTTTCCTCAAGCAGTTCCGAAAGCGTCCTCGTTGCCCGAAAGTTTGAGGGGTTATCGTTTATGTCCCTTACTATGAAAGCGGACGGTGCTACATACTTACTCTCATAATCCTCATCCGTTATCCCGTAATTGCCGATGAGCGGATATGACATGACCACCGCCTGATCCGTATAAGACGGGTCGGAAACGATCTCCTGATATCCGACCATCGATGTGTTGAACACTATCTCACACACCGCATCGGCGTTTGCTCCGAACTTATAGCCTAAGTATTCGCTTCCGTCCTCAAGGATAAGTTTCCTGTCGTAAGTCATCTGTATGTCTCCTTATTCTTAGATCAATCCACCCTGTTGCGGCTTTCGCCGTTTAGAAACGCCTTTATATTAAGATATATCTCATCAACGCAGCGCTGCCTTGCTTCAACGCTCGCCCATGCCATGTGCGGCGTGATGATCAGTTTCCTGCTGTCCTTTATCCTGTGAAGCGGATTATCCTTCGTCATCGGTTCCTTCGTAAGCACGTCAAGTCCCGCTCCCGCGATGATTCCCTGCTCAAGGGCCTGCGTAAGATCTTCATCCACTATTACCGGACCCCTTGCCACATTTATAAGGACTGCCGAGCTTTTCATCTTCTTAAGCGCCGTCATATCGATAAGTCCGCGCGTATTGTCATTTAACGGGCAGTGCAGCGATAATACGTCCGACTGTGTGAGCAGTTCATCAAAGCTTACCTGCTTAAAGCCATCAACCTTATTCTTCCCTGTCGTTGAATAATATATGACCCTGCACCCGAAGGCTGCTGCTATTTTTGCGACACTGCGGCCGATATTGCCCATGCCGACTATACCCCAGGTCTTGCCGTCAAGCTCGTTAAAGTGTTCGTCAAAGTTGCAGAACCCCGTTTGCGAACTGTACTTTCCCGACTTAACGTAATCATCATAGTAGCTTATCTTTTCAAGTACATAAAGAGCGAGCGCAAATGTATGCTGTGCAACCGCCGGTGTAGAATATGCCTTTACGTTTGCCACCGCGATGCCGCGGCTCCTTGCATAGTCAAGATCAATATTGTCATAACCCGTAGCGGTCACACACAGGAGCCTGACATTTTCAGCGTCCCCAAGCATCTCCTCGTTCATGACTGCTTTATTGAATATAACTATATCCGCGTCCTTTATGAATCCTCGGTTGTTTAAAACAGTGTCAGAATCATGCTGCTCATATTCGCCGAAATCGGCAAATACGGTTGTGTCGATATCATATCCGAGTGTGTTTCTGTCAAGTTCTACTATCTTCATATCAGTAACCCTTCCATCCAACTTTACATAGCCAACGCGTCTATTTTACCATATATAATGGAAGGGGTATACAAAACCTCATTAAGTGCTCTGCAAAAAAAAACAAAGCCACCCCGGATTTACCCGAAGCAGCCCTGCTCCAAAAATCATTATAATCCATAAAACCGTTCTGTCAACAGTATTTCATCCTTCTTTCTTAAGTGCTCTCCTGACAGAACCCGTTGGATCGGTCACAAGCAGCCTTACCACCCATACGATAAGTCCCAGGGCAACGGCCGCAAGTCCCAAAAATGTATCGTTTAACATATCCTGTCCCGAAGGAGTAAAATATTCAGCGCCCAGCTCAAAATACTCAAAGAACGCATCTACAAGCCACATAAGGGCCGCGCCCCAGTACATGAAGCACAGGATACCCAGCTTCATAGAGTCATCCTTACGCCTGTACCAGATGACGGTTGCAATGACCGCCGCATATATAGTGATAAGAAGTGTCATGCCTTTGCTACCTCCGTTTCTTCGTCAGTCTTACGGTTCATTATGCTGTCCGCAGCCCTGCATATCCCGGCCCAAACCGCCGTGATAAGTGCCGCCATGCATACGCCCGTTGTTCCTATCTCTTTAAGCATTTCAGCTGTATCCTCGGCGTTACTCATTGCCGTAAGGAACGGGAACCACGCTGTTACCTCACCGTGCCATACGTGTTCGAAAGCAAGCAAAAACGCTCCGCCCCACAGCATACGGGTAAGCCATTTAAGCTTACGGCGCAGGGGTATCTTTACAACTCCTTCGCTGTTCTCTACAGTCACCGTATCCTTTGTGCCTGCCTCCATCTTCTTTTCAACTGCGGTAACTATGACCGCCTCCGTAACCGGTGCCAAAAAACAAGCCATTTGATTCTCCTTTCTATTCCTTTCTCTTAAATGTCAGTACCATTTCTCCGTCAACCAGGACCAAAAACTCATTATTGGTAATGGTATAAGTGTATTCTTCCCTTTTGCCTTCTCCGTTATCGGGAACCACGATCTGACCTTTTTCCCACTCCATGTCCATCAGCCTGCCTACAAGGTCGATCTGCCCGGTACCGTCATCGTTCATCCGTATGGTCGAGTTTATTCCCTTCTTTATAAGCTCATCCTGCATATACGTGCGGCCTTTCTCCACAACGACATACAGCTCCCATTCGCCTGCATCTTCCGAAGCGTCAAACAATCCGCCAAATGCGCCTTCCCCGGACTCTCCGGATCCCGTATCACCGCCATTGTCATCAGATCCCGAATTTTTCGCTCCTGTTTTGGCTGCTATGTAAGCCTCCTCCTTTGAACCTGAAAAATCGCTGCTTTCCTCTGATCCGGAATCATCCCTGCTTTTATCTTTTTTCCCAAGCTTGCTCTCTTCTTTTCTTTCTCCGTCGTCTCCTTCATCTGACGATCCTTTAGACGATGCCACAACATCATCGCACACCAGCGTTACGCTCATTCCGGAATCAAGTATGTTTTCAAGGACCATAACTCCGTCACTTAATGTTCCGTCATATTCGTTTCCGCCGCCTTCCGCATGGAAATCATTTCCGTCAAGCGTCCATTTTATACTGTCCGAAGCTCCGTCACAGTATATTTTTCCCTTTCCCTTCTTCTTAAGCTCTACGGATATTCCTTCTTCGAATAACTGGTCCACGCCTACGGTAAATCCGCTCATCTCAGCCGATTGCCCTTCATACTTTCCCAGGTTCGGATCATCCGCACTGTCACCTCCCGAGCAGGCAGTAAGCGTAAACATCATTATCGCTGCCAACAACAGGGGTAAGAATATACCTTTATTTTTCATGATTTCTGTCTCCTTAGTAGGTCATATGCCTGTGTATAGAATACTAGCCGCGCAGGGAACTTGTCAATAATAAAGGGGGACCCCGGTCTCATTCAAATCCCGTGTTTGTCCCGAAGCCTTTCTACAACCCATTTTGAGTAATTAAACTTGCGCAGGGGCGTTGGCTTAAGGTCTCCGTAATCCATGACCTCCTTTAAATAATCGATCTTTAATTCTTCATCATTAAGATACTTATCAACTGCGGGTGCGGCATCCGTCGACAGACTATGAAAGATGTAATGATAATCACAGTCATCCTGCGTCTGAAGATTATATGCCGCAATGCTGTAATCCGGCCTTATACATATAAAAGCTGCCCACATACAGGTAAGGACAACCATGCAGTACTTACAAAACGGCATACCCGGAACAAATATAAAGATAAGGGTACCGATCATGGCAAGTCCGATCACCGCAAGTGCCCAAAGTACATAAAGCCTAAGGAATGTCAGTCCGTACGCATCCACATACAGCGCCATCCTGTACGCACTTGAAAAGATCATGATGAAGGTACACATGGATATAAGGCTTAACATGACCTTAAGTACCGTATTGTCCTTCGAATACTTCCTGCACAAAAGGACCAGTATGAGGTTTATGATGCACACGAATACAAGCTGGTAAAAACCTTCATGCACATATTTTGCATATGTATAACCGTCGGGAAGGGTACCGTATCCCATGAAGAGATACACGATCTGTATAATGCAGTATAAGCCGTATACTATTAACATGACCGTGCTTATGGTTATCGCTACTATCGGGTTTGCCCTTCGCTTATCCTCCGATGGAGAATCAAGCTTCTGCATCCTTACATTAAGCCTTGTTATAAGGGCATAGGCAACAAAGAAGATGACCAGTATCATCCATGCAACCCCTATGATATCCTCGTTAAAGTCAAACTCAAAATACATGATATTATCAAGAAGTTCCTTAAACACCGCATCGGATGATGCAAGAAGGGGCAGTACCACCAAAAGTATCGGGACGGATATCGCAAGTCCTATGAAGATATACAGACCGGCGCCGTGACCCTTTCCGGCTTCTCCTTCATCCTTTTTTTTGTGATCCTTAATAAATCCGATCAGGTCCTTAACGGGCCGCGGCAGAAAACGCACAGACGATGCTGCCATTGCTGCGATCGCGCCTAAGTATCTTGACACATCCCAGTCTCTGTCATCGTATAAATTATGTAAAAACAGGGTAAAAAAGAGCACAAAAATAAAAGCCCTGTCAAAATCAGCCAATATCGCGCTGCCGGTAAGGCAGACGTGAGTGCTAAATATCAATATCCCGGCCACAGGAAAGACGGAAAACGTTTTCATAGTAAGACCTTGTTTTTTCATATAATATACAAAAATGCACAAGGTCCCGACGGCGAAAAAAGGGAAAGTCACACCGCTGTAATTCTTATAAAGGCAAAAGGTATAGAACAGGGAATACGCCCCGCACAAAAGGGCAAGCCCCAAACCGTTAAGTTTATCGATCATTGCTTTCTTCCTCCTCATCTAAAATGTATTGCCCCCTCAAAAACAGTCGGCGGCCTGTCGTCGGAAGACATCCTGAATATGACTTCGTCATATGTCTTCCTCCTCATATTCAAATAAGTCCCCGGGCTGGCATTTTAAGATATCGCACAGTGCCTCGATCGTTGACACCTTGATGGCTTTTGCCTTGCCCGTTTTAAGTATCGACATGTTTGCGAGCGTTATCCCGACGCGGTCCGCAAGCTCGGTCACGCTCATCTTTCGTTTTGCCAGCATAACATCTATGTTAAAAACCAAATGGCCCATTGTTTTCCCTTTCCGTAAACTATACCGTCAGTTCGTTTTCCTCCTGAATGTCGGCTGCCTTGATGATAAGGTGGGACAGGGCTGCCGCACATACCGAAATGGATACTCCGAAAAATACTACTATGATGATCACGAGCATGACCGCTGCCGCAGACATATCAAGCAGAAGAAATACCGCGTGTGCAATAAAGACAAATATCGAATCCCCCATAGCAAGATAAGAAGCCCATTTAAGGTACCTTGCATTATCGTAACAGAAGGTCCTGTCCTTTTTTATATTTCCGGCTACCTTCCAGCCAAGATACAGCACTCCGTAGCAGGGTATCGCGCTTATCCATATAAGTACAAGCCAGGGCAGTACATTCTTCTCAAGCATTGAGTTCTGGTTTACAAGGTAAGTTCCGAACCTCGGCATGATCACCGAATACACTATAAACCCGCATATCCCGACTCCGATTATCACAAACCTGATCCAGTTGGCCAAAGCATCCTGTTTCATTTTATCCTTCCTTTCTTTAAACCCGGACAAAAAAGTGTACCCTTTACGAGTACACAATACCACCACAAAATCAGAAAGTCAACAAATATTTATCGATTTACGATAAATTATTATTGAATTACTGATCATTGCCCGCAACAGCAATATGTGCTAGATTATACATAGTAACGATTGCCGCATATATAAACGGAAAATCATTTCATATTAGGGAGACTGACATGCGTCTTAAAGATCTTGACAAATTCGAAAAAATAACCATCCAATGCCACGATAATCCCGATCCCGATGCACTGGCTTCGGCATACGGCTTATATAAGTATTTTAAGCAGGGAGGTAAGGATGCCCGCATCATTTACAGCGGTCCTTATAAGATAAAAAAATCCAATCTTCTCCTTATGATAAATGAACTTGATATTCCGGTTTCATATTATCCGGCCGATTCGGGAAAGATAGACGGTCTCCTTCTTACCGCCGACTGCCAGTACGGACAGGGAAACGTAACAAGGCTTAATGCGGACGATATAGCGGTCATTGATCATCACAACGGAACGACCGACCTTGAACTTTCCGAGATACATCCGGAGCTTGGCGGCTGCACTACCCTTGTATGGAAGCTCATGCAGGACGAAGGATATGATGTATTAACGGACAGGACTCTATGCACCGCCCTGTATTACGGTCTTATGACGGATACCGGTAATTTTTCCGAGCTTTCACATCCGCTTGATAAGGATATGCGCGACTGCCTCATCGTTAACGAGGCGCAGGTGCGGCTTTTTACAAACAGCAATATCTCACTTGAAGAGATGCGAATAACAGGGGAAGCCCTTGCGGGATATGCCTGCATCAGCAATTACAGCTGCGGGCTTTTGAAGGCAGATGAATGCGATCCCAACATTTTAGGTATCATAAGTGATATGGCCCTGCAGGTAGCGGAATTTACGGTTGTTGTAGCTTTCGGTCATGTATCCGGAGGTTACAAGCTGTCGGTCCGCAGCTGTACCAGGGAAGTAATGGCTGATGATTTTGTAAAGGCTCTCACCGACGGTGTAGGATCGGGTGGCGGACATGATTTTAAGGCAGGCGGTTTCATAAGCGAAGATAAGCTTGATGCCCATTTCCCTTCCGTTTCCATAAGGGATTATCTTGAAAAGACAATAAGGGCATATTTTGAATCCTTCAGCATCATTTTTGCAGCCGAATACAAGCCCGATATGAACCTGTTTGCAAAATACAGGAAGAATCAATTGACCCTTGGTTTTATCGATCCTTTGTCATTTCTTGATAAAAATATCCGGATCAGGGTACGTACGCTTGAGGGTGATACCGAGCTTGTCACCGACGGAAGTTTTTATCTGATGGTCGGTGTATTGGGCGAAGTATACCCGATGGCCATATCAAAATTCGAAGCAAGCTATGAAATATCCGATGCGTCCTTTGACAGGGATCTTGAATATGTTCCGAGGATATATGCAGAACCCGACGGCCATGTATATGACCTTTACGAACACATAAAAACATGCATCCCTACCGGGACCTCATATATCCTGGCCATGGAGCTTGATAAAAACGTCAAGCTGTTCACCAAATGGTATGAGGAAAAATATATGAAGGGTGAAAAAGGCGATTATATCGCTTGCCGTGAAGACGACCTGCACGATTTTTACATAATCCGCAGGGATATCTTCGAGATTACCTATTCACCCGTTAATTGATGTTGTATTTTTCGCAGATATCCTTGCCGGGAACGTAAGTGCCAAGGATCTCATCTGCCCTTTTTATCATCTCGTCATATGAAAGCAGGGATATCTTATAGTAGGTATCCAGCGAATAGGGCGAGTTTATGACAACGCTTTTTCCGTCCGTTCCTATCCCGCTTAAAGCGCCGTTCGGAAGGGTGGATATCATGTTGAAATCCCTGTCAAACACACCGTTTTCAATGATATATACATCCGCAGCCTTAAGGTAAGGAAACTTCTTATGTGACAGCAGGATGTTTGAATCATATACTTCCTTTATCTTTTTCCCTGTTCCCGTATCGAATATATAAAGCACGCTGTCATCTGACTGTACGGCGGTGTATTTCCCGTCATCCGAGACGGCTGTATAGAACACGCTTAAATCACTTATCCCTTCAAGGTTTCTTAAGCCTATCTCAATATCCGAATACTCATAAGGTATAGCATCGCCGATATCCGACATGGCTTCATAAGCGGGTGATAAGGGCGAATATATCACTAACCTTCCCGTATCATCGGGGATCACAAAAAACTCATCATCCTTATAAAGCGCATGGCTTAACCTTGCATCATCATGTCCGTATAAACTGTAACTCTTGCTGACCCCCGAATAAACACCGTCCGAAAATATGCGGCCGTTTACATCAAGGATCATAAACCCTTCCTCACGTGCGATCCCGCATACGGCCTCAGTGTAACCGGTTATGTTTGAGAGCATGTTAAGATCCTCATCAAGGATGTAGGAAAGGTTGTCGGATATTACCAGTATGCCGTTATCGCCGAATACCATCTTAAAGAAACCGTATCCGGGGATATCGCAGGAAATCGTATTCCCGGATGAGATATCAAGGGCTTCCATCACGCTTGTCTCGGAGGCATCCATGTTATCGCTTTCATCCTCGTAGCAGAAATACAGCATTTTTCCGTCGGTACCGACACAGCCGGCTTCGATATCATCAACCTTTATGCACTTTTTAAACCTTCCCTCTCCGATATCGATAAGGCCGTACCATGTATTGTCAAAACCGCTTACCGAAAAGGCTGCGTATTTACCGTCATCCGTAATGAATACGTCCTCTATGAGATAGTCGGGATCGTCTATCATGTTTTCGGGATCGATATCCCTGCTGTCGGTAAAATCGATAAAGAAATCCTCGGCAAGGTTTTTGTACCCGCCTATGCCGTCAGAAAAAAATACAAGAGTCGCCTTCGCGGCAGGCGAATAATAAAGGTCGAAGCCTCCGTCCGCAATAACGGTCTCTTCACCGGTTACCGGATCAAGATGCTTAACCTTAAGATCGCTGTCGATATATGCCACGCCCGTATCGTCAAACACCGCGCTGTCACTTAAGTCACTGTCAATGCGGCACAATTCGGTATCGTTTACGATATCGGTCACAGTAAAATACCCGCCGCAGTTCATAAGGGCCATAGACTTATCATCGGATACGGAAAATCCTCTTGCATCCTTGGGGCTCCTTATTATCTTTGAGGGGAAATATGAGTTTTCTACTTCATAGGGTGCTATACCCTTAACCAAAGCATTGTAGGCCTCTGTGTTATATCCCTTCTTTTCACTTGCGGGAAGTACGTTCCGTACCGCGTATATCGCATCGTTGCGAAGGCCCCGTGACAGAAGCTCCCCGGAAGCGGATGCCATGGCTCCAGCATATTTGTCACTTATTATCTTATTCTGTCTGCTTATCTTTATGATAAAGGACAGACAGGTGATGGCAAAAACAGTGACTATCGCAAGTGCTGCGGACAGGGCTATGAGCCTTCTCCTTATCTGACGCTCCCTGTGCCTTTGCTTTAAGTCATCGTAATTTAAATTAAAGATCGCGGCACACAGCTTAAGCACTACGTTATCAAGCGCCTTAAGCCTCTGTTTGTTATTGTCTCCGCGGCAGTCGGCGGCCAGGGGTTCCCTGTCGACCTTAACCTTTATATCATTCCCGTTTTCATCCTTTGCCGTGACATAGTCATACATAAGGATATCCGGGAATGATTCTTCAGGTTCACCCTCCGCGAGCACCAGCAGTACATGCTGCCTGTCATGGGTCTCGACAAAGGTCTCTATCTCCTTTTTACACCACTGCGACTGGGGAAGCCTGGGAGTGCATATGACGATGAGGAATTCCGAATTATCAAGCGCTTCGGATATGGGATCCGAAAGGTTATTTGAAAGCGGCAGCTCGGCTTCATCCCTGAATACGCGCTCGATCTTTGTTTTGGCGGGATCGAGTTTTTTGATCACTGACGCGGGCATCTTATAGCTTTCAAGCTTTTTATGAAGATTCTCCGATATGAAAGAATCAAGCTCACAATGCCTGTAACTTATAAACGCATCGTATTTAACATTCTCAAGAGACATAACAAACCCTCCGGATATAAAGTCATCTTTTATATTTTAGCATATTTTTCGGACCACGGGGACGGTTCTTTTGGCCCGCACAACAGGAAAAAAACATAAAAAGGCGGCGTGGTAAGGAGTTCCACGCCGCCCGGACAAAGGATTTATAGGATCACTCGACGTCCTTAAGGGCTTCGAGATCTTCCTCGCCTGTTCTGATCTTGATGACTTTCTCAACAGGATATACGAATATCTTTCCGTCTCCGATATGACCCGTATAAAGTGCCTTCTTCGCCGCTTCGATGACATTCTCAATGGGTACGTTACCGATAACGACTTCAACCTTAACCTTGGGAGTAAGGGTTGCATCAACCTCGACACCACGATACTTCTGGCCGCCGCCCTTCTGGACGCCGCAGCCCATTACCTGGGTGACTGTCATGCCGGTGATACCCGCTTCGTTGAGCATTTTCTTTAAGATGTCGTATCTGGCCAGCTTTGCGATGATGACAACCTTGTTCATGCCGGTATCGACAAACGGAGTGGTGACAACGGGTACCGCCGCGTTGATCTTCGCGGGTGACGCCTCTTCGTATTCTCCGACACCAAGATCTGTGTTCTCGTTTACTTCCATTGTCATGGTGTTGGCAACATCCATGAGTGAGAAGCCCGAGTATGCAGATGCAAGTCCGTGTTCCGTAGAATCAAGTCCTGCGATCTCCTCTTCCTCGGAAACACGCAGACCCACAACCTTCTTTATGATCGAATATGCGATTATTATGGTTACAACCGTCCAGATAATCGTAACGAACATTCCGCCGAACTGCTTTCCAAGCTGGGTAAATCCGCCGCCGTAGAAAAGTCCTTCCATGATCTCGGCCTTTGCAAAGCCGGGAGCTGTATCTGTCGCAAACAGGCCGACCGCCAGCGTACCCCAGATACCGTTCATCATATGTACCGCAACGGCACCGACGGGATCGTCAACATGTACTACGTTATCGGTAAACCATACACCGAATACCACTAAAAGGCCTGCTACTATACCTATAACGGTCGCGCCGAAACAGTCGGTAACATCACAGGGAGCCGTAATGGCTACAAGGCCTGCAAGTGAAGCGTTTAAACACATCGAAACATCGGGCTTGCCGAATTTGATCCATGTAAAGATCATACAGGTCACGGTTGCAACAGCGGGAGCTACGGTTGTGGTTAAGAATACCGAGCCGAGAGTAGGAATGTCTGTTGCAGCCGCGCCGTTGAATCCGTACCATCCAAGCCACAGGATGAATACGCCCAGTGCCGCGATCACAAGGTTGTGACCCGGGAAAGCATTGACTTTGGTGACTTTGCCTTCCTTATCCTTAACGAACTTTCCGATACGGGGACCGAGCATCCATGCACCTATAAGTGCGCAGATACCGCCTACCATATGGATACAGTTGCTTCCGGCGTAATCGTGGAATCCCCACTGTGCAAGGAAACCGCCGCCCCATGTCCAGTGCGCCTCCACCGGGTAGATTATCGCCGAGATTATTGCAGAATAAATACAGTATGCCGAGAACTTGGTACGCTCAGCCATCGAGCCTGATACGATCGTCGCCGTGGTCGCACAGAAAACCAGGTTGAACACGAACGCCGAATAATCGAAGTTCCCGTAGTTTGTGAACACATCAAAGCTGAACTTTCCCGAAAAACCTCCGAGCATGTTCTCGCCAAGCATGATGGATGCGCCGCAGATGAACCACATAACGGTACCTATACAAAAGTCCATAAGGTTCTTCATTATGATGTTGCCTGCGTTCTTGGCCCTCGTAAAACCCGCCTCGCACATAGCGAAGCCCGCCTGCATCCAGAACACCAGCGCGGCACCTATAAGGAACCATACGCCGTACACTTCAGTGTTGATCAATTCCATGATTTCTTCCATAATATTTTCTCCTCTCCTTATTTATTCAGAAAAGGCGCCAATCTTTTCGATCGACGCCTTTGCCATTTATTATAGAGTCACTTCTTTAAATTATACGTAAAACAAAATCTCCTCATACTTCGGATACGGCAGGTACTCTGCGGGGATATAACCCTCGATCTCATCCGCAACGCTGCGGATCTTATCCATATCCGTGATGACCGTTTCATGATAGAACTTAGCCTGCTTTAATGAATCGCTTATTCCTTCCGCCTTATCGGTATCCTTTGAAAGCTTCTCGGTAAGGTCGAATATCTTATCGTAGCTGTCACTTAAGAGCTTTATTACCTTCATGTCAGCCTTGCTCGTAAGTGAAGCATCCAGTGCCTTCTTTGCGCTTACCGAAGCGATAAGTCCGTCGACATACTCGCCGACTGCCGGCAGGAACTGCGAGATGATCATATCCTTAAGAGTCAGGCTCTCGATATGCAGCGTCTTGCTGTAGTTCTCAAGCAGGATCTCATACCTTGAATCGATCTCCGATTCCGTAAAGATATTGTGCTTCTCAAACAGCTTCTTGTTCTTCTCGGCAATGAATACGGGAAGAGCATCGGGTGTTGAACGTAAGTTGTAAAGTCCTCTTTTCTCGGCTTCCTTAACCCATTCATCCGTGTATCCGTTACCGTTAAAGATAACCCGCTCATGAGCCGTGATCGATTCCTTTACCAGTGAATGTACCGCAGATTCCATATCCTTCTTGGATACATCCTTAAGCTTATCGTAGAACCTGCTGAGTACTTCCGCTACTGCCGTGTTAAGTATGATGTTCGGTCCGGAAACCGATACCGATGAACCGAGCGACCTGAACTCAAACTTGTTGCCCGTAAACGCAAACGGTGAAGTCCTGTTACGGTCCGTGTTATCCTTCGTAAAGTGAGGGATTACCGTGGTGCCTATGTTCATCTTGGTTGTCTTTATCTTTTCAAAGAACGTGTCATTCTTTATAGAATCAATTACCGCCTGCAGCTCCTCGCCAAGGAAGATCGAAATGATCGCCGGAGGTGCCTCGTTTGCTCCGAGCCTGTGATCGTTTCCGGGGCTTGCAACCGATAAACGTAAGAGATCCGCATAATCATCAACCGCTTCGATTATCGCCGCAAGGAATACCAGGAACTGGATGTTGTCAGCCGGTGTCTTGCCGGGATCCAAAAGGTTTACTCCCGTGTTTGTGGTCATCGACCAGTTGTTATGCTTACCCGATCCGTTGATGCCGTCGAACGGTTTCTCATGGAGCAGACATACAAGGTCATGCTTCTCCGCAACCTTTTTCATGATCTCCATTGTCAGCTGGTTGTGATCGCTTGCTATATTCGTCGTATCATATACCGGTGCGAGCTCATGCTGGCAGGGTGCAACCTCGTTGTGTTTAGTCTTTGCGGGAATGCCCAATTTCCAGAGTTCAAGGTCAAGGTCATGCATGTATGCGGCAACCCTGGGCTTGATGGCTCCGAAATAATGATCCTCCATCTCCTGACCCTTGGGAGGCAGCGCACCGAGCAGCGTCCTTCCGGTAAATATAAGGTCCTTCCTCTTCTTGTATGCTTCCTTGTCGATAAGGAAATATTCCTGCTCGGGACCTACCGTTGTCGAAACGCCTGTGACTTCCGTCTGGCCTATAAGGTTAAGCACCTTGGTCGCTTCCTTTGACAGCGCATCCATTGACCTAAGCAGCGGTGTCTTTTTATCAAGAGCCTCACCCGTATATGAACAGAACGCCGTCGGGATGTATAAGGTACCGTCCTTTATGAATGCCGGTGACGTGGGATCCCATGCCGTATATCCCCTTGCTTCGAATGTTGCCCTCAGTCCGCCTGAAGGGAAGCTTGATGCATCGGGCTCACCCTTTACGAGCTCCTTACCCGAGAAGTCCATGATGATGTCACCGTTTCCTACGGGAGTTATGAAACTGTCATGCTTCTCTGCGGTAAAGCCTGTCATCGGCTGGAACCAATGGGTGTAATGTGTGGCTCCGTTCTCAACAGCCCATTCCTTCATAGCGACTGCAACCGAATTGGCTACGTCAAGTTCCAGATGCGTATTATTTTCAATGGTCTTCCTAAGTGCTTTGTAAATGTCCTTGGGAAGCTTGTCGCGCATGACTTTATCATTAAAAACAAGACTCCCGTACAACTCAGGTATCTTCTGCTGTGCTTCTCTCATCATTTCGTCCTCCTTTGTCTTTGAAAATAAAGAAGGCCGCTCCGGTCAAACCGGAGCGGCCCTGCTCACATGCCTCATTATAAACACAAAATTCATTCTGTCAATAGGGAATTTGTATTTTTTTTAACACAGTCTCAAATCCCCGAATAACCCATAAGGGCTTCATCCACCGCTTTTGCTGCATTTCTGCCCTCACTTATGGCCCAGACGACAAGCGACTGTCCCCTGTGCATATCGCCCGCGGTGAACACACCGTCACGGCTCGTTTCATAACAATCCTCTGCGGTCGCTACGTTGGTACGGGCGTTTACATCCACCTTGAAACCTTTGGTGACATACTCCTGCGAACCCAAAAATCCTGCCGCGATAAGGACAAGATCCGCCTTAAGCTCACCTTCCGTACCCTCAACCGGAACCATCTGCATACGTCCGGTAGCCTCATCCTTCTTTGGCGTAAGCTTAACCGTTTTAACGCTTGTCAGGTTACCCTTTTTGTCCTTTACAAACTCCGTGACCGTAGTCTGATATATCCTCGGATCGCTGCCGAAACAGGTTATTGCTTCCTCCTGGCCGTAATCGGTCTTTAAGACCTTCGGCCACTCAGGCCACGGGTTTGACTCTGCCCTTTCAGAGCACGGACAGGGCATCATTTCAAGCTGGATGACCGACTTTGCACCAAGCCTTATGGATGTACCGACACAGTCATTTCCCGTGTCGCCACCGCCTATGACGATGACACTCTTACCCTTAAGGCTCCCGAAGGAGTAATCAGTCGCGGCGATGCACTTCTTGTAGTCATAATCCGAGTCCATTATCCTGCGGGAAACCTCTGTAAGGAAATCGACCGCAAAATAAATCCCCTTGGCATCTCTTCCGGGCGCCTTTATATCCCTGGGGTTCGATGCACCGCAGGCAAGCACGACCTTGTCATACTGCTTTATGAGTTTCTCGGGATCCGTATCTTTACCGACATCTGCATTGTAAACAAATCTGATGCCGCTTTCCTCCATGAGTTTTATGCGCCGGTCTATGACTCTTTTATCAAGCTTCATGTTGGGTATACCGTAACGGAGCAGTCCTCCCGCCCTGTCACGGCGCTCGTAAACCGTCACCTCATGGCCCCTTTTATTAAGCCAGTACGCAGCCGACAGCCCCGACGGACCACTGCCTATAACGGCTATCTTTTTCCCGGTCCTTACGGGCGGATCGTCCGCTTTCACAAGCCCGTTTGCAAAAGCATATTCTATGACCGTCCGCTCATTTTCCTTTGTGGATACGGGGTCACCGTCACAGCCCGCCGTACATGCAGCCTCGCACAGGGCAGGGCACACACGTGAGGTAAACTCGGGGAAACAATGAGTCTTTGAAAGCCTTACATATGCCTGCTCCAGGTTCCCGTGATATACGTAATCGTTTATTTCCGGCACAAGGTTATGCAGCGGGCAGCCCGATGCCATTCCCGCTATCATCACACCCGCCTGACAGAAGGGCACACCGCAGGCCATACACCTTGCACCCTGCAGCATCTGATCCTTTACCTTAAGCTGTCCGTGAAATTCGTCAAAGTCATTTATCCTTTCCTTAACGCCCCTTACCGGACCTTCACACCTTTCATATTCCAAAAAACCGGTCGGTTTACCCATCTTGTCTACCTCCTATACTCTCGTAGAAAGCTTCGATCTGCGCTTCCTCATAAGACATCCCCTTCTCCTCAAACTGGCCCGTTAAAATCATGAGCTTCTTGTAATCCTCGGGGATTATCTTTTTAAACTTCGGCAGATATTCCGTGAAGTTATCGAGTATCTTGGCCGCCTTTTTGGAACCCGTGTATTTAAGGTGTTCCTTCAGCATGTTCTTAAGCTCGGTCTGGTCGCTCTTATTCTCGACCGGTTCCATAAGCACCATTTCCTTGTTGAGGTTGCGGTACAGCGTATTGTGCTCATCCAGTACATAAGCCACGCCGCCGCTCATGCCCGCGGCAAAGTTCTTGCCCGTCGGTCCTATTACTACCACGCGTCCGCCTGTCATGTACTCACAGCCGTGCTCTCCCACACCCTCGACAACTGAATATGCGCCCGAATTTCTGACCGCGAACCGCTCGCCGGCCACGCCTTCAAAATAGGCTTCACCTGATGTCGCGCCGTAAAGGGCCACGTTTCCGATTATGGTATTGTATTCCGCATCATATCCGGCATCATCGGGTGAGCTTACTATGATCCTGCCGCCCGACAAGCCCTTGCCGATGTAATCGTTGCTGTCACCCTTAAGTATAAGAGTCAGTCCGCGCGGGATAAATGCGCCGAAGCTCTGTCCGCCGTGCCCCTTACACCTTATGGTCACCGTACCGTCCTTAAGCCCCTCGGGATTTTTCCTTGTTATCTCGCTTCCGAGCAGTGTTCCGAAGGTCCTGTCCGTATTTATAAGCTCAACGCTTAACTCGGATGCACTGCCGTCCTTAATCGACTTTTTGATATGCGCCGACTTAAGGAGCTTTGATTCATCCACGGTATCCTCAAGCTTAAAATCAAATACCCGCTTGGGATCGAATACCCTCTTATCCGATTCCGTGTATTTAAGTATCTCCGATATATCAACCTTAACCGCATTACCCGTAAGGTCATCCCTCTTCTTAAGCAGGTCCGTACGTCCCACCATCTCGTTAATGGTGCGGAATCCCAAGCGGGCCATGTATTCCCGAAGCTCCTGTGCGATAAACTTCATGAAGTTTTCCACATATTCGGGCTTACCCTTAAAACGCTTTCTGAGTTCGGGATTCTGAGTCGCCACACCAAACGGACAGGTATCAAGGTTACATACCCTCATCATCGCGCAGCCCAGAGTCACAAGCGGAGCCGTGGCAAACCCGAATTCCTCTGCGCCAAGCAGCGCAGCGATCGCCACGTCCCTTCCGCTCATCAGCTTGCCGTCCGTTTCTATCATGACACGGTCCCTTAAGCCGTTCTCGATAAGCGTCTTATGTGTCTCGGCAAGTCCCAGTTCCCACGGAAGCCCCGCATTATGGATCGAGCTTACGGGTGCCGCACCGGTACCGCCGTCGTATCCCGATATAAGGATCACCTGCGCACCTGCCTTGGCAACGCCTGCTGCTATCGTTCCGACGCCCGCTTCCGATACAAGTTTCACGCTGATGCGGGCATATTTGTTTGAATTTTTAAGGTCATAAATAAGCTGTGCCAGGTCCTCGATCGAATAAATATCATGATGAGGCGGCGGTGAAATAAGGCTTACACCGGGCGTTGAATGCCTGGTCTTTGCTATCCACGGATATACTTTTCCTGCGGGAAGGTGTCCGCCCTCGCCGGGCTTAGCTCCCTGCGCCATCTTTATCTGAAGCTCACGGGCACTTACCAGGTACTTATCGGTCACGCCGAACCTGCCGCTCGCAACCTGCTTGATCGCGGAACTGCGGTCATGATCCGTACCCGACGAAGCGATCCTTTCATCACTCTCGCCGCCCTCGCCGCTGTTTGACTTTCCGTGAAGCCTGTTCATCGCAACGGCCAGCGCCTCATGCGCTTCCTGGGATATCGATCCGTATGACATTGCACCGGTCTTAAACCTGGTGACTATGCTCTCAACACTCTCAACCTCGGATATGTCGATACCCTCAGCCGGATAATCGAAATCCATGATGCTGCGAAGGTAACCCGTCTGCTCCCTGTCGACCATTGAGGTATACTGTTTGAATTTGTTATAATCCCCCTCCCTTGCCGCACACTGCAGCATATGTATGGTCTGCGGATTGTACCGATGATCCTCGGCCCCCGAACGCATCTTATGCCTGCCCACCGAATTAAGCGTAAGATCCGTATTAAGTCCCAGCGGATCGAAGGCCTTCGAATGCTGTTCATCGGTAGTCTGTGCTATATCGTCAAGGGTGATGCCTCCTATGCGGCTTACCGTTCCCGTAAAGTACTTATCCGTTACCTGCCTTGAAATACCCAGCGCTTCGAAGATCTTGCTGCCCTGGTATGACTGCACCGTGGAGATACCCATCTTCGAAGCTATCTTGACTATGCCCGACAGTACCGCACTGTCATAATCATTCACCGCGGCGTAGTAATCCTTGTCAAGGCTTCCCTTGTCTATAAGCTCGGCTATCGTCGCATGCGCAAGGTATGGATTGACCGCGCTCGCACCGTATCCAAGGAGCAGTGCAAAATGGTGCACCTCCCTCGGCTCGCCCGATTCGAGTATGAGAGACATCGCCGTACATTTCCTGGTATCAACAAGGTGCTTATGCACGGCCGCTACCGCAAGCAGTGAAGGCAGGGCCACGTGATTCTCATCGACTCCGCGGTCTGAAAGGATCAGTATGTTCGCACCCTCCCTGTACGCCTTATCCACTTCGACAAACAGATGATCCATGACTCTCTTTATCGGCGTGCTCTTGTAGTACAGGATCGGAACCTTCGCAACCTTGAAGCCTTCCTTGTCCATCTTCTCGATCTTTAACAGATCAAGGTCCGTAAGTATCGGATTTTTCACCTTTAATACATGGCAATTTGATGCTTGTTCCTTAAGCAGGTTACCGTTCTTGCCAAGGTATACCGTGGTGGAAGTAACTATTTTCTCCCTTGCCGCATCAATAGGCGGGTTCGTTACCTGCGCAAACATCTGCTTAAAGTAATTAAACAGCGGCTGGTACTGCTTCGACAGTACCGCGATCGGTGTATCTATTCCCATGGCGCCTAAGTTTTCCGAACCGTTAAGCGCCATCGTTTTAATGCTCTCCATGCATTCTTCATAAGCATATCCGAATGCTTTCTGGAGCTTCATCCTTTCCACATCATCATAGGAGGTGACCTTGCTGTTCGGGATCTTAAGCTCTTTAAGAGTCAACAGGTTCGAGCTTAACCACTCACCGTAAGGCTCCTTCATCGCGTAGTATTCCTTAAGCTCCTCATCCGATATTATCCTGCCCTTTTTTGTATCTATAAGGAGCATCTTTCCGGGATGCAGCCTCTCCTTCCTGGTTACATGCGCCTCAGGCAGAGGAAGCACGCCGACCTCGGATGATAATATAAGTCTTCCGTCATCCATTATGTAATACCTTGACGGCCTAAGTCCGTTACGGTCAAGGATCGCTCCCATCACATCACCGTCCGAGAACAGTATGGATGCGGGACCGTCCCAGGGCTCAAGCATCGTCGCGTAATACTGGTAAAAATCCCTGATCTCATCTGATATGGTATCGTTATGCGCCCACGGCTCCGGTACCATGATCATCGCCGCAAGCGGCAGGTCAAGCCCGCTCATGGTAAGGAACTCAAGCGTATTGTCAAACATAGCGGAATCGGATCCGTAGCTTGGGATGACCGGAAGCACCTTGGTCATATCCTCGGGCGTAAAGCATGTCGTGTACATGGTCTCCTCACGCGCCAGCATCTTGTCCACATTGCCCTTGATCGTATTTATCTCACCGTTATGCACCATGAAACGGTTGGGATGTGCCTTTTCCCAGCTTGGATTTGTATTTGTTGAAAACCTTGAGTGCACCATGGCTATCGCCGACTTGTATGACTTATCCTCAAGGTCTTTAAAGAACGTCCTTAACTGCCCTACCAGGAACATTCCCTTATAAACTATGGTACGGCAGGAAAGCGAGCATACATAGGTATTGTCAGTGCTCTGTTCGAATACGCGCCTTATTACATAAAGCTTGCGGTCAAAATCGATATCATCCCCTATATCCTCGGGCCTTTTTACAAACCCCTGATAAATGCACGGCATGCAGTCACGCGCCCTGCTGCCAAGGACATCCGGATTTACCGAAACGGCGCGCCATCCCAAAAACTCGGCGCCCTCCTTATTTACGATCACCTCGAACATCTTCATCGCGCGCGATCTTTTAAGCTCCTCATTCGGGAAGAAGAACATGCCTACCCCGTAGGTCCTTAAGTTTCCGAGCTCGATGCCTTCCTTTTTGCATTCCTTTTTAAGGAAATCGTGAGGTATCTGCGTAAGTATCCCGACACCGTCTCCGGTCTCTCCCAGAGCATCCTTTCCTGCGCGGTGCTCCAGATTCTCAACTATCTTAAGTGCATCATCCACTACCGCATGGTCCTTCGAACCGTTGATGTTGACTATAGCACCTATGCCGCAGTTGTCATGCTCGTAGGTCATTGATTCTTCCGAACCCCTGATACGTCTGTTCCTTGCGTTTTCTCTCATATCCCTTGTCTCCTCATTTGTATCACATTTGATACTGTATCTAAACCGGATAGTTATTGTCAAAGCAGGCACTGCACAGCGGCAGATCGTTAAGCATCGTTTTAAAATCCTCCGTATCAAGATAGCTTAACGAATCCGCTCCGACCGCCTTCCTTATCTCCTCGGCGGAATGTCCCGAAGCTATCAGCTGCTTGCTGCTCGGAACGTCCGTCCCGTAATAGCAGGGGTACAAAAACGGCGGCGAGCTTATCCTGACATGGACCTCCTTTGCCCCGCAGGACTTAAGCATCTCTATTATCTGCCGCATCGTGGTCCCCCTGACTATCGAGTCATCGATAAGCACAAGGCTTTTATCCTTTACCACGTCCTTAAGGACGCTTAACTTCATATGCACGGCCGTGTTTCTTTCCTCATCGGTCGGTTTTATGAAGCTCCTTCCGATATAGCTGTTCTTCTGAAAAGCGAGCTTAAACGGTATCCCGGATTCCTTTGAATACCCTTCCGCTGCGGCGAGTCCCGAATCGGGAACCCCTGCCACCAGATCGGCCTTTACCGGATTCCTCCTTGCAAGCGCCATGCCGGCCCTTAACCTTGCTTCATGTACGTTTATACCGTCTATTACCGAATCTGTCCTTGCAAAATATATATATTCAAACACGCAGTGCGCGGGCCGTTTTCCGCACAGCTCCTCGTTGCTCTTTATGCCTTCATCCGATATCGTTACTACTTCACCGGGCTTAACATCCCTTATAAGCTCGCCTCCGACCGAAACGATCGCGCAGCTTTCGGATGCCAGTATGTAGCTGTCTCCCTTGCGTCCGAGTACGAGCGGCTTTATCCCGTATGGGTCCCTTATGCCTATCAGCTTTTTGGGGCTCATCACTATAAGTGCATATCCGCCCCTTAACCTGCCGGCCGCCCTTTGAACTGCCACTTCAACCGAGGAAGAATACACCCTTTCGCTGACTATCTCATAGGCCAGCACCTCGGTGTCCGATGTCGTGTAATGCGCCTGCCCACGGTACATCTGCTCCTGCTTTATCTCATCGGCATTTACTATGTTGCCGTTATGCACTACGGCCAGCGAACCTTTGATATAATTCATCGCTATCGGCTGGGCGTTTGCAAGGACACTGCCTCCGGTCGTTGAATAACGCACATGCCCTATGCCTATGTTTCCCTTTGTCTCATCAAGGAAGTGCCTGTCAAACACCTCGCTCACAAGACCCATTCCCTTGTGGGTTATGATGTTTCCCATGGGCCCCTGCGTATCGCATACGGACATCCCCGCCGATTCCTGTCCCCTGTGCTGAAGGGATAACAGCCCGTAGTAGATATCCGCGGCCACATCCGTGCCGTTTCCCGCATATATCCCGAATACGCCGCATTCTTCATGAAGCTTATCAGTCATCTGATTCTCCCTCACTCTATACGATACCGGATTTTATAAGCGCCTGCTCTATAAGTCCCTTAAACAGCGGATGAGGGGCATCAGGTCTTGACTTAAATTCCGGATGCGCCTGCGTTGCCAGGAAATACGGATGGTCCTTAAGCTCGATCATCTCGACTATGCGCCCGTCGGGAGAGAGTCCCGAAAGAGTCATTCCCGCCTTCGTAAGTACCTCCCGGTAGTCATTGTTTACCTCGTACCTGTGACGGTGGCGCTCGGAAATGAGCTTATACTTACTTCCTTCCGCAGCCTTTATATCCTCACCGTTCGAAAGATCGTAATCATAAAGTTCATACGCCCTGCTGCCTTCCTTAAGCACACAGGGATAGGCTCCGAGCCTGAGCGTTCCGCCTAAGTTTTCAACACCCTCCTGATCGGGCATAAGATGGATCACGGGGTTCTTTGTATCCGGTGAAAACTCTATGCTTCCCGCATCCTTTAAGCCGCATACGTTCCTTGCAAACTCAACGATCGATAGCTGCATTCCCAGGCACAGCCCAAGGAAAGGTATCTTATTGACCCTTGCGTATTCGATCGCAAGTATCTTTCCTTCTATCCCCCTTGAGCCGAAACCTCCCGGCACAAGAATGCCCTGAAGGTCATGCAGGTATTCGTCGATATTGTCGGGAGTAAGCTCTTCAGAATCCACCCAGCGGATCTTAACTTCCGTCTTATTTGCGATACCGCCGTGCTTTAATGCTTCCGCTACGCTTAAATATGCATCATGCAGCGCAACGTATTTTCCTACTATCCCTACCTCGACCGAATGCTTCGGATGATGGAAATCTTCGACCATCTGCCTCCATGCACTTAAGTCGGGCTCGGGACATGGGAGCTTCAAACACTCGCATACAGCCTGTGCAAAGTTCTCTTCCTCAAGCATCAAAGGAACTTCATACAGTGACTGTGCATCAAGGTTCTGGAGCACATGCTCCTTTTTAACGTTACAGAAAAGCGCAATCTTTTCACGCATCGAATCATCTATCGGGTAATCCGAACGGCACATTAAGATGTCCGGCCATATACCCATGCTCTGCAGGCTTTTTACGCTCATCTGCGTGGGCTTTGTCTTCATCTCGCCCGAAGCCTTAAGATACGGGATAAGAGTCACCTGTATGATGATCGCATTCTCGCGTCCCACTTCCGCCTGGAACTGCCTTATCGCCTCAAGGAACGGCTGGCTTTCGATATCGCCCACTGTGCCTCCGATCTCGATTATCGATATCGTCTCTTCATCCGGTGACTGCGCCTTGTGGAACCTGTCCTTTATCTCGTTTGTTATATGCGGTATCACCTGAACGGTTCCGCCGCCGTAATCGCCGTGCCTCTCCTTATTGAGGACCGACCAGTAAATCTTTCCCGTGGTTACGTTTGAATTCTTATTGAGGCTTTCGTTTATGAAGCGTTCGTAGTGCCCTAAGTCAAGGTCCGTCTCGGTACCGTCATCGGTTACGAACACCTCGCCGTGCTGTATGGGGTTCATCGTACCCGGATCCATGTTTATATACGGATCGAATTTCTGCATGGTCACGTGATATCCCCGGGCCTTAAGCAGGCGTCCGAGAGACGATGCCGTTATTCCCTTGCCGAGGCCCGATACAACGCCGCCTGTTACAAATACGTATTTGATCATATTTTCTACCCCCACCACGATACAAGGTAAGAAGTACTCCGTACTTCTTTTGAACACGCTCGCCGCTAAGGCATCATAAGGACTCCTCCCGTAAACGGGTCCCTCCTCATGATCATTGCCCTGACGCACCGTAGTTCGCCAGCACCCTCGCCGACGGATCGTTTACGTTACAGCCCTCCCATGACTTGTTGGGCATCCAGAAATCAACCACCATCTTCGACTGTCCCGGATAGTATTCCTCAAATATCTCACGGTACAAAAGTGATTCTTTTGTAAACGGCCTTGCATGGTCGTACTTCTTTATAAGCTTTTCATATTCTTTATCCGAGTACTTCTCCTCGGCATAAGCCTTAAGGTGATCCACCATCGAATGTCCGACCGCATCCGAGAACGCAGCCTTCTCACGCATCAAAATATCGTAAGGCAGGTAATCGCCCTCAAACGCATGGCGCAGCAGGTATTTGCCCTTTCCGTAAACGTTCATCTTCTTTTTGGGATCGATGCTCATCACATACTGTACAAAATCAAGATCTCCGAACGGTACCCTCGCCTCAAGCGAGTTAACTGATATACACCTGTCCGCCCTTAGCACGTCATACATATGGATCTCGTCGATACGCTTGACCGCTTCCTTCTGGAACTCCTCCGGACTCGGAGCAAAATCTGTATATTTATATCCGAACAGCTCATCCGATATCTCACCCGTAAGCAGCACGCGGATATCGGTCTGCTCATGTATCGCCTTGCATACAAGGTACATTCCCATGCTCGCGCGGATCGTCGTTATATCGTAGGTCCCGAGGATAGAGATGACCGTCGGCAGTTCGCGGATGACATCCTCTTTCGTGATGATGACCTCTGTATGGTCGCTTCCCAGGTAATCCGCAACCTCCTTTGCGTACTTAAGATCTATTGCATCCGTGTTCATGCCTATCGCAAATGTCCGTATCGGCTTATCCATAAGCTTTGCGGATACCGCGCACACAAGCGAACTGTCAAGGCCTCCGCTTAAAAGGAACCCCAGCGGCGCATCCGAATCAAGCCTCTTCTCGATTCCCTTTACCAGCTTATCGTGGATGTTCTTACAAATGATCTCGATATCATCATCAACTACCTTATCCACCTTCGTCATGCACCTGTAGCTTACAAACTCACCGTCCTTATAGTAATGTCCGGGAGGGAACGGGAACACTTCCTTAACAAGCCCGACAAGGTTCTTTGCTTCCGATGCAAACACGATCTCACTGCCGTTTACATACCCGTAGAACAGCGGCCTTATGCCGATCGGATCACGCGCCGCGATGAGTGATTCTTCCTTTGCATCATAGATAACACAGGCAAATTCGGCGTCGAGCTTTTCAAACATTCCCGTGCCGTACAGTTCATACATCGGAAGTAAAAGCTCGCAGTCAGAATCACTTAAAAAGGTATATCCCTTACTCTTAAGCTCTTCCTTAATCGGCCTGAACCCGTATATCTCACCGTTACATACAACATAGTTATCGTTAAGGGAAAACGGCTGCATGCCCTCCTCATGAAGACCCATGATGGAAAGGCGCTCAAAGCCCATTATGCCGCCCGGGATATTTATGATACGCTGCATATCCGGACCCCTCGATGTGGTTTTATCGAAATGCTCCTTGAATTTTTCTATTGTAAGGCTGCTGCCTAAGTAACCCATTATGGAACACATATCTTTTTCCTCCTTTGTCCTTTGCCAAACAAAAGAGGCGCCTTGGACTTAAAGTCCAAAGCGCCTTTGCTTAACGAAAACAATATATTCCTTTTTTTTATTTAAGTCAAGAGTCAGTTTTTGGTTTATTCAACCGTAACGCTCTTTGCAAGATTTCGCGGCTTATCGACATCAAGTCCGCGGGCAACGCTCATATAATAACCCATAAGCTGTAACGGGATGACCGCAACGGAGGCCGCGAACAGCTCGTCCGTCTTTGGGATATATACGGTAAAGTCAGCCGTATCCTCGATCTCGTAATTACCGCTGTTGGTAAGTCCGCAAAGGTAGGCGCCCCTGCTCTTTACCTCGACCATGTTTGACACGGTCTTTTCATACAGGTCGTTCTGCGTGATCACTCCGATGACCAGGGTTCCGTCCTCTACAAGGCTTATGGTGCCGTGCTTTAATTCACCTGCGGCATATGCGCCGGAATGGACGTAGCTTATCTCCTTCATCTTAAGGCTGCCCTCAAGGCTTATCGCATAATCGATGCCTCTTCCTATGAAGAACACATCATGAACGTTTGAGAACTTAGCCGTAAACCACTGAAGGCGTTCCTTATCCTCAAGCGACCTTTCTATCTTGCCGGGAAGTTTTTTTAATTCCTCTATGAGAGCCGCTTCCCTTTCGTCATCTATCATGCCCTTGGCCTTTGCCAGCCTTATCGCAAGGATGTATACCGCGATAAGCTGTGCGCTGTAAGCCTTGGTCGTTGCCACCGCGATCTCGGGGCCTGCCATGGTATACATCACATGATCCGCTTCCCTTGCTATCGTGGAACCGACCACGTTTACTATGCCCAGTGTCTTTATCCCCCTGCCGTGAGCCTCCCTTATGGCTGCCAGGGTATCTGCCGTCTCGCCCGACTGCGATATGGCTATGACTAAAGAATCACTCGAAAGAATGGGATCACGGTACCTGAATTCGGAAGCAAGCTCAACCCTTACCGGTATCCTTGCAAGCTTTTCGATCACATACTGTGCGACCATGCCCACGTGGTAAGCCGAACCGCAGGCTGTAATGTGAACCTGTGATAAACCTTTTAATTCTTCATCCGTGATACCTACATTCGATAAGTCGATCCCGGTATCCTTGACATAGGCATTTACCGTATCCTGAACTGCCTTGGGCTGCTCATGGATCTCCTTCATCATGAAATGCTCGAACCCGCCCTTTTCGGCTGCTTCGGCATCCCACTCAACCTTGGTAAGCTCCTTTTCTATCTCCTCGCCGTCAAGGTTATAGAAATGAACTTCGCCGTCCTTAAGGCATGCCATTTCAAGGTTGCCTATATAATAAACATTTCTTGTATGCTTAAGTATCGCCGGTACATCGGATGCAACAAAGCTTGCCTTGCTGTCAACGCCGATTATCATGGGCGAATCCTTACGGGCTACCCATATCTGTCCCGGATAATCCTTAAACATCACGGCAAGTGCATATGAACCGCGGACACGTACCATCGTCTTTGCAAGTGCATCTATGGGACCGATATTGTATTTCTTATAATAATAATCTATAAGCTTTACTATGGCTTCGGTATCCGTTTCCGAGTAGAATTTGTAATTCTTCTTAAGGAGCTTGTCCTTTATCTCGGTGAAGTTCTCGATAATACCGTTATGTACTGCAACAACCTCGAAATCGTCGCTGTGGTGCGGATGCGCATTGTTCTCGGAAGGCTCACCGTGAGTGGCCCAGCGTGTATGCCCTATACCGCAGCAGCCCTTCATGGCCTTGCCGTCATCGGTCTTATTGGCAAGCTCCAGCAAACGTCCCTTGGCCTTAACTATCTTTACCTTGTTCTCACCGTCGCGCACCGCAAGACCGGCAGAATCATAGCCCCTGTATTCAAGCTTTTTCAGTCCCTCAAGCAGTATGGGCGCCGCCTGTTTGTTTCCGCAGTAACCTACTATTCCGCACATACATTTTCCCCTTTTCTAAGGTAATGCCCCCTCCGCATACTTCGTCGGCGGCCAATCGTCGGGATCATCCTGAATTCTGCTACGCAGAATGATCCCTCCTAACCTTCCAGATCATCGATTATCATCTCGGCTATACGCCGTTTGGATAATCCGTTATCCATTGCCTGTTTTATGACATACTTATGGGCTTCGGCCTCCGTCATACCCTTTTCCTCCATGAGCATGAACTTGGCCTTATCCACCGTTCTTGTTTCCTCCAGCTTATCCCTTGCGGCTTCCACCTCACGCTTCAGCTGATATACCCTGTCCTGAAGCGCAAATACAAGCTTAACCGTTTTGCGTAAATTCCCCTCACGGAACGGCTTTGCGATAGCGATTATCCCGCCCGAAGCGATGTGCTCGGTCACGTCATCATACGCAGCGGCAGGGACCACCATCATAACGGTGGCACTGCACATATCCGTTACGTCCATGGCAAACTCATATCCGATCTCATCGGGAAGCGGTGAATTTATAATAACTATATCATAAAACCGCTCCTGAATACACTGCCTTGCAGTCGCCGCGCTTTTGCGATGGTCCAGTAAAAAGAATGTCCCGTCAGGCAGGGCTGCTTTTATCAGCGCATTGAACTTCTCGGAATTTGAGACTATCAATATGGAATGTTGTATATCATCATTCCTTGGCATATAAACCCCTTTGTCCTGTTTATCCTTAATTACTTATTATTTCTTATCCCTACTTCGTATAGTTCCTTATGATCGCCTCGGGAACTATTTCCTTTACAAAGTCACTCTCCGTTGCAAGCTTTACGGCCTCCCTTTTGGAACCGGGAAGCAGCACGCTCTTTTCATCCATTTCCTTTGGAAGCACAAGCTTATCCTTAATGCCCTTAAGTCCCGCATGGATGAGCAGTGAATAAACAAGATACGGATTCGACGATGCATCCGGCGATCTTAATTCCGCGCAGGTCCTTCCGTTAAATTCCTTAAGTGACATAAGCTCAGAATCACCATCGTTTGACCAGTTGACTTTATCGGGAGCGGTATTGTTTCCAAGCCTTGCATACGATGCATCGGCCGGATTCAAAAACAGGGTGATGTCCCTTATCTTATCCATGATGCCGGCCGCAACGTACCTTGCCACATCATTTCCGTCCTTATCGGTCGCATAAATGTTTATATGATATCCGTTACCGGGCTTTCCCTGTATCGGGAGCGGCGAAAAGTCAGCCACCAGTCCGTAACGGTCAGCCACCGTGCATACCACCATCTTGAATGTCGTCATCTGATCCGCAGCCTTAACGGGCTTTCCGTAATGAAAATCGATCTCATTCTGCCCGGGCCCCTGTTCATGGTGTGACCTTTCGGGAGTAAGTCCCATCTTCTCTATGGTAAGGCAGATCTCTCTCCTTACGTTCTCACACCGGTCAAGCGGAGCGATGTCCATGTACTGAGCCTCATCATAGGGGATCTTTGTCGGATTGCCGTCCTCGTCCTTAAGGAATAAGTAAAACTCGGCTTCCGAACCGAAACGGAAATCAATACCGGCATCCTTTGCAGCCTTTGCCGCCTTCTTAAGTATGCTCCTGGTATCCTGTTCAAACACTTCACCGTCCGGTGTGTAAACATCACAGAACATCCTCAGCACCTTGCCGCTCTCCGACCTCCACGGAAGTATGGACAGGGTTGAAGGATCCGGCTTCAGATAAAGCACGGGATGCTGACTCTCCTCAAATCCGGTTATCATCCGGGCATTTATCGGCGCACCGAAATCGAAGGCTTTTTTAACCTCGCCCGGCATGACCGAAATGTTTTTCTGTTTTCCGAAAGCATCCCTGAAAGCCAGCCTTATAAACTGCGCCTCCTCTTCCTCGATGTATTTTAAAACCTCTTCTGCCGTGTATTCCATGTGTTCCTCCTTTATATATGAAGCTTCTTTATCCTGCCTACCGCCTCGATCGTATTCTCGCGGCTTCCAAATCCCGTAAGTCTGAAGTAATGCTCTCCGCCCGGCCCGAAGCCCGAACCCGGAGTGCCTACCACGTTTGCATCCTTTAAAAGATGATCGAAGAAATCCCAGCTGCTCATGTCACCGGGTGTCCTAAGCCAGATATAAGGCGCGTTCACTCCACCGTAAACCTCATAGCCGCATTCCTTAAGCCCGTCATAAATGCATTTCGCATTTCCCATATAGTAAGCAACCTGATCAAGCACCTGCCTGCGGCCCTCTTCAGAGTATACAGCCTCGCCGGCCCTTTGTACAATATAAGGCGCACCGTTATACTTGGTGCCGTGCCTCCTTGCCCACAGTGAATGAAGGCTCACGCCGTCTGCCTTAAGCTCCTTGGGAATAACGGTAAATCCGAGCCTTACTCCGGTAAAGCCCGCTGTTTTTGAAAACGAACGGAACTCGATCGCACATTCCTTAGCTCCGCTGCATTCGTATATGCTGTGCGGCACATCTTCCTGCGAGATATATGCTTCGTATGCCGCATCATAAAGTATGATTGAACCGTGCTCATTCGCGTAATCCACCCACTTCTGCAGCTTGTCTTTGCTTATAACGGCTCCCGTCGGATTGTTGGGGAAGCATAAGTATATAAGATCGGGTACCTCCTTCGGAAGATCGGGGGTAAAATCATTCTCCGCCGTGCATGGCATGTATATGATCCCCTTATAACACCCTGCGTCGGGATCATACCCGCCTGTCCTTCCGGCCATCACGTTTGAATCCACATATACCGGATACACGGGATCACATACGGCAATAGTATTATCGGTTGAGAATATCTCCTGTATGTTACCGCAGTCGCACTTGGCACCGTCCGAAACAAATATCTCGTCTGCCGCTATATCACAGCCCCTTGACTTATAGTCCTTCTCGGCGATCGTACTCCTTAAAAACTCATAGCCAAGGTCGGGCGCATATCCCTTAAAGGTTTCCTTATTACCCATTTCATCGACTGCCTTATGCATTGCCTCGATCACTTTGGGTGCAAGCGGCTGGGTAACATCCCCGATACCGAGCCTTATTATGGTCGCTTCGGGATGTTCACTTTCATATTCCCGTACCTTCCTTGCTATAGTCGAAAACAGGTAACTGCCCGGAAGTTTTAAATAATTACTGTTTGCCTTAGCCATGATATGAACCTCCAAAATGTATTCCTTTCAAAGCAAAAAAGAAGACACTTTGAGCATAACCCAAAGCGCCTTTGCTTTACAATATGAAATGATACATCTCTCCCGCCTTATATGTCAATGCTTTTTGCCTTCCCGCTCTTCCTTTAAGCCTTTGTCTTGTTTTTTGATCTGACTTTTTTTATAATCGGTTTAAAGTTGTAACAACCGGAGGGATCATCATGATACGTTTTATTGCTTCGGCACTGTATCTTTTATTATATCTGATAATCACGCTGCCGCTTGAGCTGGTTCTTTTTATAATAGGTAAATTCAATATGCCTCTGCGGGATAAGATAAGCATGGCCTGCGTTAAATACGGCGGTTTCATGGTGGTACGGAAGCTTTCCGGTGCCAATGTTATTGTAAACGGACTTGATAACATTCCAAGCGACACGGCCTGCCTTTTTGTCGGCAATCACAACAGTTTTTTTGATGTGATCATAAGCTACACTCTTATGAACCGCCCGACAGGCTTTGTTGCTAAAAAGGAATTCCGCAAATACCCGTCCCTTAATGTATGGATGCACTTCATCCGCTGCCTGTTCATCGACAGGAAGGATGTAAAGCAGGGGATGAAAACTATCCTTAAGGCTGTCGAATATCTTAAAAGCGGCATAAGCATCTTCGTGTTCCCCGAAGGCACCCGCAGTAAAACGGGTGAGATGCTTCCTTTTAAAGAAGGCTCGATGAAGATGGCCGAGCGCTCGGGCTGCCCGATAATCCCCGTTGCGATATCAAATACCGGCGTCATGTTTGAGAATCATTTCCCGCGCATCACAAAGGAGACCGTGGTGTTCACCTTCTGCGAGCCGATATATACCAAGAATCTTGAGGGAGAAAACAAAAAGCATGTAGGGCAATACGTGCAGAATATAATCCGTGATACCATGGAAAATGTAAACAAACCATTGATTTCATAACATAAGCAAACACAGCACATCCACAAGCAAACAATTCTGACATGGAACGCAGGTAAGATCCACTGCCTACGCAGACTTAGCATCCGAGATGAGAACGTATCGTCGGGTGAACATTTCGGATGCATAGTCGGAGTTGGCAGTTAGCTTACCGGAGTGGGTCAGGTTTGCGGTGGATGCTGCTGGGGTTGCGCAGATTATCAACAATTGAAAGGATAAAAACATGAGCATACGTGACGACGTTATCAAGATGAAAAGTTCAGCACCCTTCCTGGCCGCATCTTCTATAGAAGATCGTAATAATGCATTGGCTATGATAGCAACTGCTCTCCGTGAAAACGCGGATAAGATCTTTGATGCGAACAGGGCGGATGTCGATAAAGCCGGAGAAAACGGTATCTCCCAGGCCGTCATGAAACGCCTTAAATTCACGGAAGCCAAGTTAACCGACTGCCTTAAAGGCATCGACCAGCTTATTTCGCTTAATGACCCCCTCGGCAGCATCACCCTTTCAAGGGAACTCGACGAAGGCCTGACCCTTAAGCGCGTGACCTGCCCCATAGGCGTCATCGGCGTTATATTCGAAGCCCGTCCCGACGCACTCATACAGATATCAACCCTCTGTTTAAAGAGCGGTAACTGCGCAATCTTAAAGGGCGGCAAGGAAACAGCAAATACAAATATGACTCTTTTTAAGATAATACATGAAGCAGTGGTTAAAGCAGGACTCCCTGAGGACTGCATGCTCCTTGCGCAGTCACACGCCGAGATAGACGAACTCCTTGACTGCCACGGATATGTGGACCTCCTTATCCCCCGCGGCAGCAATGCCTTTGTTCGCTATATTATGGACAACACGAACATCCCCGTAATGGGACATGCCGACGGGATCTGCCATATCTATGTCGATAAGGATGCCGACTTTGACAAGGCAATAAAGGTCATCGTTGATGCAAAGACCCAGTACACCGCCGTATGCAACGCGGTCGAAACTCTTCTTATAAACAGGGACATCGCAAAGGACTTCCTTCCCCTGCTTTCAAAAGCCTTACGTGAAAAAGGCGTTAAGCTTCGCGGGACAAAGGAAGTAAGTGACATGATAAGTGACGTCGAAACAATAGACGAGGACGGTTTTATCGAATACCTTGACCTTATCGCATCCGTTAAGCTCGTTGATGACGTTAACGAAGCCATCGCACATATAAACCGCTTCGGCTCGCACCACACCGATTCGATCATGACAGAAAATGAAAAAACCGCCGAAACCTTCATGCAGATGGTAGATTCGGCGGGTGTATATCAAAACTGTTCAACAAGGTTTGCCGACGGCTTCCGATACGGCTTCGGAGCCGAGGTCGGTGTCAGCACCGGTAAGATCCATGCCCGCGGACCCGTAGGTCTTGAAGGCCTTGTTACCTATAAATACAAGCTCTACGGCAACGGCCACATCGTGGATGATTACGCCACCGGCAGAAAGCAGTTCCACTTTAAGGATCTGTAGAAGCCGGCGCAGTCGTTTCCTTCTAGAATTTACGTCCGGAACCCGAATGGGTCCTGCCGGATGATCCCGAGTAGCTGCTCGAATAGGACGAGCGGCCCGATGAACGGCCTGAACTTCCCGATGAAGATGAATCCGATGTAGTCTTCACGGGTCTATATCTTCTTTCGGTACGGCTGTTAATGAACCTGTCCTTACCGGTTATCTTAAGGCTGTTCGCGACAAGATAGGCATCAGCACTTTCCTTGAGCGCGGGTACAGCCATTTTTTTCTTTGCACCTTTGAGCTTGCCTGCTCCCATGGCCGCTCCGCAGCCCGAACCGAATATCGTGATCCATATCCAGTACCCGACTGATCTTGATACCCTTCCGGTCCTTTCCATGTGCTCGACCTGTGAAAGCCAGTAACTCATCCCTGCAGCTTCCGAACCGCTCGTGGCAAGCCTTACTTTATTATCGGCAATACTGTTTAACCTGTCGTGATTGGTATCCGTAAGCCTGTCATAACCTGCTCCGGAGAAATAGTTATAATAGAAAGTATTTATGCTGCTGGTGTCACCCTTATTGTATACCATTGTTAACAGTATACCGTCATAATCATCACCCAGGCCGTATCCGTTATATCTGTAGTATTTCTCGGCATATTCCGAAATATCCATTCCGTATGCTGAATTAGAAGTGTGTATAACGACATCTATGCCGTATTTATCGGTAATAGCCTCTGCCTGATCCGTAAGGCTTTTTATTTCAGCGTCTGTAAGGATCCCGGCCCTGTCATCTATACGCGGGTTTTCCGCATTATGTGTCCTTTCGGGTTCCTCACCCTGATCCGGAAGCCAGTCCGGAGCAAAAGGCCTTCCTTTTATATAAAGAGTATTAAAATTCTCTATCCAGTCCTCAATACCGGCTGCATAATCGCCTGCTGCCATATATTCATACAGAGCATCGTCCATATCGTTGGCGAATTCCTCAGTGTAGAGCCTCCGGGTTTCGGAACCCGTACATGCTACCCACCATCCGCGGTCATTCGGATCCATGCATACGAACAGGCACGCGCCTTCATATTCACTGCCGCATCCGTAACCGTTAAAATCAAAGAAATCCGCTGCGAGAACGCTCTGTTCCATTCCATATGATGAAACATCCGTGTATATTACCAGGTCCTTATCGATCCCTGAACGTATCTCATTAAGCCTCTGCTCGATCCGGGCCTCATCTTCATCCGGAATTATCCCGGCATCATCGACAACCCTTCTGGCATTATCATCATGAAAAGGTACAAATGCCGAAACATCCCCGGGATACCATGCAGGAAGCTCCTGTGTTCCGGAAACGACTCCCGTATCTTCAGAGTCATCTTCCATACTGTTTTCTTCATCAAAAATATCCGTTTCATCCGCGTATGCGTATGAAGGATATGACAGTCCGAGCATCAGCGCGGCTGCAGTTATTATCATCCATCTTTTCTTCATGATCTACATCCCCAACAGATATTTTGCGATAAAAAACAACAGGATCCCGGCGAGCAGCGGAACCGCATGCTTAATGTAATACTCAAGGCACACGCTCCTGTCTGTCGGAAGGGTTCCGACTACCTCTCCCGTCTGTCCGTTTACCGAGAACTCATACTGTTTTCCTCCGAAAGTAAGGGAAAACATATAGACCGGGAGCAGCACATATTTTGCGTTAAGCGAAGCCTTTAAGCTTCCACCGGCCCTTCTTACATTTGAATAACCCGCTCCGGCTATCGGGCTCACCGCATTGTACGCGGTGGTAAACATCCTCTTCTGTGCCCTTTTCGAAATAGTGTCCTTCGCTTCATCGAAACGTTCGGAAGTATATCCGGCAAGATACCGCATATCAAAGGCCTTAACATCTTTCATGTCAAAAGGCTCAAGCGAATCCATAAGCGCATCGCTTATCCTTCCGCTCGCGTCAACAGGCACGTTTTCAAAAGACATTGACACATCCCGGTCGAGTGCGTATGTCTTGGTTGTTATTATATCGTAGTCGCCCTGGCGGCTCGTATCGGTCTGATCACCGTGAAATACAAGCTTTCCCGATACAGTACCGTTAAATATCCAGAACGGTACATACACG
Organism: Lachnospiraceae bacterium; assembly: GCA_017550535.1. GTDB lineage: Bacteria > Bacillota > Clostridia > Lachnospirales > Lachnospiraceae > UBA2868. Next base: position 64,196 of record JAFZOS010000039.1, read on the forward strand.
CCGGTAACCTTGCTCATCGTGCTCTCCGAGAAAAACTTCTTCGGCAGGAGCACCTTATCCTTATAATACCTGTTCATTGCACCGGGAAGCGCTTTCTTGTCTATCTTAAACGGAATGATCCCATCAGGACGAAGCTTTCCCGATACCTTCTGTGTAAGCACGATATTGCTGTTGCAGTAGGGGCAGGTCATGGATATCTGCTGCGGAGGTGCAATGAGTTCCGCACCGCATGATTTGCACAGATAGATCGGCAGATCCTCGGCATTTACGTTTGTAGCCTGTTCATTAAGGCTTGCAAAGTCAAAACCGGATATCTGCTCCTTCTCTTCTTCTTTTGGCGCTTCTCCTCCTGCCTGCTGTTCAGGCTTTGATTCTATATCAACTGCCGTACCGCAGTAATCGCACACCATTTTACCTGACTTGGGGTCAAAATGCATCGATCCCCCACAGGCCGGGCATTCCATTTCGGTTACGCCTTCATGTGTTCCCGCAACAAAAGGCTTATCCATTTTCCTGCTCCCTTCTGTCAATAGCTATGTATCTTTACTTCTTAGGTAAATACGGAATTATAAGTCCCGCAAGTTTGGCAACCGTCATTGTCTGAAGGTATACCTTACCGGGGCCTACAAGCACGGTATCAATGAGCCCTTCACCGCCGAGCAGCTGATTCTTAAGTCCCTTTACCATCTGAATATCCATTGTTACTGTATCTTCCATAAGTGCGAGCACGCCCGTATCACAAACAACCTTTTCACCGGGAGCAAGATCATATTCCTTGCAGTAACCGTCTATCTCGAAGAATGCAATGCCGGGTCCTGTTATCCTCTGCATAAGGAAACCTTCGCCGCCGAAAAGGCCTTTCTTTAAATCCTTGTTTACATGCATGGCCAGCTCAACGCCGTAGCTTGCGCAAAGGAATGCCTTCTTCTGAGCTATAACACTCTGGCCGGGGCCAAGTTCCATTGCAACGATCCTGCCCGGGAAGCTGCTTGTGAACGCTATCTCCGCAGGTCCGTTAGCCGTGTAATTGCTCATGAACAGGCTCTCGCCAGTAAGGATCCTTCCCAGTGCTTTTCCAGCACCGCCGTTTGACGATGTTTCGGTAGTGATGTCGCCCTTTGACCAGGTACGTCCGCCCACCTCGCTTATGAGCTTTTCACCCGGATCAAGTGAAATTATGAGAGCCGGTAAACTCCCGCCTTCGATTGAATACTGCATAAAACTACCTCCTTTACATTGTATATATATTTTGTATTACATTAAAAACAAAGATCATTCATTTGCCCATTTTGACTGTTTCCAGGCATAGTAATTTTCATACGGATCTCCGTCCGCAAGACGGATGGATTTAATGAATTCCTGAACGTCTTCATGGTTTTCATCCATTGTAAAACATGCAACATATATATAATGCTTGTCATCAAGATCGGTATACAGATTTACGCTGGTCTGACCTCCGTTCCATGGAAAATGCTCGGTAACCCATGTATAATCACCGATAGTTACATCATCAACTATTTCGTATCCGCAGTCTTCACCTTTGTTTTCCGTCCACCATCTGACATCCTCCTCCGCCGCTCCCCGAGCCGAAGGCTTATCCTTTGATGCCGTACATATAAACAGCTTTATAACTTCGTCATGATTGTTTTCATTCATAAATTCATTCTCAGTGCCTTCACGTTCGGGAATATAGCCTTCGGGAAGTGTGGCATAAAACCAGCCCTGATACAGCTGCTCACCACCGGATGAAGTTTCACCCGGGGCTTCATCTTCCGATTCTTCTTTGGATTCCTCTACGTCATATCCGTAATCCTCATCCACGGTAAAGACATCTCCCTGTCCTTCGGAATATGAATTATCGGCCGCCATTTCGATAAGCTCCTTAAGGGCATTTCCTTTACCCTTTACATTGGTGCCGCCCATGCCTCCTACAACCTTAACGATCACAAGCGCTAAAACTGCAATAACAATAGCAGCTCCTCCCACGATCCCTATCATAACAGGTATCCTGCTGCCTTTTCCCGTTGACTGTTTAACTCTTTTATTTCCGGCAGCTTTCTTTTTAGTCCCACCTGTCTCTGGTACAGGTTCAGCCGGTATTGTATAGTTGCCCGTTATCGGAGGTGCATCCATATCAAGGTCTTCCTCCGAATTGTTTTCATACCTGGCATACACAGCCTTGGGCCTTGAAGGCGGAATATATTCCTGCTCCGGAGCAGTTTCCGGTTCGTTGTATTCAGGTTCCGGCCTGGGCTGTACGTACTCAGGCTCGGGTGCTGTATATTTCGGTACCTCGGGTTTTATGGGCTCCTGTTGTATCGGGGCTGTATACTGCGGTATTTCCTGCTGCACCGGTGCCGTATACTGCGGTACTTCCTGCTGTATCGGGGCCGTATACTGCGGTACTTCCTGCTGTATCGGGGCCGTATACTGCGGTACCTCCTGCTGTATTGGAGCCGTATACTGCGGTACCTCCTGCTGTATTGGAGCCGTATATTGCGGCTGTACCGTCAACGCGGGTGTGCCGCACACGGGACAGAACTTCATCCCGTCCTGCATCTGATTTCCACAATTAACACAAAATGCCATGATCTTCCTCTCTTTCACTGACAAGAATTATTATCTTTCGATCAATACAGTTTATCGGGCATGCTCTCACCCTTAATTTCCTTATACCTGTCATACCCGGGCGGATATTCTCCAAGGTCATCCCAATCCGCTCCCCATTTCTTAAGATGGATGGTGTAATCCATGGCAAGGTTTCCGCCTTTATCATAATAATGGGCGTCTATCTTCATATAATCCGAAACCCCTGATTTGCCGGGATCTATTATCCAGTCAGCATGCTCTATCTCGTCGTCAAGGAAGTATCCTCCCTCCGTCGTTATCGCGCCTATGTTCTCATCAAGTCCCGCCCTTGACGATACATCAACCTTTGCGATCGGATTATTGTAAGGCATATCATCATCCCACAGTGTCATCACGCCGGTCCCGTCATCATTCATCTTAACCTCGGCCATGATGTCGTAACGCTCACCATCCATATTCTTCCAGGAATCATCCCAGGAATCTATTTCAATAAAGCCGTACCAGTCGCCGCCGAAATATCCATTGTCTTCGCTGCTTTCAGACCTTCCGGTATTTCCTGTATCCGTCTCTGATGAACCTGTTTCGTCGGATCCGCCTTCAGGTTTATCTCCGGACAGATCCCTGCTCTTTTCAAAAGTAAGAGTCACGGTTTTATCCGCAAGTACAAGCTTTTTGTCCGATGCACCGTAATTGACGGCTCCCGTATCCTCAAAATCAAAGCAGCCCTTACCCGGATCGCACTCAAAATCCGCCCTGACGCCGAACAGCATCGCATATCCGGTATTATCATCATCCAATACCACATAAGCACCATCAAGCCCGTATTCGTCAAGATCATCCTCCTTAACAGCATCACCGTTCTCGGTAAATTCCGTAAGCTTCCAGTATCCGACCGGTGTCTCACCCTTTCCGCAGCCGGTAAGCGCAGCCAAAAATGCGGCAATACAAAGTATAAGCCCGGTTCTGAAACCTTTTTTTCCCATCATGTCCTCCCTTTATATTAAATATATATGAACTATCTAATTTTTGTTTTATACATGCAATATCATACCACTCTTATCCGTTCTTAGCCACATATTAAATAATACTGATTCTGATACATTCTCTTCCACCGTTTAGTGACGGGCGATGATTTTTGATGTATAATATTGCAGCACGGTTTAAATGCTTTTTAGCCGACAACCGTACCTTTAGAATCATTTAAACAGGAGGTTATTAACTATGATGAAATTAAACTGGAGAAAAGCTTTGGCTGCTACACTGGCCGCGGCAATGACACTTACTGCCGTTCCGGGAGCTGTTTTTGCCGATGAGATTTCCTATGACACTGCGGATGAACTTGTGTCCGTACAATCTATTGATGATCTGGCTGATGTATCCGGCTCTTATGAAAATGTCGATGATATCAGTATTGATTCGGTTGCTGATGATATCTCTGATCTTGATGTCATGACTGCTGATGATGTAAAAATCATGGAAGATGATAACATCCCGGAAGGATATTCAGCCGAGGATATAGAAAAAACAGGTGATGGAGATGCACCTACAGATCCGCATGCTCCTCTGTCTATCAATCTTGATAATAAACCCCACACGGGAATGTTAACATATGAACATGGTGCACATTATTTTATGTTTAATGTTCCCAGGCCCGGAAGGGTTACCCTTAAGGTTTCATCCCAGGAGGGAGTAGGAATAAATATTCTTGATGACGTAAAGAACGGAGATGACTGGGGTAATTTCAGTGCCGAAGTAAAATGGTACCAAAGTGAAGTGCACGATAAAGAATTTGCAATCGATCTTATTGCAGGCACATATTATATGGATATAGTCCATTATGATGATGCTGATTACACTTTCTGGTTATCCTTTAAGGATGTAACCATTCCACGAGGCGGAATAAGTATTATTGATCCTGTTATGGGTGGGGCCCGGCTTGAAGGAAAAGATGCTTATGAGATTATGCCGAATACGAAATATGTTTCAATGTTTCCGCAAAGGAAAACTAGCAGCTGCGAATGGTTTAAGTTCCAGATAGATAAGGATAATACCCCTATTTATCTTACATTAAACAGCCCTCAGATAGGCAGGGTTCAATTCAATATATATTATGATGGAGTAGGTGCTTCAAATATTATAAATTTTAAGAAACCATATTTTATTGTGTACAGAGGTAACGGTTATTCCGGAGAAAAGCTTATAACATCCGATGTTCCATGGCAGACACCAAGATTATTGGAAACCGACAAATTCCCTCATGGTACATATTATCTGGTAATCCGACAAAATGGCGGAGTAAATGATACCGGTTATTACAATCTTGAGATAGGTACCAAACAAAAGGCACCTGTAAAAAGTGTAACTTTTAATAAGAATCAGCAAAAGATAGCATTGGGTAAAGGCGGAACCGAGAAACTGGTTCCTGTTATAGCGCCTGTAGATGCCGATGAAAAGAGCGTAGTCTGGAGCGTTAATAATCCGCTTATTGCAACTGTTGACGATGAAGGCAACGTTACGGGAAAATCAAAAGGCACAACCACAGTAAAGGCAACATCTACGGTCAACAAGGATTTAGTCGCATCATGTGAAGTAGAGGTTGTTGATGTTGTTGTAGATAACGTACCCAAGGAGGGCTGCCCCGCAAAAGTTGTAAGGGAAAGGTTTGATACCACAACATCCGAATTTTTCGGAATGAAATATGATAAGTATGAAGTATCCAATCCCAAGATAGGTGCTGTTGACAAGAATGGTTTTTTTGTAGCAAAATCAGCTGGCAAAACAGAAGTAAGCGGATTTGTGAAGACAAGCGGAAAATTGTTCGTTCGTGTCAAAACCTGCGTTATCAACATAGAGCAGCCTCTTGTAAACTACAATGAAAAAGATACTAAGGGAAGGATCTTAAAGTACTTTACCGTTACTCATCCGAATTATAAATTCGATGCAGCATCAAAGATAATCAGCGATACCTGCAAGCCGGACAGCTGGGAAATATCTGATAAAAAGGGAATAAGTTTCGAACTTGAAACCGATTCGGAAGGCAAGCAGACCGGCAAGGTGATATGCAAGGGTAACGGAAAATGTTTAGTTACCGCTGTATACGGCGAAGGTAAAACAGCAGCAAGGGTATCATTCTTAATTTTAGCTGTAATGCCGAAACTAAATGCTGCAAAGATGAGAGTAGTTCCCGGTCAGGCATTTGCATTAAAGCTTGCAAACGCAAAAGAGACCGATGAGATCAGTTGGGAATATGTAGCTTCTACCGCTGATGATCGTGTCATTGATAAATCCGATGCAGGAACGATCGAAGATGCAAGCCCGAAAAAAACATCCAAACTTGTAAAACGGATCACGGTCAATAAGGCAGTGAACTCAACCATCAAGGTCACAGTAAACGGCGATGTTTTTACCTGTGATGTTGAAGTCTTGTCACCCGAATTAAATGTTAAGGGCGGTATGATCACACTCAAGGTCGGTAAGGCCGGTAAGGTCGCGGTTAAGAATTCAAAGATATTAACCAATACCTGGGTGTCTTCCGATCCCACAAAGGTAGAGATAGTCAATTCCGTTAAAGGAGTTGGTGTGATCAAAGCAATTGCGGCGGGTGAAACTACCGTATATACGGAAGTCGCCGGTATGAAGATCGAATGTCCGGTCAAGGTTATCGAATAAACGGTTAGATCATAAAAAAACACAGGTGGGGCCACGGGGTCCCACCTGTATCTGCATTTCTTACAGCTTTCCGCCCTTGGATCCTCCAAAGCTTGCGGAATCAAGAATGTTTGTATCAAATGTGAATGTAAGGCTTTCTTCGGTGCGCGCACGTTTAAGGCACAATCCGATCATGCGGTCAAGAAGCTCCTTATAAGGTATGCCCACAGGCTCCCATAAATAGAATGACAACGAACCGGGTATAGTGTTTATCTCATTAAAGTAAAGCTTCCCGTTATCCTCGTCTATCATAAAGTCGATTCGTGCTACCCCGTTGCAGCCGAGAAGTTTAAATGATTTAACGGCCATCTCCCTTATCTCATCACGAAGCTTATCGGGAATATCAGCCGGTATCTTTCGTGATACACTCGCCATGCCCTTCGAACCGCCGCTTTTTGAGTTGCTGACGTATTTATCCTCATAGCTTAGGATATCTTCGCTGTGCATGGGCTCCTCAACCTCGGATGCGATCGCCTCGTTTTCATCACCCAGAACAGCACAGTTTACTTCCCTTAAGTTTGATATCGCATGCTCCACGAGAACCTTTGTCGCATACCTGAACGCATCATCTATTGAATCGGCAAGCCCTGTCCTGTCCTTAGCTACCGAAATGCCGACGCTTGAACCTAAATTGACAGGCTTGACGATCACCGGATATCCGAATGCTTTTTCAACATCATCAAGCAATGCTTCCATTTCGGCATAGTGGCTTAATGTATAAAGCTTCGCATCAAGTACGGGAACACTCCCTTCCTTAAGCACCGCTTTCATAATGAACTTATCCATTCCTATAGCGGACGCGGTCACGTCACAGCCGACAAACGGGATCCCCATCGTTTTAAGGTAACCCTGGAACCCGCCGTCCTCAACATTCGTCCCATGTACGACCGGAAAAGCGATATCTATTTCCTGCTCATGATTCTTACCGAACTTTTTAAGAGGGAACGAAACAAGCTTGACCCGTCCGTCCTCATTTACCATTATGACCCGCTGCGACCTGTCAAGCAGCCCCTTTATATCCTTGTATGCTTCGATATTTCCGATATCAGCGCCTGTATACATCTCGTTTTTCTTGGTCATATATACGGGAATAACCTCGTATTTATCCGTATCCATACTCATTATTGCCTGTATACCGGATATAACGGAAACCTCATGTTCCACGCTCTTACCGCCAAATATCATGGCAACCCTTGTCTTCATATCACGCCTCCGGATATTAGTTTTTTGCCGTTTAAACATACCACATATCATGGATTTATACAAATAAAAGGACTACCGTATGATCAGTTTTTGTCCTGTCCCGTACCATATTTATCAATTTTTGTTATTTTGCCAAAAGTAATTGAATTATCATAAAAACTGTTCTATATTTTTTTCACATTATCAAAATAACCACAATAAACGTGATTATGAGGTGTTTGATCATGGGCAGGACTTTTGTAAAAGACATGACACACGGAAACGAACTTAAGCTGCTTGCCGGCTTTTCCGTTCCGATGCTTATCGGTAATCTGTTCCAGCAGGTTTACAATATGGTGGATTCCATTGTCGTGGGTAAATATGTCGGTGCCGATGCTCTGGCCGCCGTTGGGGCCACTGGATCGCTCACCTTCCTGTTCTTTTCGCTGTGCATAGGACTTACGGGCGGCATCGGGATAGTCATCTCCCAGCATTTCGGAGCGGGAGACGATACAAACGTCCGCCGTACGATCTTTAATTCCATCTATATAATACTTACTTCCGGGATCGTTATGTCGCTCCTGGGTGTGCTGCTTGCGCGTCCGGTACTTACATTTTTAAGGACACCCGCAAACATCCTTGACGATGCGACCGCCTATATGCAGATCGCAAGCGGCGGGATAATCGCCGTTGCGGCATATAACTGTATCTCTTCCATATTAAGGGCGCTGGGAGACTCAAAAACCCCGCTTATATTCCTTATATTTGCAAGCCTTGTCAACGTACAGCTTGACCTTGTGCTTGTCATAAACTTCGGCCTTGGCGTTAAGGGTGTTGCCTATGCGACGATAATAGCGCAGGTATTGTCTGCTGCGGCAAGCCTCACATTTGCCCTGCGCAAGAATCCGTTTTTTGCCATCCACAGGGAGGAAATGCATTTTGATAAGAAGATAGCCGTTAAATGCATCCGCCTTGGAGTCCCGCTTGCCTTTCAGTCATCGCTTATCGCAGTATCCTGCGTGGCGCTGCAGAGCGTCGTAAACACCTTCGGTTCAACGGTAGTTGCAGCATTTACGGCAACCTCGAGGATCGAACAGCTTGTACAGCAGCCGTTTAACTCACTCGGCATGGCGCTTTCAACCTTTACCGGTCAGAACATGGGCGCCGGCAAGCTGGATCGGGTAAAACGCGCTCTTATACGCTGCGTATTTGTGATCGCCGGTTTCAGCTTAATGATGCTCATACTGTTTTATGCCTTCGGAAACGGGATCATGAAGATATTTGTTTCCGATCCGGACGTTATCTCCTTCGGCACTCAGGCTTTAAGGATAACTTCCTGGTTTTATTTTTCGCTTGGAATGATCTATATAATAAGGGGACTGTTAAACGGCGCCGGAGATGCGATCTATTCGATGATAAACGGATGTGTCGAGGTGTTCGGGCGCATAACCTTTTCCAACACACTCGTGCTTATCCCCTCAGTCGGGAAATGGGGCGTATGGCTGTCAACAGCCCTTACCTGGTTCATTACCGGCGTTGCCAGTCTCATAAGATATCGGCAGGGTAAGTGGAAGTCGATAAGGGTTGTTGATAAGTAGAGTCATCCTTTAAGGTTATGCCTCCTCCTCCTCCCAAAACAGTTCATCGAGGGTTTTGTTCAAGGTTTTGCATATTGCTATGCACAGGTTTATGGTCGGATTGTAATCGCCCTTTTCTATGGCGCTTATGGTCTGCCTTGACACATTGCATTTCTTTGCAAGGTCCTCCTGGGAAAGATCCAGGCCGGCGCGTGCTGCCTTAAGCTTTAAGTTTTTCATACGATCACTCCTCTCCGCCCTTTTTGTCGATAAGGTCCTTGACGCCTATTTCCACACCTATGACTATGAAAATAAACGCACACAGAAGGTTGGTAAAGGGAGCCTGCAATACCCCGTCTATAACAAGGCTGCCGCTTGCTATCGCTGCGATCCCGCTTAAAAGGTTAACAAGTCCTATAAGGATCATACATACGGTAAAGCGCTTTGAGTTCGTATTAAGTCCCATATATGCATCGTTCCAAACAGAATATGATGCATGAACAAGTGCCGCTATTATTATCCCGGAAAAATGCATTATGAACATATCCGCATGCAGGTTAAAACTGAACCCTGACAAAATACACATAACCGCTTCATATACAACCAGTGTCCAGAATGCGTACTTATAAGCACGTCCCCTTACAATCTCCTGCTTTTCATCATACTGTGTCTTAAGCTTTCCGTCCTTGTTCCAGTACTTGAAAAAAACCACACATATTATCAAACCGACAAATAAACCTATTGCCAATCCCGCTGATCTTGCATTCATGATATAACCACCTTTCTGTTACCTTTAAAATTTTGTTTTGTGATCTTTGGAAAACAACCCTGTGCACTTGGGTTATCTCCATGTCTGAAATGATAATACACCCCGAATAGAAAGATGTCAAGTATATTTTACAAAAATCTTTTATGAAATGATTTTAGACTGATTTATCAGTATTATTGTTGTCAATAATTATCAGGCAGATCATTCTCCAAAAGGATATATTTATGACCCTGCCCCTTTATCTCATATGCACAGGAAAGAGCTTCTTGAAGTTTATCAAATGCCCTTATCCTATCCTCCGGAAATCCACTGCTCAGGGCTCCGTCAAGGATCGGTTTGGTGCGCTTTTTCCCGACAAGCAGGATGTGGTCGCAGCACTCCGCCGCATAAGTTCCAAATTTGTAGTTATATTCCTCTTCCTTATCCCCGAGCTCAACCATTCCGGGGGTGATCATTATCCTTATGCCGTCAAACATCTTAAGAGTTTCAACCGCTGCCCTGCTGCCGACGGGATTTGAATTGAATGCATCGTCTATGATCGTAACAAGCCCGTGCTCCCGAAGCTGCATCCTGTGCTCAACGCTCTGAAGCCGCCTTACCGGAACCTTAAGATCCTTTAGCTTAACGCCCAGTTTATTTGCGACCGCAATCGCCCCCGCTACGTTTATCACGTTATGTGCGCCCAAAAGCTTCATCTGGAAATGTTCTCTCTCTCCGTCAGGCGCGGTAACGGTAAAATCGGTCCCCTGTCCGGATACCCTGATATCTCCTGCCCTATATCCGTTTACAGCTATCCCGGACATATCAGATATGTCTTTTTCTTCCGCCGTATCCGATACATCCGTATAATAAAATACCTTATTCTTATATCCCTGCGCTTTATCCCTTATGTACCCGTTATCCCCGTTAAGGAACAGCATCCCCCCATCCGGCAGGGCATCTGCGAGTTCAAACTTGGTGTTCTTAATATTTTCCATATTAAAGAAGGTTTCAAGGTGCTGTGGTCCTATCGAAGTGATGATGCCGTGATCCGGATGTACGATATCGCATATCTCCTTTATATCCCCGACATGCCTTGCGCCCATCTCGCATACGAAGATCTCATGCGTAGCCTTAAGGGATTCCCTTATCGTTTTTACCACGCCCATCGGCGTATTGTAGCTTTCCGGTGTCACCAGCACGTTAAAACTGTCCTTAAGCAGTGTCTGTAAATAAAACTTGACGCTTGTCTTGCCGTAGCTTCCCGTAACACCGATAACCGTAAGGCCGGTTGACTCTTTAAGCATACGTTTTGCATCGTTAATGTAATACTGCCTGACTCCCCATTCGATGGGATGATTGATCGTATTTGCAACAACGTTTAAGATAAGCTGAAGGCTTACAAGGATCATAAGCACACCGCTTATCCTTTTAAGATCAAGGAACATAAACGATAGCACAAGCGCAATAAGCGATACTGCCGCTATCGTTGCTATCATCCTTTTTACCCTTGCGGTATATACGAGCTTTTTCTTTTTGTTGAGCCTGCGCATCGCGTTATACACAAGAATGATGAGCAAAAGGTTTATCCATCCCATGATATCATGCGCAAATGCCGGGAAAACAAGCCTGTTGACACCGTGTACCAACATAAGTATCAGAAGCCACTGCTGTCTTATATTCTTCTTAAGCCATCTTAAATGCTCCCCGTTCTTATAACCGTTTAACTGGAACATATGCATGTTATGGCGCATTGTAAGGAACAGAGCGGGAATCGAGATTATAAAAGTGATTATCGTCCTTATGATCATATATTGAAGAAACTCCTCATTATACTCTTAAATACGGCGGGATTTTCAAGGAATGAAAAATGCCCGCAGCCCGGAAGTACGGCCAGTCCCGAATTCGGTATCCTTTCTTCCATCAGCCTGCCGTCGCTTATAGGAGTCGCGGTATCCTTATCGCCCCATATAAGCAGCGTATCCTGTTTTATTTTCGGCAGCAGGTCTGTAAGGTCTTCATTTACCGCCATTACCATGCACTGCCTCATCATCGGGGATGCATTTCTGTAATCGGCCGAGCCCTGTGAACTCCTCCAGTCATCGATAAGCTCCGGGAACAGGGCATATATCAGCTTAACGCTGACGATCTTTTTTATGATCTTATATTTCCTTATGTTGAACTTCTGCTTAAATGACCGTTTCGGCATGACACCTGCGCTGTCAATGAGCACGATGTTCTTTATCTCAAACGGGATGCTTTCCCTTGCCGCTAGCTTTATTATTATCCTTCCGCCATAGGAATGTCCTATGAGAGTCGCCTTCTTAATGTCAAGGCTCTCCATGAATTTTATGAAAAAATCCGCGTATGCATCGATATTCCAGGGTTCCTTCGGTTCATCCGAGCCTCCGAAACCGGGTAAGTCAAACTGGATAAACCTGTATTTTTCGTTTATCGCATTTGCCACCGAATCATAGACCCCCAGGTCTGTCCCCCAGCCCTGAAGCATCACAACGGTCTCGTCACCCGAACCGGTGATCTTATAACATATATTTAATCCGTCTACCGAAATATTCATTTTTATTTTCCCGTTTTCTTATTCTGCTTACCGGCTGCCGCTTCCGGTTCCCTGTCTTCATAGATATAACTGTCTATAAGTCCCGCAAGTATGAATTCCTGAGGCTCGTTATAGTATACCGAATCATCGGCATATGCATAGTCCTTACCCAACTCATTTCTTCCATATAGGTAGGAGAGCTGGTTTTCACCGCATTCAACATAAGCAATACTCTTACTTATGTAATTACCCAACACTACAAGTCTTGCGTTCTCAAATACCTTGTTCACCGTTTCTTCTTCATTGTTCTTATCCGGTGCGGCGGCAAGGTAATCATCTTCCCGTGACTGTTTCACCACCGTATTTATATCATTCATCAGGTTTGTTATGAGGATCTCCGCCACATCAAGATCGATCTTATGATAACAGGTAAGATAAGCCACCGTACCTAGATACCCGCTCGATCCTTCTTCAAAACCCTTCTGAAGTCCGTTGGGATTTGCACCGGCATAGCTCTCCGCAGTCTGTTTATACTGTTCTTCCCCGGTCAGCTTATACAGCTGGGCCGATGCCCAGAACCGTTTATCGTCACAGGTCTGTGTTGCCGAATACATTCCCTTTTCGTAATTCTGCTCTGCAATATCGTATACCGCCCCGGCTATCTGTGTGCATTCTGCGGCATATGCATCATCATACTCCTCATAATCATATGCAAACATGGCAAACACCGCTGCATACTGGTACTGCCTGCCGGTATCGGAATGAAGGAATGCCCTGGTCATATTATCTTCATCATAATATTCCCTTAATTTATCGATCTGTGCCTTTGCAATAAGCAATGTCTTCGGGACCGTATCGGACACGACCGGGCTTACCGAATCCGGGAACAATTCCTGTGCGAGCAGCCTGTCCGTTATACACATATAACACTGCCCGATATTATCCTCGGTTATATCATCCCGGGCCGGCTGATCCGCAAAATGATCTAACCTGCCTGACAGCAGTTCCTTATACAACCCCTTCTTTATGTGAAATACATCCGACTGTGTCCCCGTATCCGTTTTGATATAATAACTGCCCTTCTTTTTAAGATCGGTAAAATCACAAACGGCAACTATATCATCTTCTTCATTCCTGTTTCGTTTATAACGTATCTTTCCGCTGTAAACTACCCTATCCTTTTTGGCGCTTATAACTTCAAATGTCGCATCCCCTTCGGAATTAACTATCATTGCCCGTTTTGATCCGGACACCTCATATACTCCCGCTCCTGTTATTATAACCGGCTTAACCTCGGGAACATTGTTGCTCACTGTTATCCCGTCATCATAAACTGGTGCGGGGACAGGCATCTGCTCTGCCTTTTTTTTGCAGCCTGTCAGCAATAACATCATCACGGCCGTATATGCAAGGATGAAATATGACCGCTTACTCATTCCCTTCCTTTCCGGAAGGAACCTCTTTCCTTTTTTTCTGAACAAATACGAACACGACGATCACAAACACCGCCGCAGTAATGCTTAAATATGCCGAAATATGCATAAGAACGGTCCCATAATAGCTTACCGTAAGCCTGCCTGTGTTCCCGTTTGTATATACTCGGCACATACCGTTACGCCCTTCACCCGTAACATAAAGAGCCGTTACCTTACCGCTTCCGTCAACGATCCCCGCGCCGTAGCCCAGATAGTATATGAACGGAACATCCACATAGGTCATACTCTCTTTAATATCCGACACTATCGTATTCTTAACACGGGTAAAGGGAATATCTTTCCCGTTATCGGCGACCATCTTCTCACTGTCATCAACAAGGCTGTCCCTTTCGGTTACCGATACCGGCAGCCATTCCCCTGCGATGACATTTGCAGTAAACGGTTTATAAGAATAATAATCATCAGAATAATCGTAATATCCCTGAAGTCCTGACTTGTACGCGCCAAATGCACTTATGCCGTTAATGACCAGGATCAGTACCAGTGCCATTGCTCCCGCATTTACCGTTCCGGTATAGATATCCTTGACTGATATCCATGTCCTTCCTCCTTCATCGTCACGGCCTGCGATCAATGCATATATAAGACCCGCCGCCATTGAAAAAAGACTTGATCCCATGATAAAGAACCTCCACGGGAACTGGATGAATCCGGCAAACCTTCCCAAACGGTCCCAGGGAAGAAGATCGCAGGCAAGCAGCGTAAACAGGATCCCTGCTGCAATGATCTGGTCCGCATACCCGATAAGGCTTTCCCTTTTCAATGCCTTTTCCGGATCTTTCTCAGATTTTACCGAACGCTTCTTTATGAATATCCTGGGAATGAGTATGAGGATGCATATGCATCCAAGGCCCGGAAATGCCGAACCGAACAGATTAACAAACCTTACCGCCTCGTCTTTTGGATCCATCCATGGCGTGCTCACATAAAAGACGGTATTCATGAACTGTTCAAGCATGGGAAGCCAGTAAAAGCAGGTAAGCAGGAGGGTTAACAGGGTGGAAGACAAAAGCTTTATGATCACCCTTTTATTTGCGAGTATCTTTTTAAAGCATATGATAAATGCCGCCAGTCCGAATACCGTGCACATGACAAAGGTCGATGTATGACACAGGATCACGCCGGCATAACCCAGAATAAAAAGCTGAGGCTTATCCATGTTTTCATATATAGTGTTATAGACCGCATATACTATGATGGGAATAAAGATGAATGCAGCGTATTCTCCGACAGCTCCCCTGACATATATATCATCCAGATGATACTGGCAGAGTGTAAGGGTCACGGCTGCTGTCATTGCTCCGTAGGATGAACCTGTCATTCCCTTAATGCAGTGATAGGCTGACAGATAACAGAGTATTATGCATACCGCAACAAAGGTATGATAGCTTGCGTTAATAGATACACCTATAACCCGGAGCAGTGCCGGTATATACAGCAGAAAATCGGGATAGAACATCGAACTTGCATATCCCGCACCTCCGAAAAACAGCACGTTTATTTTAAGAAAAGGCTTTCCCATCAGGATCCCTTCCTTAAGGCTTTCTATCCTTAACAGGTGATATTCCAGATCATGCCCGTTTACGCAGTATTTAGTCATAAGCGGGGCAAAGGCTATGATCATCGTTATCACAAATACCTGTATGCTTATCTGATTCTTTCTGTCTTTAAAATATTCCTTCATCCTTACATCTCTTCAAGCATCTTGTAAGCAGTGTCAAGTGTATCTGATTCTTCCCTGGTTTTTAAGAACACTCCGGAACAGTATGCCGAATGCGTATTCCAGGCATCCTTAACCTCATATATCTTACCCGGTATGCCAAGCTCTAAAGCCTTGTCGCAGAAGGCCTGTGCCTGATCCCATCCGAGCAGTCCGTCATGCCTGCTGTGGATCATCCCAAGCTTAAAGTTTTCCTTTGCATACAGCATGGAATACGGTTCGCCCTTCTTCCAGTCTTTTACGTCTTTGCTCCCGAACAGATACTTAAGAAGCGCCTTTTCCGTACCCGTCTTCTCATAATCAAAGCACAGCGGTCCCGCCATTACAAGCAGTCCGTTAAATTCATCTTCTGATATTCCGTATTTTTCCTGCATTGCCTTATCAAAGCACAATACTGCCGACAGATGCGCGCCGGCTGATGAACCCATGAGTATGACCTTGTTATATTTTAGGCCTTTTTCCTTTACGTATGCCTTAATCCCGACATAATCCTTAAAAATATCGTCGATTATATCATCATATCTGTATTTCGGTGTCTTACGGTATCCCGGCATGAAACAGTCATAGCCCTGCATTGCTATGTTCTGACCTATGTAAAAGTCCTGTTTGGGGCTGTGCGAATTCCAGCCTCCTCCGTGAATGTATATGATCAGCTTGTCTTTCTTTACGCCTGCTGCCGGAAAGTACAAAAAGTACTGATCCTTATTACCCCACATTACTTCATCCGTTTTTATCGTTTTCTTAACCTTAAGCAGTGGGATAATGAACTTCCAGTAGCTTAGGTATTCCCTTGCCGTATCATTCATCTTTATTCTCAGATCCTTTATCTTTATCCTCGACAAGTGCCGAGAAACTGAAGGTCACATCATTTCCGTCATTTGCTATGCTTACCGAATAACTCTTCGTTTTACATCCGTCTTTACTCAGAGTAATGACATGGGCTCCGGTAACCTTCGGCGTGCTTGCCGGTGCTATTCCTATGTAATTACCGTCAAGATATACCTCGGCGCCTGCGGGCTGCTCGATATACAGCTTCTTTTCGCCCGATATGACTGTCTGTGCAGTGCTCGATGACGACGAAGATGTTGTTGTCGTCGAGGCACTGTTCGATGACAGGCTGTTGCCGCTTACCGTCTGTGTTGAGGATGAGCCTGACGAACTTGACGATGAACTTGATGATGATGAAGAATCATCCGCCTCATCCATCGTGATCTCTATCTCGGCGTAATCCGAGCCGACCCTGATGTTTGACTTTATGGTATCATATCCCGCACATTCGACCCTTATGGCATGTACGCCGAATTCAAGCGGCACCCTGTCCGTAAATTCGGTGATCTCATCATCGACATACAGCCTGGCATAATCCGGCGTAATGGAAAACTTGATATGTCCGATCGCTACCTCTTCTATTTCGATCTTAGATAAGTCAAGTGACGATTCCTTATCCCTTTTTACCTCCACCTGTTCCTGTCCCGCATAACCGCGGTTTGAAACCTTTACAAGATAACTCCCTTCTCCTACCGGAATGAGCATCTCCTCGGTGATCGGCTTTATTATCTCCTGGCCTATCTCGATCCAGCCGCCAACGAAATATGTGTCATTCAATACCCTGATATAGCCGTGCCCCTTATCGACAACAATAGACAAAACCTGCTTATCCTTACCTCTTACTATAAGCGTGTCAAGCTCCGTAACGTCCATGATCTCGGCTTCCCGTCCCTGCGAGAATATCTCAAGGCCGTCCGTGAACTTATAAGCCTCATCTCCTATCATCATTACCTTCTTCCGTTCGTCGAACGAAAACTTCGTAACGTCTGAATATGTCCAGGTTTTATCGGTCACTTTGATACCGGTAAGCTTCTTAAGGCTCTTTGTATAGTCAAGGTCAAATATCTCTCCCGGTGAAAGCTGGGCAAGTGTCATGATATCACCGTATTTATTCTCTATCTTAAGTCCTTCTTCATACGGCAGTTCATATATCTTCTCCGAATCGATATCCTTAAATTTCATCGTCCGGATCTTTTCATCCACCTTAAGCAGAATGCCCTGTATTCCATCATCGGTTTCTGCGGGAAGTTCGGCAGCAGGCTCCTCCTGCATTTCAAGCTCGGCCTGCACCCGGTTGTTTGCACGCTCCCTTGCATATTCCATTATTATAAGGTAACAGCCTACAAACATTATAAACAATATAACGCATATAGGCACTATCGCTTTCCTCATTTACTTCTCTTTCTTCAGTTAGGGATTTTTAACCATCTCCATCAGATACTCAGCCGTATTATGCTCGGGAACATCGAGTACTTCATTAAACAGTTCATCCAATATTTCACCAAGTTCAGGCCCCGGCTTTATACCTGCCTTTATAAGGTCGTTCCCGGTAACGGCAAGTTCCTTTATCGACAGGCAGTCGCCCCGCTTTATGACCTTTTCATATATCTGTTCAAACTCATCAATATCCTTAAGTTTGGCTTCCCTCTCCATCATGCTCTGTGCACCTATGTCACAGCGGCGGACAATAAGCCACAGCGGTATCAGCTCCTTTGATATCTCAACGATCGTCCGCCTGACACGCGGTTCCGTAAGCTTTCTCCTGTGATCATGGTACTTAACCAGCCTGCGCACTTTATTCATAGTATCGTTATCGTACTTAAGCCGTCTTAAGATATCCGCGGCTATCTTCTCGCTTATAAACGCATGTCCCTTGAAATGATCCCTGCCTGACTCATCGGTCGTCTTTGCATCGGGTTTTCCGGAATCATGCAGAAGGAGAGTCAGCCGCAGCAGTTTTATATCATTCTCCGAAAGATCATCATCATATTTAACCGAATTCTTAAGTGCCTCTATCGTATGGATGCCGACACTGTACATATGATGCGGCGTGTTCTGTCCGGTTTCCATCATCCTGTCAAATTCAGGGAGGATTACCCGGGATACCCCCGTTTCATACAGGATGAGTACCTTCTCCGGATGCTTTGAAGTTATAAGCTTCTGGAGCTCCGTCCTTATCCTCTCGGCACTTATCGTTTTAAGGTTTGGCGCAAGCTCCCTTACCGCCTCAAGCGTAACGGGATCTATATCATAATCAAGCTGTGCGGCAAACCTTACTGCACGCAGGATTCTCAGTGCATCCTCGTTAAACCTCTCCTTCGGATCGCCCACTGCCCTTATTACCCTTAACTCCATATCCTTAAGGCCGCCGAACAGATCCACAAGGCCGGCTTCATCATTATATGCCATGGCATTTATGGTAAAATCACGTCTTTTTAAGTCCTCCTCAAGGCTTTTTGTAAAGGTGACCTGCTTTGGATGCCGGTTATCCTCATATACACCGTCTATCCTGTAGGTAGTCACCTCATATCCCACATTACCAAACATGATCGTAACAGTGCCGTGTTGGATGCCTGTATCGATGGTCCTCCTAAACAGCGCTTTTACCTGCTGTGGCGAGGCGGAAGTGGTTATGTCCCAATCGTTCGGTTCCTTACCCAACAAAGAATCCCGCACGCATCCGCCCACGGCATAGGCCTCATAGCCATCATCCGTTAATGTTTTGATGATAAGCTTAACCTTATCCGGTAGTTTGATCTGCATACGGGATACCTCTGTTCGTATTATTTTACGAGCTTAACCGTTTCTCTCGCTATTGCCAGTTCCTCGTTTGTCGGAATAACAAGTACGCTTACTTTCGCACCATCGGGCGATATGACTGCCTCTTCGCCCCTTACTTTATTCTTATCGGGATCAACTCCTGTACCAAGGTATCCTAAGTATTCACCGATCATCTGCCTTACCTCGATGTTGTTCTCACCGACTCCTGCCGTAAATACGATGGCATCAACTCCGTTCATGGCAGCCACATAGGAACCTATATACTTGGCTACCCTGTAGGAATAAGCTTCCAGAGTGGTCTTTGCCTGGTCGTTACCGCTGTTTGCCGCTTCTCCCAGATCCCTGAAATCACTGGATACACCGGACAGGCCGAGAACTCCCGACTTCTTATTAAGGATGTTGAGCATCTCATCTATCGACAGCTCTTCCTTATTGCTTATAAACTGAAGGATGGCAGGATCCAGGTCACCGCTCCTTGTTCCCATGAACAGGCCTTCAAGTGGAGTAAGTCCCATACTTGTGTCTATGCATTTACCGTTCTTAACTGCACTTATGCTCGCGCCGTTTCCCAAATGACATACGATAACCTTGAAGTTATTAATATCTTTTCCCAGATACTCGGCCGCTCTTTTTGATACAAATTCATGACTGGTGCCGTGGAATCCGTACCTGCGTACCTTGTACTTCTTATAGTAATCATATGGGATGCCGTAAAGGTATGCCTTCTTCGGCATCGTCTGATGGAAAGCCGTATCAAACACCGCAACCATGGGCACGTTCGGCATTATCTTCTGACATGAACGAATACCTATAAGGTTTGCGGGATTATGCAGCGGCGCAAGGTCATTGCATTCCTCGATCGCCTTTATCACATCCTCATTTATAAGTGTGGCCGACGAGAAGCTTTCGCCGCCATGCACTATCCTGTGGCCAACGGCATCTATCTCATCCAGTGAGGATATGACTCCGTTTTCCTTATCCATAAGGCTGTCGATAACAAGCTTTACGGCTGCCGTATGATCCGGCATGTCGGCATTCTTCTTTATCTTATCTTTACCTTCGGGCTGGTAAGTCACCATTCCCCCGTCAATACCGATCCTCTCACAAAGTCCCTTCGCCAGTACCTCCTCAGAATCGGAATCGATAAGCTGGAACTTAAGAGATGAACTTCCGCAGTTTATGACTAAGATCTTCATTTTATATACCTTCTTCCCTTTTAATATGCTTTACCCCAGTAAACCATCTTCTTCGCGGGCTTTCCGCAGCATACGCAGGTCTGTGCAAGCTGTTCCTGCTCAAAAGGCATGCACCGGCTCGTAACCGCCAGTTCCTCCTTTATGGCATCCTCACATTCCTGGTTCCCGCACCACATGGCCTTTACAAATCCCGTCTCCTCATTGAACAGACGACGGAACTCCTCCATGTTCGTTGCGACAAATGTATGCTTTTCGCGATGCTCCCTCGCACGCTCAAGCATTTCCTTCTGCATCCTGTCAAGCAGTTCGGTTACCTTTGACTCTAACTCATCAAATGAAACTTCCGTCTTCTCTCTGGTATCCCTGCGGCAGATAACGCACTTTCCTGCCTCCATATCCTTGGGACCTATCTCGACGCGAAGGGGAATACCCCTCATCTCCTGCTCGGAGAACTTCCATCCGGGACTCTTGTCCGTTTCATCTATATCTGCCCTGCATATCTTCTTAAGCCTGTCGCACAGTTCATTTGCCTTTTCAAGCACGCCTTCCTTTTTCTGCTGGATCGGTATCACCATTACCTGTGTGGGCGCGATCTTAGGCGGCAGGCACAAACCCGAATTATCGCCGTGGACCATGATCACCGCACCGATAAGCCTGGTCGTAGTACCCCACGATGTCTGGTGTACATACTGAAGTTTATTGTTATTATCCGTATACTGGATATCGAAGGCTTTCGCAAATCCGTCGCCGAAATTATGGCTGGTGCCGGACTGCAATGCTTTGCCGTCATGCATAAGCGCTTCGATCGTATAAGTCGATTCGGCACCCGCAAACTTCTCCTTATCGGTCTTGCGGCCTTTTATGACAGGGATCGCAAGCACTTCCTCGCAGAACGAAGCATACACGTTAAGCATCTGAAGTGTCCTCTCCTCTGCTTCCTCTGCCGTTGCATGTGCAGTATGTCCCTCCTGCCATAAGAATTCACGGCTCCGAAGGAACGGCCTTGTCTCCTTTTCCCAGCGCACTACCGAACACCACTGATTGCACACCTGAGGCAGATCCCTGTAAGATTGTACCGTGTTCTTGTAATAATCACAGAACAGCGTCTCGGATGTTGGGCGCACGCACAGCCTCTCCTGCAGCGGCTGCAGCCCGCCGTGAGTTACCCATGCAACTTCGGGCGCAAATCCTTCCACATGATCCTTTTCTTTATTTAACAGACTCTCCGGGATGAACATCGGAAGGTAAACGTTTTTTACACCCGTTGCCTTGAACCTTTCATCCATCTGGGCCTGTATGAGCTCCCATATCGCATAACCTGCGGGCCTTATGACCATACATCCCTTAACGGAAGTATAATCAAGAAGCTCAGCCTTTTTTACAACGTCCGTATACCACTGCGCGAAATCATCCTCCATCGCCGTGATCGCTTCTACCAGCTTTTTCTCCGCCATTTTTCCTCTCCTGAAAATGTAATTCAACTATAAATCATCAATATATAATTGTATAAAATCTGCTTCCTTTATGCAAGCATTTATAACACCCGGCTTTCATACCGTTAATCCGTTTCAGGCTTTATTTCAAATATCATCCTCTCACCGGTGCGCGGATGGATAAAACTTAAATGATATGCTCTGAGTCCTATCGCGCCTTTCTGCAGGTTTATATCCCGTTTTGCTGCTCCGTACTTAACGTCTCCGGTTATGGGATGTCCGATGTTTGATAACTGGGCCCTTATCTGATGGAACCGGCCCGTGATAAGTTCGATATCAAGCAGAGTCACACCTTCCTCTTTATCAATTTTCAGCGTTTTATACTTAAGCTCCGCCTTTTTTCCCGATAAAGTTCCGTCTCCCGGCTTTACTATCCTTGCGGTATCTTTATCCTTTACAATATGATCGGAAAGCGTTATCCACTCATCTTTTGTATCAACGATCCCCTCAACCAGCGCCTGATACCTCTTGTTAAACTGACTGCTGTTTAACTGACCGCTTAAGGATGCAGCGGCCTTTTTATCAAGCGCAAACACAAGGATACCTCCGACCGGCTTATCAAGCCTGTGGATGATCCCAAGATACGGGTCGGGCCTGTTTAAGCTTTTGCTTATGTGATTCTTAAGCACGCTTACCATATCTTTTTCCGAGATATTCTTTGTCTGGACAGCAAGTCCCGCCGGCTTAACGGCTACCAGTATGTCATTGTCTTCATACAGTAATTCAATATCAGATAACTTATTATCCATTGTTCACATTTCACTCACACTAACCGGACGATTATATGTTATAATACCGTATTATTTAATATGCATACAACAATTATCTGTTACGGTTAATATATGAGCAATCTTGAAGAAGAAATACTGCGGCGCAAAAAAGCGGCAAGGATACAGGAAATCAAACGGCAGAAGAAGAATCAGCGTTATATGGATATGGGCATAAGGTTCGGTATCCCTGCTGTCATTATTGTCATTGTCATAACGGTCATTGTCTGCCTTGTCCTCAGCCGTTCAAAAAAGCAGGATGAAAAGGCAGATTTTACCGGTCCCAACATATCTATCGAAAAGAGCGGGGCTGAAAACGAAGATACTTCCGATACCCCGGATACACCCGCACCCCACCTTGTCTATTCCGCAAGCGACACCGCGGAAACCACATCTCTTCCGGGCGATGTGGTCAGCAGTTACGGTATCCTTGTAGACCTTGCGGATGATACCATACTTGCACAGAGGAATGCCCGCACCAGGATAAGCCCGGCATCAATGACAAAGATACTTACCGTCCTTGTTGCGGCCGAAAACATCGATCCCGAACAGCTTGATGATACGGTGACGATTACTCTTGAATATACCGATTACAGTTATGCAAATGACTTAAGTGCCGTGGGCTTTGCCGAAAACGAGGTAGTGACCGTACGTGATCTGTTCTACGGAACGATCCTTCCCTCGGGTGGCGACGCGGCATTGGCACTGGCCTGTTACGTTGCGGGATCCGAGGAGGAATTCGTTAAGCTTATGAACGAACGCCTTAAGGAGCTTCAGCTTAACGACAGCACTCATTTTACCAATGTTGCGGGAATGTATGATGACGATCATTACAGCACCGTATATGATATGGCAATGATCCTTCACGCGGCGATAGACAATGACATCTGCCGTACGGTCCTTAATGCCCATACATATACCACATCTTCCACTCAACAGCATCCCGACGGTATCAAGATATCAAACTGGTTCCTAAGGCGGATCGAAGATAAGGACTGCGGCCTTACCGTTGAATGTGCAAAAACAGGGTTTGTTATGCAGTCAAGGAACTGCGCCGCCAGTTTTGCGGATGATGAGGACGGACACGGATACATCTGCGTGACTGCCGATTCATCAAGCGGATGGCGATGTATATACGATCATGTATCCATTTATTCGGCTTTCTCGGGACTTACCGAAAAGCCTCCGATCCCTGATGACAATGAGCTTCCGGACGATGAAACCCTTGACGATGCGGATGGAAATGCTGACGACGGAAGTCTTACAGACCTTGATGATATCTCAGGTCCTGACGAATTAAACGAACCTGACGAAGCAGGAACGGAAAGCGCTCCCGATAGGCCTTCAGGCGGAAACAGCACTCAGAAAAACAAGATCCCCGTGACTAACGAGATCACGGGAAACTGAATCAGTCGCATCCGAAATTGCCTACACTCCCGTCGGCAAAAGGACTCCCGATATCACACCTTCCATGATGATGAACATCCCTGACAAAGTCCTCCCTTTCGGTTTCGACCCTGTGCACGCCTATGCGGCTCACACCCGAACCGGTTTTTTGGTCGAGCATCCTTATGACTTCTTCTATTTCTTCATCCGTAACATTTTTACCTGTTTCAACCGACATGATATACCTCCGAAAATGCCATTTATCCTCCTTTTGAATGATACATCAATTTGATTTTTTTTTCATTAGAAATTATACTTTTGCTGATGGATAAGAAGAGCCGCGTCGTGTATTTTGATATAGCAAAGGGGATCGGTATGGTTCTGGTGCTTTTAGGGCACCTTCAGAACGATACGATATTTTCGTATTCCCCGCATATCTTAAAGCTGTGTGCCTGGATATTTTCATTCCATATGCCGCTTTTCTTTATCATTTCGGGAATGCTCATATGTTATAAGGAGGAAAACCGGTCTGACATCCGTACCTTTATCGGAAAAAGGTTCCGTTCGATAATGATACCGTATTTCTGGTTCAGCCTTATCTATCTTTTTATCGTACTGTACTCATTGCTCATTACCAAAGTCATACTGTTAAAGACCCTGCTCATCCAGCTGTGGTATGTGCTCGGGATGTACGGAATGAACGTGCTGTGGTTCCTCCCTGCACTGTTCGCCGCAGAAGTTATGTTCGTGTTTATTACCCAACGTTTTAAGAACCAAAAATCGTTGATCGCCATCGTATCTCTGTTGGCTGTAGCAATTATCATAAATCATTTAAGGAAATACCTACCCAACGATCTTGAAATATATGAGCGGATCAATGAATTTCTGGTCACTGTGATACGGCCTGTTTTTGCCTGCTCATTTATCTTTATAGGATATTATCTTTTCAGGTTGATCGGGATAATCAAAACAAAAACAAACAGGACCCGGCTCATCACTCTTTTAAGCCTTCCTGTCCTGCTTGCGATAAACATCCTTATAAACTTTAAAAACATTCCTGTTGATTTCAGGTCTTTGGTATTTAACAACTACTTCTTTTACTACTTAAGTTCAACCTGCGGCTCGCTGTTTATCATACTTTCATCAATCCTTCTGTCAAAAATACGGATCGGAAGCCTGATAAATAAGGATAACGCCTTCCCCCTCCTTAAGTTCTACGGCGTCAATTCCCTCGTTTTTATGGCGGTGCATAACAACTCCTCCATCATGGCCCTTTCACTTAAACTTGCCATGTATGCAAATCAGTATTTAACCAGGGCAAGGGGTTATATCTGCTATGCCCTGGTGATATTAACTTACCTTATATACATAGCCCTGACCATCCTGGTCATTAACCGGCTCTTTCCGTTCATTACCGGAAAACCCTTCAGGTCAGATCGTAAGCGATAACGCCTCTTCTATCGACCTTGCCAGCTGGTCGGCACAGGACGTTCCCTTGCCTCCGCAGTCATTACCCCTAAGAGTCCTTGCCGCATCCGCAGCGCTCCCTCCTTCAAGCAGCAGTCCTATCGCCTTAAGGTTTCCGTTGCATCCTCCCGTAAACTTAAGGTTATGGATGCTTCCGCTATCGTCAATATCATAATCGATCTGTCTCGCGCAAACTCCCTTCGGGGTATAGGTATAATGCTTCATTTTTTGTCCTCCTTTTCGCCCTGTCTGATGATATATTTGCATATCGGGTTGCCCATTTTGGAAAACCTCTCTTCGTATTCAGTCATTATATTCCCCTTTAACATATACTCATCATTATGAAGATCATAGGTTTTTTTAAGTATCTCCCAGCCTGCTGCCGGCGCTTCCAAAAGCGCATAATCAAACAGTTCCCTGTTGTCCGTCTTAAATTCAACGACCCCGTCCTTTTTGATTATATCCCTGTATCTGTCAAGGAAATTCCCGGACATGAGCCTTCTCTTTGCATGCCTGTCCTTGGGCCAGGGATCGGAAAAATTAAGGTATATCCTGTCTACTTCGTCCCTGTCAAAAACATCGGTGATATACTCGGCATCCATCCTGATAAAAACAAGGTTTTTAAGTTCATTTGCTTCCATCTTCTGTACGGCACGAAGCAACACGCTTGAGTATTTCTCGATCCCCACAAAATTTATATCCGGGTTTTGTTCCGCAAGCTGTGTTATAAACCTGCCCTTGCCCATGCCTATCTCGATATGTATGGGGGCATCGTTTCCAAAAACCTGCTTTTTCCAGTTACCCTTTTGCTTTTCGGGCTCATGGATAACATATACGCTCTCGGCGATGACTTCCCTTGATCCCGTAATGTTCTTAAGTCTCATTCTTTATCTCCCTGAGTATTGATTATATCATGGTATGAGGCTTAAAACCACCTGTAACGCGATCTCGCATCTTCAATAATCGCTCCGTTTATAGTATTATATTTTCATGAAACATTTAAAACGAGTGATCCTTCCTTTATTAATCATATCCTGCGTCCTTTTTGATGCAATACCGGCTTATGCGGTAAGCACCGTTCCCACCGCCGAACAGAAGGCTGCCGCAGAGGAACGCAAGCTCTTAACTGTTGAGAGCAACGAATGGAACGGCTGGCCCGAAGGTCCTGTGCTCGGAGCCGAATCCGCTATTCTTATGGATTTCAGTACAGGGACCATACTGTATTCAAAGAACATCCATGAACAGCTGTATCCCGCAAGTACCACCAAGATGATGACTGCACTGCTTACCATTGAGAACACATCGATGGATGAGATAGTGACTTTTTCCCATGATGCCATACATAATATCGATTCAGATTCAAGCCGCATAGGAATAGACGTGGGCGAACAGCTGACTGTTGAACAGTGTCTTTACGGACTGATGCTCGGTTCGGCCAATGAGGTTGCTTACGCACTTGCCGAACATGTGGCGGGCAGCCTTGAAGCCTTTGTTGATATGATGAACGAACGTGCCGCAGCGCTTGGATGCAACAACACACACTTTATAAATGCCAACGGTCTTCCCGACGAGCAGCATTATTCCTGTGCTTACGATCTTGCCCTGATCGCCGCGGAATGCTATAAAAACGAAGCTTTTGCCAACATTTCGGGAACCAGGACATATACCATCCCCGCTACCAATATCCAGTCAGAGGAAAGGATAATGGACAATCATCATTTAATGGTGCAGGGGTACAAATACCAGTACGACGGCTTTATCGGCGGAAAGACGGGTTATACCAAGGCAGCCAGGCAGACTCTTGTAAGCTGCGCAGAGCGCGGCGGCCTGAGGCTCATATGTGTGATAATGAAAGAGGAGGCTCCCGATCAGTTCATAGACACGCAAAAGCTTTTCGACTATGGTTTTGACGGTTTTCAGCAGATAAACATAAAGGACAACGAAACCCGCTATACACTGAACAGTTCCACCTTCTTTAAAACAGACCTTGATATAATGGGCAGTTCAAAGCAGGCCCTTGATCTTAACGATTCCGGCTATGTTATCCTTCCGAAAACAGCCGACTTTTTTGATGCACAGGCCGAACTTACTTACCTGGAAGATGATTCTGACCATGTTGCAACCATTGATTACTATTTTTCCGGAAATCACGTTGGATCGACTACTCTTGACTACGCCAGGTCTTCTGCCGATTCTTTTGAATTCTCAAATATACTGCGTGATACTTCCGGCAAGGAACCCACCGCTTTAAAACGTTCGAAGAAAACGGTTTTTGTCAATGTAAGGCGGATCATCCTGATCCTTGCACTTGCTCTTGTATCTATCATCATCTTACTGTTCCTTAAATCATTCATATCAAGCTATTCTTATTCCGACCGCCACCTTCGGAACCTTAAACGGAACAGATATAAAAAAAGAAAGGGTTGATCAACTCAGTTCTCCCTTTCTTTTTTAAGATGCCTCTTCTCCATCCGCTGAAGCCTTAACTTATCCTGTTTTTCCCGTATCTGCAGTGCTACGTCATCGCCCACGAGCTTTAATGTTTTTATCACGTATACCTTACCGTCGTCCGCCTTTTTCATCCGGACCTTACCCTTAAGGTAACCGTGTTTCTTGCAATATGCCAGACAGAAGTAATGTTTACCGTTTACCGAAAACCATTTTATGAGTTTCTTTGCATTCCTTCCGCATAAATAGCATTTGGTTGAATTTACCGCTTTGTCTTCTATAGCCGCATTTTTATCATCGAATTCCCTCGAAATATATTTTGAATACGTTTTAAAGTTAACATGTACCTCCTGTCTTTTATTCTGCGGTACCATGAAAACATCGTAAGAAACGTATTTTTCTATTTCAGGTTTATAGTCGTCTATTATCTTAAATACTTTTGCGGTATAATATGCATCCGAATATGCCCGGTGGAACGGGATATCCTTATCTATGTTAAGGTAGTCAACCGCCCATTCAAGGGCCCTGCGGGTTTTGCCGTCTTCATAGGTCATACTGAAAAACTTCTGTATATCAAAGTACATAAGTGGGCCGGATGACAGCTCATCCATTCCGTAATAAACCATGTTTCTCTGCAGTTCGGTAAGGTCAAGCGTACCCCATATACAGAAAACATAATCTTTTCCGCACCATTTAAGGAAGTCTTCCATTACTTCCGGAAAAGGACGACCTTTCTTTAAGTCCTCCTTATCCATATTTATGATCTTTGTAGTTATATAATGTATCGTATGGTAGATCTGCGGTTTGATGATCTCATCGAAATTATCAACGACCTTCATTTTTCTGTTAAGCTTTACCGCACCGATCTCCAATATCTCAAAGGGAAGTCCAAAATCCCGGTTATGTTTATCCGAGGCCTGGTTCCATTCAAGATCCAGTACTATGTAATTCATAAAACCCTCCGCGTTAATGGGCTTGTACCATTATACTATCACATCGGGCTTTATTCAATGACTTTTAAAGGTGTCTCTTTCCCTGATATATTACCTTCCGCATATCTGTTAAGGATCGTCTCGCAGGCAGTGCATGCTGCAAATCCCGGATCCCTTTTGCACCTTTCCTTAACCCTTTCGTACAGCAGGAATCCTCCGTTTTTCTTAAGATTACCCGCCGTATTAAGACTGCTGATAAGCGGGAGGATATCAAGATCCATCCCGGCATAATCGATCGTTTCAGGGGTGTACTTAGCCTTATACATAATATGCCATTTTACCGATTCCCTAAACGGTTCTATCGGCAGTGCGCCCAGATCATTTAATATCATTATGTTTGATACGATCTCTTTATAATCATCTTCCTTATCCGGATCTTTACCCAGCAAAAGCACTTCTTCTTTTATACTGCCGTATAACTTCTCTTTTGATCCGTCAAGGATACCATACTTAATGCCGGTGATCATCTCATCCACCGTCAGTTTTTCAATATTTAATTCATAATCGCTTTTTTGTGGGATACACACCCGATGTGTCATCATGTAAAGAAGATTTTTATCGCTTAAGCTTATATCAGGATCGTTATAGTAGCCGGATAACAGCTTTGGACTGAAGGTAAACTTTTCGCGGTTCTGTATACATATACTGAGCATTGCCAGCAGCCTGCTTTTTATCAGCATCCTTATGATCTGCCCCTTGTCATAGTTCATGCCGTGCAATAGCAGGAACTCAAACAATTCCTTGTTAAACCCGCATGTTAAGTTTCCGTCTTTTATCTGCTGATATCCCCTTACCACAAACGCAATGTTGTTCAGTTCATCGATCATCTCATACTCGATCCTGCCTTTATCATCCGTTCGTTTGTAACAGTAGTGAACTGAATTTATGATATCCAGCATAATACTGTGTAAGGTATCGGGATCTGTCGGAAAATCACATATTCTTTTATGCCGGTAAAGATCCGTGAGGCTTCTTACTACCCGTTTTTCTCCGCCTGATTTGTACTTATATGTTCCGTGATATGTGCCCTTATTCTCATTCATTTTCCCCTCCTCCGTGATCATAAAACAGATATGAAATGCGTAACGAGTACAAGGTAACATAACATTTTGCCTTTAGCAATACCTTTTTATAAACTTTCTTTGCGCTTTTGTTATTTTGTATACTTAACCAAATTCACCTTACTGTTTTAAGTAACTTTTACCAAAAATCCGTCAATACAGCCCTCTTTTCACTGTTTATTTAGAATCCCTGATACAGTATCGTCAGATTTGATGCCTGAAAAACAGCATAGATCACAACCGCTGTCTTTAACCCCATCCATATGATCTTTAATACGTCTTTAAAACAAAACTTTTCATCCATTTCTTATTCCTCCGGAACAGAATAACTGCTGCTTTACTCTATCGGTTTATAAACAGAGACATCACCGGATATCCGGTAAAAGTAAACGTCAGGCAGATATATCCCCATGTTATGATGCGCGTAACTGTGATAACCGCCATATTGTTTTCATACTTTTTGTTCTTTTCCTTTCCAAGCCATTTTTTCCTTTTTGTTTTCCAAAGGGATGCAACTACTATGCCAAGTCCCTGAAAAAAACCATACATTACATAATCGATAGTGGTCCCATGCCAGATCCCGGCAACCAGAAAAGTAACAAACAGTGCAACAGACTGCGATAAAATGATTTTTTTCTTAAAGGGTACTGAAAGGAGCCATTTGTAAAACGGCGTAAAGATATAATCCCTGATCCATTCGGATAATGTGATATGGTGTCTGTTCCAAAACTCCACCACATTCCTTGAAAGATATGGCTTGTTAAAGTTTTCATGGATCTTCATACCGGAAAGACCCGCGGCGCCGATAACAATATCGCAATAGCCTGAAAAGTTAAAATATATATACCAGCAATTCAGAAAAGCAAAAATGCAAAATGCAGCTGCCGCTTTTATAAAACCCGAATGATCCCTCAATCCGTCAAACCAGTATTTTGCCCATGAATCCAGGATAGCTGATATAACATAAACCTTAACATATCCGTTGATCACCCTGTTAATATGATCAAACATTTCCTTTTTTGTTATCGGTATATAACCCGCCTCATCCCCATATCTGTAAAAATCATCCACAAATTCCCTGTACCTTAATATGGGGCCGGCCATCAGGGTATAGAAATTCAATACATAATTAAGATAATCTGTCAGGTTCAGGGAATAGCCTTCTTCCTTAAGGCTTGAATACTGCATGATATAATCTATCTCTCTGAACAGGAAATAGGACAATCCAAGGATCTTAAACAGAAATAACTCCGGAAGGTGCAGCAGGGAAAAGACAAAACCGTATTTGGCAAGATATATATAGACAATAACCATGCCGGTTATCATAACCGGCTTCAGGTTTTCCCGATCGCCCAAAAAGTGCATCAGAACAAATGGCAGCACTACCCATAAAGCCGTAATGATCCATTGCAAAACCGAACGGGAAGCGACCGTAATGACCAGTATGTTCATAACAAGAAATACTTCCTGTCTTATTCGCGACCTATATCTTAAAAGAAACGGCGCCATAATGATCATACAGGCAAAAAACAATGATTTAGTCGACAGTTCGATCATTTTATTTCCCTTCGATCTTATTATCTATAAGTTTTATAAAATCCCCAACATTTTTAAGGGCACTTGTTTCCACTATGGAAAACTTAATATCAAACTCATCCTGGACAGCCACAATAAGTGCCACATGAGACAAAGAATCCCAGCCTTCGATATCGTCAGCCGTTGTTTCATTCCCTATGATTATCTCTTCATCATCAAACACATCTCTAAAAACTTCCTGTAATCTTTCCTGCGTACTCATTTATATCCTCCATAATCCTGTTTGTGTATTCTATGCCCGCATCATATCCAAGGTGCACTCCGTCAGCATATTGATCCTGCTCAAAATCGTTCCTGTAATCCACATAACTTATCCCGCTTTCATTCAGGAATGGGATAAGCCTGTTGTCCACATAATCCTTATATTCACATCCAAATTCAGTATTATCAAGGTTTGGCGGCATGGGCGACAATTCAACGACAAGATGATAATTCTTGTTTATATCCTTTATAAGGTTTTCCATTATGCCTTTCATGTCTTCCGATATATTGAGCGACCCCTCAACAGCCTCCGGATTGTAATAGTTATTTCGAAAATTACCCGGAATGATAAGGCTGTCATACTTTCCATTCGCAGTGACCCCGAACTGTGCCGCCCTTTCTGTAAGACCGATCCCATGACTCTTCCCCGGTACCTGATCTTTATAATCCATAAGAAGATCCCAGGCATTCTGGATCCTTATCAGATATGTATTAAATACATATAGAGGAGTCAGTATCCCGGACCCTTTTTCTATAATGATCCGTCCCTGTGAACCATTCTCATCTGCCACATGATATTTACCCCATTTATCAAGTATCGTTTCGGTGATAGTTACGGATGGATCGCGAAATGTGGAAAAGGATATCTCCAGTTTAATGATATCCGAATCCCCTATGAGGTTTTCCTCGGATAATAATTGATACAGTATCTGATCCGATCTGTAGCATCCGTTTCCGCATGTCATAAAACGATATGCATAAGAATCATCCTTCACTGCGACCTCATCATGGAACGGAACAACACATACCGAAGAACCTATGGATATCACACTTTTTTCATCCTCTTTTATCCGCGACATTTCCTTAATAAACCGGTTGTCAACAATATGATATCCCGTGTCATACCACGGTGAGGATACGCCTGTTGCATTTTCTTTGTAAAGATCAAGATAAACGGCGTTCAAATGATCTGTCAGATATATGGATAACTGTCCCGCCAGAATGATAAATAATATCGCCAGGCCCAAAACAGCTAAAATAACCGCAAATACTTTTTTCATCATATTTTCTGTTCATTGATTTTATATTATTAACAGAAAGGATGGTATCAAATAATACCATCCCTTCCTTATAATTCCCGTCCACGAGAGGATTCGAACCTCCGACCTTTCGCTTAGGAGGCGAACGCTCTATCCTGCTGAGCTACGTAGACGTACAAACACAAGAAAGATTATATATTCTTTTTCCTGAATTGGCAAGCTATTTTACTCCGTTGCCTTCTTAAGTCCCTCCGCAACCATATGGCATCCAACCATAAGAAGGATCATTATGATCGCAGCGGGAAGCAGTTTATATGGATGAAGCATCGCATTTGAAAATCCATCCGAAAGCAGCGTTCCGAGCGAACAGGTTCCTGCAGGCATTCCCAGTCCGACAAAGCTTAAAAACGCCTCAAGAAACACAGCCGCTGGTATGCTCAACATTATCTGAGTAACAAGCTTTCCCACTATGTTCGGTACAATATCCTTAAAGATGATATGCATATGACCTGCACCCATGGTCCTTGCAGCCTGCACATATTCAAGCTCCTTTACCTTAAGCACCTCCGACCTTGAAATAAGGCTCATTTCGATCCAGCCGGAAAGCATAAGAGCAAATATGATCGAACCCATCCCGGGTTTTAACACCAGCATGAGAAGAGTCACAACTACAAGTGTCGGAATGGAACCTATAACATCTATGATCCTCTGCATCAATATATCTGTCATTCCTCCGAAGTACCCGGAAATGATTCCATAGTTCATGCCGATCACAAGGTTTATTGCTGTTGCCGCAAGCGCGATGATAAGCGATATTCTTAGTCCCATAAAGCACCTGGCAAACATATCGCGGCCAAGATTATCCGTACCGAATATATAATATGTATCCGTGACTCCCAGTTCTTCATATCTGTTTCTCCTGACCGCGCCATCTGTTTTTGGAACAGTTTCCGTTCCGTCAAAGATACCCAGTGATGCAAGTCCGGGAACTCGGGGTGCCAAGTTTGCCATGGAAAGATTCTGTTGATCATAGGCATGACCCGAAATATGAGGTCCGATGAGTCCAAGCAGGATAAGTACGATAAGGATCACCATTCCCGTTACACTCGTTTTATAGGCAAAAAAGCGTTTAAGCATCTCATGCCTTACTCCGCCTGCCGCTTCCTGTACTGCATTTTCCGTATACTCTGCGGGCGCGGGAACAAAATCTTCCTTAACAGGCACATAAACATTTGCTGCTGACATTTTCCACTCACCCCTTTCCCTATTCCGGTTTTCCGCCCAGGCGGACCCTCGGATCTATAAGGCAATACAATAAATCCAGTATAAGCATTACTACCACATATAAAAGCGAATAAATAAAACTCAATGCTATAACCACGCTGTAATCATTTGCACTTATGGCATTGGTCAACAGAGAGCCGACTCCCGGCACCGAAAACATCTCCTCGATAACAAGCGAACCCGTCAGCAGTCCCACCAACAGACCGGCCATTACAGTAATAACAGGCATAAGTGAGTTTTTAAGGATATACTTAAGGATAATGGTACTGTTGTTTAGTCCCTGACATTTGGCAAACTGAACATAATCCGACTTCATAACCTCCGAGGCTTCAGCTTTTGCAAACCGGGCTATGACTGCCATCACCCCCAGGCTCATTGCCGCAACCGGCATCACCTGTGTTATTCCTGCTGCCCTGAAATCATACAATAGCGGGAACAGCTTCAATTTGTAACCCAATACGTAGGAAAAACCCATTGCAAACAGGTATGAAGGAACCGCTATCCCAAGAAGCGTCAGCAAATTGTAAATAAATGTCAAAATGCGGTTTCCGAAAAAAGCTGTCAGAAAACCAAGGATCAATCCGAACAGTGTTCCCGCCATCATGCTTGCAAATCCCATCTTTATCGTAACCGGAAATCGATTTTTCAAAAGGTCGGTAATGGGTGTATTCGGTGAAAGTGAATAACTGACGCCCAGATCGCCGCGGACCATATTTCCCAGATATCTGAAAAACTGCACTATTACAGGTTTATCAAGTCCGTATTTCTGTTTGAGGACCGCAACCTGTTCAACGGATAGTTTTTCATCATTAAACGGAGACCCGGGCATAAACTGGAGCAGTAAAAACAATATAAGCAATATGAACAAAAGTGTGACCACGGAGATCATCAGTCTTTTTCCCAAATATCCGGCCATCACTTCACCTCCTTTGATAAACTCCTCAGCACAAGCCCGATACCTGTCGGCGGCTGCTGAAATCCTTTTATATCATCATGTATAAGAAAGGTGTTTCCCTTAGTAAACACCGGAATAAGTGCCGCATCTTCCATAAGCATATCTTCCGCTTTATGCATCATATCATCACGTGCCGCTGTATTGCCCACAAATTCCACACCCTGGATCCTTTCACAAATCTTATCATATTCGGGATTGTTATATTCGCCATCATGTGCGGAAGAAATAAACTGATCCAAGAAAGCTGTCGGGTCCGCATAGTCGGCAACCCATCCAAGAAACAACATATCATAATTTCCCGACATGCGTCTTTGTATTAACTCTTTACCCTGTACCGGCTTAAGTTCAATATCAAGTCCCGGAAGGTTTTTTTCCATCTGTGCCTTAACTGCTTCACAAAAGCTGCTCTGGCTGCTATTGTATATCATCGTTAATGACACCCTTGAAACTCCCAGCTCACTAAGCCCCTGCTCCCAAAGTTTTTGTGCCTTAACCGTATCGTACGCCATATATTCATCATAGCGTTCTCTGTCCTCTGCAAAATCCGTTCCGTCTCCCTGAATATAAAAATCAGAAGGAATGGCCCTTGTCATAGATGTATAACCTGATTTAAGCAGGTTATTTACAAGATCTTCACGATCCAGGCTCTTATTAAGCGCCATCCTTATGTTTCTGTTCATAAGGGCGGGACAGTTTATCTGGTTTAATTCAAAAAAGAATAAAGATGCCTGCGGGAATACAAACAGTTCGGGATCTCCTTCGGCAAGCTCGACCAGTTCACCTGATATGGATATAATATCTACCGTATCCGATTCGTAGCACATCAACGCCTGTTGTTGATTGGCAACTACCTGAAGATTTATACCCGGTATCGTTATCTTGTCGGCATCCATATAATACGGATTTTTCTTAAAGTGTATCTGCATAGCCAAAGGCTCATATCTGTCAATGATATATGGTCCGCTGCTTAAAAGGTTTTCGGCGCTGTTTGCATAGTTTTTTCCGGTCGAATGATAAAAATCCTCATTGCATGGAGAAAATGTCACTGCTGAAACAAGAGCGCAAAAATACGGACATGGCTGTGTAAGTTCCACAACAAATGTATCATCATCCGGAGAAGACACTCCAAGTTCATTCACTGGTTTCGTCCCCAAAGATACTTCTTTCGCATTTTTAATACTACAGCAGTCAGTAATAAAGTATACCGAATTGCTGCCCGTATCGGGATCGGCAAGTCTTTGAAGTGCAAAAACAAAATCTTCTGCCGTAAGCGGCCTTCCGTCACTCCACTTAAGTCCCTTTTTTAAATGAAAGGTATATGTCAGTCCGTCATCAGATATATCACAGCTTTGCGCAAGACACGGAACAAGTTCCCTGTTTTCGTTGTATTCATATAATGTAGATGTAAAACAATCGGCAACAAACACGGAATTGGTTTCAGCTACAAGCTGTGGATCCACAGTATCCGGCGTACTGGGGATCGTAATACTGATTTCTTTGTTTTCGTTCCTTGATTTTCCGCATCCGGACAATACTGCTGCAAGGAACAGGCATATAAAGAACACTGAATATCTTTTCTTCATTTTCCTTCCCTCCACAGTTCATATTCGGCATCCGTACACCATACCCTGTGTGTTTCAGATATATCATGCCATGAACCCAGCCCGTAATCGATGCCTGATGTCCCATAATCATACGGCCTTGTTTTATCGGGTTGAACCACGGGATTTAAATGCGGGATCGCTTCAAGAAGGCTCCTTGTATAAGGATGCAGCGGTTTTTCAAATATCTCATCAGAGGTTCCCGTTTCAAGAAGATACCCAAGGTGCAGTACACCTATGCGCTCGGATAAATACCGAACCATTGTAAGATCGTGGGAAATAAACAAAAACGACGTTTTCGTTTCTTCCTTTATGCGCCTTAACATGTTTACGATCTGAGCCTGAACGGAAGCATCCAATGCGGCGATACATTCATCGGCTATGATGAGCTTCGGATTTACAACCAGTGCTCTTGCAATACCGATACGCTGTCGCTGCCCGCCCGAAAAATCCTTTGGATAGCGGTTCCTGTATTCCACGGGAATACCTACTTTTTTAAGTATCTGCATAACCATCTTATCCTGTTCATCCCTTGATCGTCCGATACCCTGTATGACCAGGGCTTCCCGGATTATCTCACCAACCTGTTTTCTGGGATTTAAGGATGACATCGGATCCTGGAATATCATCTGTATATCTTTTAACTTTTCCATGTATTCCTTACGGCTTTTTATCCCGGTTAATTCCTGTCCCTCAAAAACTATGCTCCCGCTTGTTGCCTTGTTTAAACCTATGATACATTTTCCGATGGTTGATTTACCGCTCCCGGATTCACCAACAAGACCGAAGGTCTCTCCCTTACGGATATCAAAACTGATATGTTCGGAAGCCTTAATACGCTTTCCGTTCACATCAAAATACATACACAGATCATCAACCGACAACAGGGTGGTTTTATCATTCTTCGTTTTTGACATAATCCCTGCCCTCCTGTTTCATGCGTTCTATCCGTTCCCTAAGTGCTGCGGGCATTTCCGTTTTTGGTGCCCTGTCATCCAAGAGCCAGGTTGCGGCATAGTGTGTATCTGATATCTTAAATGCCGGAGCCTCCGCCTTAAAATCAACCGTCATCGCGTAAGGGTTCCTGGGTGCAAAGGCATCGCCTTTTATTTCCTCTGCAAGGTTTGGCGGTGTTCCCGGAATGGAATAAAGATCGCTTTTATCATCGCTTCCTTCAGGAATGGCTGAAAGAAGTCCCCATGTATATGGATGCTTTGGATCATAAAAAATATCAAATACGGTTCCGTATTCAACTATCTTTCCTGCATACATGACTCCCACATAATCGGCTATCTTTGTCACAACACCTAAGTTATGGGTAATGAATATGACAGATATCCCTCGTGATCGTTGAATGTTCTGAATAAGATCAAGTATCCTGTTCTGTATGGTCACATCAAGTGCTGTTGTCGGCTCATCACAGATAAGTATCCTTGGATTGCATGATAAGGCAATAGCAATGACTATCCTCTGCCTCATCCCTCCCGAAAGCTGATGAGGATACTGTTCCATTGTACGTTCGGGATCCGTAATGCCTACTTCCTGCAAAAGTTCGACAGATCGGGCATAAGATTCCATTTTCCCAACCTTCTCGTGATCGCGGATAGCCGTTATCAACTGCGCGCCTATTGTCATGGTGGGATTGAGTGAAGTCATGGGATCCTGAAAAACCATAGAGATATTGGAACCGTTTATATTTTTCTGTCTCCATGAAAAATGCTTTTTTAGAAGATCTGTCTCTTTGCCGTTTTCGTGATAAATAACCTCTCCCGAATTGATAACTGCATTTTCCGGAAGGATTCCCATTATGGTTTTAACCGTAATACTTTTACCGCATCCGGATTCACCGACCAAAGCAAGCACTTCGTTTTTTCTCAGACAAAAATCGACTCCCCGTATGGCATGGACATCCCCTGTCGCCATTTTGAATGTGATATCCAGATCCTTTATCTCGATCATCAGTTCGGCATTATCAACCATAAATCCTCCTTAAGTTGACAAATGAACACCCCCTTTAAAGAGGTGTTCATTCTCATTTATCATTTCAGCTAAAATCGACCTTACCCTGCATCAACACAGTTCCCTTAAACCTTCGTCCAGCCAAAGGTTCGCCAAGCAGATCTTTTTTGTTGATGCTTATGTTCATTGCCATCCCGTTATAGTCAAGAGTCAGGATATACAGTTCCTCATCGGTGCTTAAGTTTTTTTCCGTCGTAAAATCAGTGATCTCACCCATTATGGAATAAAGGTTGCATTCCACACCGTAGGGCATGAAGTATGATTCTACGAGAGTATAAACATCTTCGTTTCTTATCTTCTTTGACAGCTGGGCATAAGTATCTATATCATCAAGAGTAAGGCTTTCGATCGCATTTTCATCACCGTTCCTTGCCGCCATCAAAAGCTTGTTCCGGTTGCTCGCGTTCTTTTCGGTCTTTAGCTTTTCTTTCTTATCCTTCTTTATGGGAAGCATTATCATTCCGCTTACTGACAATCCCGAAAAGCTGACCGTCATCTTCTCCTCGGTTTCTTTTTTCTCCTGTGCCATCCGTTTCATGACATCAACCGAGTTACAGATGTCAAAGATAAGCGTAACTCCTATCCTCGGATCGTCGCATACACCCGCAAAATACTCATGAGCCGAATACCGTTCCACACTGACGTATTCGTTGGTACTTACATTATATGCCCTGCACACCGGATAATAAAAATCCAGAGTCAGTTCATTGCTGTCATCATATTCACCCCTTACCGCAATACCGGTAGTGGGAGAGAAGTACCTGACATATTCACATATTATGCTGTTTCTGTCCGTTTCAATAAAACTCTTTTCCGAAGGTTCCAGGATAACCTGCCTTACAAGCTCCATAAGATCCTTCTTCGTTTTTATATTACTGAATCCGGCCGCACTTAAATACTGATGCAATATGATCTACCTCAAATAAGTCAATTATACCTTGTACTGTCACCCTGAAGTGCAAGCATAAGTGCTTTCTTTTCTTCGTCGCCAAGCGATATGGGTGATTCTCCGTCTATTATCTCCTTGGTATAGACATAGCAGCCGTCCGAACTGTGAACGGAATTTAATATGAACCCCGTCCTGTTATCATTAAGGAGAGCGATGCTGAAGGAAAGTTTTCCGCCCATTTCCTTGAAAGCATCATATTTGACTATGCCTACCCTCTGATAAGTTTCTCTTAAATCTTCTATGATAAGTCCGATATCCTTCTTATTTTTTTCTGCCGTAACCTTAAGAAGGGTGATGTCATCAAACAGGCTTTTGATCTCCTCTTCCATGCTTGCGGGACCGCGGCCTTTCATAAAAACATCGTAGCTTGTCTTAAGCCGGCTGTACTTCATAAGAAGCGAGACAAATGCCGCAAAAAGGATGATCAAAAAAACAAAAAGCAGGATAAACATTACTCCCGGATCGATATCAAGTCCCATTGAATTAAAAAGCTTACTGTTCATATATATTCCCTATTCGGTAACCGCAGAACTTATTATCTGCTCAGCGATCCTTTCAAAATCATTTGCTGTATAATACTCAATCTCTATTTTGCCTTTTTTATTATCCTTGGGTTTAATTGTAACCTTGGTACCCAGAGCATTTTTGATCTTCTCTTCGAAATCCCTGTAGATAAAATCATTGTCGAGTTTTAATTCCGTTTTCTGTTTTGCTGGCTTGCCAAGTGACTTGATAAGCTTTTCAACTTCCCGCACAGACATATTGTTATCAAAAACCTGCTGTGCGATACTGTATTGCTGCTCCTTGTCCTCGATAGCAAGCAGTGCCCTGGCGTGTCCCTGAGTAAGCATTTCATTTATAAGCATCTGCTGAACTTCGTCGCAGAGATTCAAAAGCCTGATGGAATTGGTAATGGTCGTCCTGCTCTTTGATACTATCTCGGCAACCTCGTCCTGCTTAAGATCATACTTTTCAAGCAGCGTCTTATATGCCATTGCTTCTTCGATCGGATTTAAGTCTTCCCTCTGGATGTTTTCGATAAGGGATATCTCTGCCTTTTCCTGTTCGGTAAAATTCCTTATGAGTACGGGTACTTCCTTAAGACCCGCCTTCATCGCAGCCCGCCACCTGCGCTCACCGGCAACTATCTCATAATGATCTTTCCCAGCCTGGACTATGATAGGCTCAATGATACCGTATTTTTTGATAGAATCAGCAAGCTCCTGAAGCTTATCCTCATTAAAGTTCTTCCTTGGCTGATCCTTCCTTGGTTCTATTTTTGATATCTTTACCATCTCATCCGGTGTTGATGTCTTTTTATTTACATCTATCTCGGGTTTT
Organism: Lachnospiraceae bacterium; assembly: GCA_017550535.1. Taxonomy (GTDB): domain Bacteria; phylum Bacillota; class Clostridia; order Lachnospirales; family Lachnospiraceae; genus UBA2868. Next base: position 105,178 of record JAFZOS010000039.1, read on the forward strand.
ACATCAAGCTCATCAAGCGGGATGAGAGCACCAAGACCCTTTCCGAGGCCTTTTGTTTTTGCTGCCATATATTCCTCCTTCTAACAGAATTTGTCATGAGCGATAAATTCTGCTGCCAGTTCCGCATACTTTTCCGCGCCTACAGATTTAGGATCATACTGATCGATAGACTGTCCATGACTGGGAGCCTCGGCCAAACGTATGTTCCGTGGTATGACGGTATCGTAAACGTAGTAACTTACATTATCTTTAACGTTATCTACAACCTGCTGTGACAGATTCGTCCTAGAATCAAACATCGTAAATACGATCCCATTTACTTCAAGATTGGGATTGATCCTGTTTTTTACCATATTGATCGTTTTGACAAGTTGGCTTAACCCTTCGAGAGCATAGTATTCACACTGGATCGGAACCAGGATAGAATCAGCTGTTGTCATGGAATTGACGGTCAGTATATTAAGGGAAGGCAGACAGTCGATTATGATAAAGTCATACTTATCCTTTATCCAGTCCACTTCCTTCTTTAAGATCATCCAATTCTTTTCGATACCGATAAGTTCGATCTCTGCTCCGGCAAGCTCAGCGTTTGCGGGAATGACCGAAAGGTTCTTTACAACATCTTTTATGATACAGTCGTTGATGTCATCAACTTCTCCTATCATAAGCTGATAGATAGTGTTTAAATCTTCCTTATTCTTATCAATGCCAAATCCGCTGGTAGCATTTCCCTGCGGATCACAGTCAATAAGTAATACTTTTCTTCCCTTTTTGGCCAGGGCGGCAGACAGATTGATGGCGGTGGTTGTTTTACCAACACCACCTTTTTGATTTGCTATTGCAACAACTCTTCCCATAGTTCTCCTCTTCTAAATAAATATACTTTATCATCCGGTCAGTAATCTAGTATAGCCCATCATGTATTTATTTTCAATGACTTCTATAACGCTTATTTGTTTCACGGATTGTTGATGATAACATGTTTCACAGGGTAAAAACACAATATATGGATAGATGATGTTTCACGTGAAACATGATATGGTGTTTTACAAATCCGTATGGATAATGTTTCACGTGAAACATGATTGAATTTTTATTTCATGGATTCCAAAAGTCGTTTCAAAGATCTGTTAATACTTTTTATTTCATTCTTTGCGCGGTCACTGTCGTTGTCTAAAATCTTAAGGCAAACTTCCAATTTATGCATGATTCCCGACAACTTATCCCTGACTTTGTCAAAATCATAATTGAGGCTTAAGTTATAAACCACATCCTCGTTCATATGCTCGTTAATAAATTTTTCCGTTGCTTCTACCGCATCTGCCGCAGCATCACTTTCTTCATTATTTTCCTTTATCACAAACGGCTTCAATTTATTGCAATAGTCATTATAATACGAATACTTTTTTCTGTATTCTTCCAGCATGAGCTCCAGCTCTTCCTGCTGGGCTTCAAGTTCATCCACCGAATCGACTTTTCTTTTATCTAACTCCCTGGGAGAAAACAGCTTGGATTCGTCCTCAATGTTTTCGCTGTATTCAATCCTTCTCCTTATTATCTCTTTTTCTGTTTCATAATTATCGATCTCTATCTTGTATTCGTTTCTCTTTTTCAGGAAATCATCATACAGTTCTTTAAGTACTTTATCGAAGTCGTTGTTGCTTTTCAAAAAGACACCACCTTTCATCATAACGGAGACTTTAACGGAACACCTGCTTTACGAGGATACTTTCCGTCAACCGGTTCAATGTTCTCAATTATAACAAACTTTCTTGTTATATCGCTGTGGGGCAGCTCAATATCTTTCACAGATATGATCTTCGACCCAAGCATCTTTATTGCTTTCTTTGAAGAATTTATTTCATCCTCCGCCTTATCGGATTTATATGAAATAAACTTTCCACCCGGTTTTAAAAACGGAATGCTGTATTCACTTAATGTACTTAAGTTGGCAACCGCTCTTGAAACTGAATAATCAAAACATCCCCTGTATTTTGTTTCACGTGCAACATCTTCCGCACGTCCGTGCAAACATTGTATGTTTTTCAGTCCCAAAACTCCTATTACTTCCTCAAGGAATCTAACACGTTTATTTAATGAATCCAATAATACAATCCTGCATTTCGGATTTAGTATCTTAATGGGAATTCCCGGAAAACCCGCTCCCGTTCCTATATCAACAATAGAAACTTCCTTATTAAAATCAATTTCTTTACATATAAGGATACTGTCTACAAAATGCTTTATTATAACTTCATCACGTTCGGTTATTGCCGTAAGGTTGATATTTGAATTCCGGTCTATAAGCAGATCGTAATAAGTTTTGAACATTTCTATATGATCGTCATTATATTCAATTTTCAATTCATCAAGTGAATCCCGAAGCAGATTATAACCGTCGTTCATTTATGATCTTGTTTTTCCTTTTAAATATACCAACAGAACAGATATATCGGCAGGACTCACTCCCGAAATCCTTGATGCCTGGCCTATTGATACCGGATTGTAGGCTTTAAGCTTCTGTCTTGCTTCATTTCTTAATCCGGACACTTTATCATAATCCATATCATCCGGTATCTTCTTACTCTCAAGTTTTTTGAATCCTTCAACCTGTTTTATCTGCTTTTCTATATAACCGGCATATTTTATATTGATGTTTACCTGTTCCTTTATATCTTCATCAAGTTCACGCCTGTTATCATCGATCGGTTCGATCATATAATAATCAAGTTCCGGCCTGCTGATAAGTTCATATAAAGAACTTCCCGATTTAAGCTCGGTACTACCCATTGAATTCAGAAAATCAGATACTTTTTTACCGGATCCTACATATGTATTTCTTAGCCTGTCAATTTCTTCATCGATGAGCTTCTGTTTCCTTACTACTTTTTCATAATCTTCTTTTGATACCAGTCCTACTTCATATCCTATTTTTCTCAAACGTATATCCGCATTATCCTGCCTTAACAACAGTCTGTACTCAGCCCTCGATGTCATCATTCTGTAAGGTTCATGGTTTTCTTTTGTTACAAGATCATCGATGAGTACTCCTATATATGCCTGAGATCTGTCGAGGGTTATTTTTTCCCTGTTAAGTACTGACATAGCTGCATTAATACCGGCTATTATCCCCTGTGCTGCTGCCTCTTCATAACCCGAACTTCCGTTAAACTGACCTCCTGCAAAAAGATTATGTATCTTTTTAAATTCCAGAGTAGGGTATAACTGCACCGGATTAATGCAATCATATTCTATCGCATAAGCATTCCTTACTATCTTACAGTTTTCAAGTCCGGGAACTGTTCTGTACATCTCAAGCTGTACGTCCTCGGGAAGAGAAGATGACATACCTCCTATATATACTTCATTTGTTGATAAGCCTTCCGGTTCTACGAATATCTGATGTTTATCCTTATCTGCAAACCTTACTACTTTATCTTCTATTGAAGGACAATATCTCGGACCCGTTCCTTCTATAACGCCCGCATATAAAGGAGATCTGTCAAGGTTGTTCCTTATTATCTCATGTGTTTTTTCATTGGTATATGTAAGGTAGCATTTTACCTGTTCTTTTTGTATGCTTTCAGGATCGGTTGAAAATGAAAAAGGGATTATCCTTTCATCTCCTGACTGTTCTATCATTTTTGAATAATCGACCGTACGTCCGTCCATCCTGGCAGGAGTTCCCGTTTTAAAACGGACAAGCTCTATACCGGCCTTTTCAAGCGATGCAGTCAAATGATTTGCTGCCTGTAGTCCGTTTGGCCCGGTATTGGTTATCGCTTCCCCGCACAGACACCTTGCCCTCAGATAAGTACCGGTACATAATATTACCGCTTTTGCATGATATATCCCGCCTGTACATATCTTAACCCCGGTAACAGTATTATCATTGATTATCAAATCCGATACCTCGGATTGTTTTATCGTGAGATGCTCCTGGTTTTCAAGGACCTGCCTCATTGACCTTGAATACTCGGCCTTATCTGCCTGGGCGCGCAGCGAATGTACCGCCGGCCCTTTGCTTTTGTTAAGCATCTTTGACTGGATAAAAGTCTTATCAATGTTTTTACCCATTTCACCGCCGAGTGCATCAACTTCACGTACAAGATGCCCTTTTGAACTGCCACCCACATTGGGATTGCAGGGCATAAGAGCAATACTGTTCACACTTACCGTAAATATGATTGTTTCAAGGTTAAGCCTGGCGCAGGCAAGAGCTGCTTCACATCCGGCATGTCCCGCACCGACCACTACGACATCATAATTCTCTTCAAACATTTTGATTTCCTAAAACCGCTTATTTAATAACATATTTGTATAACTGTAAGGATTGCCTTTAAATCGGCTTTCTTTAATAAAATAACATAGTTGAATAACATATTTGAATAATGTATGTTATTTATCACTTGCCCATGCAAAACTTAGAGAATATCTCATCAATTATATCATCACCTGTCTGTTCGCCTGTAATGGTACCCAGGTATTCATATGCATTTTTCAGATCTATCGATACAAAATCTTCCGGCATTTCTGCACTTATACTATTTTTTACCTCTTCAAGACTTTGTATGGAGTTTTCTATCAGGTATAAATGTCTTTCGTTTGTCAGTATAACCTCATCATTATAATCAATCGTTCCTTTTAAAAACATCTCATTTATTTTAGCTTTAAATTCTTCAATTCCGGTTTCATCCTTTGCAGAAATGGACATTATACATTTCTGAGTAAATTTTTTAACATCATTCTCGCTTACTTTCTGTTTAAGGTCACTTTTATTTAATAGAATGATCGCATTTTTATCCTTTATGAAATCGAATATCTTTATATCAGTTTCATCTATTTCTTCTGAGGAATCTATCATCATCAATATAAGATCAGCATCTTTAGCCGATTCCAGAGCTTTATCAACACCTATCTTTTCTATGATATCATCAGTCTCACGGATCCCGGCCGTATCGGTTATCTTAAGTGATAACCCGTTCATGACTATATCCTGTTTAAGCGCATCTCTTGTTGTTCCGGCGATATCAGTCACTATCGCTGTTTCTTCACCTGTCAGTAAATTTAAAAGCGATGATTTACCTACATTTGGCTTACCCAGTATTACCGTATTTATTCCTTCAGATATTATCCTTCCTTCATTAAATGATTTTTTTAGTGACACTAACTCATCACATATTTCATCTGTTACATTACTAAGCCTTAAATAATATCCGCTTAAGTCATAATGCTCCGGATCATCAAGGGCTGATTCTATATATGCTATCTCATATTTTATCTTATCTCTTAATAACCTTATCTTTTCCGTAAGCTTTCCAGTTAACTGTTTTATAGAATTGTTAAGAGCATACTCATTACTTGAATTAATAACATCTGTTACTGCCTCAGCTTCGGAAAGATCCATCCTTCCGTTCAAAAAAGCTCTTTTTGTGAATTCGCCGGGCTCAGCAAGCCTGGCACCCTTACTTAAGATTATCTTAAGTATCCTTCTCATCACAAGGTTTCCACCGTGACAGTCAATTTCTATCGTGTCCTCCGTGGTATAACTTTTTGGAGATCTAAGTGCGATAAGCAGAACCTCATCAACCGTTTTTCCATCATCTGTTATAAAGCCATAATAAACCCTGTGTGATTCAAACGTATTCACGGATTTACCTGAACTTAAACGGAAAATAGCAGAAGCTATCTTAAACGATCCTTCTCCGCTTATCCTTATTATCCCTATTCCGGCATTATTCATTCCGGTTGAAATTGCAGTTATAGTGTCGGATAGATACATGAACACCTCATTTGCCGCCTTACGCTGGCACATTTTTATCTTTATTATATTAAAGGCTCAAAATGCACCTGCACTTTGAGCCTTTAATTAATCTTATTTATTTAAAGTTATAACAACTCTCCTGAACGGCTCATCACCTTCGCTGTGTGTACTTACATACTTATCATTCTGTAATGCCGAATGTATTACCCTTCTTTCATAAGGATTCATAGGTTCAAGGCTTACAGGCCTCTTCGTTCTCTTTACCTTATATGCCAGGTTCTTAGCAAGATTCTCAAGTGTATCCTTTCTTCTCTTTCTGTAATTCTCCGTATCTACTTTTACTCTTATATACTCACTGCTTCCTTTATTGACAACAAGGCTTGTAAGGTACTGAAGAGAATCAAGTGTCTGGCCTCTTTTACCTATAAGAACACCCATTTCGTCTCCGGATAACTCAATATTCATATCATTATTGATAAGTTCAACCTTGACATCTACCTTAAGACCCATTGCAGAAAATACCTTATCAAGGAATTCCTTCGGATCATTGTTTAATACTATTTCGGATGCATTGCCTTCCTTCGCCTTTACGGACTCGGATTTATCATTCTTTTCAGCTGATTCTTCCTTACTTTCCTTTACTTCCCTTACAGGCCTTTCTTCATTTTCACCCAAAGCCCTTGCCTTTATAACCGCAGCCTTTGTTCCTATTCCAAGGAATCCCGAAGAACCCTTTTCTATGATCTCATAATCAAGCCTGTCACTTGTTACAGTAAATTTCGTACAAGCTTCCGTTATAGCATCTTCGACAGTTTTACCTGTAAACTCTTCATATTCCATTACATTGTCCTCCTATTTATTCTCGTTATAATTTTTGACCATGTTAGCCCTTGCTGCTATACTTCCGGGCTTATGGCCGTTATTATTCTCATTTGATACTGTATTTACATCTTCCTTTTTATCAATATCATCATTATTTACAATAGCTTTAGTACTTAACCTTGCATTACTTGAAAGCCCCGAGGCTTCACGTATCTGCTTCATCTTATCAGTTTTAACCTTGGCTTTTTCCGCATTTTTTTCGATGATCTCATCCATATTCATCTTATCAAGATGCTTGTTTATAACCACCTGCTGGATACTCCTTACAACAGCACCCGCTATCCAGTATATACCCATACCTACCGGCAGGCTGAAACAGAAGAACATTGACATAATCGGCATCATTATATTCATTGATTTCATTGATGCCGCCATTGTATCCTGCTGAGAGTTTCCTCCGCTGTTTTCAGGCTGAGGCATCAGTTTTGTATTTAGCCATTGTGTAAGTGCCGATAAACCCGGTATCAGAAGTGCTCCCAAAACTAAAAGATAATGATGTCCCGATATTCCTTCCTTAAAATAATAAGAAGGAGAATTGGCAATATTAAGTCCCAAAAAGTTATTATACTTTTCGAATATATCCAGGGCACCGTTATGTGAAGCGTTTGTAATAAGATCCTTTAACCCTGCAAACTGACTCTGAGCATAGATATTATGCCATTCCGAAGTCGTTGCCTTATTGAGTACATCAATAAACGTATTCCTTACGTAGTCCTTATCACCGTTTATAAACAGATCATTTGCAAATTGCTTTGAAAACCTGGCAACTGCTGCGAAGTTTTCTTTATTCTGTATGAATTCCTTACTTCCTTCTATTTCTATAAACTGGTTTACAAAAGGTATAAATCCTTCCTTTACCTTTGTTACATATGCCGGAATATTATCTATCACACGATAAAGTGCAAATAATATAGGCATCTGGATTACGAGCTGTACACAGCTTCCTGTAGGAGAAGTGCCGTATTTTGCATATACTGCCTTTGTCTCCTCATTCATTCTCATCATCGATTCATTATCTTTTTTACCTTTATACTTTTCCTGAATTGCCTGTATCTCAGGATTCATTTTTGCTGAAAGCTTTGAAAATTTCTGCTGCCTTATTGTAAGGGGCATAAGTATAAGATAAATAACGATGGTAAACAGAATGATGGCAAGTCCTATATTTGGAATTCCTATTTTATCAAGCGCAATGAATATTGCGTTCATAAGGTAACCTAAAATCTTGGCAACAGGACCCAATATAGCACCGCCGTATTGTGTAAGAATCACACTGTACAATTATACTTCCTCCTTGATTTTTGATCACGGAACAGGATCATATCCACCTCTTGAAAACGGATTACACCTTAATATTCTCCAACCGGCAAGTAAACTTCCCTTTAAGGCTCCATACTTTTCAATGGCTTCAATACCATACTGTGAACATGAAGGGATATAAGGACACTTTGTCCTTTTAAGACATGAAATATATTTTTGATAAAACCTGATCATATATATAAGCAAATTCTTCATATCTATGCAAAATAATCTTATCAATTATATAAAATCAAAAACCTTCATTAAAAACCTTATGAAGCTTTAAAAGATGCAGCAATGCCGATTCTACATATTTAAAACTTAAATCAGCCGCACCACTGCGGGCTATGACTACAATGTCCAAACCACTATTGAACATTTTTTCATGCAGTCTGTAGCTTTCCTTAACAAGTCTTTTTATCCTGTGTCTTTCTACACTGTTTCCTGTTTTTTTACTTACCGATATACCGATCCTGTTATATTCCTTACTGTTTTCCAATACATACACAACAAAATATCTGTTTGCTTTCGATTTTCCTTTTGAATATACGTTTTTAAAATCAGTATTTTTCTTTAATGAATATGTAAAGATCATTCAAACTACCGTCATACATCAAAAAGAGAAATAGACCACATTTCTGCGGTCTATGCTGATAATCTTTTTCTTCCCTTTAATCTTCTGGAAGCCAAAACTTTTCTTCCGCCCGGAGTACTCATTCTACTTCTGAAACCATGAACCTTGGCTCTTTGCCTTTTCTTAGGTTGAAATGTCATTTTCATGATCCGGTCACCTCCTTCTATATAAAATAATGATATATGCTATCGGAAAACATCGTTACAATTATATTAGAAACAAAATAACCAGTCAAGGCGTAAACTATCAAATTTACATAATATTTTTCCACATATTGTTAATAGTTATCAACAACCTTGTTGATAACTTACATAAATAACTGTTTTATTAATAAAATTCTGTTGATAATGTTATCCACAGGCAATATCTTTATGATATAGATTTATTTGCCAATTTAACATATTTGGTTTAATATATAATAGATTGTTTTTAACGTAAGCAGCCCTTAAATTGATTTAAGGGTATCGCACGAGGTATATCCCGATGGAAGAATTAATTAATAAATGGGAAGAGATTAAAACATCCATTCAAAAGGAATATTCTCTTACCGACATTTCATTTAAGACATGGATACAGCCTCTGGATATCTATGAAGTAAAGGATGATACCGTAACCATCCTTATACCGTCAGATAAGGCCCAGTCTATAAATTATATAAGTAATAAGTACTATCTTCCTATTAAAGTAAGTATATCCGAAGCACTCAAAAAAGAATGTGATGTAAAATTCGTACTTGAGAAAGATATAGATATCAATTCAGGTATATCTTCATCATCTTCATCAAATAATATATTATACGAAAATTCGAAGCTTGAACCAAAGTATAATTTTGACACCTTTGTCGTAGGAAATAATAACAGTCTTGCTCATTCTGCAGCTTTAGCAGTTGCCGAAACTCCGGGTGAAGTATATAATCCTCTTTTTCTTTATGGAGGAGTTGGTCTCGGAAAAACTCATCTTATGCACGCAATAGGTAATTTTATAATAAATAATAATCCTTCATCAAAGGTAATGTATGTTCCCAGTGAGCAATTCACAAATGAACTTATAGAAGCTATAAGGATAGGTAAGAATTCACCGGCAGCAATAAATAAATTCAGGGAAAAATACAGAAATATAGATGTTCTTCTTATCGATGACATACAGTTTATAATAGGTAAGGAAAGTACACAGCTTGAATTTTTCAATACATTTGAAAAACTCTATCAGGAAAAAAAGCAGATAGTAATATCTTCTGATAAACCTCCAAAAGATATGTATATACTTGAAGAAAGGCTTAAATCAAGGTTTGGATGGGGACTTACAATTGATATACAGTCTCCTGATTATGAAACAAGGGTTGCCATTCTTAAAAAGAAAAAGGATCTTGGAGGATATAAAATAAGTGATGAAGTAATCGAATATGTTGCCAGGAACGTTAACTCAAATATAAGGGAACTTGAAGGATCCCTCAATAAACTCAATGCATATTATATATTGGGAGATAAAAGGGAAATAACTGTTGAAAAGGCAAAGGATGCCCTTAAAGATATTATTTCACCAAATACTCCAAATAAAATTACCCCACAACACATCATGGATGTGGTATGTGAACATTTAAACATAAAACCGGATGATATAAAGTCAAAAAAGAGAAACGAGGAAATAGTAAGGCCAAGGCAGATAGTAATGTATCTCTGCAATAAATATACAGACTGTTCATCTACAAAAATAGGTGATTTTCTAGGTAAGGATCATTCAACGGTATTACACGGAGTACAAAAACTTGAAGCCGACATTGAAAATGATATAGATCTTAAAAACAAAGTAGATATTATAATAAAGAAGCTTAACCTTTGATAACTGTTTATAAATATATTTATAAAACTGTTCATAATTATATATGATAAATATCTGATAATGATTTATAAACATTATCTCTCATATATTTTAAAATTTTAAACATATTTATTATTTGTGTTTTTACTTTATATATAAGGTTTTTAACCTGATTTAACATTTTAACAGCTATTATTATATATTATTAGAATAATAAATTTATATATCTATATAAGAAAGGAAAAACGAAATGAAGATAAGCTGTTCAAAAAATAATCTTCTAAATGGTGTACAGATAGTTTATAAAGCAGTTCCGAGTAAAACTACCATGACAATACTCGAATGTATACTTATAGAAGCTTTTAACGGAAGGATAAAGCTTACAGCAAATGATACGGAACTTGGTATAGAAACTTATATTGAAGGAAATATATCAGAAGAAGGAGATATATGTATAGATGCCAGGATGCTTCAGGATATGGTAAGAAAGCTTCCTGATAATGATATTAAAATAGAAACTGATGAAAAAAACACTGCCTTTATAACCTGTGAGAAATCAAGATGCAATATATCGGGTAAATCATCTGAAGAGTTTTCTTATCTTCCCGATCTTGAAAAGGATAATCCTCTTATAATATCTCAATATAATTTAAAGGAAGTAGTAAGGCAGACTATATTTTCAACAGCTCCCGAAACAGAACCAAATAAGATGATGACAGGAGAGTTGTTTGAAATAAAAGGTAACAGGTTAAGGGTGGCTGCTCTTGACGGACACAGGCTTTCAATAAGAAATATAGAATTACGTAATGTTTATGATGATAAAAGGGTTATAGTACCGGGAAAGGTACTTAATGAAATAAGTAAAATATTATCCGGTGATACGGATAAGGATGTAAGTATATATTTTACAAAGAATCATATATTATTTGAATTTGATGAAACAGTTGTGGTATCAAGGCTTCTGGAAGGCAAATATTTTAATATAGATCAAATGCTTACCAGTGATTATGAAACAAAATTCAATATAAACAAAAAAGAATTTATTGATTGTATTGACAGATCCATGCTTTTTGTAAAGGAAGGAGATAAAAAACCCCTTTCAATAGATGTTACGGATAATAACATTGCGGTAAGCATATCATCGTCAATAGGTAATTTTGATGAAGATATAGATATAAATAAATCAGGTAAAGATGTAAAGATGGGATTTAATCCCAAATTCATACTTGATGCATTAAGAGCAATAGATGAAGAAAATGTTGATTTTTATATAGTAAATGCAAAAGCTCCATGTTTTATAAGGGATGAAAAAGAAAACTACATTTATCTGGTATTACCTGTCAACACTAGATAATATGCGATTTAAATTAAATAACACTATAAAATAACATATTAAAATAACACTAAAATATAAATTAAATAACATATTATATATTATGATAGAAATAAATATAAGGGATGAGTTTATTAAACTTGGCCAGCTCCTTAAACTTGCTTCTTTAGTAGGATCAGGATTGGGAGCAAAGGTTGAGATAATAAACGGTAATGTAAAATTAAACGGAAATACCGAATTACAACGGGGAAAAAAGGTATATCCCGGTGATATTGTTGAATTTAAGGGAGAAAAAATAAAGGTATTATAATATGATCATTAAATCTCTCGAATTAAGTAATTACAGAAACTATGACAATGTGGTCATAAAATTTGATAAGGGAATAAATATCCTTTACGGTGATAATGCACAGGGTAAAACAAATATACTTGAAGCAATTTACATGTGCGGGACTACAAAGTCACACAGGGGTAATAAAGATAAGGAAATTATAAGGTTTGGATGTGAAGAATCACACATACGTGCATTATTTGATAAAAATGATGTAGAATATCAGATAGATATTCATTTAAGGAAAGATAAATCAAAAGGAATCGCAATAAACGGAGTTAAGCTTAAAAAGGCTGCCGAACTGCTCGGACTTGCAAATATCATAATTTTTTCACCCGAAGATCTTTCAATCATAAAAAACGGACCGTCAGATCGCAGAAGATTTGTAGATGCGGAGTTATGCCAGCTTGATAAGGTTTATCTGTATAATCTTACCAATTATAATAAGATTGTAAATCAGAGAAATAACCTTTTAAAGGATATATTGGTACATCCTGAACTTAGGGATACCCTTGATGTATGGGACAGCCAGCTGGTAAATATAGGTACAAAGATAATAGAAAGAAGAAAGATATTCGTAGATCAGCTTAATGAGATAATTGCCGGGATACACAGGAGTATTTCGGGAGGAAAAGAAGAAATAAGCATAATATACGATCCGAATATAGATACGGACGGTTACGAAGAAAAGCTTAAACGTCACCGGGAAAAAGATATAAGGTATAAGCTCACTTCGGTAGGACCCCACAGGGATGATTTTATTTTCAATATAAATAATGTGGATACAAAAAAATACGGATCCCAGGGTCAGCAAAGGACTGCGGCTCTTTCACTTAAGCTTGCCGAGATAAATCTTGTTGAAAGGCTGACGGGAAGTACTCCGATATTACTCCTTGATGATGTATTATCGGAGCTTGATGCAAACAGACAGAATTATCTTTTAAACGGAATAAAAAAGATACAGACGATAGTCACCTGTACGGGACTGGATGAATTTATAAACAGCAGGATAGAATTAAATAAGATATTCAATATAACCGAAGGAACTGTTAAAAGGGAGAACTGATAATTATGGGAGAAACAAATAACAACGAATACGGTGCCGATCAGATTCAGATACTGGAAGGACTTGAAGCGGTAAGAAAACGTCCCGGAATGTACATAGGAAGTACATCACTTCGGGGACTCCATCATCTTGTATACGAGATAGTTGATAATTCCGTGGATGAAGCGCTTGCCGGATTTTGCGATACAATTACAGTCACTATCAATAAAGATAATTCGATTACCGTAGTTGATAACGGCCGCGGTATTCCCGTAGGCATTAACTCAAAGGCAGGGATTCCCGCTGTTGAGGTTGTATTTACCGTACTCCATGCCGGCGGTAAGTTTGGAGGCGGAGGATATAAGGTATCAGGCGGTCTTCACGGTGTAGGTGCTTCGGTAGTTAATGCATTGTCAAACTGGCTTGAGGTTTATATCTACAATGAGGGTCAGGTATATAAGCAGCGGTACGAGAGGGGAAAGGTAATGTATCCCCTTAAGGTTGTAGATAAATGTGAACCGGATAAAACCGGTACAAAAGTAGTATTTATGCCGGATGATACCATATTCGAAGAAACGGTTTTTGATTTTGACACACTTAAACAGCGCTTAAGGGAAATGGCTTTCCTTACCAAGAACTTAAAGATCGTGTTAAGGGATGAGCGTCCCGAGGAGCCGGTTGAAAAGCAGTTCCATTATGAAGGCGGCATCAAGGAATTCGTAACATACCTTAATAAGAGTAAAACCGCGTTATATGAGGATGTGCTTTATTTCGAAGGAAAACGCGATAATGTTTATGTTGAAGTAGCAATGCAGCATAACGATTCTTATAACGAAAGCGTTTTCAGTTTTGTTAATAACATTACCACTCCCGAAGGAGGAACACACCTTACCGGTTACAGGAACGCGATAACAAAAACATTTAATGATTATGCAAGAAATGCCAAGCTTTTAAAAGAATCGGAACCGAACCTTTCAGGTGATGATATAAGGGAAGGTCTGACGGCCATTGTTTCCATTAAGATCGAGGAACCTCAGTTTGAAGGACAAACCAAACAAAAGTTGGGTAATTCCGAAGCAAGGGGCGCGGTTGACAGCATTGTGAGTGAACAGCTTACCTATTATCTTGAACAGAATCCGACAGTTGCCAAGGTAATATGTGAAAAGTCGATCCTTGCCCAGCGTGCAAGGGAAGCAGCAAGGAAGGCACGTGATCTTACAAGGAGAAAGACGGCTCTTGAAGGAATGGCTCTTCCCGGAAAGCTTGCCGACTGTTCGGATAAGGATCCCAAGAACTGTGAGATATTCATAGTCGAGGGAGATTCCGCCGGCGGTTCCGCAAAAACGGCAAGGAGCCGTGCAACTCAGGCAATACTTCCGTTAAGGGGTAAGATACTTAATGTCGAAAAGGCAAGGCTTGACAAAATATACGGAAATGCGGAAATAAAGGCTATGATAACCGCATTCGGTACCGGGATCCATGATGATTTTGATATAAGTAAACTTAGGTATGACAAGATAATAATAATGACAGATGCCGATGTCGACGGTGCACATATTGCGACTCTCATGCTTACCTTTATTTACAGGTTCATGCCGGACCTTATAAAGGAAGGTCATGTTTATCTTGCCCAGCCTCCGCTTTATAAGCTTGAAAAGAACAAAAAGGTCTGGTATTGCTACAGCGACGATGAATTAAGCAAGCTTATTGCTGAGGTAGGCAGGGACAGCAATAATAAGATACAGCGATACAAAGGTCTCGGTGAGATGGATGCCGAGCAGCTGTGGGAAACAACCATGGATCCGCAGAGCCGTACACTTTTACGTGTGAGCATGGATGAGGAATCCGTATCGGAACTAGATCTTACATTTACTACGCTAATGGGTGATAAGGTTGAACCCAGGCGTGAATTCATAGAAGAAAATGCAAGGTTTGTAAAGAACCTGGATATTTAGAGGTGTAATGATGGATGACAAAATATTCGACAAAATCCATGAGGTCGATCTGAAAAAAACAATGGAAGGCTCTTATATCGATTACGCGATGAGCGTTATCGCAGCCAGGGCACTTCCGGATGTAAGGGACGGAATGAAACCGGTGCAGCGCCGCATTCTTTATGCAATGTCCGAGCTTGGTAACTATCCCGACAAACCGCACAGAAAATGTGCACGTATTGTCGGCGATACGATGGGTAAATATCATCCTCACGGCGACAGTTCAATATACGGAGCACTGGTAAACATGGCTCAGGACTGGTCGATGAGGTGTACCCTTATTGACGGTCACGGCAATTTCGGTTCTGTCGACGGCGACGGCGCAGCAGCAATGCGATACACCGAAGCAAGGCTTTCTAAGATCTCGATGGAAATGCTTGCCGACATAAACAAGGATACGGTTGATTTTATCCCTAACTTTGACGAAACGGAAAAAGAACCTACCGTACTTCCGAGCCGCTTTCCAAATCTCCTTGTAAACGGTACTACCGGTATAGCGGTAGGCATGGCCACAAATATTCCTCCTCATAATCTAGGTGAAATAATAGCAGCTGTTGTTAAAATGATCGATAACAGGATCGAAGAAGGCAGGGATACCGATATCGACGAACTTCTCCCTATTGTTAAGGGTCCTGATTTTCCGACCGGAGGAGTTATTTTGGGAACCAGGGGAGTTGAGGAAGCCTATCGTACAGGAAGGGGTAAGATAAGGGTTCGCGGCGTTACCGATATTGAGACCATGCCTAATGGAAAGAGCCGCATCATAATCACCGAACTTCCATACCTTGTAAACAAGGCCAAGCTTATCGAAAAGATAGCCGAGCTTGTTAAGGATAAAAAGATAGACGGGATCACCGACCTAAGGGATGAATCAGACCGTGACGGTATGAGGGTCGTTGTTGAACTCAGAAGAGACGTAAACGCCAACATAATACTTAATCAGTTATATAAGCATACCCAGCTTCAGGATACCTTCGGTGTGATAATGCTGGCTCTCGTAAACAATGAACCGAAGGTAATGAACCTTATCCAGATCCTGGGACAGTACTTAAAGCATCAGGAAGATGTAGTAACCAGGCGCACAAAGTTTGATCTAAACAAGGCCGAAGAGAGAGCGCATATATTGGAAGGATTACTCATCGCACTTGATAATATCGATGAAGTGATCAAGATAATCAGGGGAAGCAAAACGGTTGCCGATGCGAAGGCACAGCTTATTGAAAGGTTTGCTCTTACGGATGCGCAGGCGCAGGCGATCGTTGATATGAGGCTGCGTGCACTGACAGGTCTTGAACGCGAGAAGCTTGAAGAAGAATACGCGGAACTCCAGAGAAAGATCGCGGAATACAAGGCGATACTTGCCGATGAGAAGCTGCTCCTCGGCGTTATAAGGAAGGAGATCCTTATAATTTCCGACAAGTATAACGACGAAAGGCGTACGAAGATAGGCTTCGATGAATACGATATCACAATGGAAGACCTTGTTCCCAAGGAGAATACGGTCATTGCCATGACTTCGCTCGGTTATATAAAGAGGATGACAGTAGATAACTTCAAGTCACAGCATCGAGGCGGCAAGGGCATAAAGGGAATGTCAACGATAGAGGATGATTACATCGAGGATCTTCTTATGACCATGAGCCACGATTATATCATGTTCTTTACCGACAAGGGCCGTGTATACAGGCTTAAGGCTTATGAGATCCCCGAAGCCGGCAGGACTTCGAGGGGTGTTGCCATCATTAATCTTCTGCAGCTTATGCCGGGTGAAAAGATAAGCGCCATCATCCCTATAAAGGAATATGATGAGAACCGAAACCTGTTCATGGTAACAAAGAAGGGCATAGTCAAGAAGACCAATATTATGGAATACGTAAACATACGTAAGAACGGACTTATCGCGATAAACTTAAAAGACGATGACGAGCTTATCGAGGTTAAATCGACCGATGCCAATACCCATATATTCTTAGTAACCAAAAACGGTATCTGCATAAGGTTTAAGGAAACAGATGTAAGGTGTACCGGAAGGTCGTCAATGGGTGTAAGGGGCATGAACCTTGTCGACGGTGATGAGATAGTAGGCATGCAGCTTGACCATCAGGGTGAAACACTTCTTATAGCATCCGAGAAGGGCTACGGCAAGCGTACGAAGATAGATGAGTTTACGGTACAGCACCGCGGCGGTAAGGGTATCAAGTGCTATAAGATAATGGATAAAACAGGATATGTGGTCGGCGTCAAGGGTGTTAATGAGAATCACGAGATCATGATGATAACCACGGAAGGCACGATAATACAGATACCGATGAAGGATGTATCGATACTCGGAAGGAACACATCCGGTGTTAAGCTCATAAACCTTGATGATAAGGTAAGGGTTGCCAAGATAGCCAAGGTACGTGAAAAGGTATCAGACGGCGTAAATGAGACAGAGGATGATGATATACAGGATATCGTTGATGATACCGACAGGGAAGCTGTAGATCCTGCACTTGTGATAGTTCACGATGAGGTTGATATCCCGGATGATCTTGACGATGAAGATGGTTTCGAAGAAGCGGAAGAAACCTCTGAAGAAGACGAGTAATTTACTCGTAAATGTATAATATACTGTTTTTAAGGGGTAAATTCAGGCATTTACCCCTTATAGTTTTAAAGGAATAATCATATGAGGGAACTTAACGTAAGCGTCATAACCGATAATCTTAAGGATATGTGCATCGAAGCAGCACATTATCTTACGGATGATATGAAGGACTGTCTGAACAGTGCGGAAAAATGTGAAGAATCACCCCTGGGAAGACAGATCCTTGAACAGCTTAAGGAGAACCTTGATATAGCGGGAAAGGATATGATCCCGATATGTCAGGATACAGGAATGGCGGTAGTGTTTGCTGAGATAGGGCAGGATGTGCATTTTACCGGCGGATCACTAGAAGAAGCGATCAATGAAGGAGTAAGAAGGGGATATGTTGACGGATATCTGCGAAAATCCGTAGTTTCCGATCCAATAATCAGGGAAAACACAAAGGATAATACTCCTGCTGTTATACACTACGATATTGTTCCCGGTGATAAAGTTAGGCTTACAATAGCTCCAAAGGGTTTTGGAAGCGAAAATATGAGCAGGATCTATATGTTAAAACCGGCAGACGGGATAGATGGGGTAAAGGAAGCGATCCTTAATGCCGTATCAGAAGCGGGACCTAATGCCTGTCCGCCCATGGTCGTGGGAGTAGGTATAGGCGGAACCTTCGAAAAGTGTGCGATCCTTGCAAAAAAGGCGCTGACGAGGCCAGTTAATAAACGCTCAGATGTTGGGTATATAGCAGAACTTGAAGAAGAAATGCTTGAAAAGATCAATAATTTAGGAATAGGACCTGGCGGTCTCGGTGGTTCTACCACGGCTTTTGCCGTAAATATCGAAACCTATGCCACACATATAGCAGGCCTGCCGGTAGCCGTTAACATCTGCTGCCATGTCAACCGCCATTCAGTCCGTATTATCTGATCAGGTATCTAAACAGGAGTAACCCTTCCCATTAAGGGTGGTCCCCGTAGGGAAAGGTGAGGTGCTAATAATGAATAAAACCATATCCACACCACTAAATGACAGTATAATAAACGATCTTCACTCCAGCGACTATGTATACATAACAGGAACTATATATACGGCAAGAGATGCCGCACATAAGAGGATGTACGAAGCCATTGAAAATGGTGAAGAACTGCCATTTGATGTTAAGGACAATATCATTTATTACATGGGGCCGTCTCCTGCAAGGGAAGGCCGCCCTATAGGCTCAGCAGGACCCACTACCGCCACCAGGATGGATAAATACGCACCGGCGCTGCTTGACTTAGGGCTTAAAGGTATGATAGGCAAGGGAAAACGCAGGAAGGATGTTAAAGATTCCATGATAAAGAACAATGCGGTTTATTTTGCTGCTGTAGGCGGTGCGGGAGCAATCTTAAGCAAGTGCATTGAGGAATCCGAAGTGATTGCTTATGACGACCTTGGGACAGAAGCGATAAGGAAGCTTAAGGTAAAGGATTTTCCGGTGATCGTAGTCATTGACCGGGAGGGAAATGACCTTTACGAAACCGCGGCACTTAAGTATAAAAAGGACTGAAAAGTGGTTTGTTGACAAAGAATGGAGCCTTTAGTATAATCTTACTGTTCAGCGGTACGGAGAAATACTCAAGAGGCTGAAGAGGCGCCCCTGCTAAGGGTGTAGGTCGGGCAACCGGCGCGAGGGTTCAAATCCCTCTTTCTCCGCGAAGGCTTCATCTTGGATCTTTAAGATCACGGATGAAGCTTTTTTATACGATATGATCTGAAACAGGGCAGATACGGAGTATATATGATAAACATACTAGATATGCTTGAAAAAGCAGCAGAAAAATACGGCGAGAAAACGGCATATTCGGATCCGGATAATAAGATAAGCTTTAAGGATCTTGAAATTAAAGCAAAAAAAACAGCATCCCGATTGCTTGAAAATCCGGATATTAATGTTTTTGAACCCGAAAGCGCGGCAGTATTTTATATGGAAAAAAGCGTGGATGCGCTTACAGTAATGTTTGCCGCAATGTATCTTGGTTCATTTTACAGCTTTATTGATATAAGACAGACAAAAAACAGGGCAGAAAGCATAATAAACGTGCTCGAACCGGCTTATATAATCACTGACGAAGCAAACAGGGATGCACTCTATACATTTGATATTGATAATAAGTTTAAGGAAAGGATCTTTGATATACATAAACTTCTCAGGGAT
Organism: Lachnospiraceae bacterium; assembly: GCA_017550535.1. GTDB lineage: Bacteria > Bacillota > Clostridia > Lachnospirales > Lachnospiraceae > UBA2868. The sequence continues at coordinate 125,059 of JAFZOS010000039.1, forward strand.
GCAGAAAATGCGGTTATTAATGAAGATGCTCTGCTTAAGTTAAGGACCGGATTCTATGACAAAATGCCGCTGTATGTTAATTTTACCAGCGGAAGTACAGGAGTTCCCAAGGGCGTTGCGGTAGGGCACGCTTCTGTTATTGAGTTTATACGTGAATTTACCGGGGTTTTTGACATTACATCGGATGATGTGATCGCAAACCAGGCACCGTTTGATTTTGACGTATCAGTCAAGGATATCTACAGCGGACTTTATACCGGAGCAGGGACAGTCCTTATACCGAGGGAGTATTTTTCGAATCCGTCGGTATTAATGGGCTATCTTACGGATAACAAGGTAACCACGCTTATCTGGGCAGTGTCGGCTATGTGTTTTGTCTCTATCATGAACGGACTTGAGTATAAAACACCGAAAACCATAAGAAAAGTAATGTTTTCGGGAGAATTGATGCCGGTAAAACAGCTTAATAAGTGGAAAAAGTTCCTTCCCGATGCAATGTATGTAAATCTTTACGGACCTACCGAGATAACCTGTAACTGTACTTATCATATACTTGACCGGGAATATGAAAAGGACGAAGTCATCCCTATAGGAATTCCGTTCAGAAACGAGAAAGTCTTTCTTCTTGATGAGAACGACAGGGAAATAAAGAAAGCCGGGATCGAGGGAGAGATCTGTGTTTCGGGTTCCTGCCTGGCCCTCGGATATTATAGGGAGCCTGACAAGACAGCTGAGGTTTTTGTGCAGAATCCACTCAATTCAAGGTTTTCAGAACAGATATACAGGACAGGAGATCTTGGAAAATATGATGAGAGCGGTCTTTTGTATTATACTTCACGCAAAGATTTCCAGATAAAGCACATGGGACAAAGGATTGAGTTATCGGATATAGATGTTTCCGCAATGTCTATTGACGGAGTATCACGTGCACTCAGCATTTATGACCATAAGCGTAAGAAGATAATCCTTTTCTATACGGGGGAGACGGATAAGGAGATGTTATCGGAAAGCCTGCATAAAAAGCTTCCGCCGTTTATGCTCCCATCAAAAACGATAAAACTTGATGAATTTCCTCTTAATAAGAATGGCAAGATAGACAGGAAGGCCCTGGAAGGATCTATATGATCATCAAAGAGTTCTTTTTCTTCGCTTTATCATCATTATCTCAATGACAAGCATTAAAAGGCCTGTCAATGAAACAACAGCACCGATAACCGTGCCTTCCGGAATATACTTCATATCAATACTGTGAGCACCCGCCGGAACATCTATGCACATGAGCGCCCCCATTGCTTTTTTTGTAACTGCTTTTTTTCCGTCTGTTTTTACGTGCCAGCATTTATCATAAGGAACAGAAACTATAAGCTCAGAATCATCGGGTTCATCAGTTAAAAAGCATAAATGAGAGCTTGAAAGCTCTTTGACTTCGCCTATTCCTACATTTAAACCGGCAGCAGTATCCGCCCAGGCTTTAAGAGCACTCGAATCTTCATAGTATATTCCCGCATCATCGATCTGAATTTCATCTCCGAGCAGTTTTATCCTTACATCTACGATGTCACCCGGGCTGTATCTGCCGGCACATAAAACACCCCAGTGTTTTTCGGTGAAATAAAGACCGGCGGATTCATTATTTATAAAGATTTCAGCCCCCTGTATTTCGGGTGCAGAAAAGAACATATATATAGGATGATCGGATGTAACATTTATCCGGTATACTATTGCACCGTCTTCGATTTCCCTTAAATAATGCCCTGTTTCTGATTCTTTTACTCCGTCAGGGATGACCTCAACATCCGCTTTTACGAAGATTTCTTTATCAATACCCCAATGATCAGCGATCAAATTCTGTTTTTCAAAAGTGTTTCCGCCGTCTATCAGGTGATCCGTAAGTCCTGCGGGAGCCCTGTAAACCATCGGAAGAGCAAAATCATTTTTATACACATGATATTTTCCCTCATATGGCAGATGGGTATAAGGTTTTTCAATTCCGTTAAAACGTGAAACAAAATACTTCACTCCAAACAGTGCATCAACAAAAGATGTGCTGCCTCCGTTGTAATATGTATAATAAACGGTACGGCAGAAACCGAAATTTAAAAGCCAATCGATAAGTTCATCTTTTTCACAGGAGCTGTCGTGAGAAAGGCCTATATAATCAAACATTGCAGGATCGTTTACTGCCCTGTCAAAATCCTTTTCAATCCTGTAAAAACCGTCATTTTCTTTCTTTATATAAGATATGGCACTGTCGATGTTTTTGTAGTCATCTATGAACCGGGACATTTCGGGAAGTCCCCCGTCCGGCTCGTTGAGTGAAAGATATGATATTTTCGAACTGTATAACATATCTGATAATGAAATGATAAGAAGAAGAGTGCAGCCGACAATCTTAAGCCGGCCCTTCATTATGCACATGACAATGGCGGCAGATACCGTAAAGAGAAGCACTATGTTTACTACATAGCGTTCGGTATCCATATATATATATCCGACGATCTTTATCCAGATCATGTATAAAGCGATGATGAGCATAGACAGGACCGGAAGGATAAGCTGTTTCTTTATTGATGATTTCTCTTCTGTTTCATTAACGCCGGGATCGTTCACTACGACAATAAAACCTTTATATCCCAGCACAATGAGTATAAGGCTTATATAGTATGCATATCTCCAGTAAAACCCTTCGGGATTGTTAAAGCCGTGCCACACTGTGTCCAAAATGTTTATCCACATGCTGACGGCTATCGAAATGATAAGAAAGAGATTTGCCAGTTTCTCACGCAGGGAATATCTGCCTGAAAGAAAATACATGATTGCGCAGAAGACGGCAGCAAAAGAACAGTATATGAGGGGCCTTAAAACGCTCTGCGCACTTCCGGAAAATAATCCTGCAAAAAGCTGGTTCATCGGAAACCTGCGATAGAATCCGTAATCCGCAGTTTTTGTTGTCTTTTCTCCGATGAGAGAAAGACCTGTTCTTATCAGGAAGAATCCGTCGATCAGAAGTATTGTTATTCCCGAGATGATAAAACTTTTAAGTCTTTTTATCCTGTCTGTATTTTCAATGATGCGCGAGATATACAAAAGAGTAAGAAAGATAACAAGCATGAATCCCAGATGGAAATTCACAAAAATATAATAAACGGTACAAAGTGTATACGGTATCAGGTATCTGTCATCATCCAGATACTTAAGGAAGAAGTAAATAACAAGCGGGAGGATCGCAAGACACCCAAAATAAATGGTAAGAACAAGGTATCCGAAGAAAAATGCACTGAAGGAATATGCGGTTGAAAAAAGCAGGGACATCCAGGATACCCTGTATCTTTTATTAAGCAATATTGAAGTATTCAGACCGGCAAAAGATATCTGGAGTGTAAACAACAATTCAATACCAACCGCTATTTTATCTTCCGGAAAAAAATACAGGACAAAAAGCAGGGGATCATGCAGTTGAAAAGCCGCCAGACCCGGGTAGTCACCGCCAAGGGTTTTTGCAAGCATGTATGAAAAGTCATTACGGGAACGGAATATGTTTATGAAATATGAATAGAAATTGACAAATTCAAGATCCATATCTCCCGTAAGTATGGATTTTCCGCCAAAAGGATAAATACCACATAATGCCCAGAAAACCTGCATCATGGCAAATGGGAGAAAAAAGGCACAGATGTAAATGGCTATTCTTTTTTTGATATTATCATTATCCGCTGATATCTTGTTATTCATGCATTATATCCTGTTCTTTGTCAATAACCTGAACACCGTTTAACTTTTGTACGGCACGGCCGAGCGCAAAGTATACTATCGGGGCACACAGTTCCATCTCCAGCACATTTGATCCGATGGACATCAGGATGGCAGAGGTGATAACTGCAAGTTCCGGAACAACCAAACTGATCATTTTTACGGAAGCAGCATCGTTTGTTGCATTCTTATTATCCGTTTTAAGAGATTTTATATACACCATAATAATCACAGACGTTATTAATATTGTTCCAATGATTCCCATTTCAGTATATAGCTTTATAAGGCCTCCGTCAGCCACTATATATGGCTGAAACCCTGCAGCCCGGTGTCCGTGACTTCCAAGTCCGTCACCTATCCAGATATTTTTCATATTGCCTAGAGCATCAACCCACGAACCGGTTCTTTCTCCAAAGCCGTCCGGTATGGAAGCAAGCCTTATCCAGAACTTTTCAAATACACTCCTTGCAAAGATAAAAATACAAAGCAGCAAAGCAGAAACTCCTCCGACAATTATCCAAAGAAGCCGCACAGGCTTTCTTCGGTCTACAATGACATCCACAAGCTCATAAAAAACAATGGATAGGATCATGCAGAACATGGCCGATCTCTGGTTGGCCATAAAAGAAAACAGGACTGACAATAAAAGATAGATGATGCCGATGAGCCGCTCCTTTTTTTCTTTCTGCCTTAGAAAATAAATGGATACACAGGTTGAATAGGCCACAAAAGCGCCCATTGGTCCCGATCCGATGATGGAATTCATCCTGACCCGCATTGTCTGGGCATCCGCTTTACTGATAAATTCATTTACATAGGAAAAATCGATATAAAACTGGGGCGCCCAGATATAAAATACCGCGCCTATTGTTCCCATTAGGAGTGCAGCAATCACAAACCCGTGATAGTATTTTGCGGCATATTTTTCATCAAAGCCCCTTCCCGCATAATAAAGTAACATTGGAAGGAGTGTTGTTGATATCTCTCCAAAGAAAACACTAAACGGAATACCGTATAAAATACACCATATACCGGAGACCAGATTAAATAACACATATAATCCGAACAGCTTGTCCTCAATTGTTTTTACGGTAAAATGCAAGATGCATATACCAACAACTCCGACGGCAAGAAAAAAGGTCATGGTAATACCTGTCCTTACCGAACTGACAAAAACATAAAAAAAATAGATCAGTGTGAACAGAGGATATATAAGACAATTGTATTCATTTATGATCTTCTTAAGTTTTGTATCCACGGAATACTAAACCTTTCTTAATATCTCTTTACTTTACGCCTATTTTATCACCTGTGCAAGCGCACATATTCCTGTTTGAATCAGCCGGGTTTCGTGATATAATACAGATACTGTTTTTAAGCCGCTGTAATTTGCAAAATAATGGAGGTTACCATGGAAGAACTGCTTAAAATACTGGAAGATGTAAGAGACGATATCGATTTTTCAAACACTTCTGCTCTGGTGAGCGGGAAAATACTGACATCTTTCGATATCATTCAGCTTATAAGCACCCTGGACGATGAGTATGATATATCTATCCCCGCAGCCGAGATCGTTCCGGCGAATTTCGATACGGTGGAAGCCATATTTGCACTGATCCAAAGGCTTAAGGGCTGAGCGACTCAAGCACCCGAATAAGTTCCGTCGTATATACCCTGCGTCCTTTTGCGGACATATGGTTCATATCCTCAAAAAGATCGGGATCACGGGAATCAAAGTCTACGTCTGTAGCAAGGATATAAGATGCATTGTTTTCATCGAGGATTTTGATATACTCTTCTCTGTATTTAATAAAGGTCGGATCCTCCTGAAGTCTGTAATAGCAAGGGCTTTCAAGAAAGATGAACTTCTGCCCGTCACGGCGGCATTTTTGTATTATATCTGCCACGGCATCTGCCTGTGCCTGAATAAGCGCCTTATCCGAAATATCGAATTCTTCCCCATCAAGGACATCCCTTCCGGGAGATTCTGTTTCGTCGGTCTTTGCTCCCTTATAATATCTTGTACTGTAAAACGGTTCGGTAACCGGAAATGTTATAAGGTCATCCATACCCGATGTTACAAAATATTCATACATCATAGGAAAATCAGTATTACCGGCATCATACATGCTCTTCCAGAGAGCTTTTTTGCCTTCCCAGGTGAGATCCCAGATGACTCTGGAATCAGAAAGAGCAACTTCCTGCGTAAGCATCATAGGTCCCAGCTCAAAAACCATCATACCGTAATCATGGCCGGACCTTCGTTTTATCTCGTCATATTGAATGGCAGTTGCCACAAGCTGGTTTCCGCCATATGAGATATCATAGACTCTGCCATCAAAAGCTTCATCCATAATAGGCATATCAATATTTGCGCGAAAGGTTGATGAGCCTATAAAGAGGATATCAAGATCACCGCTTTCAATTGCATCATGAATGCCTCTGTTTTTGATCGGCATTTCACAAGAATATACATTTTTGAATGATACCGCCGCGACTACTATGATCAAAGCCGCCGCAACAGTTATTATGACTTTTTTCATGATCCTAAAATGCCTGATACATAAAGCTTGATTTTCCCGCCACACCGAAAAGCGCGATGACTGTAAGCATCGCAAATGCATATACATATCTGTGTCCGGTAAATGCCTTTTCGTTTCTTTCTTTTGATATTTCTATGATTATCTGACCGAGCACCAGTACCGAGATTATGATGATTGAAGCTGCTGCCTGATTTCCGTTTCCGAATGGTGTCATGGCAGCTGCGATCTCGGAGCCGTTTATCCTCGTATTTGTAAATATCCCTTTAAATATCGCCACTGTATCCGAAAAACATTCAGACCTGTAGATAATCTCACCGAAGCTTAAGATAAGAAGGGTTCTTAATACCTGGAAAACCTTTATAAAGATATTGTCCGGATTCCAATTTATCTTTGCATTGAGCTGTTTTACGTATGACTGTGTGCAAAACGAAACAAGCATTATAAAAGCAAAATAGATACCCCAGCCAAGGTATGATGATCTTGCACCATGCCATATACCGGTCACTATCCACACGAGCATCGTGGGAAATATAAGACGTAAGGTTCCTTTTTTTGCTTTTGTAAATATCTTCCCGAGCATCCTTGACAGTTTTCTGTTCCAGCCGGCGGTAACCGATGGCATGTAGAGATGGTTTAAAAACCACTCATTTAAGGATATATGCCATCTTCTCCAGTATTCGGGGATGCTCTTCGAAAGATATGGCCGTCTGAAATTCTCTTTTAAGTTGATACCGAGCATTTTTGATACACCGCAGACGATATCCATATATCCCGAGAAATCCGCATACATTTCAATGAGATAAAAAACAGTAGCCGTTATAAGTGTAAGGCCACTGTAGCCTTTCGGCGATGAATAAACGGTATCAATATAAAACCCCACCCTGCCTGCTATCACAAGCTTTTTAAACACGCCGATAATTATCCTGTATCCGCCTTCTTTAATGTTTTGCCTGTTATATCTGTGATATGAGATCAGCTGGTCATGCATCTCCTGATAAGTACCTATAGGTCCCTGCGTAAGCTGAGGAAAATATGATATGAAAAGAGCATAATGCCAGAGATTTTTGCAGGGCTCTATTTTTTTGTCATAGCAGTCGTGGGCATAACCTAATGTCATAAAGGTATAAAATGATATCCCAAGCGGTGCTATAAGATCACGAACGCCCAGGTTAACACTGTATTTAAACACTATGAGCAATCCAAGATTTATTGCTATGACCAACAAGAAATTCCGTTTGACCGGATTTCTCATAAGGTACCAGGTGGAAACTATCGATATTATGATGAATATTATATAAACCGGATTTGAGCATATATAAAAAACAGCATTTCCGATAAGGAGAACCTTCCATTGATGTTTTTCTCCCGCAAAGTAATATGCGCAGAGAAAACAGCACATGAATATGAAAAACGGAAGCGATATAAGGCTCATGCCCCGCCTCCTTCCATTATCGATATGATTGCTGCTTTTATAATTTGTTTTCTATCAGACATTTTATATATTATGAAAGCCGACTAATAATTCCGACAAACCGTCGATACCGGTCTTTATCCTTTTAGCATTGCAAGGGTGTCAAAAAGACGTATAAAATATATCATACAAAAATTAAACATGCAAGAAACCGGGCAGTTTTACGGGCATGCTTACGGAACAAAATTATATGATGTGGCAAAGCTGAATCAACAGACCGGCTTGCACATAAGCGGTATATTTTATAGAATTATAATAAATATTCGGAACAGAAGGGTTTTGTTGCTTTGGATCTGTAATATATTGATGGATTTTAAGCAAAGGAACAGGTAAAGAAGGATTGCAGAAACTGTTATATGAAAAAAGAAAAATACTGTGTCCATTATCCGCATTCATGATCCCTGTGGCAATCATGGTGCTTATCTGTATCCTGTCCGGTTTTTATCCGTTCGGTGATACATCCATCCTGATGGCTGATATGAGATATCAGTTTGTGGACTATTTCGGGTACATGAAGAAGATTTTCTTTTCAAATGATACCCTGTTTTACAGCTTTTCAAAGACCCTGGGCGGGGATATGGCAGGACTTGAGGCTTACTACTGCAACAACCCGTTTCTTGTGCTTTTGTTGTTTATACCCAACAAAATGCTTCCCGGCGGGATACTTGTAATGATGATAATAATGCTCGGGTTTATTGGGCTTAGCTTTAATTTTTTTCTGACCGAGGTATACGGCAGCAGGTACACAACCCTTATCTTTTCGACGGCCTATGCATTCATGGGATATCTCATGGGGTATTTCAACTGTGTCCATTATTTCTTTAATATAATGATGCTCCCGCTTATCATGCTCGGATTATACAGAATGGTCAAAAACGAAAAGATAAGCATCCTGTACATCATTACGCAGGCACTTTCCATCTTTTCCAGCTATTACATAGGCTATATGATATGTATTTTTTCAATATGTTTCTTCATTTATCTTTATTTTACACTGAACGGGGATATAACAAAACCGGGAGATATTAAGAATCATGCCGGATCCATAGGTATATTTGTTTCAACATCGATCCTTAGTGTGTTATTATCCTCAGTCAGCCTGTTATGCGGCGTGATGTCGCTTAGGCAACAGAGCAGCCGTAAACACATACCCATATCATTTAAGGGAAATTTCAATATTTTTGAAATGTTTTCCGGACTTTATTCGAACGTATTTAACGGAAACGTTTCGGATGACGGTCTTCCCCTGATATATTCGGGAGCGATAGCCCTGGTTTTCATCATGATCTTTTATCTTTCAAAGGAGATATCAAAAAAGGAGAAGCTGCTTTCGGCGGGGATATTTGTTTTCCTTATCCTGGGATTTTATATCGACTTTCTGAACGTGGCCTGGCATGGTTTTTCTTACCCCATCGGCTTTCCTTACAGGAACTCATTTCTATTTAGCTTCTATGTGTTATTTTTATCATACAAGAGTTTCCTGAAGCCCAGAGAAATAGGGATAAAACAAACTGCGATCCCGTTATTCATATATGTTATTTATTCGTTGTACGCCGGTGTTATTTTAAGGGGTAAAATAGGATTACGACCGATATTTATAACCGGCATATATGTGGCAATCGCAATTCTTCTTATAAATATGTATAAAAAAGCCGCTTTCAGAAAATATGTGATGCCCTTCTTTCTGGTACTTGCTTTGATCGATGCTTCCTATAATGCATATGTATCACTTAACGCATATTTTCCGGACAAGGAAGAAGATCAGGGAATACGGATAGGGGCTTACAGGGATTTTGTTGATGAGACAAAGTCAATAGTAGACCATATTAATAAAGAAGATGATGGATTTTTCCGCATTGAAAAGCTTTATCGCAGGAGCAACAATGATGCGATGCTCATAGGATATAACGGAATGTCGCATTTTTCTTCATGTGAAGCTGAACAGGCCATGAGGTTTTTGGAATCACTGGGATTTCGAAATAACGGAAACTGGGCTTTTTACGGTGAAGGAAGCACCACATTTGCCGACTGCATGTTGGGTATGAAGTATCTGTTGTCCCAGTATGATGAGACTCCTAAGCCGTATGAGGAAGTTTACAGATATAATGACAAATATATATTCCAAAATCCTTATGCCCTTCCTTTATGCTTTACCATGAGCAGGGATTGTCTGGATCTTAACCCGGAAGAATATGATAAATTTTCTTATCAGAATGCACTGGCAAGAAGTTTTGGGTATGATGGTGAAGATATTTATACCAAAGTTGAAGGAGTGAAGGTTACCCTTAACAACATTAAGCAGGAAGGTAATGACTATATCGTGATCGATGAAGAAAAGGATGCATATATAGATCTTAGCTTTGTTAATACAAGTACCGATTTTATTTATATGTATTTTGATGCCAAAGAACTTCAGGATACGGATATCGTTATCAACGGACTTACAAAGCAGCCATATTTTACTTCATACGGTTGGAGTATAAGGGAGCTTGGACATTATCCCGTGGGAGAAGAGGTAAGTGTTCTTATATATCCCAAACAGGACAAAATTGCGCTTGATAGCTTTTCTTTTTATTATGAAAATAAAACGGCTATTGCCAAATGGTATGAGGCGGCGACAAACGATGAATGCAGGCTTAATAAGATATCATCTTCACATTTGACCGGCAGTGTTGGTTCATCCGGGCAAAAGACGCTGGTTTTCTCGTTTCCGTATGATACCGCATGGAGAGTATATGTTGACGGCAGGAAAACCGAGGTAAAAAAAGCGGTTGACGGACTTCTTGCGGTAGATATAAATGAGGGTGATCATAATATTGAACTGAAATATATCCCCCGGGGTTTTGTTATCGGCCTTCCGTTAAACCTTATGAGTATCGGTACATTACTGGTCATTATTATATTCAAAAAACGGCGGGGTTGTTGATTCTTTACTAAAATGGTATTATATGTTTGCCGTAGCATAATCACCATATATCGGCAATGTTAGAAGTATTTGGAGGCTTTATCATGGAAAATTATAAATTATCTGTGGTCGTTCCCGTTTATAATGAAGAAAACGGAATTAAACCCTTCCTTGAAAGGACCGAAAAGGTTGTTGATGATCTGGGCTGTGATTATGAGATCATATTCAGCCTTGATCCTTCTACAGACAGTACATATGAAGTAATTAAAGAGGAGATGAAACGGAACCGGAATATAAAACTCATCACAATGAGTCGAAGGTTCAGGCAGGCAGCTGCCACAATGGCAGGTGTGCTTAACTGCACGGGGGATATATGCGTAGTTATCGATGTAGATCTTCAGGATCCCCCTGAGGTAATTACCGAACTTGTTGAGAAATGGAAGGAGGGCTATGACGTTGTTTATGCCCAAAGGATAGACAGACAGGGCGAAACCAAAATAAGAAAATTTATCGATATGACAGCTTACCGGGTGATCAACTTCCTGTCGGATGTAGAGATTCCGGTTGATACTTCTGACTTCCGTCTGATTACCAGGAGGGTGATCGAAGAGATCCGTAAGATGCCCGAAACCAATATGTTCTTCCGTGGCATGGTATCTTATGTCGGTTTCAAACAGGCGGCGGTAAGGTTTCATCGTGAAGCCAGGGAGGCGGATGACAGCAAATACAACCGCTTCTGGGGGGAATTTCGGATGGGTTTCCACGGTATATTCTGTTTTTCAAGCAAGCCTCTCGAATACGTTACCTTCCTGGGAGGTTTCATGACGGCGTTCGGTGCGTTCCTTTCCGTTATCTGGTTTTTGCAGAAGGCGGTATGCAGGAAGACCAAAACGATCGTATCGGGTGTAACGGCACTCATCTGGTTTATGAGCGGACTTAATATATTCGTATCGGGCCTTCTCGGCGAATACATTACCAGGATATATGATGATGTTAAGGGACGCCAGAGATTTATCATAGATGAGTTTGATGAAAATAAAGCTGATTGATATTTCTTTCCTTATATAATAAGGAAGCTATAGCGGGGTATTAATGAGGGGACGGATCAAAAAGATCCGTCCCATTTTATACTACTAAATATGGTAAATAAATCGCTATAAAATCATATATATTGTATGGCCGATATTTAGCAAAAAAATTGGGAAAAAGCCCTTGACTTAAGCATTTAAGCATGTTAATATTGTAAAGCTGTCGCTGATAAAGGGCAGTAAGTACCTTGAAAATCTAATAGTATAAACCATCCCTGAAAGATTTCAAAACATTTTTCAGAACTAACCCTAAAGTAAATTTAGGAATGGAATAAGCTAGCTT